>NZ_JAWOUQ010000016.1:0-81590 GCF_033339475.1 Vibrio sp. 2304 | reverse complement strand
TGGGTGTTTTTTATTCTAAAAGGCGAGTTTTCACTACTATTCTACCTCCATACACCCTGTAATCGCCCTGAATAAGGAAAAAAGATGAGCTCAATGAGAAGCTACAAAGGTATAAAGCCTGAACTTGGTGAGCGTGTTTACGTTGACCCAACCTCTGTTTTAGTCGGTGATATCCGAATTGGCGATGATTCTAGCATTTGGCCATTGGTAGCAGCGCGAGGCGATGTAAACCACATTCACATTGGTGATCGAACGAATATTCAAGATGGCAGTGTTTTGCATGTCACCCATAAGAACGCCGAAAACCCAAACGGCTACCCATTGATTATTGGTAATGACGTTACGATTGGCCACAAAGTGATGCTGCACGGTTGTGAGATCCACGATCGTGTTTTGGTTGGTATGGGAGCTATTGTTTTAGATGCTGTTGTAATTGAGTCAGATGTGATGATTGGTGCAGGAAGTTTGGTGCCACCAGGGAAGGTATTAGAAAGTGGTTATTTATATGTTGGAAGCCCTGTTAAGCAAGCTCGCCCTCTATCAGATAAAGAACGAGCTTTCTTGCAAAAGTCTGCCAACAACTATGTGCAGAACAAAGACGACTACATTAACGAAGTAGAAGACATCAAAGAGTAGCCAGGAATCGTCAGCTAATCGATAATGATATGGCCTTCTTCATCGAAGGCTTCATCTTCTATTAGCTCTTCGGCGATTTCTTCTAGATCGAATCGGTAATCAGTAAACACTTTGATTGCCGCTTGCTCAGTTTCAATCAGTGAACCACTGAGCTTTTCTAGCTTTTGTTTCGTCACAAAGCACTCTATTAGTGCGCCTGATTGTTGCGCCGAAAAGTTTACCGATTGTGATACTTCATCCCATGATTGAATATCTGGGAATAAGATGGATTGATTCATCGCTTATTGACCTTCAAGGTTCTTTCTTAGTTCTCTGAGAATTTGTTTGGCACCAGGACGTAAGCCACGCCAAAGCATAAAGCTTTCTGCAGCCTGCCCAACCAGCATTCCAAGACCGTCATACGCATGAGCGGCACCATTTTCTCTTGCCCATAAGTTAAAGCTCGTCACTCCTTTGCCATAAATCATGTCATAGCTTGTGCTGTTGGCGGCAAAGATAGAGGAAGAGATAGCAGGCAGTTCACCACTAAGAGAAGCGGAGGTAGAGTTAATGATGACATCATACTCTTCATCAATACTTTCCATCTCTCTCGCTACGATAGGACCATGAGAGACAAACAGCTCTGCGAGCTCTTGTGCTTTACTAAAGGTACGGTTGGTAATGGTTAAAGAGGTCGGCTTTTGATCGAGTAGTGGCTTAATAACACCACGAGCGGCACCACCAGCGCCAATAATTAGGATTCGCGCGCCTTCCAATACAACCTGATGCTGAAGCAGATCTTGCACTAAACCTGCACCATCAGTGTTGTCACCGATGATTTCACCATCGTCTAACTTCTTGAGGGTATTTACCGCGCCTGCTAACTGAGCCCGTTCTGTCAATCGACTAGCAAATTGATAAGCATCTTCTTTAAATGGCATAGTGATGTTGCACCCCTTGCCACCTTCAGCAAAAAACACCTTCGCCGCGTCAATAAAACCATCAACAGGTGCACTTTCTGCGGTGTACACCAAAGATTGATTGGTTTGACGAGCAAACAAGGTGTGAATGAATGGCGACTTACTGTGTCCGATAGGATTACCAAACACGGCATAGCGATCGATTTGCTGGGTCATTTCCTTACCTTTGTTCCTTACTTAGATATAGAGAAAACAGGGCCACCTGATTACAGATGACCCTATCACTATCTATCTATATAGAAAAGGAGATTCCGTGCTTACCACTCTCGTGGCGTTAGGTATCGCTCGTAAAGTTCAGCTTCTGGCGATCCCGCTTCTGGCTCGTAGCAGTACTCCCAGCGAGCGAGCGGCGGCATTGACATCAGAATCGACTCAGTACGCCCACCGCTTTGTAAACCAAATAAGGTGCCACGGTCATACACTAAGTTGAACTCTACGTAACGGCCGCGACGATATAGTTGGAATTCACGCTCACGCTCACCATACTCGATCTCTTTACGACGAGAAACGATCGGCAAATAAGCCTGGCAATAGCCTTCACCGACAGCTTTGATGTAAGCAAAGCACTTATCAAATTCCCACTGGTTTAGATCATCAAAGAACAAACCGCCAACACCGCGAGTTTCATTACGATGTGGTAGGAAGAAGTATTTGTCACACCATGCTTTATGCTCTTGGTAAACATCGTCACCAAATGGCGCACAAAGCAGTTTTGCAGTGTCGTGCCATGATTGGCAATCTTCTTCAAATGGATAGAACGGCGTTAGGTCAAAACCACCACCAAACCACCAAATTGGGTCTTCGCCATCTTTTTCTGCAATAAAGAAGCGGACATTGGCGTGTGAAGTCGGTACATAAGGGTTTTTAGGGTGAATAACCAAAGAAACACCCATGGCTTCAAAACGACGACCCGCTAGCTCTGGGCGATGCGCTGTCGCTGATGCTGGCATTTCTTTCCCTTCCACATGCGAGAAGTTCACGCCTCCCTGCTCGAAAACAAGGCCATCACGCAAAACACGTGAGCGACCACCGCCACCCAGACGCTCTCCTTTTTCACGTTGCCATGCATCTTCGACAAAGACGGCCTTTCCATCTTCTTGTTCTAACTGCTGACAAATGGAGTCCTGAAGTGACATCAAGAACTGCTTTACGGCGTGCTTATCGATCGCTGACATACGTTATTACCTATTACGTGAAACCTAATGATGGCTGGCTAGCAGGGTTAACCCTGTCTTAATATTTGTGAAGTTTTGGCGTCACGAATCTCGCTGGGTTTATCACGACCGCTGGTCTCGCCACGAAGAATGGCGACCAGCTTATCACCCAACTGCTCTTCGACTTCTTCCGTGGTCATACACGGTGGTAAGCCGGAGAGATTCGCGCTGGTAGAGGTTAACGGCTTTCCGAATGCATTACACATTTTTTGCACCAAAGGATGATCAGTCACACGAACCGCAATTGAATCAAACTGCCCTGAAACCCAGTTGGATACTTTATCGCTCGCTGGCATGATCCAAGTGTATGGGCCTGGCCAAGTGGCATGAACAGTCTGTAATTGTTCTTCAGTCAACTGAGATTCATCAATATAAGGCAAGAGCTGATCATAACTTGCCGCGATTAGAATCAGCCCTTTTTCTACCGGACGCTGCTTGAGCTCTAATAGCTTTTGAATTGCTTCTGGGTTATCTGGATCACATCCGACACCAAAAACCCCTTCTGTTGGATAGGCAATCACTTCGCCTTGCTTGAGTGCGTTGAGCACTTGTTCAAAGTTATCCACCGATTACTTCCTATTTGTTTGACTGTGTTGTTTTCACTAAGTGTACAAATATTCATTCTCAGACACTAAAGCAATTTTTTTATAAAATGTATCAATAGCGCCAACAACTGGACGCAAACGTTTGCTTGAGATAAAAATCCCCGTATAATGCGCACAAATTTATAGCTCACCTAATTTTTTGCAGCTTAAAGGAGTTTGAGATGAAAGTCGGTATCATCATGGGTTCTAAATCCGATTGGCCAACCATGAAACTAGCAGCAGACATGCTAGACCAATTTGGCGTGCCTTACGAAACAAAAGTAGTGTCAGCACACCGAACTCCTCAATTACTGGCTGACTACGCCAGTGGCGCAAAAGAACGCGGCATCAAAGTTATCATCGCAGGCGCAGGTGGTGCAGCCCACCTACCAGGTATGGCGGCGGCGTTTACTAGTTTGCCAGTGCTTGGGGTTCCCGTTCAGTCTCGTGCACTGAAAGGTATGGATTCACTGCTTTCTATTGTACAGATGCCAAAGGGAATTGCGGTTGGTACATTGGCGATTGGCGAAGCGGGCGCAGCAAACGCCGGTATCCTAGCAGCGCAAATCCTAGGCACTCATGATGAAAACATCATGGCGAAGGTAGAAGCATTCCGTAATGAGCAAACGGAAACAGTTCTCGCAAATCCAAACCCTGCAGAGGATTAATCAGATGCATGTACTGGTTCTTGGTGCGGGTCAGTTGGCTCGTATGATGTCTCTGGCTGGTGCGCCACTGAATATTCAAATTTCAGCTTACGATGTCACCAACGGTGATGTCGTTCACCCTTTAACTCAACAGGTACTTGGCCATGGTTTGGAAAATGCGATTACGCAAGTTGATGTGATTACTGCCGAGTTCGAGCATATTCCACATGACGTGCTCAAAGTTTGCGAAGCGAGCGGCAAGTTCCTACCAAGTACGCAAGCCATCAAAGCAGGTGGTGATCGCCGTATTGAAAAGGCACTGCTTGATGATGCCGGCGTGCGCAACGCGAAATACTACGTCATTGAAACTCGTGAAGACTTTGACCGCGCAATTGAACACGTTGGTATGCCAATGGTTCTGAAAAGTGCATTAGGTGGTTACGATGGTAAAGGCCAATGGCGCTTAAAAGAAGCTTCTCAAGTCGACGACATTTGGACTGAGATGGCAGAGTGCATCGCGGCAACACCAACTCAAGCGATTGTTGCTGAAGAGTTTGTTCCTTTTAACCGCGAAGTATCACTGGTTGGTGCTCGAAGCAAAGATGGCAGTGTGGAAGTGTACCCTCTGGCAGAGAATGTTCACACCAACGGTGTATTGAGTCTTTCTACTGCGATTGATGCGCCAGGGTTACAGGAACAAGCAAAGCAAATGTTCACGGCAGTCGCAGATAGCCTAGATTACGTTGGCGTATTGGCGCTTGAGTTCTTTGATGTCGATGGGGCACTTTTAGTGAATGAGATTGCTCCACGCGTGCACAACTCTGGTCACTGGACACAGCAAGGTGCAGAAACGTGTCAGTTTGAAAACCATCTGCGCGCAGTGTGCGGCTTACCATTAGGCAGTACGAAATTGGTTCGTGAAACCTCAATGATCAATATTCTTGGTGAAGACACACTACCAGAAGCATTGTTATCAATGGATGGTTGCCACATTCATTGGTATGGCAAAGAGAAACGTGCAGGTCGCAAGATGGGACACATCAACGTGTGTGGCGACTACCCAGGAGAATTGCACCGTAGGTTGTGCGCTCTGGCAGACATCTTAGACCCAATAGCTTTCCCAGCCGTGCAAGCGTTCGCTAAACAGCCTCAACACTAACGTTTGGCAGCAAAAAAATAAAAAAAGGGTCGCACGATGCGACCCTTTTTAATTCCTTTGATGTATTTACCCTTGTTGGGTGTGCTGGCACTTACGGTTGGCACATTGCAATTTCACACCACTGGCGAGTTTCTTCTCCACCAACAAAGTAAAACCACATTCTTCGCATCGCCCCTTGACCGGAGCAAGGTTCACAGCAAATTTGCATTTAGGGTAGTTATCACACGCGTAGAATGTTTTGCCAAAACGCGTCTTACGTTCAACTAAATGACCTTTACCGCATTCAGGACACGCTTGATGCTCTTGCGACTGTTTTTCTGGCTCTGGTTGATTAATCGACTCAATATGATGACAAGCCGGGTAGTTACTACAACCGACAAACATGCCGTAGCGCCCTTGGCGGAGTACCAACTCATTGCCACACTCAGGACAAGGCACACCCAACTCTTTCACGATGTGCCCATCATTGCTGTGTAGCGGTTTAATGTAATCACAGCTTGGATAATGGTTACAGCCGAGAAATGGGCCATGTTTTCCGTGCTTGAGAGTCAGCTCACCACCACATTTTGGACACGGCTCGTGTTCCAAAGCGTGTTCATGGGCAGAGAAAAGGGTGTTGTCGATTTTACTACTCATACTTACCGTTTCGTGAAAAACACACAAAAAGACAAGCTCGCGTTTATTCTAGCTAAACTCGAACTTGCAGATGGTTAGTGAAGAATCCCTTGTTCCTTGGTGTACAACAGCTCTTCCATTAGCGTGTAAGCGTTTTCGTTGCCAGGCACATTAAACAGCACCATCAGAATGATCCATTTGAGGTCTTCAAGCTCAAACTCACTCGTTTCTAATCCCATCACTCGGTCAATCACCATTTCGCGAGTTTCTGTGGTTAACACATTGATTTGCTCGAGAAACAATAGAAATCCTCGGCATTCCAAATCTAAACGCTGCATCTCTTTCGCTGTGTAGATACGAGTTGATGACGAAGCCATGCAAGTCGAGATTGCAGAAGAGGTGTCACTTTGCTGCAATGCGGCAAGCTCTTCTAACCAGACAAGGGCTTTGTAGATATCTTTTTGTTGGAAGCCTGCACGAAGCAACTCTTCTTCCAACTCGTCTTGTTCGACCTGTAACTCTGCATCGCTATGGATGTAGGTTTCGAATAGATACATCAGTATATCCATCATCATAGCTAGCCCCTCCCCTTTCGAATATAGCCACCTGAAACCGCAACGACATGCCCAGAGAGTTCTAACTCTAAGAGCTGCATCATGACTTCTTGGACAGGTATATTGGTCCTGTTTGCAAGAATATCAACCGGTGTAGCTTCACTTCCTACGTTAGCTAACAGCTGAGGAAATGGCAATTCTTCTTCATCATTTAACGTAGAAAATAAATCGGTACTCTGATTAATAGACCAATCAAGCAAGGACTGTATTTCATCTAAGACATCTTTCGTCTTTTCTACGAGGCAAGCGCCATGACGTATCAACTGGTTTCCACCGCAGGCATTGGGGGCATTGATTGACGCTGGCAGCGCAAATACTTCTCGACCTTGCTCAAGCGCGTAACGAGCTGTAATTAACGAGCCGCTCTTTTTCGCCGCCTCGACGACCAGTACACCAAGCGATAATCCACTAATAATACGATTACGACGCGGGAAGTTTTCTGGACGCGGCTTGGCATTAGGCCGAAACTCAGACACCAAGGCCCCATGTTCAATAACACGTTGCGCTAAACCACGATGACGTGCCGGATAAATATTTTCTAAGCCAGATCCTAGCACCGCAATCGTCTTACCACCCGCTTGCAACGCACCATCATGCGCATGGCCATCAATGCCTAAAGCGAGACCACTGGTGACAATAAAATCGTGCTGAACAAACTCTGCAGCGAACTGACGTGCATGCTGTAATCCATCAATACTCGCATTTCGGCTGCCAACCATCGCGATTTGTGGCAGAGAAAGACAAGTAGAGTTTCCTTGAACAAAAAGTAGAGGTGGCGGTGCAACGATTTGTTTGAGTTGAGGTGGATAACGCGGGTCAGTCAGTGTCAGGATATGATGGTTTGTAGAAGCCTCAAGCCAGCTTAAACAAGCATCGACTTCTTTATCTGTTGAAGCCCAAGCTTGAATTTGCTTAGTTGTTAACCCAAGTTGTTGTAGCTGTTCAGGAGAGAAGTTTACGATGTTACGTGGCGTGTCTCTTGCCAGTAGCTTATTCATTTTGACGCCGCCAATGCCTGGTAAACAACTCAGTTTTAACCAGGCAGCGAGATCATCGTTATTTCGTCGATTCATCGATGGTTAATTCGTCCGCCAACGGTGACACCACCGAAATATCTTGGTTAATGGGTTTCGTACTGTGAGTGATCAGTGCCAAGCTAAAGTACTCATAAGGACGAATGACCAGCAACTCACCAACTTTGCTTTGAGGCAAAGTGATTTTCTTATCAAGCACGCCAAACTCTTTCTTGAACTCATCGCCGTCTTTGTAAACTGGGTGCGCGTCTTCTTTTAAATCAAACACACTGCCTTGCTTGAGATTATCTGACGTGCCTTTATCAATCACCACGACTTGGTTAGTTGAACTAAAGCGAATACCTTCGATATTACCTAGCAGCTTTGCAGAACTGCCTTGTGGCGACGGCAGCGGATAGAACGTAGTTGTGAAGTCAGTATTCTCAACCGATTGATTTGGCAACGCGATATCGTTACGTAGGATTTCTTGCATTTGCGATGTAAGCTTCAAACCTGAGTAATCACTCGAAGCTTCAACGAGCTCGCCTTTGGCAATCAAACGCAGCGCGGTAATCTCTTCGGACACATCGTCACGCGAAAAGGTAGCTACTGGTCGGTAAATAGCCCAACCTGTCGCGGTCTGATTGCCATTGATATACAGCACATCTTCTGCAGTCAGATACTTACTGCCTTTGCTGCTACCCATCACTTTTGCAGCATTGTTCAACGAATCTTTATCTAGCAACCGATCCGATTTAAGGTAAGGCATCACCAAACCTTCCGCAACGGTTGGTACGGCTTTCTTTTCTGTGATGCGAGCTTTCGGGCTCAGCTTCTTAACCGGTTTTAGGCTCAACACGGGCTGACCGTTAATCCACACCAAAGACAGCTTGTCTCCGGGATAAATTAAATGAGGGTTATCGATTTCCGGGTTTACTTGCCATAAACGAGGCCACAACCACGGGCTATTCAAGTACATGGCCGAAATATCCCATAGCGTATCGCCCTTCACGACTACATACGTTTGTGGCGCATCATCTTTAACAGTCAGTGGGTTCGCATCCACATTTGCTACAGCGTTGAAAGAGAAAAGTAACGGCAACGTAACACTGGCAACGTTGCGGAAAATTCGATTCATGACCCTCGTCCTTGGTCTATTAAGCAGGAACCAGAATGGAAATTGGTGCAAGGATGCTGTCATTTAGGCTATAAAATGTCTAGAATTGAGCCAACAAGGTTTGTGCTGTTTCGGCACAGTTCAATATTTCGAGTGAATATGTCTGTATTACAAGTATTAACATTCCCGGATGATCGCCTGCGCACAGTCGCAAAGCCTGTTGAAGCGGTGACACCTGAGATTCAAAAAATCGTCGATGACATGATTGAAACCATGTACGACGAAGAAGGTATTGGCCTTGCTGCAACGCAGGTTGATATCCACAAACGTATCGTAGTGATTGATATTTCAGAAACTCGCGATGAGCCGATGGTGCTAATCAACCCTGAGATTCTGGAAAAGCGTGGCGAAGATGGCATCGAAGAAGGCTGTCTGTCGGTACCAGGTGCGCGCGCACTTGTGCCTCGCGCTGCAGAAGTTACCGTTAAAGCACTGGATCGTGATGGCAAAGAGTTCACCTTTGAAGCCGACGACCTGCTAGCGATTTGTGTTCAACACGAGCTTGATCACCTACAAGGTAAGCTGTTCGTGGATTACCTATCGCCACTGAAACGCAAACGCATTCAGGACAAGCTAGCGAAAATCAAACGCTTTAACGAGAAGCAGCAAAACGCTTAATCTCGAACCATACCAATTAGAAGGAAGTCTACCTTGAGTCAGTCTTTACGAATTGTCTTTGCAGGTACTCCGGATTTCGCCGCCCGTCACTTGGCGGCGTTGTTGTCTTCGGAGCATGAAGTCATCGCGGTTTACACAAACCCAGATCGTCCAGCGGGTCGTGGCAAAAAATTGGCTGCGCCACCGGTAAAACAACTGGCGCTAGAACACAATATCCCGGTTTACCAACCTGAAAGCTTTAAGTCCGACGAAGCGAAACAAGAACTTGCCGATCTGAACGCCGACCTCATGGTTGTCGTGGCGTACGGTATGCTGCTGCCACAAGCGGTTCTTGATACCCCTAAACTGGGTTGTATCAACGTACATGGTTCTATCCTACCTCGTTGGCGTGGTGCGGCTCCAATCCAACGCTCTATTTGGGCGGGCGATGCAGAAACTGGCGTGACCATCATGCAGATGGATATCGGTCTCGACACTGGTGATATGCTGAAGATTGCCACGCTGCCAATCGAAGCGACAGATACCAGCGCTTCAATGTATGAAAAATTGGCTGAGCTTGGTCCAGAAGCTCTGATTGACTGCCTAGCAGACATTGCTGCGGGTAAAGCAGTGCCAGTGAAGCAAGACGATGAGCTAGCGAACTATGCGAAAAAACTCAGCAAAGAAGAAGCACGCATCAACTGGAACGACGATGCGGCGCACATTGAGCGCTGCGTTCGTGCATTTAACCCATGGCCAATGAGCCACTTTGAGGCGGCAGAAAACAGCATCAAAGTATGGCAAAGCCGTGTGGCAGAGCAAACCAGTGACAAGCCAGCCGGCACCATCGTACAAGCAGATAAAACCGGTATTTATGTTGCGACAGGCAACGGCGTACTGGTGCTAGAGCAACTGCAAGTTCCTGGCAAAAAAGCCATGTCAGTTCAGGATATTCTGAATTCGCGTGCGGCTTGGTTTGAAGTTGGCACTCTGCTGGTTTAAGCCATACTAGGGGTTATCATCCCCAATAATACGAACTTTTAGAGGGCAGAGATGCCCTCCTTTACTTTAAGGTACTCATCATGAATGTTCGCGCTGCGGCTGCTAACGTCCTGTATCTTGTCGTCGACAAGGGCCACTCACTTTCAAGCGCTCTTCCAGCGGCTCAGCAAACGGTACGACCTCGTGACCATGCTCTGCTACAAGAGATCTGTTACGGTGCGCTACGTTACCTACCTCGCCTAGAAATGATCGCAAACCAATTGATGGATAAGCCGCTCAAAGGCAAACAACGTGTATTCCATCACCTAATTCTGGTTGGTATTTACCAACTGAGCTTCATGCGCATTCCTGCGCACGCAGCTGTCGGTGAAACGGTTGAAGGCACTAAAGAGCTTAAAGGTCCTCGTCTGCGTGGTTTGATTAACGCTGTATTGCGTAACTACCAACGCAACCAAGAAGAACTCGACCGAATGGCCGTCAGCAACAACGCTGGCAAGTACGGTCACCCAAGCTGGTTACTAAAACTGCTGCAAGAGGCCTACCCACAGCAATGGGAAAGCATTGTTGAAGCGAACAACCAAAAAGCACCAATGTGGCTGCGTGTGAACCATCAACACCACACTCGTGATGAATACCTTGCGCTGCTCAAAAATGAAAACATTGATAGCACGCCACACACAGAAGCAATGGACGCCATAAAATTGGCCGCACCATGTGACGTGATGAAGCTACCTGGTTTTGATAAAGGTTGGGTTTCGGTACAAGATGCGGCGGCGCAGCTTTCGATCAACTACCTAAAACCACAAGACGGCGAACGGATTTTAGATTGCTGTGCTGCGCCAGGTGGCAAGACTGCGCACATTCTAGAGCGCACGTCGGGCAGTGAAGTGGTCGCGATTGACTGCGACGACACACGCTTGAAACGTGTGCATGAAAACCTGAAGCGTCTCAACCTTCAGGCAAAAGTGGTTTGCGGTGATGCGCGTAATCCACAAGAATGGTGGCAAGGCGAGCAATTTGATCGCATTTTGCTGGATGCCCCATGTTCTGCGACTGGCGTGATTCGTCGTCACCCAGACATCAAATGGCTACGTCGTGCAGACGACATCGCCGCATTAGCAGAGCTGCAAAGTGAAATTTTTGATGCCATGTGGACGCAACTGAAGCCCGGCGGCACCATGGTTTACGCGACTTGTTCAATCATACCGCAAGAAAACGTGGAGCAAGTAAAAGCGTTTTTAGCACGTACCGCGGATGCGCAACTGCTGGATTCTGATCCCGACCAGCCTGGTCGTCAAATTCTACCAGGCGAAGAAGATATGGATGGTTTCTACTACGCAGTGCTAACTAAGACACACGCGTAACAGCATGCTAAATAGGGCGATTGAAGTGATTTCAATCGCCTTTTTCAGATACGAGAAAAGAGTATGAAGATCATTATTCTTGGTGCAGGTCAGGTTGGCGGCACACTGGCAGAAAACCTAGTGGGTGAAAACAACGACATCACCATCGTCGACAATAATGCCGACCGACTGCGTGAATTGCAGGACAAATACGACCTACGTGTGGTCAATGGCCATGCGAGCCATCCAGACGTGCTGCATGAAGCTGGCGCGCAAGACGCCGATATGCTCGTCGCAGTAACCAACACTGATGAAACCAACATGGCCGCCTGTCAGGTCGCGTTCACTCTATTCAATACCCCAAACCGCGTTGCGCGTATTCGCTCTCCAGAATACTTGGCAGAAAAAGAAGCCCTGTTTAAATCTGGCGCTATTCCTGTTGATCACCTTATCGCACCAGAAGAACTCGTCACGAGCTACATCGAACGTCTGATCCAATACCCAGGCGCGCTGCAAGTGGTGAGTTTTGCTGAACAGAAAGTCAGCCTAGTGGCGGTGAAAGCTTACTATGGTGGCCCGTTGGTGGGTAACGCGCTGTCTGCTTTGCGTGAGCACATGCCGCACATCGATACCCGTGTGGCGGCGATTTTCCGTCAAGGCCGTCCGATTCGCCCACAAGGTACCACCATTATTGAAGCCGACGATGAAGTGTTCTTCGTTGCAGCAAGTAATCATATTCGCTCAGTGATGAGTGAGCTTCAGCGCCTAGAAAAACCGTACCGCCGCATCATGATTGTTGGAGGTGGTAACATTGGCGCAAGCTTGGCAAAACGCCTAGAGCAAACTTACAGCGTGAAGCTGATTGAGCGTAACTACCAGCGTGCAGAAAAGCTCTCTGAGCAACTAGAAAACACCATCGTGTTCTGCGGTGATGCGGCAGACCAAGAGCTTCTCTCGGAAGAGAACATCGACCAAGTCGACGTCTTCATCGCGCTGACCAACGAAGATGAAACCAACATCATGTCTGCAATGTTGGCAAAACGCATGGGCGCTAAAAAAGTGATGGTGCTGATCCAACGTGGCGCTTATGTAGACCTGGTACAAGGCGGCGTAATTGATGTAGCAATCTCACCTCAGCAAGCCACTATTTCAGCCTTGCTAACGCACGTTCGTCGCGCTGATATCGTAAACGTATCCTCACTTCGCCGCGGCGCTGCGGAAGCGATTGAAGCCGTCGCTCACGGTGATGAAAGTACATCTAAAGTGGTTGGACGTGCGATTGGAGATATAAAGCTTCCACCTGGGACCACCATTGGTGCTATCGTTCGTGGCGAAGAAGTTCTTATTGCCCACGACCGTACGGTCATCGAGCAGGATGACCATGTGGTGATGTTCCTGGTCAACAAAAAATACGTATCAGACGTCGAAGCGCTATTCCAGCCGAGTCCATTCTTCCTCTAGGATTTTCCTATGGTCAACTTACGTCCCGTACTGTTTGTTATCGGGCTGGTTTTATCCAAACTGGCCCTGTTTATGTACGTGCCGACTTTGGTCGCTTTCTTTACCGGTACGGGGGGGTTCCTCGATTTCGCCCAAGCCGTTGTGATCACGCACCTTGCCGCCTTCATCTGCCTAACGATAGGTCGAACCGCCAAGTTCAAACTCAGCGTACGCGATATGTTCCTCATCACCAGTTTGGTTTGGACCATCGCGAGTGCGTTTGCCGCCTTGCCATTTGTGTTTATCAACCACATCAGCTTCACCGACGCCTACTTCGAAACGATGTCGGGTATCACCACGACGGGCTCAACGGTGCTCAGTGGCCTAGACAACATGGCGCCGAGCATCTTGCTGTGGCGCTCTATTTTACAGTGGCTTGGTGGCATTGGTTTTATCGTGATGGCGGTAGCAGTGTTACCTATGCTGAATGTCGGTGGTATGAAGCTATTCCAAACCGAATCATCAGATTGGTCGGATAAAAGTAGTCCAAGAGCGAAAACGGTCGCCAAAAACATCGTAGCGGTTTATTTGATGCTAACAGGCTTATGTATTTTGGGCTACTTGGTCACCGGCATGAACCTGTTCGAAGCAATCAACCATGCCTTTACTACGCTATCGACGGGTGGGTACTCTACATCTGATGGGTCAATGAACCACTTCTCTAATGGCGCACATTGGGTGGCCACTACCTTTATGTTCTTAGGTGGTTTGCCGTTTTTGCTCTTTATCGCCGCATTACGTAAACGCCGTATTGATGTGTTGGTTAACGACGCTCAAGTTAGAGGATTTGCGTACCTGTTCGTATTCTCTAGCTTAGTGATTTCAGCTTGGCTAGTGATTCGAGATGGGTACACCATTTTGGATGCCCTGCGAGTGTCGATGTTTAATATTGTCTCTGTCGTCACCACAACTGGCTTTGGCTTAGAAGACTTCACCGCATGGGGCGCATTACCCACTACTCTTTTCGCATTCTTAATGATGGCGGGAGCATGCTCAGGATCAACGTCTGGCGGGATCAAAATCTTCCGCTTCCAAATTGCAATGACGCTGCTAAACAAACAAATGATGAAGTTGATTCACCCTTCTGGGGTGTTTGTACAGCGTTATAACCAGCGACCGGTGAATGATGATATTGTTCGCTCAGTGGTGGCATTTGGCTTGATGTTTTTTATCACCATTATCTTTATCGCGGGTTGTTTAAGTGCTCTTGGCCTCGACCCTGTGACCAGTATTTCTGGCTCAATCACCGCCGTTGCCAATGTTGGCCCTGGTATGGGCAGTGTGATTGGCCCGACAGGCAACTTCGCGCCTCTGCCCGATACTGCCAAATGGCTCTTAAGCTTTGGGATGTTAATGGGCCGCTTGGAAATTCTGACTATTCTTGTACTGTTCTTTCCTGCGTTTTGGCGCCGCTAAGCAGACTCTAATTAAAAGGTATAACAATGAAAACATGGATTACTCTGGCGACCCTACTTGCCGCCTCATCCACATACGCCGCCGAGGTCATCACTTTAGCCGATGGTCGAGAAGTGAAGTTGAACGATGACTTTACCTGGGAGTACGTCATGAAAAAACCGGCGCAGCAAGCGACGGAGACACAAACAACAGCAAGCGTAGTTGAAACAATCGCAGCTCCTGCGATTGCGACAATTCCAGTGGTAACGAAAACCGTTGGCACGACCGTGGTGGTAAACGCCAAAAAGCCAACCATGCAGCTATCAGATTCAGGTGTGGATGTATTGATTGGTTCAGCAAGCTATCAAAGCGGTGAGCTTATTTTACCTACATCAATCACTAACCAAAGCTCTCAATCTGTCATTCAAGTGGAAGTTGAGGTGCAAGTGTTTGATATGTCTGGTCAGCAACTGGCAAAAGAAAACGTGACGGTTTGGCAATCCATCAAGCGCATGGCGGATACCTACCTGCGACCACAGCAAGCGGAACAAGGTAAGAGCATTAAATTGGCTGTACCGCAATCACAGCAATACCAGTTTTCTGCCAAAGTGCTAGAGGTAAAAACTCGCTAATACGTGTTTAATATTCTTTGTTGAGCCTATCGGCTAGATAGGCTCAACAAAGTAATAAATCGCAAAGAAATGGCACACGCAGCCAGCCAAAACAAAGCCGTGCCAAATCGCATGGTTAAAGGGAATGCGCTTCGCGACGTAGAAAATTACCCCTAGTGAATACACAATTCCACCAGCAGCAAGCAGTGTAAGTCCGCCGACATCCAAGTTAATAGCTAATTGATAAATCACAATCAACGATAACCATCCCATCACCAAATACGTCATCAAAGAAAGCTTTTTAAATCGATAGACGAACGCAACTTTCATGATGATGCCGATCAACGCAATGCTCCAAATAACGATCATCAACCCAAATGCTAGAGGTGTTCTTAAGCTGACTAACAAGAAAGGGGTATAGCTGCCTGCTATCAAAAGATAAATAGCACAGTGGTCGAAGGTTTTTAGCCAACGTTTCGCTTTGGGATAAGGGATCGCATGATAGAGCGTCGAGGCCAAAAATAGCACGATAATACTCGCACCATAAATCGCCATACTGGTAAGCGTTAAAGTGTCAGCTTGATGGTCTATGGCTTTAACTAACAGCAGTATCAAGCCAACAAAACCAAAAATCATCCCTATACCGTGGGTGATGGTATTGGCCAGTTCTTCACGTTGACTGTATTGAGGTTTCTGCAGCTCGGACATCAATGCGCCTATACTAGAGTTTGAAATTTGCTCTAGTATGGCACATTAGGCTTACACGTGTAAGCTTAAATTAAGACTCATGAACGGCAGTAGTTTGATCGAGATAATTGAGTACCAGTTCGCCAACTTGATCTGGCTTAGTCGTGGCAGGAATGGTCAGCTCTCGCTTGAGTTTGCCACTACCCAGTAAGCTCGCGAGCATGCCACCTTGCCCCTTACGTGTGCGGTCAACTTCAAACCATAACTTGAGCTCTTGCTCACTGCGGTGGGCAACAAATTCTAATTCGCGCCACACGCCGTGGTAAGGTCCGTCGGTTGGCACCAGTTCAAACTCTTGCACAAATGGTAGATCGAATCCTTTCACTTCCTCGCATTCCACCTGGCGAATTCGTAAACCTTGCGCTTCAAATGCAGATAGTACCGCATCCATCAGTGGATCAGGTCGAACGGTGAGGATGTCTTTATCAGTCGGATCCAAAGCAGCGGCAACGTCTAAGCCGGTTTCTAACCATACTTTGGCATCACCAATGGTGATAGGCGTGTTCCAAGGCACATCGAGCTTAACATCGAAGGTACGCTCTTCGCCGGAATGGATGGTAAATGCGTAAGGGAGACTCCACTTAGCAAGCACATGAGTTTGAGGTACTCGGCGCATGCTGTATCCTTCTCGCGCACCACGGTCATCAGGGGCTTCGGCGATGTAGCGGCAACAGAGTTTTAAATCAATGTTGTCGATCGCTTGTTCAGTCGCACCACCATATACATGGATAGACACATCCACACTTTGACCTGGGTATAGCACGTCTTGGTTTAAGATTGAGTCGACCTTCGCGCTCCCAATCCCAAAACTGGCAAGTGTCTTCTTCAAAAATGACATAGGCACCTCCTTCATCGAGATCTCATACTACTACTGCTGATCGTGGGATCAAACAAAAATTGCCTCGAACATTGCGACAAAATGACAAAATCTAAACAATTCAATTGCTCAACTATCGACCAATTATTACAAGGATGCTAATCTTACACTTGATATGCATGCATATCGGTATTCCTGACTCATTAACTGGATTGGCGAGAGCCAGAAGAGTGATTCTTCAATCTTGTTGGAGCCTAGCTCATAATGATTCAGGCCATTACATCGGCAATGGATATGCCTGACAGTTAGGTAAATTAATGCGCCCAACAACAGTCAGGTTCGCACACACTAATACTAGTGCAATGCGCCGCCGCAGTGGCTTTACTACTGCACCAAAGGCAAAGCAAGTTGCGCCAGCAATGACATTGGTTGAGAAGACAGCAATGATGTCGAGTGTTCCGGCCAAAGTTATCAAAGCAGCTTAATCAAAAGCGCGGCGCCAGCTGCGCTTTTTTCTTTGCGCGCTACTCATAAACTTCAAAGACTTAGAACAAACTACAGTGAAAGAGATAGTTTTTCCTATTTGGTCTTCGCAAAGCAATTTGGTACCTTTACTGCTAATTACACCTATAAATTCTGTGGAGAAAGAAATGAAGTGTCATCGCATTGAAGAGCTGCTTGAGCTACTAGAGCCTGAATGGCATAAAGATCAAGAGCTGAACCTCTTGCAGCTCATCGTTAAGCTGGCAAAAGAAGCAGGCTACAAAGGAAAGCTAGAAGATCTGACCGACGATGTACTGATCTACCACCTTAAAATGCGTAATAGCAGCAAAGATGAAATGATCCCTGGACTCAAAAAAGACCAAGAGGACGATTTTAAAACGGCGATCCTACGCGCTCGTGGCATCATCAAATAACCAGCTCAACAGCCAGTATTCTTTAAGCGACTCTCTCTGTGAGTCGCTTTTTTATAACCAAAGTTTTTAGTCCCACAATTGGTTATAACTGTTCAGCCAATTATCAGGTTAACTGTACTGATTTTTGTTGTTAAACATTGACTGCGTTAAAGAAACGGAATTGTTATTGATTGTATAATCGCCGTTCATCAGTATTTACTAAAATAATTATGTTCGGTCATCTTTATGACGGAACGAGCAGCAATGTCATCGAGCGACATCAATAGAAATGACGCCGTACATTATAAAAGCCTAAGAAGGATGAGTGCATGAGTCAGGACAAGATCGATATCAAAGATGTGACTCCTAAAACCTATAATCCCAAAACCCACAAAGGAAATGGGGATCGGTTTAACCCAAGTAATCGCATCTATGTACGCGAAAGTAAAGGAACTTACCAGAAACTACGTCGTTACGGTGGTTGGTTCTTACTACTTCTCTTCGCTTTGATACCGTGGATTCCTTACGGTGAACGTCAAGCGATCTTGCTTGATATTGGCAACCAGCAGTTCAACTTTTTCGGTACCACACTGTACCCACAAGATCTTACCCTACTCGCCTTGCTGTTTGTGATCGCGGCGTTTGGGTTGTTCTTTATTACCACCTTCTTAGGTCGGGTTTGGTGTGGCTATCTCTGCCCACAAACCGTCTGGACCTTCATGTATATCTGGTTTGAAGAGAAGCTCGAAGGTAGTGCCAATAAACGCCGTAAACAAGACTCCAATAAGCTGACAGCGAATTTAGCGATGCGTAAAACCGTCAAACATATAGCTTGGTTTGCCATTGCACTCGCCACTGGTTTTACTTTTGTTGGCTACTTCGTGCCAATGAAGCAATTGGTTATCGACTTTTTCACCTTTAACGCCAACTTCTGGCCCGTCTTTTGGGTAATGTTCTTTGCCATTTGTACTTATGGTAATGCTGGTTGGATGCGTTCCATCATGTGTATTCACATGTGTCCTTACGCGCGCTTCCAGTCTGCCATGTTTGATAAAGACACCTTCATCGTTGGCTACGATGCAAAACGTGGGGAAAAACGTGGCCCACGTCCGCGTAAAGCCGATCCAAAGCAACTTGGTTTGGGTGATTGTATTGATTGTGATTTGTGTGTGCAGGTGTGCCCAACAGGTATCGATATTCGTGACGGCTTGCAGTATGAATGTATCAACTGTGGCGCCTGTATTGATGCGTGTGACAACACCATGGATCGCATGGGCTACGAGAAAGGCCTAATTAGTTACACCACCGAGCATCGCTTATCGGGTAAGAGTACCAAAGTCATGCGTCCGAAGCTGCTAGGCTATGGTGCCGTACTACTCGTCATGGTCGGTCTTTTCTTTGCCCAAATTGCAGCGGTAGACCCAGCCGGCATGAGTGTTATTCGCGACCGTAACCAACTGTTCCGCGTTAATAGCTCGGGAGAAGTAGAAAACACCTACACCCTCAAAGTGATCAACAAAACTCAGCAAGTGCAAGAGTACTCGTTGGATGTTGAAGGGCTATCCGATGTAAGCTGGTATGGTAAGCAGACAATTCAGGTCCAGCCAGGTGAGGTATTAAACCTGCCAATGAGTCTTGGTGCCGATCCTGACAAGCTAAACTCTGCGATTACGACAATTCAGTTTATACTCACCGATAACAGCAACGAATTCACTATTGAAGTAGAAAGCCGTTTTATTAAAAAACTATAGCGCTACTTCAGTGACTAACGGAAAAAGGCTCAGTAATGAGCCTTTTTGTTTATATGTCCCAAAGTATGTTTAACTTTGACGCCCTTACCCCAGACTTTATGTGGTACGCGTTAGAAAGCATCGGCGTTCGCGCAGAATCAGGCTTTCTTCCCCTCAATAGCTACGAAAACCGTGTTTATCAATTCACTGACGAAGAGCGTCGTCGTTATGTCGTCAAGTTTTACCGTCCTGAACGTTGGAGCAATGAACAGATCCAAGAGGAGCACGACTTTACTTTAGAGCTGATTGGCAATGAGATCCCCGTCGCACCACCTGTGCGCATCAACGGTGAAACCCTGCATCACTATCAAGGCTATGCTTTTGCGCTGTTTGATAGCGTGGGTGGTCGCCAATACGAGGTTGACAATTTAGATCAGCTCGAAGGTGTAGGGCGTTTCCTTGGCCGAATCCATAAAGTCGGCAGCCGCCAAGCCTTCCAACATCGCCCTACGATCGGCTTACAAGAATACCTGTATCAACCAAGAGAGATTCTGCAAAACGCCAATATGATTCCAATGCACTTGGAGAACAGCTTCTTCAATGACTTGGATATGCTGATCAAATCAATTGAAAGCCACTGGCACGAAGGCTTCAATATCATTCGTTTGCATGGCGATTGCCACCCAGGCAATATTTTGTGGCGAGATGGCCCTATGTTTGTTGATTTGGATGACGCTCGTAACGGCCCTGCAGTACAAGACTTATGGATGCTATTGAACGGTGAACGCCAAGACAAACTGATGCAGTTGGATATTGTTTTAGAGGCTTACCAAGAGTTTTGCGACTTTAATCCTGCAGAATTGAAACTAATCGAGCCACTTCGCGGTCTACGAATGGTGCACTATATGGCATGGCTAGCAAAACGTTGGCATGACCCTGCATTTCCTCTCGCTTTTCCATGGTTTAATGAGCCAAAATACTGGGAAGGTCAGGTCCTTGCATTTAAAGAGCAGATCGCCGCTTTAGAAGAAGCACCGCTGTCTTTAATGCCTCAATGGTAAGTCAGGCCAAAAATTCAAAAATGGAGATATTTCGATGAAAAAACTGTTCGCACTGTTTTCTATGCTGATATTAAGCCTGTCGGCACATGCAGCGCAATTCAAAGAAGGTGAACATTACAAAGTATTGGATCTTGAGGCATCAAAAAAACCTCTTGTGACGGAGTTTTTCTCTTTCTACTGCCCGCACTGTAATAGCTTTGAACCAGTTATCCAGCAACTGAAAAAGCAGTTGCCAGAAGGTACTAAGCTATTAAAAAACCACGTTTCTTTCATGGGTGGCAACATGGGCCCATCAATGAGCAAAGCCTACGCAACGATGGTTGCATTAAAAGTGGAAGACAAAATGGTGCCAGTGATGTTTAACCGCATCCACAATCTAAAGAAGGCGCCACGTAATGATGAAGAACTTCGTCAAATCTTCCTTGATGAAGGTGTAGACGCGAAAAAATTCGATTCTGCATTCAAAGGCTTCGCGGTTGATTCAATGGTTCGCCGTATGGACAAGCAATTTGAAAACAGCGGTCTAACCGGCGTTCCTGCGGTTATCGTTAACAACAAATACCTAGTTCAAGCACAAAGCATCAAAACGATGGATGAGTACTTCTCTCTGGTGAACTACTTGCTGACACTAAAATAAGCACATCGATATCAATCAAAAGGGGAGCACGTCGCTCCCCTTTTGTTTATTTGTAAATCTCTTGTAGTAACCGATCTTTTTCTTGCCACACATCACCCAACCATTGCTGAAATTGCCGCTTATAGGGCTTATCGTTGAAGTAATCACCGAGCACTCGTTCATCAACGGGTAACACATTCACACGCACAACCACCTTGCTCATGCGACCCATCAATAAATCCTTGAACGGTTTATGCGTATTTTCTGGGTACGCCAACGTAACGTCGATAATGCTCTCGAACTGTTCCCCCATCGCCGCTAACGTGTACGCAATCCCGCCCGATTTTGGTTGCAGCAAATATTGATAGTTTGCTTTACTCTTACGCTGCTTTTCTTCGGTAAATCGAGTTCCTTCGACATAGTTAACCACTGTGGTTGGACTGTGTTTGAACTTAGCGCACGAGCGACGTGTCGTTTCTAAATCTTGACCTCGCTTATGAGGATTGCGGATCAGATACTCTCGCGAATAGCGACGCATAAATGGCATGTCGAGCGCCCAACACGCCATCCCGATGAAAGGCACATACAGCAGTTGTTGCTTGAGGAAAAACTTCGGCATGGGAATACGGTCTTTAAACACGCAGCAAAGCACAACAATATCTGTCCAACTGAGATGGTTACTGATCAGCAGATACCACCCGTCTTTTTTAAGCGCTTCACCGCCCTGAACATCCCACTCAACGCGGTTAGATACCGCCAGAATGCACGCATTAACGGTAGCCCATAACCACATCACCTTATTGGCACAAGCGGTCGCTATCGCTTTTAGCTTTACGCCAGGAAGCAATATTTTAAATACAGCGATAACACAAATTGCGAGTGAACAAACCGCAGAATTGAGAATCACAAAAGAAGCGTTAAAAAAAAATAACAAATATGCCAACATGATAGTCAAACAACAGTGATAATGTGTGAAGAATAAAACAGCGTGTAATTATACTGCGCCTTTGCCACATTGGAACATGCGTGGGAATGGTCAGATTTGTTACCGTAACCAATATGTGCACCACTCATTCGACAACAAGGAGATAACGAATGAAACCAAGGCTACTTATCTTGCCTTTGGCCTTTGTCGTCAGTTCTGCTCAGGCTCAACTCGCTGAAACCGCAGGTTTTGGCGGTGAAATTTCGCTGAATGCCGGATTCATATCATCAGAATCCAATTTCAATACAGAAAATAGTAACACCATCGATTCTCTCGATAAGCGTGCCGATAGTGACAGTTCTGTTATCGCTGCACCGCTAGGGAGTGTGACATACACCTTTGGTAGCCGACTCAACCACCAAGTTTACGCCGGTACCACACGCTCAGATGTCGCGGTAGGTACACTCGCTTTTCAGTTGGGCTATCAACACGAGCTACAATCTGGCACCGTGCTCGATGTTTCCTATCTGCCGACGGTACTCAAAGGCGAAACTTGGCGCAACCCTTATCAAGTAGGAACCGCACGTAAAGAGACGGATGTTGACGGCAATGCGTATCGCTTTCAGATCAAAGGGTTAATTGATAAGAACTTCAACCTTGATCTTGCTTATGCTGATAAAGACATCGAGCAGGAGGAAGTGACAGACCGCTCACTTGCTCGCGATGCTAACCTTTACTATGTCAAAGGCGACTATCGCATTCCACTCAACCAAACGTCTATGTTGCAACCCGCTTTCACCTACATCAATCAAGATGCCGACGGTAAAGCGGAGTCATTTGATTCGTACGGATTTGACATTAGCTGGTTTAAATTTATCAACCGCCATCGATTGGCCCTCACAGCGGGTTATGCATGGAAAGACTATCAAGCCGCTAGCCAAACTTTTGCTAAAACACGAAATGACGACACCATCAGCCTATTTGCGGCCTACGAATATCAAAACGTATTTGACTGGCAAGACTGGTCGTTCATTTCTTTAGCCGGCTATAGCCAAACTGACTCGAATATCACGTTTTATGAGGAGAAAGAGTACCTATTGTCGCTTGGTCTCAACTACACCTTCTAACGTCCTTCATCGCAACAAGGTGCTTACAACACTTGTTGCGATGACACTTTGCTGTCTATACCGCTTGCGCCGTAAGCTGTTTCAGTAAACGGTCCATCGCTCGATACCCAAGTGCCTCGGCCAAGTGCGTTCGTTCAATTTGCTCCGCCCCATCCAAATCGGCGATTGTTCGCGCCACTTTGATAATACGATGATACGCACGAATCGAGAGTCCTAAACGGTGCAAAGCGGTTTCAAGAAACTCAGCATCACTCTTGTGCAAGGGACAAAACGCCTCAATTTCTCGACTACCTAGCAGTGCATTGACCTTACCACTGCGGTTTAGCATATTGTTACGCGCATGGCTCACACGCGCTTTTACGATAGCAGTCGGCTCACCGCGATCACCACCTTCTGCTAATGTCCCTTTGGGCAAAGCTGGGATTTCTAAAGACATATCAAAGCGATCTAACAGTGGTCCAGATAATCGACCAAGGTAGCGCAAAATAGCTTGTGGATTGGTGCGCGCTTGATTGCCTTCGTAATATCCTGTCGGGCTTGGGTTCAATGCTCCAACTAATTGGAAACGAGCCGGAAAGCGTGTTTTACCTTGCGCTCGAGAGATAATGATCTCGCCAGATTCGAGCGGTTCGCGTAACGAGTCCAGAACTTTACGATCAAATTCGGGCATTTCATCGAGAAACAATAACCCGTTGTGGGCTAAAGAGATCTCCCCTGGTCTGGGTACCGAACCACCGCCGACTAATGCCGCCATTGAACTTGAATGATGCGGAGAACGAAACGGACGCGACTTCCAGTTATGCTCATTAATTTCACTCTGAGTCAACGATGCCACCGAAGCGGTTTCCATTGCTTCTTCGTCACTCATTTCCGGTAATAAGTCACACAAACGCGAAGCCAACATCGTTTTTCCAGTACCTGGCGGGCCAAGGAAAAGTAAGTTGTGGTTTCCAGCGGCAGCAATCTCCAGTGCTCGCTTACCTTGTTGTTGGCCAATAATATCTTGTAAGTCTCGACCATGTTTTTCGATCGTTTTTCGCTTAGGCGTTTGAAAAAGATTCAGTCGATGTTGACCACAAAGCTCGGCACATACTTCCAGTAATGATTGGGCCGATTTATGTTGTTCCTTCCCCACCAGCGCCGCCTGATCGCCATTCACATGTGGGACGACCAAATGACGTTGAATCTTAATAGCTTCCAGCGCAGCAGGCAGCACACCTTTTACAGGTCTCAGACCACCAGATAGTGCTAACTCACCAACAAATTCGTAGTTTTTGAGCTTATCTGTCGCGATTTGCTCCGAAGCGGCCAAAATTCCCAATGCTATAGGAAGATCAAAACGTCCTCCCTCCTTGGGTAGATCTGCCGGAGCCAAGTTCACGGTGATCCGCTTAGCAGGAAATTGAAAGTTAGAATTAATGATCGCACTGCGTACGCGATCTTTGGACTCTTTTACCGTTGTCTCTGGCAAGCCTACTAAGGTAAACCCTGGCATGCCGTTGCTGATATGAACTTCTACACTAACCGATGGCGCTTGCACCCCGACGCTTGCTCGACTATGAATGATTGCCAGCCCCATACGTTCCTCAATTTTTTTGAACACTCTGTAAACAAATGTTTTATCTAGTTGGTTATGTTATATACCGCGTCCCAATTGAGAGTTAATGTGAAAAAAGAATGACTTTTTGCTTGTCATGCAGCGGAATTGTGTGATACCACTAATGACGCAAACAATTTCGTAGAACATTACACAACATTTTTTAACGAAAAAAGAACGACAGACAGATGAATCTTTTCGCTCATATCAACGCACTGCTAGCCCTGATTATCGTGGTCATTATTGGCACCGCGCGGGGTATTGTGGGCGAAAGGTAACCACAAATTACAAAAAACCCCCGCACTGAAAAGTCCGGGGGTTTTTTTACAACTACAAGTTGTCATCTGTCTAACCCTCGGACAGTTTAACGGGAAGAATGGGAGTGCACATGAAGTGCAATAAATATGGCAATCGCTACGAGCCACAACGTAGCAAAGGAGGTTTACGATGACTGGTGCACAACTTGTCGTAGCCGCTTTAAGACAGCAAGGCATCGAAACCGTTTTTGGCTACCCCGGCGGGGCCATCATGCCAATCTATGATGCTTTGTATGACGGTGGGGTGGAACACATCCTATGCCGTCACGAGCAAGGGGCCGCTATGGCAGCTATCGGGATGGCTCGTTCCACTCAAGACGTTGCTGTGTGCATGGCAACTTCCGGCCCAGGAGCCACTAACCTTGTTACCGGCCTTGCCGACGCTTTCCTTGACTCCGTACCTCTAGTTGCCATCACAGGCCAGGTAGCTAGCTCTCATATCGGTACCGATGCATTCCAAGAAATGGATGTGATCGGAATGTCCCTAGCCTGTACTAAGCACAGCTATCTCGTGACCGAAATTGAAGATCTAGCTCCGACACTTGCCGAAGCCTTTGAGGTCGCAAAAACCGGTCGTCCGGGTCCAGTCATTGTCGATATCGCCAAAGACGTTCAACTCGCTCAAGCACCCACAGACCTTCTTCCTCCATACATAGCACCAGCAATCGAAGATGTCAGCGCTGAAGATATCAAACGTGCGCAAGATGTGCTGGCAGCATCTACTCGCCCAGTGTTGTATGTTGGTGGTGGCGTGCAACTTGCGAAAGCAACCGATGCAGTACGCGAATTTCTTCGCTTAAACCCAATGCCTGCAGTTAGCACATTAAAAGGCCTCGGTACCATTGAACGCCATGATCCTCACTATCTTGGTATGTTGGGTATGCACGGCACCAAAGCCGCTAACCTAGTGGTTCAAGAAGCCGATCTATTGATCGTGGTTGGCGCGCGCTTTGATGACCGTGTGACGGGTAAGCTCGACACGTTTGCACCAAATGCGAAAGTGATTCATATCGACATTGATGCTGCGGAGATTCATAAACTGCGCCACGCCAACGCACCATTACGTGGCGACATCAACACCATTCTTCCTCAGCTAGAGCTGACTCAAGATATCTCACCGTGGGTTCATCACAGTGAAAGTCTGCGCAGCGGCTTTAAGTGGCGTTACGACCACCCGGGCGAGTTAATCTACGCACCGCTATTGCTTAAACAGCTGTCTGACATGATGCCAGATAGCTCAATTGTCTCGACCGACGTCGGTCAGCACCAGATGTGGGCAGCGCAACATATCCAGCCACGCGAACCACAAAATTTCATCACTTCTGCTGGCCTTGGCACCATGGGCTTTGGCTTGCCAGCGGCGATGGGTGCTGCAGTCGCACGTCCTGATGATCAGTCTATCCTTATTACAGGTGACGGTTCATTTATGATGAACGTTCAGGAATTGGGCACGCTGAAGCGTCGTCAGATTCCAGTGAAGATTGTCCTTCTTAATAACCAACGTCTTGGCATGGTTCGCCAATGGCAGTCATTGTTCTTTGACGGTCGCCACAGTGAAACCATTCTTGATGACAACCCAGATTTCGTGATGTTAGCAAAAGCGTTCGATATCCCGGGCAAAACCATCACCAAGAAAGAAGAAGTCGAACCTGCTCTCAAAGAGATGCTAGCGAGTGAAACTTCTTACATGCTTCACGTTTTGATTGATGAAGAAGAAAACGTGTGGCCATTGGTGCCACCTGGCGCATCAAACAGTGATATGTTGGAAAATACATAGGAGACAATCGCATGGACAGATATTTACTCGACATCAAAGCCGATGACAAACCGGTACTGTTGGAGCGCGTTCTACGTGTGATTCGTCACCGAGGCTTCGTGATCAAACAAGTCGCTGCTACGCAAAACCACGAAAGCAAAGTAGCCAGCGTCGAGATCATCGTCGACAGCGATCGACCAATCTCGTTTTTGATCAATCAAATAGAGAAGTTGTGGGACGTTCGTAAGGTTGAGGTGCTAAAAATCCGCAACGATGAACTGCCAAATCACAACTTACAACAACACGTAAGTGCATAAGGAAGGCAACAAATGGCAACGAAAACTGCAGATTTCATTTGGTTTAATGGTGAGATGGTTCCATGGGCAGAGGCGAACGTTCACGTTCTGACTCACGCAATGCACTATGGTACATCCGTGTTTGAAGGCGTGCGCTGTTACAACACACCAAAAGGCCCAATTGTCTTCCGTCACCGTGAGCATGCACAACGTCTAAAAGATTCTGCCAAGATTTACCGCTTTCCGATCCCTTTCTCTGTAGAAGAAATCATGGAAGCGACCCGCGAAACACTGCGCCAAAACAAACTCGACAGCGCTTACATTCGTCCATTGGGTTTTGTCGGTAATGTTGGCTTAGGCGTATGTCCACCAGTTGGCACTGAGATGGATCTAATCATTGCAGCATTTCCTTGGGGCTCTTACTTAGGCGAAGAAGCGCTAGAAAAAGGTGTCGATGCGATGATTTCAAGCTGGAACCGCGCTGCGCCAAACACCATCCCAACTGCAGCTAAAGCAGGCGGTAACTACCTATCTTCACTATTGGTTGGTGGTGAAGCGCGTCGTCACGGTTACGACGAAGGTATTGCGCTAAGCGTAGATGGTTACCTATCGGAAGGGGCTGGTGAAAACATCTTCGTTATCAAAGATGGCGTAATCACCACACCACCAGCAACTAGCGCGATTCTACCGGGCATCACTCGCGACTCGATCATGACAATTGCACGCGATAAAGGCTACGAAGTACGTGAAGCGAACATTGCTCGTGAAGCCCTTTACCTTGCCGATGAAGTCTTCATGACAGGTACTGCGGCTGAGATTGTACCAGTGGCAACCATCGACAAGATTGAAGTGGGCACTGGTAAGCGCGGCCCTATCACTAAAGAACTACAAGCAGCCTACTTTGGCCTATTTGACGGCACCACGGAAGATAAGTGGGGCTGGTTAGACTATGTGTACCCAGAACAGAAGTAAGAAGGATTAGGAAATGCCAAAATATAGATCAGCTACCACCACACATGGTCGTAACATGGCGGGTGCACGAGCACTGTGGCGTGCAACGGGTGTGAAAGAAGAAGACTTCGGTAAACCAATCATCGCCGTTGTAAACTCGTTTACTCAATTTGTTCCGGGTCACGTACACCTGAAAGACATGGGTCAGCTTGTAGCACGCGAAATCGAAAAAGCTGGCGGTATTGCGAAAGAATTCAACACCATCGCGGTTGATGATGGTATCGCAATGGGTCACGGCGGCATGCTGTACTCACTGCCTTCACGCGAACTGATCGCAGACTCAGTAGAATACATGGTCAACGCGCACTGTGCCGATGCCATGGTATGTATCTCTAACTGTGACAAAATCACTCCAGGAATGTTGATGGCATCTATGCGTCTTAACATCCCTGTTATCTTTGTTTCTGGTGGTCCAATGGAAGCGGGTAAAACCAAGCTTTCTGATCAGATCATCAAACTAGACCTTGTAGATGCAATGATCCAAGGCGCGGATCCAAAAGTGTCTGATGAGCAAAGCGAGCAGATCGAACGCAGCGCATGTCCAACGTGTGGATCGTGTTCAGGCATGTTCACTGCAAACTCAATGAACTGTCTAACGGAAGCACTGGGTCTTTCTCAACCAGGTAACGGTTCTATGCTGGCAACGCACGCTGACCGTGAACAACTGTTCCTTAATGCAGGTCGTCGTATCGTTGAACTGACTCGTCGTTACTACGAGCAAGATGACGAATCAGCACTGCCGCGCAACATCGCTACGTTTGATGCGTTCGAAAACGCAATGGCACTGGACATCGCAATGGGCGGTTCAACCAACACCATTCTGCACCTACTTGCCGCGGCGCAAGAAGGTGAAGTGGATTTCGATATGGAAGATATCGATCGCCTATCACGTCAAGTACCACACCTATGTAAAGTGGCACCATCTACCCAGAAATATCACATGGAAGACGTACACCGCGCAGGTGGCGTCATGGCGATTCTTGGTGAGTTAGATCGTGCAGGTCTTCTACACAATGATGCGCGCACCGTGCTTGGCCTTTCGATGAAAGAGCAGCTGGCGAAATACGACATCATCCAAACTGAAGACGAAGAAGTACTTAAGTTCTACCGCGCAGGTCCTGCGGGTATTCGTACTACTCAAGCGTTCTCACAAGATTGCCGCTGGGATCGCCTTGATGACGACCGTGCGGAAGGTTGTATTCGTACTATCGATCATGCCTTTAGCCAAGAAGGTGGCCTAGCCGTTCTATCAGGCAACATCGCATTAGATGGTTGTATCGTTAAGACTGCTGGTGTGGATGAGAGCATTCATAAATTCACTGGCCCAGCCGTAGTTTTCGAAAGCCAAGAAGACGCCGTAGAAGGCATCTTGGGTGGCAAAGTAAAAGCAGGCGACGTGGTTGTTATCCGTTACGAAGGCCCTAAAGGTGGTCCGGGCATGCAAGAAATGCTTTACCCAACCACTTATCTAAAATCGATGGGCCTTGGCAAAGAGTGTGCACTTCTGACTGACGGCCGTTTCTCTGGCGGCACATCAGGTCTGTCAATCGGTCACGCCTCTCCTGAAGCAGCAAACGGCGGTGCAATTGGCCTGGTAAAAGAAGGCGATATGATCGCAATTGATATTCCAAACCGTTCAATTTCACTCCAAGTGTCTGAACAAGAACTTGCTGAGCGCCGTGCAAAACAAGACGAACTAGGCTGGAAACCAGTTGACCGCCAACGTGAAGTTTCCTTTGCACTCAAAGCGTACGCGAGTATGGCAACCAGTGCTGACAAGGGTGCAGTACGAGACAAGTCGAAGCTAGAGGGCTAGCAATGATGGAAGCTCAACCCGAAAAACAAGTGAACCAAACTGGCGCAGATTATCTGCGCCAAATCCTTCGCGCACCTGTTTATGAAGTAGCAACAGTGACGCCACTGCAAGAAATGCCTCGTTTATCTGCACGTATCGGGAATAACGTGCAGATCAAGCGTGAAGATCGCCAACCCGTACACTCGTTCAAATTGCGCGGTGCATACAACATGGTGGCGAGTTTATCTGAAGCACAAAAAGCCGCTGGTGTCATTGCAGCATCGGCAGGTAACCACGCTCAAGGCATGGCGCTCTCTGGTACTAAGCTAGGCATCAAGACCACCATCGTGATGCCCAAAACCACACCAGACATCAAAGTCGATGCGGTACGTGGCTTCGGTGGCAATGTGGTGCTGCACGGCAGTAACTTTGATGAGGCCAAAGCCGAGGCAGAGCGTCTATCCGAGTTAAACGGGTACACCTTTGTCCCACCGTTCGATCACCCACTGGTGATTGCAGGTCAAGGCACCATCGGCATGGAAATGCTGCAGCAAAATGGTCACCTTGATTACATTTTCGTCCCTGTCGGTGGTGGCGGTTTGGCTGCGGGTGTTGCGGTACTTGTGAAGCAGCTCATGCCAGAAATCAAAGTGATTGCGGTCGAGCCAGAAGATTCTTCATGCCTCAAAGCGGCATTGGATGCAGGTGAACCAGTAGTATTAGACCAGGTCAGCATGTTTGCCGATGGCGTTGCAGTAAAACGCATTGGTGAAGAGACGTTTCGTCTATGCCAAAAGTACATTGATGGCCATATTGCCGTCTCTAGCGATGAAATCTGCGCAGCAGTAAAAGACATCTTTGAAGACACCCGTGCGATTGCAGAGCCTTCTGGCGCGCTTGCTCTGGCGGGTTTGAAGAAGTTTGCTGAACAGAACAAGCTGAAAGACAAAAACCTAGGTACGGTATTGTCTGGCGCAAACACCAACTTCCACGGTCTGCGTTATGTTTCTGAACGCTGCGAGCTTGGTGAAAAACGTGAAGGTCTGCTTGCCGTCACCATCCCTGAGCGTCAAGGTGCTTTCTTTGAGTTCTGTAATCTCATTGGCGGCCGTGCCGTGACAGAGTTTAACTACCGCTACAACGATGACGCATTGGCAAATATCTTTGTCGGTGTGCGTTTGCAAGGCGGTCAGGAAGAGCTAGAACATATCATTCGCGACTTACGTGATGGTGGCTACCCTGTGGTTGACCTCTCTGATGATGAAATGGCGAAACTGCACGTGCGCTACATGATTGGTGGTAAGCCATCGAAGCAACTCAAAGAGCGCCTCTACAGCTTTGAATTCCCAGAGTACCCTGGGGCGCTACTTAAGTTCTTAAGCACACTCGGCACACACTGGAATATCAGTTTGTTCAACTACCGTAACCACGGCGCTGACTACGGACGCGTTTTATGTGGTTTCGAGTTAGATGAAAGCGATTTAGCTCAGTTTTCTGCACATTTACGTGAACTTGGCTATCAATGCAAAGACGAGACAGACAACCCATCATATAAGTTTTTCTTGTCATAAAACGCCACATTTCAAACATATCAATGAAAACACCTCGCTAATGCGAGGTGTTTTTTATGACTGTAACCAATCTTTATGTAGCTGATTAGGCGACCCAAGATAGTCCACCATCCACTGGATCAATTTATGATTATCATCTTTGCGCCATACTAAGCAGCAGTGACTGAGCGGTTTATCATCCGGCATGACCTTCTCCACCAGCACACCATCATTGATTAAGGGTGTTGCAATATGACGTGGCATGTAACCCACGCCCACCCCATTTTTTAAACATTCAATCGCACTATACCAATTGGGCAATAATAATCGGCGCTGTTGCGGATAATGGCCAGTATGGCGTTTTGGCAGCACGTTCGAAGTATCATCAAGACAGATCGCCGGAAATTGACTCACAAACTCTTCAGTAAGCACTTGTTGTCTAACGCAAGGATGAGCGGGTGACATTACAAATGCCCAATCTAATACGCCCATATCTTTGACTTCAAAATCTCCCCCAACGGGAACCGCAGATGTCGCGCCAACGACAATGTCGGCTCGACCTTGTGCTATGGCTTCCCAAGAACCATTGAAGACCTCCATATTGATCTGCAATTCAGCAAATTCAAACTCGCGATAGAAATCTTCCACCAAAGGTTTGAGTTTTTCTAACTTCACCACGTTATCTAAGGTCAGCTTTAACGTGCTTTTCCATCCTTGAGCCGCTCGCCGCGTTTGTGCTTTCACCTCTTCCATTTGACGCAGCAAAGAGCGCGCCTCGGCCATAAAAAGTTCACCCGCTGGAGTTAGCTCGACTTTCCTTGGTAAACGTCGAAACAGCACCACATCTAAATCTTGCTCGACCTGCCTTACTCCATAGCTGATGGCTGAGGGGACTTTATGCAATACCTCAGCCGCAGCGGTGAAACTGCCTAAACGGGCAACCGTATCCAGCATTTCCAAAGACGCTTTAGAGAACATGATTTAACCTTTCAAAAAATTTGATTGATAACCAACAATTTTAGCGTTTTATTTTCTCAAAATCGAAAAATAGAATAATAAGGTAAATAAATCAGGGTTGGCGCCAACTGATGTTGATTAAAAAATGATTAAATAATTTGACTGGTTGAATCATGAAAATCTCAAAACTACAGCTCATTTATCTGGCAGCATTATCGATGCTTGGCTTCGTTGCTACCGATATGTATCTGCCAGCATTCAAAGCGATGGAAATCGACTTTGCAACAGGCCCTGAGCAAATTGCGCTCTCTTTAACGGTATTCCTCGTTGGTATGGCGATTGGCCAGCTAATGTGGGGATTGGCATCCGATAAATTTGGCCATCGTAATACACTCGCAGCCGGGTTGGTGCTATTTACTATCGCGTCATTCGGTTTGGCTTTCTGTGATCAAGTATGGCAACTACTCACACTGCGCTTTATCCAAGCTATCGGTGTGTGTGCACCAGCCGTGATCTGGCAAGCTATGGTCATTAAACGCTACTCAAGCAGTAGCCAACAAATTTTTGCGACAATCATGCCACTCGTCGCGCTATCACCAGCACTAGCACCTCAATTAGGGGTTGTGTTGGCAGATAACTTCGGCTGGCACAGTATCTTTATTACGCTAACACTGGTTGGTGTCTTCTTGGTCTTTGCGACCATGGCACAAAAAGACGAGAAAGCAGAAATAAAACAAACCAGTATGTCTGCCGACATCAAAGCGCTGCTGAGTTCTAAAAAATACCTTGGCAACGTGTTTATGTTTGCGACGGCTTCAGCTGCATTCTTTGCTTACCTAACTGGGATGCCAGAAATCATGGCGCAACTGGGCTACGAAGCAAAAGATATTGGTTTGAGCTTTATCCCACAAACTATCGCGTTTATGGCTGGTGGCTACTTAGGTAAAGTAGGCGTTCGAAAATTTGGTGATGAAAAGGTTCTGCGCCAACTGATTGGCCTATTTAGTGTCGCGGCATTAATGATTTTCATTGCTTCACAGTGGGAGCTGTCATCGATTTGGCCTATTCTTGCGCCATTCTGTTTGATTGCCGTTGCTAACGGCGCACTGTACCCAATCGTGGTAAACCGTGCACTGGCCAGCGCACAACAGAGCCCTGCAACAGCAGCAGGTCTGCAAAACAGCCTGCAAATCTGTGTAAGTAGCTTCTCAAGTGCATTGGTAGCCGCAATGGCAAGCCAAGCTCAGATGGTTACTGGCATCGCAATCATCATCTGTATGGGTGGGCTGTGGATGGGATACATTCTGTCGAATCGCGAATTATCCAAGCACTTTACGACTCCTGACAACGCCCGAGTCGTGAGTGAAGACGAACTTTAATCGTTCAGATAATAAAAAGAGCCGCGCAATGCGGCTCTTTCTGTTTATAAGCTTTTCAACCCCCATTTATTGGCAGTCTGCTTAAAAAAGCCTTGAGTCTTTTTCAACTCTACCCAGTGATTGATGTAATTAATCCATACTTGATCGTCTTGCGGCAACAACATAGCAATTGGGGTTGGTTTACGCGGTGCGGTCACTGGCACTATCGCCAACTGTTTAAACTTGTCCACCAACGTCGCTGCTTCCACATTGGACGTCACCGATACATCGGCCCTGCGAGCTAGTAGTTCTTGGAAGTCGCGCGCTGGCGCTTCAATAACAATATGCTGAGCAGACGGGAAGAACTCTTTCACCATTTTTTCTTGTACCGTACCTAACGTCGCCGCGACTTTTACTTCTGGTTTATTAAAATCCGCCCAATCAGAGAATTTGGCGAGATCTTTCTTTTGCACCACAGGTACAAAGGCAAGGTAGAAATATGGCTGGCTATATCCAGCTACTTTCGCGCGAGACATGTTCAGAGATGCGCTGCCAGTAATATCGTATTTGTTGGCGGTAATGCCATTAACTAGCGTCTTCCAATCCGTGGGAACATACTCCACTTTTACACCGAGATCTTTAGCAAGTTCTGTTGTTACATCGATATCGAAGCCACGATAACTGTTTGTCGCAGGGTCTTTCATCGTCATCGGATTCCAATCTCCCGTCGTTCCAACTCGGAGTACGCCATTGTCTAAAATGGATTGAAGACGGCTTTCAGCGTGAGCGACTTGAGTCGCAGCAAGCAAACACATTCCTAGCACTAGTAAAATCTTTCTCATTTTTATTCCCTTAAAAATAATGACCTTATACGGTTTAATAATTAACCTTTATTAGAGCTCTACTGATAACATAGCAGCAACAAAGGAAGTTTTTTAGTTAATTCAGGGAGTAAATGTGACGTTTCGAACTCTATGGCTGTTTTCATTGCTATTACTCACTGGTTGTTCAGATTATCAATGGGGCTGGTATGTACTTGACCCTTCGACGGATCAAGGGCTCACCAATCTAAAGTTTTTAATCGCTGGGTTTAATGACACCATTCAGGTATCACTCCTCAGTATGTTATTTGCGATGAGCTTGGGCCTGATCGTTGCGTTACCCGCTCTGTCGGACTCTGCCTCTCTGAAGTGGATAAACCGTATTTATGTCGAGGTGATCCGTTCAGTGCCAGTTTTAGTCTTACTACTTTGGGTGTATTACGGCATGCCTACACTATTGGATGTCTCACTCAATCACTTTTGGGCGGGTGTTATTGCACTGACTATCGCTGAGAGTGCGTTTATGGCGGAAGTGTTTCGCGGTGGGATACAAGCTATCAGCCGTGGCCAACATGAAGCGGCTGAATCTTTGGGCTTAAGCTATTGGCAAAAGATGCGCCTGGTAATTCTTCCCCAAGCATTTCGGCAAATTCTCCCACCACTGGGTAATCAATTTGTCTACATTCTCAAGATGAGTTCTTTAGTCAGCGTTATTGGTTTAAGCGATCTCACTCGCCGTGCTAATGAGCTGGTGGTGAATGAGTACTTACCCTTAGAGATTTATACCTTCCTCGTTTTGGAGTACTTGTTGCTCATCCTATTTGTATCTCAAGCCGTTCGTTGGCTCGAAAAACGTATTGCCATTCCTAGCTACTAGCGATGAAGCCTTAGCTAGAAACAACAAAGCCGCTCTTGTTGAGCGGCTTTGACAATATAGAGACAGAGTGTAGGTAATGCTTATTTCTGTTTTACAGGACGCTGCCAGCCAGTAATTTTGCGCTCTTTGACGCGAGTAATTACTAACTCACCTTCTTCAACATCTTTTGTTAGTGTCGTGCCTGCACCGATGGTTGCGCCATCAGCGATAGTGACAGGCGCCACCAGCTGGCTATCAGAACCAACAAAAACATCATTACCGATGATGGTTTTAAACTTGTTCGCACCATCGTAGTTACAAGTGATAGTACCTGCGCCGATGTTAGTACGTTGACCGATCTCTGCATCACCTAAGTAAGTTAGGTGGTTCGCTTTTGAACCTTCTCCGATGCGCGCATTTTTCACTTCAACGAAGTTACCCACATGGGAATCGTTACGCATTTCAGCACCAGGACGAAGGCGAGTAAATGGACCAACCGTACATTCTTCACCAACCGTTGCACCTTCAATCACACTGTAAGGGCGAACGATGGTGTTGTCGTCGATTTCACAATCTTTCAGTACACAACCCGCACCGATAACCACGTTATCACCCAGTGAAACTTTACCTTCGATGATAACATTCACGTCGATTTCACAGTCCATACCGCACTGTAACTCACCACGCAAATCAAAGCGTGCTGGATCGCGTAGCATGACACCTTGCTCTAGTAGTTTCTGAGCTTGCATTGACTGGAAAGCACGCTCTAGACGAGCAAGCTGTGCGCGGTCGTTGACCCCTTCCACCTCAATGGCATTGACTGGGTGTACTGCCTCAACGGCACGACCTTCATCGTGTGCAGCTGCAATAACGTCAGTTAGGTAGTATTCGCCTTGTGCGTTGTTGTTGTTTAAGCCAGACAACCAACGCTTAAGATCCCCACCAGTCGCAACCATCACGCCAGTGTTGATCTCTTTAATTTGTTTTTGTTCTTCTGTTGCATCTTTTTGCTCAACGATCGCCACAACAGGACCATTCTTACGGATAATACGACCGTAGCCTGTCGGGTTATCTAGAATCACTGTTAGTAGTGCAATACCGCCTGTTGGCTGTGCATCTAATAGGTTTTCAATCGTTTCAGCTGAAATCAGTGGAACATCACCGTAAAGCACCAGTACTTTTTCATCGTCTTCAAACTTCGGAGACGCTTGATCAACCGCATGACCTGTCCCTAACTGCTCCGCTTGAAGCACCCAATTTACAGGCTCTTCTGCAAGAGTGGTTTGCATTTGATCACCACCGTGGCCAAAGACCAAGTGGATATTTTGTGCACCTAGACCTGTACATGTATCAATCACATGTTTTGCCATTGGCTTACCTGCCAAAGTGTGTAGCACCTTAGGCATGTTCGAATGCATACGGGTACCTTTACCCGCTGCAAGAATCACAGCACTGAATTTCATTGATAACCTATTGACGTTTTATGTTAATTGGCCGTTATTTTAAACAGCTCTTTTAAAATAGTTAATGGAGTAAGGTAAATTTCCAACTAAAATTAATCAAAAAGGCGACCAATTGGCCGCCTTTTTTCATGCAACGTTGCTAATTGAGCTTAGCGACGCTTTTTTGTCAGCTCGATAACTCGTAGCTGAGCAATGGCTTTAGCCAGTTCACTGGCCGCTTGTGCGAAGTCCATGTCACCATGCTGATTCTGGATTTGCTCCTCAGCGCGGCGTTTGGCTTCTTCTGCCTTCGCTGCGTCTAGCTCTTCACCACGGATAGCTGTATCAGCTAGTACAGTCGCTGTACCAGGCTGAATCTCTACCATACCACCAGAAACATAAATAATTTCTTCGTGGCCGTGCTGTTTCACAATACGCACCATACCAGGCTTGATAGCGGTCAGCAGCGGTGTGTGACCATGGAAAATACCAAGTTCACCTTCGCTACCGGTCACCTGAAACGTTTCAACACGACCAGAGAAGATTTTCTTCTCGGCGCTTACCACGTCTAGGTGAAAGGTTATTGCTGCCATATCGCCTCCTAGTTAGCCTTATAGCTTCTTCGCATTCTCAATAGCATCGTCGATGCTACCGCAGTACATAAATGCCTGCTCAGGAATGTCGTCGTATTCACCAGCTAGTAGACCTTTAAAGCCACGTAGAGTCTCTTTTAGAGGTACGTAAATACCAGGGTCACCTGTAAATACTTCTGCTACGTGGTAAGGCTGAGTTAGGAAACGCTCAATCTTACGTGCACGAGATACAACTTGCTTATCTTCTTCAGATAGCTCGTCCATACCTAGGATAGCAATGATATCTTTCAGCTCTTTGTAGCGCTGAAGAGTCTGCTGAACACCACGAGCAACTTCGTAGTGATCTTGACCAACGACTAGTGGATCAAGCATACGAGATGTTGAATCTAGCGGGTCGATCGCAGGGTATAGACCCATTGCAGCGATGTTACGGTTAAGTACAACCGTTGCATCCAAGTGCGCGAACGTTGTTGCTGGAGACGGGTCAGTCAAGTCATCCGCTGGTACGTATACCGCCTGTACAGACGTGATAGAACCTGATTTCGTTGACGTGATACGCTCCTGAAGTACACCCATCTCTTCTGCAAGAGTTGGCTGGTAACCTACCGCAGAAGGCATACGACCTAGTAGTGCTGATACCTCTGTACCTGCAAGTGTGTAACGGTAGATGTTATCAATGAACAGTAGTACGTCACGACCTTCGTCACGGAAACGCTCTGCCATTGTTAGACCAGTCAGTGCAACACGTAGACGGTTACCTGGTGGCTCGTTCATCTGACCGTAAACCATCGCTACTTTTGATTCTTCAGGCTTCTCAACGTTTACAACGCCCGCTTCCTGCATCTCGTAGTAGAAATCGTTACCTTCACGAGTACGCTCACCAACACCAGCAAATACTGATAGACCTGAGTGCTGTAGTGCGATGTTGTTGATAAGTTCCATCATGTTAACGGTCTTACCTACACCAGCACCACCGAATAGACCGATTTTACCACCCTTAGCGAATGGACAAATTAGGTCGATTACTTTAACGCCCGTTTCTAGAAGTGCAATTTCGTTTGATTGCTCTTCGTAGCTTGGTGCACTACGGTGGATAGAGTAAACCTCTTCCGCACCCACTTCACCACGCTCGTCAATCGCGTCACCTAGGACGTTCATGATACGACCTAGAGTTTTAGTACCTACTGGTACTGAAATTGGAGCGCCAGTGTTAACCACTTCTACTCCACGACGTAAACCATCAGAGCTACCCATTACGATACAACGAACTACGCCACCGCCTAGCTGTTGTTGAACTTCAAGAACTAGACGCTCTTTTGAGTCCGTTACGTTTAGAGCGTCATATACACTAGGTACATTGCTCTGTGGGAACTCTACGTCGACTACCGCACCGATGATCTGTACGATCTTACCTGTAGCCATCGTTAATCCTCTAAACTATTTCGTTTTACCTAAGCTTAAACCGCAGCTGCACCACCAACGATTTCTGATAGTTCTTGTGTAATCGCAGCCTGACGGGCTTTGTTGTACACAAGTTCCAAATCGTCAATCAAACTGGTTGCGTTATCCGTTGCAGCCTTCATCGCAATCATTCGAGCCGCTTGCTCACAAGCAAGGTTCTCAACCACACCTTGGTATACCTGAGACTCTACGTAACGCACTAATAGCGTATCCAGTAGAGGTTTTGGTTCAGGCTCATAGATGTAGTCCCATGAATGCTCACGCTGCATCTCTTCGCTGTCCGATTTAGGCAAAGGTAGCAATTGATCGATCGTTGGTTGCTGAACCATAGTATTTACAAACTTGTTGAATACTACATATAGACGGTCCAGTTCACCTTCATCGTATTTCTTCAGCATTACGCCAACAGAGCCGATTAGGTCTTGTAGGCTTGGATTATCTCCAAGACCAGAAACCTGTGCCGCAACTTTTGCGCCACCATGTTTAAAGAAAGCTGTTGCTTTTGAGCCAACAACGGCTAGCTCAATCTCAGCACCTTTCTCTCTCCATGCTTGCATGTCTGTAACGGCTTTTTTGAACACGTTAATGTTCAAACCACCACACAGACCACGGTCTGTCGAAACGATGATGTAACCAACACGTTTAGCTTCACGCTCTTCTAGGTACGGATGACGGTACTCTAGGTTTGCGTTAGCCACATGACCGATCACTTTACGCATTGTTTCAGCGTATGGACGAGAAGCTTCCATTGCATCTTGAGAACGACGCATTTTTGAAGCTGCTACCATTTCCATCGCTTTCGTAATTTTCTGAGTGCTTTTAACACTACCGATTTTATTACGTATCTCTTTTGCGCCGGCCATCGTTACTCTCCGTTAGTTGGTGGCAGAAACTGCCACCGACCTAATTACCAAGTTTGGGTTGCTTTGAAGTCGTCAGTCAGTTTCTTCAACTGAGCTTCGATTTCATCGTTGTAAGCGCCAGACTTGTCGATCTCAGCTGCTAGTTCAGCGTATTGACCGCGAGCGTACGATAGTAGAGCCGCCTCGAAATCTAGAACTTTGTTAAGTTCTACATCATCAAGGTAACCGCGCTCTGCCGCGAAGATAGTTAGGGCTTGGTCAAATACAGACATTGGAGCGTACTGCTTCTGCTTCATTAGTTCTGTAACTTTTTGACCATGGTCTAGCTGTTTCTTCGTTGCGTCATCAAGGTCAGAAGAGAACTGAGCAAATGCCGCTAGTTCACGGTATGCAGCTAGTGCTGTACGGATACCACCTGATAGTTTCTTGATGATTTTCGTCTGAGCTGAACCACCTACACGAGATACTGAGATACCAGGGTCAACAGCAGGACGAACACCAGCGTTGAATAGCTCAGTTTGTAGGAAGATCTGACCATCGGTAATCGAGATTACGTTAGTCGGTACGAATGCTGAAACGTCACCTGCTTGAGTTTCGATGATAGGAAGAGCAGTCAAAGAACCAGTCTTACCTTTCACTTCACCGTTAGTGAAACGCTCTACGTACTCTTCGTTTACACGAGCTGCACGCTCTAGTAGACGCGAGTGTAAGTAGAATACGTCACCTGGGAATGCCTCACGGCCTGGTGGACGTTTAAGTAGTAGAGAGATCTGACGGTAAGCTACCGCTTGCTTAGATAGATCATCGTAAACAATCAGTGCGTCTTCACCGCGATCGCGGAAGTATTCACCCATCGCACAACCTGCGTAAGGCGCTAGGTATTGAAGCGCTGCAGATTCAGAAGCTGATGCAACTACAACGATAGTATTTTGTAGTGCGCCGTGCTCTTCTAGTTTGCGAACAACGTTAGCGATAGTCGATGCTTTCTGACCGATTGCTACGTAGATAGAGAAAATACCAGAGTCTTTCTGGTTGATGATCGCGTCGATCGCCAGTGCTGTTTTACCAATCTGACGGTCACCGATGATAAGCTCACGCTGACCACGACCGATTGGGATCATTGAGTCAACTGACTTATAACCAGTTTGCACAGGTTGGTCTACCGATTTACGGTCGATTACACCTGGTGCGATCACTTCTACAGGCGAAGTCATTTTCGCTTCGATTGGACCTTTACCATCGATAGGCTCACCCAGCGTATTTACTACGCGGCCTAGTAGTTCTGGACCAACTGGCACTTCAAGAATGCGGCCAGTACCTGTAACTTTCATGCCTTCCTTAAGGTCAGCATATGGGCCCATTACAACCGCACCAACCGAGTCACGCTCAAGGTTAAGTGCCAGTGCATAACGGCCACCCGGTAATTCAATCATTTCACCTTGCATCACGTCCGCTAGGCCGTGGATGCGGATGATACCATCGCTTACCGATACGATAGTACCCTCGTTGCGAGCTTCACTAACAACTTCGAAAGATTCGATACGTTGTTTGATCAGATCGCTAATTTCCGTGGAATTAAGTTGCATGCTCCAATCCCCATTAAGACTGCAATGCATCGCTCAGGCGGTTCAAACGACCACGCGCTGAGTCATCGATGACTAGGTCTCCGGCTCGAATAATAACCCCACCAAGTAGGGTCTCATCTACACTGCAATTCAGCTTCACTTTGCGTTCAAGACGCTTTTCAAGTTTGCTGCCAATGTTTGCAAGTTGTTCATCAGAAAGCTCTGTTGCTGAAATTACTTCAACATCAATTTCTTTCTCATGTTCTTTTTTCAGAGTAAAAAACTCCGTGCAAACATCAGGAAGGGCCGCTAAACGACCATTCTCAGCCATTACCTTCAAAAGGTTTTGACCGTGCGCATCAACTTGTTCGCCGCAAACTGCAACAAAAATTTCTGCCATTTTGTCAGCAGAAACCGAACCCGTTAGTAGTTCGTTCATTTGTTCGTTTTTGGCCACTTCAGCAGCAAAAGATAACATTTGGCCCCATTGGTCCAACTGGTCTTTCTCTAAAGCAAAGTCGAAGGCTGCTTTAGCATAGGGGCGTGCGATAGTAGTCAAATCAGACATATGCGCCCCCAGACTTAAAGTTTTGCAGTAATGTTGTCGAGAATATCTTTTTGCGCATCTTTATCGATAGAACGCTCAAGGATTTTCTCAGCACCAGCTACAGCCAGAGTAGCAACTTGTTTGCGCAGCTCATCGCGTGCACGATTGCGTTCAGCTTCAAGTTCTGCTTCTGCTTGCGCTAGGATTTTCTGGCGTTCTGCCTGAGCTTCCTCGCGAGCTTCATCAAGAATTTGAGACTTACGTTTGTTCGCTTGTTCGATGATCTCAGTTGCTGTGCGCTTCGCTTCTTTCAATTGATCAGAAGCGTTGGCTTGTGCTAGATCCAAGTCTTTCGCAGCACGTTCTGCTGCTTGAAGACCATCAGCAATTTTCTTCTGACGCTCTTCGATCGCTTGCATCAATGGTGGCCATACATACTTCATGCAGAACCACACAAATAGTGCGAACGAGATTGCTTGACCTAGCAGAGTTGCGTTTATGTTCACAACAGCTACCCCTCTATTTGGACTTAGTGTTAATCAGTGACAAGCGATAATCGCCCGTCCCGAGTTAAAGGTGATTAACCTAGTTGACCAACGAATGGGTTTGCGAAAGTGAATAGTAGCGCGATTACGATACCGATCATTGGAACCGCATCAAGTAGACCCGCGATGATGAACATCTTAACTTGTAGCATAGGAGCCATTTCTGGTTGACGTGCAGCACCTTCTAGGAATTTACCACCTAGCAGTGCGAAACCAATCGCTGTACCAAGAGAAGCAAGACCGACGATAATACCTACGGCGATTGCAGAAAAGCTCAGTAAAGTTTCCATTACTATCTCCAATTTATAGTTGTTGGCTTAGTGCCCAAATAAAAAGCTTTAAAAAAATTAATGATCAGGATCTTCGTGTGCCATTGACAGGTAAACAATTGTCAACATCATGAATACGAAGGCTTGAATCGTAATAACCAAGATATGGAAGATTGCCCACGGTAGTGAACCCATCCATTGTAAGTACCATGGTAGCATTGCCGCACAAAGAATGAATACAACCTCACCCGCGAACATGTTACCGAATAGACGCATACCAAGTGATAGAGGTTTCGCTAATAGCGATACCACTTCAATTAGTAGGTTAAACGGAATCATCAGTGGGTGATTGAATGGATGTAGTGCAAGTTCTTTTGCGAATCCACCTAGACCTTTTACTTTGATGCTGTAGTAAATCATCAATGCAAAAACGCCTAGAGCCATAGCCATGGTGATATTCACATCAGCAGACGGTACAACCTTAAGGTAAGGAATACCTAGCCAATGCTCTGCTGGGTATGGTAAGAAGTCGATAGGAACTAAGTCCATCACGTTCATCAAAAATACCCAACAAAAGATAGTCAGTGCTAAAGGCGCGATCAGTGGGTTGCGTCCATGGAACGTGTCTTTGACGTTATCGGCGACAAATTCAACGATCATTTCTACAGCACACTGAAGCTTACCCGGTACACCCGCTGTTGTTCTCTTTGCTACTTTGTAAAAAATTCCGAGGAAAATTAAACCAGTAAACCAAGAAAAAAACAGGCTATCGATATGTACGTTCCAGAAACTTGTCTCCGACCCTACTAAACCCAACTTGTATAGCGATAGGTTAGAAAGGTGGTGGGCAATGTAACCGGACGATGTTAGCGCTTCACCTGGCGCAGCCATAACTCATCCTATTTTTTGTTGTTAATGAATAGCACTGGTGCACAGATATTAATACCTAGTACCAGCAAATAGGTTAGTTTGAGGGGAACAAGTTCCACCTGCATATACATGTAGGCAACATAGAACAGTGCAACCGTGATGAGAATTTTCAGTACTTCACCCGTATAGAAGGAAGCAGCGATGCGCTTGGCAGCGCGAGCTCCACTAAACATGAAAGCACACAGCGCGAATACTGCATTGGCAACAACAAAAATGCCTCCGCCAATCAGCGCTGAAAATCCCCAGTCAGGATTTATGGCTACCGCCATTCCTGCTGCCACAAAAATAACCGCGCCAGACTGGATCATTAACAATTGCCTTGCGAGCTCTCGTCCTGGTCTAGCTAACGCAGCTACCATGTATTCGTACCTCTAGTAATATCCACTTCGCACTTAACTCTCTGTGCTGGGAAATTGGCGAAAATTATACGTTCAGTTCAACGTAAAGCAATTCGATTGCATCAAAAACTTACAGTTTTGTTTACAAAACGACAACTTTCGCACAAAATTCGATTAATTAGATTAATTGACCTAAATCAATTATCTCATCTAGGCCTCAAGCTTGGCAATTAGTTGGTCCAATTTGTGAGGCTCATCAAGACTTATCGTCAATTTCGCTTTTCCGTTTGCAGAACGGGTAAGAGAAACTTTTGCATCAAGCAGCTGACTCAATTTATGCGACATTTGCTCGGCTTCGGTATCCTCTTGTTGCCCTTTTTGCTCATTTTGTGGGGCTAAGCACTTTTTTACTAACTGTTCGGTTTGGCGAACAGTCATTTGCTTCTTAGCCACTTGTTGAGCTACTTCGACTTGCTGTTCGCCTTCTAACGCTAACAGAGCTCGAGCATGACCCATTTCCAATTTTTTATCTGCAACCAGACCTTTTACATCAACTTCCAACTGATTCAGACGTAATAGGTTACTGACCGTCGTTCTTGATTTACCAATCACATCGGCCACTTGCTGATGTGTCAGCGTGAATTCATCTTGTAGACGTTCAAGCGCTTGGGCTTCCTCAATCACATTCAAGTCTTCACGTTGAATGTTTTCAATCAACGCCATGGCGATGGCGGCACGATCTTCAACTTTTTTCACCAAACACGGCACGCGTTTTAAACCCGCCTGCCTTGCAGCACGCCAGCGGCGCTCACCTGCGATGATCTCAAACTGACCATTTTCGACCTGGCGAACCACGATTGGTTGAATAATGCCTTGTGATTGAATCGAAGCCGCTAGTTCTTCTAGCGCTTCAGGCGCCATATCTTTACGCGGTTGGTATACGCCCGGCTGCAATTGACCAATCGCTAAATCGGTTAACTCACCGTCTGCCGATAATTCTTGGCTATGCGATGCAATATGCTGTTTTTCACGAGCAAACGAACTGGTCGACAATAACGCATCCAGTCCTTTTCCGAGACCACGCTTAGACATGGGATTGAATTCCTTAGGTTAGAGTTAAACTGGGATTTCTTCGCGGCGGAGCATTTCGCCCGCTAGAGCAAGATACGCTTTGGCACCTGCGGAGTACTTATCGTAGTACATTGCTGGCTTACCGTGACTTGGCGCTTCAGCCAAACGAACATTACGCGGAATGACAGTACGGTAAACTTTATTCCCAAAGTGTTTTTTAAGTTGATCGGATACTTCATTCGATAAGCGGTTGCGTGGGTCGTACATGGTACGCAATAAACCTTCGATTTTTAGGTTTTCATTCACAACAGCCGCTAACTTGCTGATTGTATCCATAAGAGCAGTTAAACCTTCTAACGCAAAGTATTCACATTGCATCGGCACCAGCACAGAGTCAGCTGCCGCCATCGCATTGATTGTAAGAAGGTTTAGAGAAGGAGGACAATCAATAAAGATGAAATCATAGTTATCGCGAACTGACGACAATGCATTTTTTAGACGCACTTCACGAGCGAAAACTTCCATCAATTTGATTTCTGCCGCGGTCACGTCTCCGTTCGCCGCGATCAAATCATACTTCCCTGTTGTTTGGGTACAAACGACTTGATCGAACGGTGTATCTTCAACCAAAAGATCGTATGCGGTGGCGTCGACCATATACTTATCCACGCCACTGGCCATCGTAGCATTGCCTTGCGGGTCGAGATCGATCACCAAAACCTTGCGCTTTGTTGCCGCCATCGAAGCCGCTAAGTTAATGCACGTTGTTGTTTTGCCGACCCCACCTTTCTGGTTGGCGATTGCTACAATTTTACCCACGATTACCTCGCTAATTTTCCTTGCGCGATAAGATTACTAGATGACGATCACCTTCCAACTCAGGAACAGCCAAAGATATGATCTCTGTCACACTGCACCATTCAGGAAGCTGATCCATTTCATCTTTAGGGTGCTGTCCTTTCAGCGCTAGAAACACCCCGAGCTCTTGTTTCGGCAAATGGTGGCACCATTCCACCATGTCTGTCATTGAAGCAAAAGCTCGACTCAAAACGCCATCAAATTTTTCTTCAGGTTGGAATTCTTCGACGCGACTTTGAATTGGTGTCACGTTTTTCAGCCCTAATGTGTGCACGACTTGCTTGATAAAACGGATGCGTTTGCCAAGACTGTCGAGCAAAAAGAAGGTTTTCTCAGGGTTCATGATTGCCAAAGGGATGCCCGGTAACCCCGGACCAGTACCAACATCAATGAAGCGCTCACCGGGCAGGTGTGCGCTTACAACGATACTATCAAGAATATGTTTCACTAACATATCAAGCGGATCACGTACCGATGTTAAATTGTACGCTTTGTTCCATTTGTCGAGCAGTTCGACATAACCAACTAACTGCTCTCGTTGCTGTTCTGACACTTCCAAATCGGTTTTCGCGATCAGTGAATCCAGCTTTGTTCGCAATGCACTCATTATTCTTCCTCACCTTTCTTCAGCAAACCATGCTTTTTCAAGTGAACAAGTAGAATAGAAATTGCAGCAGGCGTAATACCAGAAATGCGTGATGCAATACCGATGCTCTCTGGTTTGGCCTCGCTCAGTTTAGCAACGACTTCGTTTGATAAACCTTTTACATCGCGGTAATCCAAATCAGCAGGTAACTTGGTATTTTCGTGACGCAGTGATTTTTCGATCTCTTCCTGCTGACGCTTGATGTAACCATCATATTTCACTTGAATTTCAACTTGCTCAGCCGCTTGCTGATCTTCAAGTGCAGGAGCAAACGCTTCAAGTTGCGTCAGTTGCGAATAAGTGATCTCAGGACGACGCAGAAGATCCTCACCACTCGCTTCACGGGCCATTGGGGTTTTCAGCAGCTTGTTCAGCTCATCAACACCCTCTGACTTCGGATTCATCCACGTTGCTTTCAAACGCTGACGCTCCGTTTCCATATTGTTGATTTTCTCGTTAAAGCGAGCCCAACGAACATCATCAATCAAGCCTAGCTCGCGCGCTTTTTCCGTTAAACGTAAATCGGCGTTATCTTCACGAAGTAGCAGGCGGTATTCCGCACGAGAAGTGAACATGCGGTACGGCTCTTTGGTACCCATGGTCGATAAGTCATCAATCAACACGCCCATGTAAGCTTGGTCACGACGTGGGCTCCAGCCTTCTTTGTCTTGGCTAAACAAGCTTGCATTTAGACCGGCCATCAAGCCTTGCGCTGCGGCTTCTTCGTAGCCAGTCGTGCCATTAATCTGGCCAGCAAAGAACAAACCATGGATGAACTTCGTCTCGTACGTTTGCTTCAAATCACGTGGATCGAAGAAATCATATTCAATCGCATAACCTGGGCGAACGATGTGTGCATTTTCAAACCCTTTCATTGAGCGCACGATTTGTACTTGCACATCAAATGGCAAGCTGGTCGAGATACCATTAGGGTATAACTCGTGCGTGGTTAGGCCTTCTGGCTCAATGAAGATTTGGTGGCTGTTTTTGTCAGCGAAACGCATCACTTTGTCTTCAATAGACGGACAGTAACGAGGACCAATACCTTCAATCACACCTGCGTACATTGGACTGCGATCCAAGTTACTGCGGATCACATCGTGAGTTTGTTCATTGGTGTGGGTGATGAAACATGGAATCTGACGCGGATGCTGTTCACGTTTGCCCATGAACGAGAATACAGGCGTTGGGTTATCACCGTGCTGAGCTTCTAGCACTGAAAAATCAACAGTACGAGCATCAATGCGCGGTGGAGTACCTGTTTTTAAACGATCCACGCGGAACGGCAGTTCACGCAGTCGATCCGCTAATGCGATCGATGGTGGATCCCCGGCACGACCACCAGACGAGCTTTCCATACCTATGTGGATCTTACCACCAAGGAAGGTACCCACGGTTAGCACAACGGCTTTCGCATGGAAGCGAAGTCCCATTTGAGTTACCACACCAACTGCGCGATCTTGTTCAACAATCAGATCATCAACTGATTGCTGGAACAACGTTAAGTTAGGCGCATTTTCTAATGCATTACGAACGTACGCTTTGTACAGAGCGCGATCGGCTTGAGCTCGAGTTGCTCGTACTGCAGGACCTTTGGAGGCATTTAGTGTACGAAACTGAATACCTGCATGGTCGATGGCTTCAGCCATCAAACCGCCCATAGCATCTACTTCTTTTACTAAGTGACCTTTACCAATACCACCGATCGCCGGATTACAAGACATCTGGCCTAATGTATCGATGTTATGGGTAAGGAGAAGCGTTTTTTGTCCTGTGCGTGCAGATGCGAGCGCGGCTTCCGTTCCTGCGTGTCCGCCACCGACAACAATGACGTCAAAGTTTTCGTGATAAAGCATGAACTGACCTCAGGTATTCAAAGGGATTTAATGGACAGATAAAGGAGCCGTATTTTACCTGCTTTATGCCAGAGAGAAAAACGTTTTCTCGTTTTATCCGTTTTAAGCTTCAAGATAAATATATATAAGATCTATATATATGATCTTTTATTAGATCTACTATTAGGATCGACCGTTTCTGTGGATAACCTAAAAATGATCAACAAGATCATGGATCTTCTTTGGATCATATCTTGTGATCATGATTGGATCAGATCGAGGATTACCTGGGATCAAAAGTGGTAGTTATACACAGGGGGTAAAATTGATCAAAGTTGTTATTGGGATAACTAAAGGAAAATCACTGGATCTTATTGTAGTTATCCACAGTCTGTTTGGTTGGTTTTTGAGCGGTTAAACAAAATAATTTGGTGGGAGTTATTCACATGGGAGAAAACAGAGCCGAATTTCGACTCTGTTGAAGGGAAAGTCGTGAGTTTAAAAACGTTCGATATTCTCTTTTAACCACATCTCTGCGGCGTCTTCTGGCACATCATGGCTCAGTACATCGATTTTAAAGCAATCTGCGAGAGGGGTTGCACCAATATCCTCTAATAAATCATAAGCGTGTTGACCAGCGGCACAGAACGTATCGTAGCTAGAGTCACCAATCGCAATCACCGCAAATTTTACATCAGTCATTTTTGGCGGTGTATTTTGTAATGCTGCGATAAAAGGTTGGATATTATCAGGATACTCACCAGCTCCATGTGTAGAGGTGATCACCAACCACGTACCTTGATTTTCGATATCACAGAGGGAAGGCTGGTTGTGGATCGTTGTTTCAAATCCATTCTCGTTGAGTAGATCACTCAGGTGATCCCCTACGTATTCTGCGCCACCTAACGTGCTGCCTGTAATAATGTGGATCATACTTCTTCCTTATTGAATGCGACGGCTAAAGCTCATGGATGGCTTGCCGTACAAAAAGAAACGCGGTGTGAGTTAAGCTCAGCACCGCGCGTTCGATTATTTACTTCCCGATACAGAATGAAGAGAAGATTCGTCCCAGTAAGTCGTCAGAACTGAACTCACCGGTAATCTCATTGAGATGTTGTTGGGTGATGCGTAGCTCTTCAGCCAATATTTCACCTGCCATATAGCCTTCAAGCTGCTCCTGGCCTATTTGAAGGTGCTGTGCGGCACGTTCTAATGCATCGAGATGACGACGACGAGCCATAAACCCACCTTCACTGTTGCCAGAGAAGCCCATACACTCCTTGAGATGATCGCGCAGAGCTTCAACCCCTGCACCAGTCTTCGCTGACAAACGGATAAGAGTAGGGTTATTGACGTGGCAGATCCCCATATCTTCACCCGTTTGATCCGCTTTATTACGGATCACAGTTATGCCAATGTTGTCTGGTAGGCGATCCACAAAATCTGGCCAGATATCTTTCGGATCGGTGGCATCGGTTGTCGTGCCATCCACCATGAACAACACGCGGTCTGCTTGGGCTATTTCATCCCACGCGCGTTCGATACCGATTTTCTCTACTTCATCGGAAGCATCACGCAAACCTGCAGTATCGATGATGTGCAGAGGCATGCCATCAATATGGATATGCTCACGCAGTACATCACGCGTAGTTCCTGCGATGTCGGTTACGATTGCAGACTCTTTACCCGATAGCGCGTTCAGCAGGCTTGATTTGCCCGCATTTGGACGACCCGCAATCACGACTTTCATCCCTTCACGCATAATAGCGCCTTGGTTAGCTTCTTTGCGCACCGCATCTAGGTTGTCGATGATGGCTTGTAGGTCACCAGCCACTTTACCGTCGGCCAAAAAGTCGATCTCTTCTTCAGGGAAGTCGATGGCTGCTTCAACATAGATACGCAAATGAATCAGCGACTCAACTAAGGTATTAATGCGGCCTGAAAATGCGCCCTGTAAGGATTGCAGCGCCGATTTTGCTGCTTCTTCAGAACTGGCATCAATGAGGTCTGCAATCGCTTCGGCTTGAGCTAAGTCGAGTTTATCGTTCAGAAATGCGCGTTCAGAGAACTCACCAGGGCGAGCAGCTCGAATACCATCTATACCTAGAATGCGTTTTATCAGCATATCCATCACGACAGGGCCGCCATGGCCTTGCAGCTCAAGTACGTCTTCACCTGTAAATGAGTGTGGGTTAGGGAAGTACAGTGCGATGCCCTGATCAAGCACAGTGCCATCTTCTGACTTAAACGGCAGGTACTCTGCGTAGCGGGGCTTTAGTGTTTTGCCAGTGACTTCTAACGCCACTTGGTTGGCTTTAGGGCCAGAAACTCGAATAATACCGACACCGCCACGACCAGGCGCGGTCGCTTGAGCGACAATCGTATCTGTAGTCATAATTTTGCCTTTTGAGCTGGGCTATAGGGAAGATACCTAGGGAGCCATCACAATTAATTAGCTGAATTGTAATCAGCCAAAAACAAAAAGGCGACCTTTTGGCCGCCTTTCTCAATCATTTCCTAAAAGGTTACTTGCTGTGTAAGCCTTTTTTCTCTAATCCTTTGTAGATCAGAGTTTGCTGGATAAGCGTTACGATGTTCGACACCAACCAGTACAGAACGAGACCTGATGGGAAGAACAAGAAGAAGAAGGTAAACATAACCGGCATAAAGGTCATGATCTTCTGCTGCATTGGATCCGTTACCGTTGTCGGGCTCATCTTCTGGATTAGGAACATAGACGCACCCATCAATAGTGGCAGGATGTAGTAAGGGTCCTGTGCTGAAAGGTCATGAATCCAACCGAAGAATGGAGAGTGACGTAGCTCTACCGATTCCATTAGTGCCCAGTAAAGCGCGATGAAAATAGGCATCTGTAGGATAAGAGGTAAACAGCCACCTAGTGGGTTCACTTTCTCTTTCTTGTACAGTTCCATCATTTCTTGGCTCATGCGCTGACGGTCATCACCGATACGCTCACGCATTGCTTGCAGCTTAGGCTGTAGCATGCGCATTTTCGCCATAGACGTGTATTGCGCTTTTGTTAGTGGGTACATTGCACCACGAACGATGAAGGTCAGACAGATGATTGCCACACCCCAGTTACCAACAAAGCTCTGGATGAATGAAAGCAACATATGAAGAGGCTTCGCAATGAACCATAACCAGCCGTAGTCCACTACTAGGTCTAGGTTAGGTGCCACTTCTGCCATTTCATCTTGCAGTTTTGGACCAACCCAAAGTGTTGCTTCAAACTTAGCCTGATCGCCTGTTGCGATAGTTTTGTTCGGCATACGAACGCCGATGTCGCCTAGGTTGCCAATTACACGAGTGTATAGGTTAGTACCTGGTTCGTTACGTGGGATCCAAGCTGCGGCAAAGTAGTGCTGAATCATTGCTGCCCAACCTTGGCCATCGGCTAGGTTAAGAGACAGGTTGCGATCCTGCATATCATCAAAGCTGTACTTCTTGTAACGCGTATCTTCTGTTGAGTATGCGCCACCACGGTAAGTAGGCATTGTGATGCTACCACCATCGTCCATTAGGTTTTGACGTAGGTGAGCGTACATACCAAATGTTGCGTTGTTGCCTGAGTTGTTCACTACATCGTATTCAACATTAAGCGCGTAGCTGCCGCGTTTAAAGATGTAAGTTTTGGTGTATTCGATGCCGTTTGCAGTGAATGTCATCGGAACGCGAAGTTCATCTTGACCGTCAGCCATTGTGAAGCTGTCTGCACTTACGTTGTAGTGAGGGCGATTTGTGCTGCTCAAGTCGATACCTTGAGGGCCCACTAGACCGCTTTGAGCGATAAATTGGTGACCTTGAGCGTCTTTAAGCAGAACAAAGGAATCTGATGAATCTAACTCAGCAGAGTATTCGTTAAGGTTGGCATGTACCACATCGCCACCAACGGTGTCGATCGACAGAGTTAAAACATCAGTCGTTACTGTGATAGTTTTTGCAGAAGCTTGCTGTTGACCAGGAACTGGGTCAAGTTCATCAGCAAAAGATGGTGCAGGTAGAGTGCTGCTTGATTGAGCCTGTTCAACTGCTTGAGGTTCTGGATTCTTTGCAACTTGCCATTGTTGAAACAGCAAAAAAGAAACCAGGGCCAAACCGATGAGCAGGATATTACGTTGAGAATCCATCGTTAGTTATCTCTGTCTTGTTTTTGGACTGGTGGAACGGGGTCATACCCCCCTTCATTCAAAGGGTGGCATTTTAATAGACGTTTGCCTGATAACCAACATCCTTTTACAAAACCGTGAGCTCTCAAAGCTTCTAGCGCGTAAGTGGAACAGGTTGGTGTGAACCGGCAACGAGGACCAATCAAAGGGCTGATAAACCAGCGATACAGATAAACGAGCCCAATGGCTATCCACGTGAAGGGCGAGACAGGCGTTGCCATAGCTTATCAAACAACTTAAAAATTTCCTCATTGCTTAAATCTTGCGCGCTTTTCTTCGCAATCACAACAAAATCTTTGTTTGGAAGCTGATGTTGATTGTTACGAAAGCTTTCACGAGCCAAACGCTTAAATCGGTTACGACCGACAGCCGTTTTGATTTGCTTTTTGGGAACCGCTAAACCTAATCGTGGGTGAGAAAGTTTGTTATTGCGAGCAATGATGGTGAAATGAGGCGAGCCAGCTCGATGAGCTTGCTGGAAGACGTTTTGATAATGCTCGGGAGTTAACAAACGTAACTCCCGATTAAACGCGTACGTGTTCAAAATAAACTAGCGATTATTTTGATAGGCGCGCACGGCCTTTTGCACGACGTGCGTTGATAACTTTACGACCGTTCTTAGTTGCCATGCGAGCACGGAAGCCGTGAGTACGCTTGCGCTTTAGAACTGTAGGTTGAAAAGTGCGTTTCATGATAATTACCTTTACTGATCAGTAGTTTTAGGTTCTTGTTAAACCCGGCGTGGGTATTTGCTTTCTTATATAAAGAAGCTCTTTATATAGAGAAGGACAACCGACGCCTCTCAACAAAGAGGCGGAATTGTAATCACACTCACATAATGTGTCAATGACTCAATGAGTACGAAATTCCGGCCGGGCGATTATACGTAGTGTGAGTAAAATCTCAAGGATCAATCGATCCTGATGCTTGATCGTTACTCTATTCCTACTTGGTTAAGGAATTTTTTCAAACGAGGATCTTGTGGATTATCGAAGATATCCTGTGGAGAACCTTGCTCAACGATATTGCCTTCCGCCATGAAGATCACTCTATCAGCGACTTCTTTCGCGAATTGCATCTCGTGCGTCACCACCAGCATGGTTTGATGCTGATTAGCTAACTTCTTCATTAATGAGAGAACTTCACCGACCCATTCAGGATCCAGCGCAGAAGTTGGTTCGTCAAACAACAGCAGTTCTGGTTGCAGCGCCATCGCTCGGCCGATACCCACACGTTGTTGTTGGCCGCCAGACAATGCCGCTGGATAACTATCGCCTTTATCCCCAAGGCCGATGTCATCCAGAATTTGTTGCGCTCGTTTGAGAGCATCGGCTTTTTTCCAGCCTCGAACGGTCACTAGACCTTCGGCAATGTTCTGGCGCGCATTCATGTGGGCAAACAGGGCATAGTTTTGGAACACAAAGCCAGTTCGACGACGCAGCGCTAATACTTCGGCTTTAGTGTGTTTTTGAGTATCAACGGAGATGTCATCTATCGTGATACGACCTTCATCTGCCTGCTCTAGAAAGTTCACCGTACGCAGCAAGGTTGATTTACCCGTTCCACTTGAGCCGATAATCACGATGATCTCACCTTGCTTAATATCGAGGTCGATGCCTTTCAGCACTTCAGTCTCACCAAAACGTTTGTGAATATTTTCTAACTTAATCATCGTACGTACGCCTTATTCAGTTTTGCTTCTGCCCAGATTTGTACGCGAGTCAGAATCACCACCACGCCCCAGTAAATAAGAGCAACCGCAAGGAAAGCTTCAAAGAAACGGAAACTTGATGAGGCTTCCATCTGTGCTTTCGCCATGATTTCGGCCACACCAAGCGTGAAAGCAAGAGACGTTGACTTGATCATATCGATGAAATAGTTCATCAATGAAGGCAGTGCGACACGCGTTGCTTGAGGTAAAATCACTCGGCGCATTGCTTGGGATGTCGTCATACCGACCGATAAGCTCGCTTCCATTTGGCTGCGATCAATGCCAATAATGGCGGCACGAATACTTTCCGCCATATAAGCGGCAAAGTGCAGCGTTAAACCGATAACCGCTGCTGAAAAGGCGTCGATACCGACCATCAATGGAAAAATTTGCGGTAAGCCGTAATAGAGCAGGAAAAGCTGAACCAACAGTGGGGTGCCACGGAAGAAGCTGATGTACAGTTGGCTTAATTGATCCAGAACTGGCAGTTTAAATACGCGAATATTGGCTAAAATGACGGATAAAATCAGCGAAAACACCAATCCCCATGTCGCCATTTCCATGGTTGTGCCAAGATATTTCAGCAATATCGGCAGCAGTTCCAACATGTAATTAAAGTCAAATCCCATACGGCTTACCTAAAGGCTAGAGAAAAGAAAAGGTGGAAAACAAGTTCCACCTTTACGTAAGTTTATTTTAGTCCGAGAGTGATACCACTTTGCGGCCTAAAGTACAAAGAGTTCTTATTTCGTGATGTCAGCGCCAAACCACTTCACGGAAATTTTCTCTACTGTACCATCTGCGCGCATCTCAGCCAGTGCTTTGTTTACTTCTTCTTGCAGCTTACGACCTTTCTCGTTGTCCACGAAAGGCCATGCGTTTTGAATGGTCTCAAACGGTTCGCCTGCCAATTCCAAAGGAAGACCAGTTTTCTTAATCAGCTCTAAAGCAGAAAGACGATCCATTACAAATGCATCTGCACGACCGAGCGCCACGTCATGTTCGATACCTGTGTCGTACGTTTTAATGTTGATCTTGCCGTCTTTATCGTATTGACGTAGCAGTTGCTCAAAGTTAGAGCCTAGGTTCACCGCAACGGTTTTACCCGCAAGATCGTCAACACCTTTGATGCTGTCGTTGCCTTTACGCACGGTAATTTGTGCGCCATCTACAACGTAAGGGTCAGCAAATAGGTATTTAGCTTTACGCTCATCAGTCATGGTTATTTGGTTGGAGATCGTATCGATACGACCGGTTTCTAAAAGACCAAATAAACCAGAGAAGTTGGCTGTTACGTATTCGATTTTGTAATCGTTACGTTTACCGATTTCATCCCACATGTCGACTTCAAAGCCTTGTAGCTTGTCTTGCTTTACAAAAGTAAACGGGAAGTAGCGACCTGACATACCAACTTTGACTTCAGTAGCGGCTTGTACGGTTGCTGCCGACAGTGCAATGGCTGCAACGGCAACCTTAATCCAGTTTTTCATAATACATCTCCATAATTTTATGGTTGGAAATACTACTGTTAGTTAGCTCAATTAAATAAATAACCAAGAGCAATAACCTAGACCTGTGAGTTATTAGATAATAGAAGAAGAATGTTAAATGTGACGAAAATGCGAACTGAACCTAGCGAAATGATCGACAAAATCAGCATTGGGAATAAAATAATACACAGACTTATCACCAATCGCTCGATCTTGTGAATTTTGCCCAATTGTGGATCGTTGTGTGGGCAAATTTGGGGCAAGGTGTGTTGATCTCATCAAGTTTGCAGAAATAATTGTGAATAACTTGGATCTTATTCACTGGATCGTCGATCAATCGCTGGCGATCTTGGTTATCAACAGGTAAAATTGCCAGTCTTTTCCGATAATTCAATTACTCAGTGGGGGCACCGTGTCATCTTCGCTTTGGCTGCAATGTTTGCAGCAGCTTCAAGAAGAGCTACCAGCTACAGAATTCAGCATGTGGGTTCGTCCGCTACAAGCGGAGCTCAATGACAATACTCTCACTCTATTCGCGCCAAACCGCTTTGTGTTGGACTGGGTGCGTGATAAGTATCTGAACAATATTACTCGCTTACTGCAGGAATACTGCGGTGGCGATATTCCTAACTTACGTTTTGAAGTGGGGAGCCGACATGTCTCTGCACCAAAACCAGCGCCGACACGTACGCCTGCAGATGTGGCTGCGGAGTCATCTGCACCTGCGCAATTACAGGCGCGTAAGCCAGTACACAAAACCTGGGATGACGACGCTCAAGCGATTGCGGCTATCAATCACCGCTCAAACATGAACCCAAAACACAAGTTCGACAACTTTGTTGAAGGTAAGTCGAACCAACTGGGTTTGGCTGCGGCGCGTCAGGTATCGGATAATCCTGGTGCAGCATACAACCCGCTGTTCCTATACGGCGGCACGGGCTTGGGTAAAACGCACTTGTTGCATGCGGTGGGCAACGCGATTGTGGATAACAACCCGAACGCAAAAGTGGTCTACATGCACTCAGAACGTTTTGTGCAAGACATGGTAAAAGCGTTGCAAAACAATGCGATTGAAGAATTCAAACGCTACTACCGCAGCGTGGATGCGCTCCTTATCGATGACATCCAATTCTTTGCTAATAAAGAACGTTCACAAGAAGAATTCTTCCATACCTTCAACGCACTATTGGAAGGTAATCAGCAGATCATTCTAACGTCTGACCGTTATCCTAAAGAAATTAATGGCGTTGAAGATCGTCTTAAATCTCGCTTTGGTTGGGGTCTTACTGTTGCGATCGAGCCACCTGAGCTTGAAACGCGTGTGGCGATCTTGATGAAAAAAGCTGAAGATCACCAAATCCACCTTGCTGATGAAGTGGCATTCTTCATTGCCAAGCGTCTGCGTTCGAACGTTCGTGAGCTAGAAGGTGCATTGAACCGTGTTATCGCGAACGCGAACTTTACTGGTCGTCCAATCACGATTGATTTTGTGCGTGAAGCGCTGCGCGATCTGCTTGCTCTACAAGAGAAGCTGGTGACGATCGATAACATTCAAAAGACCGTGGCGGAATACTACAAGATTAAAGTGGCGGACTTGCTGTCTAAGCGTCGTTCTCGTTCTGTAGCGCGTCCTCGTCAGCTGGCTATGGCGTTAGCAAAAGAGCTAACCAACCACAGTTTGCCTGAAATTGGCGATGCGTTCGGGGGCCGCGATCATACGACCGTACTTCATGCTTGTCGCAAGATTGAGCAGCTGCGTGAAGAGAGCCACGACATTAAAGAAGATTACTCTAACTTGATTCGCACCCTGTCTTCGTAATCGGTTAGAATAACGGTATTCTAAGCAAATCATTTATTGAGCTGACAGCGTAAAGAGCCAAGCATGAAATTTACCATTGAACGTAGTCATTTAATCAAACCGCTACAGCAGGTTTCGGGCGCTTTAGGTGGCCGACCAACTCTGCCAATCCTGGGTAACCTACTTCTTAAAGTAGAAGAGAACGTATTGTCGATGACGGCAACCGATCTTGAAGTAGAGTTAGTAAGCAAAGTGACGCTAGAAGGTGATTTTGAAGCGGGCAGCATTACCGTTCCTTCGCGTAAGTTTCTCGATATCTGCCGTGGTTTACCGGACGATGCGATCATCACATTTGTATTAGAAGGTGATCGCGTACAAGTTCGCTCTGGTCGCAGCCGTTTCTCGTTGGCAACGCTTCCTGCGAACGATTTCCCTAATATTGAAGACTGGCAAAGCGAAGTGGAAGTATCACTGAGCCAAGCTGATTTACGTACGCTGATCGACAAAACTCAGTTCTCGATGGCGAATCAAGACGTTCGTTACTACCTCAACGGCATGTTGTTTGAAATTGACGGCACCACGCTACGCAGCGTGGCGACAGACGGCCACCGTATGGCGGTATCGCAAACTCAGCTAGGTGCGGACTTTGCGCAGAAGCAAATCATCGTGCCACGCAAAGGTGTGCAAGAATTAGTAAAGTTGATGGATGCGCCAGAGCAGCCCGTAGTACTTCAGATCGGTAGCTCCAATGTTCGTGCTGAGGTGAATAACTTTACTTTTACCTCTAAGTTGGTTGATGGTCGTTTCCCTGACTACCGCCGTGTATTGCCTCAGAGCACCAATAAGACACTAATAGCAAGTTGTGACGAGTTGCGCCAAGCCTTCTCTCGTGCTGCGATTCTTTCCAACGAAAAATTCCGTGGCGTGCGAGTGAATCTGGCTGATACTGAAATGCGCATAACCGCGAATAACCCAGAACAAGAAGAAGCGGAAGAGATGCTTGATGTAACCTTTGAAGGTGACGCCATCGAAATCGGCTTTAACGTAAGCTATGTGCTTGATGTTCTGAACACGTTGCGTTGTGAAAATGTACGTGTGTCGATGTCGGATGCTAACGCTAGCGCGTTGATTGAAAATGCCGACGATGACAGTGCCATGTACGTGGTGATGCCAATTCGTCTATAAGCCAACTGAATGCCTCTTTCTCGTCTCATCATTCAGCAGTTTCGAAACATTAAAGCCTGTGATATTGAGTTATCAGCAGGCTTTAACTTTCTTATCGGGCCGAACGGCAGCGGTAAAACCAGTGTCTTAGAAGCGGTTTATCTGCTCGGGCATGGCCGCTCATTCAAGAGCTCTCTCACCGGACGAGTGATACAAAATGAGTGTGACGAACTGTTTGTTCATGGTCGTTTTTTGAACTCGGATCAATTTGAGCTACCTATCGGCATTAATAAGCAGCGTGATGGCTCAACAGAGGTTAAAATAGGCGGTCAATCTGGACAAAAATTAGCGCAGTTGGCACAAGTTCTGCCTCTGCAGTTGATACACCCAGAAGGGTTTGATTTACTGACAGATGGCCCTAAACATCGTCGTGCGTTTATTGATTGGGGCGTGTTTCATACCGAGCCCGCTTTTTATCAAGCATGGGGAAGGTTCAAGCGCCTGAACAAGCAGCGCAACGCGTTGTTGAAAACCGCCAATAGTTATCGTGAGCTCAGTTATTGGGATCAGGAAATGGCAGGGTTGGCTGAAAACATCAGCCAATGGCGAGCAAGTTACATCGAGCAGATGAAAACCGTCGCAGAAACTATCTGTCAGACATTTTTGCCAGAATTTGAGATCCAATTGAAGTATTATCGTGGCTGGGATAAAGACACTCCATACCACGAGATACTAGAAAAGAATTTTGAGCGTGATCAGGCATTGGGATACACCTTTAGTGGCCCAAACAAAGCTGATTTGCGCATTAAAGTGAACGGAACGCCCGTTGAAGATGTTCTGTCACGCGGTCAATTAAAACTCATGGTGTGTGCATTGCGTGTAGCGCAAGGGCAACACCTGACAGAGATGGCCGGTAAACAATGCATTTACCTAATTGATGACTTCGCGTCGGAATTAGATAGCCAACGTCGCAAGCGTCTTGCTGACTGCTTAAAAGAGACGGGCGCACAAGTATTTGTAAGCTCTATCACTGAAAGCCAAATCGCCGATATGTTGGACGATAACGGTAAATTGTTTCATGTGGAACATGGCAGGATAGAGTCAAACTAGAAGAGAGAAACTCATGTCTGAAAATTACGATTCATCGAGTATTAAGGTACTGAAGGGTCTGGATGCGGTACGTAAGCGTCCAGGAATGTACATCGGCGATACGGACGACGGCACCGGCCTTCACCACATGGTTTTCGAGGTGGTGGATAACTCAATTGATGAAGCGTTGGCAGGTCACTGTAAAGACATCGTTGTGACAATTCATGAGGATAACTCGGTTTCCGTTAGCGATGATGGTCGTGGCATTCCAACAGAAATCCACTCTGAGGAAAATGTCTCTGCAGCAGAAGTAATCATGACGGTTCTTCACGCGGGTGGTAAGTTCGACGATAACTCATACAAAGTATCGGGTGGTCTTCACGGGGTAGGTGTTTCAGTAGTAAACGCACTATCAGAGAAAGTTGAGCTAACGATTCATCGTGGTGGCCATATCCATACGCAAACCTACCGCCATGGTGAGCCTCAAGCGCCACTAGCCGTTGTGGGTGATACGGATAAAACCGGTACACAAATTCGTTTCTGGCCAAGTGCCGAGACGTTCTCTAACACAGAGTTCCACTATGACATTCTGGCGAAACGCCTGCGTGAACTGTCATTCCTGAACTCTGGTGTGTCGATCAAATTGGTTGATGAACGTGAAGCGGACAAACATGATCACTTCATGTATGAAGGTGGTATTCAAGCGTTCGTTGATCACCTAAACACCAACAAAACGCCAATCATCGAAAAAATCTTCCACTTTAACTCTGAGCGTGAAGACGGCATTTCAGTTGAAGTGGCGATGCAATGGAACGATGGTTTCCAAGAGAACATCTTCTGCTTTACCAACAATATCCCACAGCGTGATGGTGGTACTCACCTTGCTGGTTTCCGTGCTGCGCTAACACGTACATTGAACAGCTTTATGGATAAAGAAGGTTTCTCGAAGAAAGCGAAAACAGCGACTTCAGGCGACGATGCGCGTGAAGGTCTAACTGCGGTTGTTTCGGTGAAAGTGCCTGATCCTAAGTTCTCAAGCCAAACAAAAGACAAACTGGTTTCTTCTGAAGTGAAATCAGCTGTTGAGTCTGCAATGGGTGAAAAACTGTCTGAGTTTCTGATTGAGAACCCGACAGAAGCGAAGATGGTTTGTTCGAAAATCATCGATGCAGCACGTGCTCGTGAAGCAGCGCGTAAAGCTCGTGAAATGACGCGCCGTAAAGGTGCACTAGACCTAGCTGGCCTTCCAGGTAAACTTGCAGACTGTCAGGAAAAAGATCCGGCACTCTCTGAACTATACATAGTGGAGGGTGATTCGGCAGGCGGCTCCGCAAAACAAGGCCGTAACCGTAAGAACCAAGCAATCCTACCGCTAAAAGGTAAGATTCTTAACGTAGAAAAAGCGCGTTTCGACAAGATGCTGTCTTCGCAAGAAGTAGCAACGCTGATCACTGCACTTGGTTGTGGTATCGGTCGTGACGAGTACAACCCGGACAAGCTTCGTTACCACAACATCATCATCATGACCGATGCCGATGTCGATGGTTCGCACATCCGTACGCTACTGTTGACCTTCTTCTACCGTCAAATGCCAGAGCTTATCGAGCGTGGCTATGTGTACATCGCTCAGCCACCACTATACAAAGTGAAAAAAGGCAAACAAGAGCAGTACATCAAAGATGAAGAAGCGATGAACCAATACCAAGTATCATTGGCTCTGGACAACGCATCGCTACACGTAAACGCAGAAGCACCAGCATTGGCTGGTGAAGCACTAGAGAAGCTTGTTCAACAGTACAATGCGGGTATTAAACTGGCGGAACGTATGAGCCGTCGTTACCCAAGTGCTTTGGTAAACGAGTTGATTTACACTCCTCGCCTAACGCCAGAGCAATGCCATGACGCATCAGTTGTGGAAGCGTGGACGAAGCAGCTTATTGAACAGCTGAATGCGAAAGAAGTGGGTGCAAGCCAGTACAGCTACGAAGTTGAGCAGCACGAAGAGCTAGGCTTAAACTTGCCTAAGATTGTGGTTCGTACTCACGGCGTGACGCACGAACATGCAATTAGCATCGACTTCCTAAACTCGAAAGAGTACGGCAAGTTGGCTGATCTATCAGAAGCACTTGATGGACTTCTGGAAGAAGGCGCGTACATCAAACGTGGTGAGCGTACTATGCCAGTGGCAAACTTTGCAGAAGCGCTTGACTGGTTAGTGAAAGAGTCAATGCGTGGCTTAAGCCGTCAGCGCTACAAAGGTCTAGGTGAGATGAACCCAGACCAACTTTGGGAAACCACCATGGACCCAGAAACTCGTCGTATGATGCAGGTAACGATTGAAGATGCGGTAGGCGCAGATCAACTGTTCACTACGCTAATGGGTGACCAAGTAGAACCTCGTCGTAACTTCATCGAAGAGAACGCACTGAAAGTAGCGAACCTAGACGTATAACGACACTGTTCGTGATAGTAAAAAGCAGCGAGAAATCGCTGCTTTTTTTGTTGTATCACCAGCTAAAATCGCCACTTTCTGCTAAAGCGGATGTTTTTCTGGTACTAACTGCCAACAACCCGATCAAGCCTGCCATTTTATATCTGTTTTCTTTTTTTCTCGCCATTTTGTTCGCTTGAGCGCTTTTGCTTTCTTTTTTCTGCTCGCTATAGTGCTGAAGAGCTGATGATTAAGGAGACTAAGAAAATGGTGATGACTTTCCTGAACTAAGCCGGAAGTGATGCACTTCCGGTTCAATGCACTGAATTTATTTGTAAGACAAGGCATTAAGAAGGAAATAATCATGTTTGAACGCTGGTTCTCAGCGTACTGCTTGGCGCTGCGAACTTGGTGGTTAACCAGTCGCTTTTTAACCTATCAATCACCACTAAGGTTGTTATCGCTATTTGAAACCTGCGAGCAACAAGCCCATTGCCGTAACCGAGCTCGTATTGCGGTTGGGGACACGGTTCGCTTAGTGGATGTTGAACGCGCCTATCAATATCGCATGACATTGGTCAGCTCGCGCAAGGGGCAACCCATGACAGGTATGCTCGCGGTCGATTCTTATTTGGGGTCTCGACTATTAGGTCGAGCTAAAAATGATGCGCTTGAAGTGGAAATTTTTAATCAGCGACGCTGCTTTGTGATTACTGAAATTGTTCATCAATCGCAGCCTCCAGCGCAGAAAATGCTGTGTGGTTGTCTGTTGTGCCAATAAATAGAGGTGAAGTCATGAGTAAGAAAGAAAAGAAACAACCGCAGTTGAGTCTAAAAGAAAAGCGTAAATTAAAGCAGGAAAAGGCGGCAGAAAAGGGCGTTGTAAAAGCGCGTAAATCCTCCCGCAAGTAAAGTGTAGATTGAGCCCTCCAGAACGGCGGGCTTTTTATCACTGATCGCGAAGTGATGAGGAACTAAGCTGTTCAAGGGGATAGTGGATGCTTTAAAAATTTTTTATTTTTTCCCTTGAAAGTCATTTTTGACGACCTTATATCTAGTTGTGAAGAGGGTGACTGGCTTGCTAGAGACTAGAAGACCAGCCCTCTGAAATCGCTAAAACGAGATCGCTCAGAAGAGGATATGGCGTTTTAGCACACAACTTAAACCTTTAGATTCAATATCATGTCTCCGAGCCAAACCAAGGCCAGTGGAATGATAAGAATCTCTTAGTTCGGCGTTGGTTTTTGCATAAACACGCCAGTAGGATGAAACTCATCTGAACTAAGACTATTGCTTAATTAAGAGGATAGATTTATGCGTAATGTAGATTTCTCGCCACTATACCGTAATGCAATTGGCTTTGATCGTCTGCTAAACCTGATGGAAGCGAATACAGCGAAAAATACTTCTGGCGGTTACCCTCCATACAACATTGAGCAAAAAGACGAGCACAACTACCGTATTACTATGGCCGTTGCTGGCTTTGCTGAAGAACAGCTCGATCTGACTCAAAACGAAAACATGTTGATTGTGAAGGGCGAACGTAAAGCAGAAGAAGGCAAAAACTACGTTTACCAAGGTATTGCAGAACGTGATTTTGAACGTAAATTCCAGCTAGCGGATTACGTAAAAGTCGTGGGTGCATCAATGGAAAACGGTCTGCTTCATATCGATTTAGTTCGTGAAATCCCTGAAGCCATGCAACCACGTAAGATTGCTATCGGTGGCAACAACCTGATTGAGAACAACTAATCAGTTAACCACCCGGTTATAGAATGAGAAAGAGCGCCATATGGGCGCTCTTTTTAGTTTGGGGGTTTTCAAATCCGCTATTTTAAAGCCGTAATTTCAAAGAGAAGAACGGCTGAGTTCAATCCGTCTATTTACCTTCGCGGTAAGCCTTTTCCACTTCTTCAGCGATAATCGCAATGCCTTTTTGCATCATCTCATCATCTTGAACGTAGTTCATACGCAGGCATTGGTGCGCGTGATCCCACTCGTCTTGCTGACCAATAAAGAAATATTCACCAGGGACAATCAATACGCCACGCGCTTTCAAGCGTTGGTACAGTTCCATTGTTGTGATTGGCAGTTCATCAAACCATAACCACAAGAAGATAGCGCCTTCCGGCTTGTGGATGCGGAATCGCTCATCGGTAATTGCTTGTTGGAGCAGTTCAACCGCACGTTGTGATTTTTGCTTGTAGAACGGCTTAATCACCTCTGAACTCAGTTTAAGAAGATCGCCTTTGCCAATTATATGGTTTGCCAGCGCTGGACCAACACTGCCCGGCGCTAGGCTGATGATGCCGTTCATATTGGTTAACGCTTGAGTGATTTCTTCACTCGCAATCACAATGCCACAACGCACGCCCGGCAAGCCAAGTTTAGATAGGCTCATGCATAGGATGGTGTTTTCATTCCAGAACGGTTCGACATCTTCAAAGATGATGTTCGGGAAAGGTAGACCGTAGGCGTTATCGATGATCAGCGGGATGTTGTTCTCACGTGCTAGCTTGTCCAGCTTACGTACTTCTTCGTCTGTCAGTACATTACCCGTTGGGTTGGTTGGACGAGATGCACAGATTGCCGCAACAGAGTCGTCGACGGTTAGCTGCTCAAAATCGACGTGGTATTTAAACAGACCGTTATCTAACAGCTCGATTTCTGGGTGGTAAGAGATAAAGATATCTTTATCAATGCCAGCATCACCATAACCGATGTATTCAGGTGCGATAGGCAGTAGCACTTTCTTGTGCGAACCGTCTGGCTGTTTACCTGCCAACAAGTTGAACAAGTAGAAAAAGCCACTCTGGCTACCGTTAGTTAGGCTGATGTTCTTTTCGGAAATATCCCAGCCGTAAGTTTCACGGAATAACTGAGCTAGCGCTTTGACGAACGCGTCTTTACCCTGCGGGCCATCGTAGTTGGCGAGGGCGGCGACGAGCTCCCCACTGGCGAGCATTTCCTCACTGGCTTGGTGAAAGTAATCGAGCATGGCAGGAATGGCGGCAGGATTACCTCCACCGAGCATGATGGCACCTGGTGTGCGCAGACCATCATTCAAATCGTCCATTAACTGCGTAATACCTGAATACTGATTAAATTTTTCACCAAACTTTGAGAACTGCATGCTGACTTATACCTAATTCATTGTGATTGCTTTGTGTATGTTTATGCCGATGTTTTATCGGCTTATCGAGTAATCCTTGACCTTACCTCAATGTGTAATTAACGCAAAGTGTGAATTAAGCCGAAAAAGAAAAAAGTGCGTCATCAGACCAGAGGAACGAGACAAAAGGGCAAAAAGAACAATAAAAAAGGGAAGCTTATGCTTCCCTTGCTGGTGGAGAGAGTGTGATTTACTCACCGGTGTAAACAATCAGCACCTTGTCGTCTTGGTATTGGCGTTCGAATGCGTAGTAACCTTCTTGGTTGCGAGTGATGTGCTTACCTTGAGCAACTGCTGGGTGGCGTTTACGGAATTCGCCCAACTTTTGCCAATGTTGCAGTAGATCCTCACGCTCGCCATGAATCTTATCCCATGGCATATCTGAGCGTGTGCCTTGGTGGGCGTCTGAACCAGTAATGCCAAAATCACGAGCTATCTCATCACCGTAATAGATCTGTACTGCACCGGGAGCCAGCATCAGTGCATTTGCTGCACGTGCTTGGTCATCAAAGCTGCGGCTGCGCGCTGACCAAAACAGCTGTGTATCGTGTGAAGACAGGTAGCTCAACACGTTGAACTCAGGATCGGTATTGATGCGTTCTGCATAACGGCGGTAATCATTATCAAGTTGAGCGAAACACTTTAGCGCTTTTGGAGCCACGTCAGATTGGAACTCGAAGTTGATGATCGAATCGAAGCCGTTATCGAAATACGGGCTCTTCACCACGCTGTGTGCCCACACTTCGCCGGTCATCCAAAATGGCAGATCGTCTAGTGCTTTGTCGGGGTGGTTTTGTTTCCATTCGGCGAGGGCTTGAGTGGTACTTGCTTTGAGCTCTGCCCACGCTTCCATCTCAACGTGTTTGGCGGTATCGACGCGGAAGCCATCAATGCCGTAATCACGTACCCAGTCGGATAACCACGTAATCAGATGCTCACGCGGGGTTTGCAGTTCATCTTGCGCATTGGTGTTTTTATTGCGGAAGAAGTTTGGTAGTCCGGTTTTCTGCGTCGATTCGGTTTTGAGATCCGGTAGGTAGTTCAAAGACATGGTGATGTCGTTGTAGCCCGGCGCATCGTAATCGCCAATGTCGGTGCGAATCCAATCTTTGCCCCACCATTTTTCCCACGCTTCACTATCACCGTATTTGATGTAGTCGTTAAAGCTGTGCCAGCTTTGTCCTGATTTTGGTTGCCAGTCGGTCCATTTTTCACCAAGTACTTGTTTGGCTTCTTGGTCATCAAGGTAAAGCTGACCAAAGCCGAATTCCTGCATGTCTGCTAATGTCGCATAACCTGTGTGGTTCATGACTACATCCCAAATCACGCGGATACCTTTCTTGTGGGCGGTATCGACGAAGGTTCTGAGTTCATCTTCGGTACCCATGTTGGCATCAAGCTTGGTCCAATCTTGGTGATAGTAGCCGTGGTAGCCGTAGTGCTTAAAGTCGCCTTTATCGCCGCCGCCAACCCAGCCGTGGATTTGTTCCAGTGGTGAGGTTATCCAGATAGCATTCACACCAAGTGATTCGATGTAATCGAGTTTTTTCGTCAGACCCGCTAAGTCACCACCGTGGAAGGTACCAATCTCATATTTTCCGTCTTTACTGCGACCGTAGCTGTTGTCGTTGTCAGGGTTGCCATTGTAGAAGCGGTCAGTCATGACGAAGTACACTGTTGCGTTATCCCAGCTGAACGGTTTGTCGGCTTGCTGTTCAACTTCTTCTAGCAGCAATAGACCTTGGCTCATAGGACCCGGCTGCATGGTGACGCTGCCATTGGCGACTGTGGCTTCTTGTCCGGTTAAGGCATCACGAACGACAGTGCCATCATTAAAGGTTTGAGTAACGTTGATGGCTTTTGGCGCGTCAGTTGCGACAGGGCAAGAGTAGGTGATGTCCTGACTCTGTTTTGGTTTGATTTTTACCGTCAGCTCATTGGTGGTTGGATTGAGCGTAAATTGATAGGTATTGGCTTTGAAGATGCGCAGCGGCATTTGTGCATCAGTGGCGCAATTATCCATTTTTAATGGACGATTGAATTTGATGCGATCTTCTTCTGCTAGGGCAAAGCTACTGCCACAGCTTTGCTTGCTGTCAGCAATGGTAAAGGTATAACTGCCTTTTTCGAGTTTTTGCTCAGCGACAAGTAAGCCTTGTGAGTTTTCCTCAAAAACAGCGGTGTCATCACCAACGTTTAATACGATGGCATTTTCTGGTATCTGGCTGCAGGCGCTCAGTAGACCGATAGAGAGTGCGAGAATTGTTTTTTTCATTGTGTCCTTCCCCCGAATAAACAGTCCAGTTATAGCAAAACTGTGCCTCTACAATCCGAGCTCTACACCAACAAGTTAAACGCGTCTCACCCTACAAATTTTAGTCTTGTTCACAAAATGAATAATAAGCGTCACCTTCATCGGTTTGAAGGCAACAAAAAAGGGAAGCATCTGCTTCCCTTTTACTTATTTCTTAATCACTTCGAAGAGTAATGAATTACTTTTGAAGCAAAGAAATGTCTGCGATCTGTAGGAACAGGTTACGCAGGTTGTTCAGTAGTGTCAGACGGTTCTTCTTAAGTGCTTCGTCGTCTGCCATTACCATTACGTTATCAAAGAATGCATCAACTGGTTCACGTAGGTCAGCTAGCTTGCTTAGGGCTTCTTGGTAGTTACCAGTAGCAAATGCTGGCTCTAGCGCTTCTGTCATTACTTCAACGCTTTCTGCTAGTGCTTTCTCTGCGTCTTCTTGTAGAAGTGCTAGGTCGATGTCTGCTGCTAGTTCGCCGTCGAATTTCGCTAGGATGTTACCTACACGTTTGTTCGCTGCTGCTAGAGACTCTGCCGCTTCTAGCTCACGGAAGTGAGAAACCGCTTTAACTCGTTGGTCAAAGTCTGCTGGTTTTGTAGGACGACGCGCTAGAACCGCTTGAATGATGTCTACGCTGAAGCCTTCGTCTTGGTACCAAGCACGGAAACGACCAAGCATGAACTCGATAACGTCTTGTTCAACGTTGTCGTTGGTTAGGCGGTCGCCAAATAGTGACTTCGCTTTCGCTACTAGGTCAACAAGATCTAGGTTGTAGCCGTATTCAACGATGATACGTAGTACACCTAGAGATGCGCGGCGTAGTGCGAATGGGTCGCTGCCTTTAGGCGCTTGACCAATACCGAAGATACCTACGATAGTGTCTAGCTTGTCTGCCATTGCAACTGCAGTTGAAACACCGTTTGATGGCAGTTCATCACCTGCGAAACGAGGCATGTATTGCTCGTTCAGTGCTACTGCAACTTCTTCTGCTTCACCGTCGTGGCGAGCGTAGTGCATACCCATCACACCTTGAGTATCCGTGAATTCGAATACCATTGAGGTCATTAGGTCACATTTTGCTAGTAGACCAGCACGCTTTGATTTCTCAACGTCAGCACCGATTTGCTCAGCAATGTAGCCAGCAAGCTCTGTGATGCGGTCTGTTTTGTCTTTGATCGTACCCAGTTGCTTTTGGAAGATCGCTTGCTCTAGTTCAGGCAGACGGTCGATAAGCGGACGCTTACGGTCTGTGTTGAAGAAGAACTCTGCGTCAGCAAGACGAGGGCGAACTACTTTCTCGTTACCTTCGATTACGTAACGAGGCTCTTTTGATTCGATGTTCGATACGAAGATGAAGTTAGGTAGTAGCTTCTTGTTTTCGTCATAAACAGGGAAGTATTTTTGGTCACCTTTCATGGTGTAAACCAACGCTTCAGAAGGCACTTTTAGGAACTCTTCTTCGAACTTCGCTGTTAGTACTACTGGCCATTCAACCAGAGACGTTACTTCTTCTACTAGGTCATCTTCTAGGTCAGCGATACCGCCAACCGCTGCTGCTGCTTTTTGTGCGTCAGCTAGGATGATTGCTTTACGCGCTTCGTAATCTGCCATTACTTTACCGCGCTCTTCTAGGATCGCAGGGTATTGTTCAGCAGAATCGATAGTGAACTCTTGCTCACCCATGAAGCGGTGACCACGGATAGTGCGATCAGAAGCGACACCAAGGATCTCGCCTTCGATTAGGTCGCTGCCCATTAGCATGGTTAGCGTCTTAACTGGACGGATAAATTGAGTCGTTTTGTTACCCCAGCGCATTGGTTTTGCGATAGGTAGGTTTGCTAGTGCTTTCGCTGCAAGTTCAACTACGATCTCAGACGTTGGCTGACCTTTCACTTCTTGTTTGAACAGTAGCCATTCACCTTTGTCTGTAACCATGCGCTCTGCTTGGTCAACCGTGATGCCACAACCGCGTGCCCAGCCTTGAGCCGCTTTTGTTGGGTTGCCTTCCGCGTCAAACGCTGCAGAAACCGCAGGACCACGTTTTTCAACAACTTTGTCAGACTGGCTGTCTGCTAGTGCTGCGACTTTAAGTGCAAGACGACGAGGTGCCGCGAACCATTTAACGCCTTCGTGAGCAAGCTCAGCGCCTTTTAGTTCTGCTTCGAAGTTTGCTGCGAATGCTTCAGCTAGAGTGCGAAGTTGCGTTGGTGGTAGCTCTTCTGTACCTAGCTCGATTAGAAATTCTTTTGCCATGTTACTCTACCCCTTGCGCTTGTTCTTTCTTACACATTGGGAAGCCTAGAGCTTCACGCGATGCGTAGTATGCTTCTGCAACTGCTTTAGTCAGGTTGCGGATGCGTAGGATGTAACGTTGGCGTTCAGTTACTGAGATCGCTTTACGTGCGTCTAGTAGGTTGAATGCGTGACCAGCTTTTAGAATGCGCTCGTAAGCAGGTAGTGGCAGTGGCTTTTCAAGCTCAAGCAGTTCTTTACACTCTTTCTCACACTGTTCGAAGAAACCAAATAGGAATTCCACGTCTGCGTGCTCGAAGTTGTAAGTCGATTGCTCTACTTCATTTTGGTGGAAGATGTCACCGTAAGTCACTTTGCTGCCGTCTGGTGCGATGTTCCAAACTAGGTCGTAAACAGAGTCTACTTCTTGGATGTACATTGCTAGACGTTCGATACCGTAAGTGATCTCACCAGTAACTGGCTTACACTCAAGACCGCCAACTTGCTGGAAGTAAGTAAACTGAGTCACTTCCATGCCGTTTAGCCAAACTTCCCAGCCTAGACCCCATGCGCCTAGTGTTGGGTTTTCCCAGTTGTCTTCTACGAAACGGATGTCGTGTACAAGAGGGTCAATACCAAGAACTTCAAGGGAGCCAAGGTACAACTCTTGAATATTGTCAGGCGATGGTTTTAGCGCTACTTGGAATTGGTAGTAGTGCTGAAGACGGTTAGGGTTTTCACCGTAACGGCCATCAGTAGGACGACGTGAAGGTTGTACGTAAGCTGTCGACATTGGCTCTGGGCCAAGCGCTCGTAGACAGGTCATTGGGTGAGAGGTACCCGCACCCACTTCCATATCTAGCGGTTGAACAATGGTACAACCATTTTGAGCCCAATAATCCTGCAGCGCGAGGATCATTCCCTGGAAGGTTTTGATATCGTATTTTTGCATAAGTCAGGTTCGCGCGATTCTCTTGTTACTCGTTAATTCGTCATCTATGCCGAGTTTTTCAACTCTAACAACGGCGATAAAGAGTAATTACGGTTGAATAAATTAACAATCTAGTATAACCAGATATTGAGCATGGGAGTAGAGCTAATCTTGATTAATTCGTGGGCGATTTTCTCCTTTAATGAATTTTTACCGCGTTATCTGCTGTATTTTTCCTAAAAGGGAGTTTTCGCCTGCTTTGGCTCTTGAGAAGCGCAACAAAGGTGGCTAGAATTGCGCCTGTCTTTGGGGAGTAGCTTACCTGATGAAGTTTCTGTTTCATCTGGTTCGTCCGTCAACATAATTGGTGCAAAATCACCATGGCGTTCGAGACTTGAAGCCTTTCAAGTTTAGCAAGACCTTAGACAAATCATCACGAACCGGGGTAGGGGCGTGAGGTTTGTCTTCGGTTAAAAATAATAATCCCTGCCCCAATGAGCATGTCGTGAGCGTTTTAGCTATTTCAATTACTACTGTAGCGTTAGCAGAAATTGGCGATAAGACCCAATTGCTATCTCTATTACTCGCAAGTCGTTACCGAAAACCAATCCCAATTATTGCAGCAATCTTTTTGGCAACTATTGCCAACCACGCTTTGGCTGCATGGTTAGGTGTGGTTGTCGCAGACTATCTATCACCTGAGATTTTAAAGTGGGTGCTGGTGGTCAGTTTTGTCGCGATGGCGGCTTGGGTTCTGATCCCGGACAAACTGGATGATGACGAGCAGATTTCTAATCGAGGCCCATTTATTGCCAGCTTTATCGCGTTCTTCGTTGCGGAGATAGGCGATAAAACTCAGATCGCCACTTCCATCTTAGGGGCGCAATACGCGGATGCGTTAAGTTTGGTGATTATCGGTACCACAATCGGTATGCTGCTGGCGAATGTACCTGTGGTCCTGATTGGTAAATTGTCGGCCGACAAGATGCCTTTAGGGCTGATCCGTAAAATCACCGCATTTTTGTTTATTGCTCTGGCAATAGGGGCTGCACTGTTCTGATTTTTTGCACGTGAAATGATGTGAGTTATCAATCATTAGTAGCGTGCTGCGCGAGTTCAAACTCTGACTCTAAATCGTTCCGTTGCGTGACGGATGACATATAAGTGTCATACTTGTCATGGTAGTTTAATGGTGTGAATGATAGCGAGAGGGCAAGTTTATGCTTACACGTTACATGGGGATGTCCCCGAAGAGTCAGAGTTATTTATTCACTTTTGGTTTAGCGCTGTGTTTACTAGCGATGGTGCTAACTGATATGTGGTTACCGATTGTAGCAGGATCGTTCGTTCTTACTGGATTGACAGTAGAAGCGTGGATTCGTGTCGCTCACATCATTCCTATGCATGAAGAGATGCGGGCAATGAAGAAACAACTTAACAAGCTCCAATCAGAAGTTCGCACACTCGAATACGACGAATAAACAAACGGCAGCCAATATAGGCTGCCGTTTTTAGTTCGACCAGATTATTCCAATCCTTTCTTGATCAGGTACTGATACGGAACTTGCTCCGTTTGTGCCGCAACTAACTGGTGGTCCATAAAGCGGCAGAAACTCGGAATGTCTCGAGTCGTGGATGGATCGTCTGCTTTGACCAGCAAAATCTCACCATCTTGCATGTTGCGAATTGTCTTCCTGACCATCATCACTGGCTCTGGGCAGCGCAGTCCTTGCGCCTCTAATGTCTTGTTTGCCAGTTCAGGATTAAAGCTCATAGTGTGATTCTCGTAACTAACTGAGCGTTGAATTTTACTTTCGTTGAAAAAATATTCAATAACCACTTGGCAAACCGAATTTTTTGTTTTACCTTAAATTAACAATTTGGTAACAACTGGCAAGGGAGAGGCAATGTTAACAGCGTTAGACAGACTTACGATTTACTCAGTGCTGTGTTTTATCTCGTTCTGTGCATTGGTACTTAGGACGCCAGCTGACACCTCTTTGACGCCTCTCGTAGGCATGGTTGCCACTATTATTGGGATTTGGATCGAGATGCGCAGATGGTCTGGCGCATCTGAGCAAGAAAATTAGCGCTTCTTGCTTGGATCAGAATGCTTTTAATAACGCTCACCTATTTTTTACCGACACTTCATTCCGACACTATCCCCATTTTTCTTGGGCTTCCCCGCTGAAAGGCGGGATTTTTTTTGCCTAAAGAGTACAATTTACCCAAACACATACAAAATAAGTGGCTAATTCGTGGAACTGGAAGATATCTATCGCCGAGATTTAAATTTACTGGTTGCGTTGCGAGTACTGATAGAAGAAAACAGTGTCAGTAAGGCGGCAACACGTCTGAACTTGAGTCAATCGGCAATGAGTCGTGTGCTTGGTCGTCTACGCGACTTATTGGGAGACCCGCTGTTTACTCGTCAGGGACAGCATTTGATCCCAACTCAGAAAGCGTTAGAGATCGATCGCTCATTGGGCGAGCCATTAGAGTCTTTACGTCAGTTGTTATCTCCGGTTGAGTTTGACCCATTGCAATGCGTACAGACTTTCAACATCGTGACCACCGATTATGCCATGCAAACGATCTTACCGTTCGCTTTGCCGAGAATTTACCAAGAAGCACCAAACGTGTCTTTCAACTTCTTACCACTGCAACACGACCGTTTATCAGATCAGCTCACTTATGAAGGTGCAGACTTAGCGATTTGTCGCCCGACAGGCCCGGTGGAGCCTCTACGCAGTGAAGTGTTGGGGCGAGTGGGGGTGCTGTGTATGCTTTCAAAACAGCATCCATTAGCGAATAAAGAAATGAGCTTGGATGATTATCTGAGTCATCCACATGCCATGATCGCCATCAGTGATGGTGTTAAGGCACTGATCGAACAAGCTTTGATGGAGAAACCTAAGCGTAAAATGGTTCTGCGGGCGTACCATTTAGAAGCCGCATTGGCGATCATGGATACCTTGCCAATTATCATCACAGTGCCAGCGGACTTGGCGTATCTGGTTGCCGAGCGTTATGACTTGGTGGTGAAACCGTTACCATTCCAATTCACGCCGTTTGAATACTCGATGATTTGGCATGCGCGTTGCGAGCATTCTCCCGCTCAAGAATGGTTAAGAACGATTGTGCGTGAAGAGTGTAGCCGTCTGATAGCTAAACGTATCGAAGATATGGGACTGAACTGCTAACAAAAAAGAGCCAGCAATGCCGGCTCTTCGTCTGTTTACACTGAGTCAGTGTTTATAGCTTGATAACCACACGACCCGTTACTTGACCGTTGGTGATGTCTTCTGCATATTTCGGTGCTTCAGCAAGAGCAACTTCAGTACACGCTTGCTCGAAGTAGCTGTCTGGTAGTAGCTCGACCAGCTTTTCCCATGCAGCGATACGTTTCTCTGTTGGGCACATTACTGAGTCCACACCTTGTAGGCGAACATTACGTAGGATGAACGGCATCACTGTGGTTGGTAGATCAAAACCACCTGCAAGACCACAAGCTGCAACTGCACTGTTGTAATCCATTTGCGCCAATACTTTTGCTAGTACTTTGCTGCCTACAGTATCAACCGCACCTGCCCATACTTGTTTTTCAAGCGGACGTGCTGGTTCTTCAAATTCAGTACGGTCGATGATGCGGCTAGCACCTAGTTTTTCAAGTAGCGGGCCGTTTTTCTCTACACGACCTGTCACTGCAGCAACTTTGTAGCCAAGCTGTGCTAGAAGCGTTACTGCGACTGAGCCTACACCGCCACTTGCGCCAGTTACTAGGATTTCGCCATTTTCAGGTTTGATGCCTGCATCAAGCAGTGCTTGAACACACAGCATACCAGTGAAGCCAGCAGTACCAACCATCATTGCTTTCTTGCTGTCTAGACCTTTTGGTAGTGGTACTAGCCAATCCGCTTTTAGACGAGCACGCTGAGACATACCACCCCAGTGGTTTTCACCCACGCCCCAGCCAGTAAGGACAACTTTGTCACCAACTTGGTAGCGGTCGTCTTCTGAGCTTACTACCGTACCTGCTAGGTCAATACCTGGCACCATCGGGAAGTTACGGATGATTTTACCTTTACCTGTGATCGCAAGACCGTCTTTGTAGTTTAACGATGAGTAATCAACGTCAATCAGAACGTCGCCTTCAGGCAGTTGTGTTTCATCGATTTGCTCGATGTTAGCGATAGTACGTTTGTCTTCTTGATTTAGAACTAGAGCATTAAACATAAGGTTCTCCGATTGTGCGGTAGCATGACTCTGGGTCACATGCAGCAAGATATCAACTGGTCTAAGTGTATGTCTTCTTTGTCTATGAATAAAATGAAACTTGAGCATTTAATGCATGCTCTTCATGCATGTTTGATGTAAAACAAAGGGCGACATCAATTGTCGCCCTTAAGTGTAATACTAAAAATTTTATTATTAGTTCATTTGCTTATGATTGTTGGCTCGATCACTACAACAACGTCTTGAACTGTTATGGTCGTTCAAATACTGTCGCAATGCCCTGACCCAAACCGATACACATGGTGGCCAGACCGTATTTCGCGTCTTTCGCTTCCATTAGGTTGATCAACGTTGTTGAGATACGTGAACCAGAACAGCCTAGTGGATGACCCAATGCTATCGCACCACCGTTAAGGTTGACCTTCTCATCCATAACATCAAGTAGGCCTAAGTCTTTAGCACACGGCAGAGACTGCGCGGCAAATGCTTCGTTTAGCTCAACCACATCCATGTCTTCAATTGAAAGACCGGCACGCTTGAGCGCTTTTTTCGTCGCAGGTACAGGACCGTAACCCATAATAGAAGGATCGCAGCCCGCAATGGCCATGCCTTTAATACGTGCACGAATCTTCAAACCAAGCTCATTGGCTTTCTCTTCACTCATGATCAACATCGCTGATGCACCATCGGACAGCGCCGATGAAGTACCGGCTGTTACTGTACCGTTTGCTGGGTCGAACACTGGGCGAAGTTGAGATAGACCTTCAACGGATGTTTCAGGGCGAATCACTTCGTCGTAATCCAGAGTGAACAGTGTGCCGTCTGCTGCGTGGCCTTCAATTGGTAGAATTTCGTTTTTAAAACGACCCTCTACGGTTGCTGCGTGCGCACGAGCGTGAGAGCGAGCGGCAAACTCGTCTTGTTGCTCACGGCTAATACCATGTAATTTACCAAGCATTTCAGCCGTTAAGCCCATCATGCCCGCAGCTTTTGCTACGTTCTTTGACATACCTGGGTGAAAGTCTACACCGTGGTTCATTGGCACATGCCCCATGTGCTCAACACCACCAATTAGGCAGATTTCAGCATCGCCAGTCATGATGGCACGTGTACCATCGTGAAGCGCTTGCATTGATGAACCACACAAGCGGTTCACCGTCACGGCGCCAATTTCAATCGGCAGACCAGCAAGCAGCGCCGCATTACGTGCAACGTTAAAGCCTTGCTCTAGTGTTTGCTGTACACAGCCCCAGTAGATGTCTTCAATCTCGCTTGGGTTCACTTGTGGGTTACGCGCAAGAATGCCTTTCATTAGGCGCGCAGATAGATCTTCTGCTCGTGTATGACGGAAAGCACCACCTTTAGAGCGACCCATTGGAGTACGTAGACAATCGACTACGACAACATTTCTTGTTTGATTAGTCATTTTAGAATCCCTCCTTAGATAGAACCTTGCTGTTGTGCACCGTAAAAGCTTTCACCTTTCGCCGCCATATCAATCAGCATTTGCGGTACTTGGTACATCGCACCTAGCTCGGCGTGTTGTTTTGCCATTTCAACGTATTCAGCAATACCCACGCTGTCTAGATAGCGGAATACGCCACCGCGGAATGGAGGGAAACCAAGACCATAAACCAGTGCCATATCCGCTTCCTGCGGAGTGGCAATGATGCCTTCTTGTAGGCACAGCACCACTTCGTTGATCATTGGAATCATCATACGTTGAATGATGGTCTGATCGTCAAAGTCCTGCTTATCGGCACAAACGTCAGCAAGTACCGGTAAGATCGCTTCGGAGAAGGTTTTCTTCGGCTTACCTTTTTTATCTATGGTGTAGCTGTAGAAGCCATTACCATTTTTCTGACCATATTTGTCTGCTTCGAACAGTGCATCAATCGCATCACGACCTTGTTTACCCATACGCTCAGGGAAACCGTCAGCCATCACAGCTTGTGCGTGGTGCGCGGTATCAATGCCGACTACGTCAAGCAAGTACGCCGGTCCCATCGGCCAGCCAAACTTACGCTCCATGACTTTGTCGATTTTCGTAAAGTCAGCACCGTCACGAAGTAGCATGCTGAAGCCGCCAAAGTATGGGAACAATACGCGGTTTACAAAGAACCCTGGGCAGTCATTAACGACAATTGGTGATTTGCCCATTTTCGCAGCATACGCCACAACACGATTGATGGTTTCATCAGAGGTGTGCTCACCACGGATGATCTCAACAAGAGGCATACGATGCACTGGGTTGAAGAAGTGCATACCACAGAAGTTTTCTGGGCGTTTTAGTGATTTTGCCAATAGGTTGATAGGAATCGTCGAGGTGTTTGAGGTGATAACGGTGTCGTCACCGACATGGGACTCAACTTCACTCAAAACTGCTGCTTTTACTTTCGGGTTTTCAACGACAGCTTCAACAATCACATCAGAGTTTTCAATACCTGCGTAATGTAAGCTCGGTGTGATTGACGCTAAAATACCCGCCATCTTAAAGCCATCAATGCGACCGCGAGATAAGCGTTTATTCAGCAGCTTAGATGCTTCAGTCATGCCTAGGTCGAGCGACGCTTGCGCGATGTCTTTCATTAAGACTGGCACACCTTTTAGCGCTGATTGGTAAGCAATGCCGCCACCCATGATACCTGCACCTAATACGGCTGCACGTTGCGTGTCTTTACTTGCTGACTTCGCTGCTTTTTTCGCAATGCCTTTGATGTATTGATCATTAAGGAATAGGCCAACGAGTGATTTTGCTTCTTCCGATTTAGCCAATTTCACGAAGTGCTTACGTTCAATGTCTAACGCTTCATTACGTGCAAAGCGAGCACCTTCTTCAATCGTGATAACGGCTGTCATTGGGGCAGGGTAGTGAGGACCTGCTTTTTGTGCCACCAGACCCTTCGCCATGGTGAAGCTCATCATTGATTCAAGCTTACTCAGCGTTAGAGGCGATGTTTTCTGTGCTCGGCGTGCTTGCCAGTCAAGTTTCTCATTAATTGCAGAGTTAAGAGTTTGTAGTGCTGATTCGTATAAAGCATCAGTCTCTACAACAGCATCGAGTAAGCCAATTTTCAATGCTTCATCAGCTCGGCATGCTTTACCTTGGGTGATGATTTCCATTGCGCTGTCTGCGCCAATAACGCGAGGTAAGCGTACACAACCACCAAAGCCCGGCATGATTCCCAGTTTCGTTTCTGGTAAGCCGATGCTGGTGGTTTTGTCACCAATACGCATGTCTGTTGCTAGCACACATTCACAACCGCCACCAAGAGCGTGGCCTTTGATCACTGAGATGGTCGGAACGGGTAAGTCTTCTAATTTGTTAAAGATGCTATTAGCAAATTGCAGCCATTGGTCGAGCTCGGCATCCGTTTTAGCAAACAGACCTAAAAACTCGGTAATGTCTGCGCCTACAATGAATGCGTCTTTATCTGAAGTGAGCAACAACCCCTTGAAGCCTTGATGGGCAATGAGCGCATCAAGAGCTTTATCTAGCGATTCTAATGTCGCTAGGTCGAGTTTGTTGACGGATTTTGGAGAGCAGAAGCTTAGCTCTGCAATACCATCTTGTATTTCCTTTACCTGTAGGGTTTCGGCTTGGTAAATCATTGTCTATCTCCATGACATACAATCGTGGATTGTCTGTATACCTATTTCAACGACGCCGTGTACCTCGGCAAATAGGTATCGAGGAAGTCGTTTTATTTTTGTTCTGGTTTGACCAGTAAAGTTAGTTTGGATCGTGGATTGTTTAATTTCAATACATTTTTTAAACAAGTGTTTAACATTGTGCGCTGTGGCAGATCTTATGCGACGGGTAAATCACACTCGTGATAGACTTCAGGCAAATAGACATGAATCCATAATCCTATGAATGACAAGCCTTATCTGATTCCAGCAGAGCCCGCTCAATTTGAAGAAGAAATTAAAAAGAGCGTCTTCATTACTTATTTGGCACACACGCCAAGTATCGAAGCAGCAAAAGCATTTGTTGATCAAATCAAAGCTAAACACGCTGATGCCAGACATAACTGTTGGGGCTTTGTTGCTGGTCGCCCGGAAGATTCAATGAAATGGGGCTTTAGTGATGATGGGGAGCCGTCCGGAACAGCAGGCAAACCAATCCTGGCGCAGCTGTCTGGATCTGGGGTGGGGGAGATCACGGCTGTGGTCACGCGATACTCTGGTGGAATCAAGTTAGGTACAGGCGGCTTGGTTAAAGCGTATGGGGGTGGGGTTCAACAAGCGCTCAAGCTGCTTCAAACTATTGAGAAAAAAATAACCACAAAGCTCAGACTAACGTTAGACTATGGGTTTATGCCTATCGCACAATCAATCATGCCGCAATTTGGCGCGATAGAAGTCGAGGCTGAATACAGCGATCAGGTCGTATTAGTGGTGGAAATTGAGCTTCGAGAAGTGAGCGCGTTTACCCAAGCAATCATCAATAAAAGCGGGGCAAAGGCAATTGTCACTCCGCTAGACGGACAATAATGAAAAACAGGAAGCAACAGGGACAGCTTCGCTAGTCAATTTATCCATGCAATTTCGTTCAATTATTCGAATCGTCGGGCTACTGCTCGCACTCTTTAGTGTCACTATGCTTGCGCCAGCACTCGTTGCGCTGATCTATCGAGATGGTGCTGGTGTGCCTTTTGTCACGACATTTTTTGTTCTGCTGTTTTGTGGGGCCGTTTGTTGGTACCCAAACCGCAGGTATAAGCACGAGCTTAAAGCTCGAGATGGCTTTCTTATTGTCGTCTTATTCTGGACAGTACTTGGCAGTGCAGGCTCGATCCCCTTTCTCATTGCTGACAACCCGAACGTCTCAGTGACAGATGCGTTTTTTGAATCGTTTTCTGCTCTCACGACGACCGGGGCGACCGTTATTGTTGGTTTGGATGAGTTACCTAAAGCGATTCTATTCTATCGACAGTTACTGCAGTGGTTCGGCGGTATGGGAATCATCGTATTAGCGGTGGCGATTTTGCCAGTACTTGGCATCGGTGGTATGCAGCTTTACCGCGCCGAGATCCCAGGTCCAGTCAAGGATACTAAAGTGACGCCGCGCATAGCAGAAACTGCTAAGGCGCTTTGGTACATCTATCTGAGCCTGACTATCGCCTGTGCTTCGGCTTTTTGGTTAGCTGGTATGACGCCATTTGACGCCATCAGTCACAGCTTTTCCACCATTGCTATTGGCGGCTTCTCTACCCACGATGCCAGCATCGGATATTTTGATAGTTACGCGATTAACCTGATTACTGTGGTTTTTCTGCTTATATCTGCATGTAACTACACGCTGCACTTTGCTGCATTTGCATCAGGTGGCGTACATCCCAAGTATTACTGGAAAGATCCTGAGTTTCGTGCCTTCTTGTTTATTCAAGTGCTGCTATTTATCATTTGCTTTCTATTATTACTGAAACATCACTCTTACACATCGACATACGATGCTTTCGATCAGGCTCTGTTCCAAACCGTATCAATATCCACAACAGCGGGCTTTACGACAACAGGTTTTGCGGATTGGCCTCTCTTCTTACCTGTGCTGTTATTGTTCTCTTCCTTTATAGGTGGTTGTGCTGGTTCAACAGGCGGCGGCATGAAAGTGATCCGTATCCTGCTTCTTACCTTACAAGGTGCGCGTGAACTAAAACGTTTAGTCCATCCACGCGCGGTTTACACCATCAAAGTAGGTGGCAGTGCCCTACCGCAACGTGTTGTCGATGCGGTTTGGGGTTTCTTCTCCGCATACGCATTGGTATTTGTGGTTTGTATGTTGGGGTTGATTGCAACAGGAATGGATGAGCTTAGTGCGTTCTCAGCGGTGGCTGCGACTCTGAACAACCTCGGTCCTGGCTTGGGAGAAGTGGCGCTTCACTTTGGTGATGTTAACGACAAAGCAAAATGGGTATTGATAGTTTCTATGCTGTTTGGTCGTTTGGAAATCTTTACCTTACTTATTCTACTTACGCCGACGTTTTGGCGTAGCTAAGGGGAAATCGTGGCAAAAGCATTATTTCTATACTCTTCCCGCGAAGGGCAGACTAAAAAAATTCTCCACTATATAGATGAACAACTTCCAGACTTCGATTGTGAGCTGGTGGATTTACATAATGTCGAGACGATTGACTTCAGCCAATACGACAGAGTATTGATAGGCGCCTCTATTCGCTATGGCCATCTTAATAAAAAGCTATACCAGTTTATTGAGCGAAACCTCAATCAATTGGAGCAAAATAAAGTGGCATTTTTCTGCGTAAACCTAACCGCTCGTAAAGAGGACCAAGGAAAGGATACACCTGAAGGTAGTGCCTACATTCGCAAGTTCCTAATTAAGTCGCCTTGGAAACCAACGCTAATCGGTGTTTTTGCTGGTGCACTTTATTACCCACGTTACAGCTGGTTCGACAGAACTATGATTAGGTTCATTATGTCGATGACGGGTGGCGAAACTGATACGACCAAAGAGGTGGAGTACACCAATTGGGAAAAAGTGGCTCTTTTCGCAGATAAATTCAGAGAACTGTAGAAATAACGTGCTCTTTTGACCGCTTTTGATGCAAATTTATCCG
>NZ_JAWOUQ010000015.1:0-83149 GCF_033339475.1 Vibrio sp. 2304 | reverse complement strand
CTTTAAAATACAAAACGCCCGATGAAGTACATCGAGCGTTTTAGTTAAAAAGTGTCAACCCATATCAGGACGGGTCAAATTAAGAGTTATTTACTGGAAACTCACTGCCGTTGGTAGGCGATCAAGCATCTTGTAGTAATCACCAGCTACAGCGCCAATATCACCACGCAAATACGCTTGAATCATATTGAGATCTTTCAGCCAAAGTTCTTTGTCAGCATCTGAAGACGCCATGTACCCTGCGTACACATTGTCGACCGCGAACATCATGTCTTCGGCGTGATCGTTGTAAATCAAAAGCATCGCATCAGTGTAAGCTTCGAACGCTTTCAGCTCATCGTGCGCTTTACCACCTTTGTAGCTCAATGTGCCCGAAGTTGCATCGATGACCAAATCACCCGAAGTCACATTCGCTGTCGTAAAGTTGATGAAAGACTGGCTGAACGACAGCACACCTGCCGCGATATCCGCATCAATGGTTCGCTTCATTGCGTTGACCATTGGCGCATCCAGCAGCAATACAGGATCGTGGAACGCTGGGACAATCGCTGTTCGGAATGGCCCCCAAGCGCTATCGATGCTCTCTGCAACCTTGTTTAGTGTTGCATGCTCATAGCTATCTAGGTACGTTTTTAGATCGTAACCTTTGGACGTCACCAGTTGATTTGCGTAGTCGTAAGCCAGCTTGTTTGCTTTTGTTGCCACAAACTTCTCGCCGTCGATAACAAACTCAACCTTGTCACCCGCGATAATACCGTAGCGGTCTTGTTGCTTCGTAAACGTATCAAACTGAGATTGACCACGAGTCTTCACTGTGTAGTCGTAAGACTTCATTTGGCGCACACCCATTCTCAAGATGACATCGCCAACACGTCCGCGACCTTCTGCGCCAATATCAAGGAATCTTGCAATACCACGAGGCATTGGTGGTAGGGACTCCATTTGCTCAGTGATGTGTAGGTTCACGGTAACACCTTTTAGATTGGTGTATTCCTTACCGTCTTTACCCACCAATTTAACTGGCGTATTTAACGCATCATTTGCCACGATGTTGCCCATGATGTCTTCGTATTCAGCTTGCACCCCAGGGATATCAAGCAGCGATGCAAAGCTCACCTCATCGGTAAAACGGTTCGAGAATCGACGTGCTAAGAAGTGGCTCGCAAGCGCTTTGTCTGGCCAGTTACCCAACACAGACACCGCATTTGACCAAGGGTAATCCGGGTCAAAGCTACCAATTGAGTTTAGGAAGCGTCCATTCGCAGTTTCCGCAACAGCTATATAGCCCTCATCTGAATCTTCGATAAAGCGTGCTGCCAAATCATCAAAACAGCTGGCTGTTGAAAGATCGTAATCAGCCGGAATTTGGTGTGAGTTGTTGTCTAACAGTTGACCAAAAGAAATCACTTTTTGGTTGCCTGCCGCATTTTCTATCACACATTGATGCTCTGGTGTGCGCAAGATATCAAGGAAGAACGCCGCGGATTTTTTCGCCCCATTCGCATAATCACAGAACCATGAGTTATCGGCTTTGCCTTCGCTACAGTATTGAGGGTTTGAAGCAATGCGCAATAAGAAGTCACCCGGCTTATCCGTTGACGAAGTGTAACCCAGATTGGTGTACAGGTTATCGATGCGCTCAAGATCTTCCATCTTGTCACGGATAGCGCTCATTTCCATGTAACGGCGCACTAAGTAACCAGGATAATCGGACGAGAATAATCCCGTAGTCCCATATAACTCCAAGTTGCGTCGATCATAGCTATCGAGATAGTTCTGCCACTCGTAAGAAACAATTTCTTCTAGGTTTGTACCTTCGTCAAAACGGTTACAGTCGCTGTTTAGAGAAACGTTCCCATCGGTACAGAAATCGTAAGACTTACGCTCAATTTCATTCACTTTATCTAGGTAGTAAAGTGCGCCATAACGAGTTTTCGCATTCAGTTCTGGATCATCAGACAACGCAGCGATATCGAATCGGCTAAAGTCACAGTTGTAGAGTGATTTGCCTTTCTCGTCCCCCGTTAGCGCCTTCACTTCAGAACACACCATCAGCGATGTGTTGTCTGGATTGTTGCCAAACTTGTATGCAAAGCTTTGTTGGTAGGCTTGCTGATCAGCGAGGTAACGAGCATATGCCGCTTTGTCTTCATCGCTCGCACTGTCTGCCGGTTTCGCAACAGGTGCAGGAGCTGAACCTGAAGAATCTTGAATCGTCTCGACTTTACGGCCGTAGCCGAACTTAAACGCCGCAATGTCGTACAGACCCCAAGTTGGCGTTTCATCCAACATGCTTGGTGCGTAGTCCATCGTCGAACTGTAAGCAGGAATGTTGTTCAAACCAAGTTGATGCGCTTGCTCTAGCGTGTAGTAGTTCGCTTTGTCATTTGAGCCTTTAAAGTTATGGCGCAGACCCATGTTATGACCAAGCTCGTGAACAAGCGTATTGCTGTAAGTCGCAACCGTAATCGCATCTGCGGCTTTCACTTGCAACTCTTTTGGTAGGTATTTCCAACGCTTAAGCTGACGCGATACTTCGTTACCTGCGTCATCGAGTTTGATCTCAAAGTAACGCTCGTCATCCAACTTCAAGTTGTCCAACATGGCCTTGTTGGTTGAAGAAACCCACGACGCTTCGATTGGATAAACGTTGTTCTCTGCCCAGAAAGACAAACGGTTCTCTTCAGCTTCAACCACCTTTTCAAACTCCATGTCATCATTGAAGTTTTTCATTAGCTGAGTTGGGCTCTTCGTCGCTGCTTTTCCAGAAACGATGTCTTCTTTTGAAACGAGCGGCGCATGAATGTTTTCATCCGATTTCAGGCTCGCCATCGCCGCCATTGTAGAAAGCGCTTCAATTCTATCCGCAACTTCTGTTTTCACAGATTCGCTGCTGGTTGGCAATGGATCTAAGCCATCTAAGTCCAGTTGATTACGATTATAGAAACGCGCCAGGTTATCCCAATAGAAAGGCACACCCGTTCTTGCAACGCCTGCGTATTGGTTCACGTGGCCTTTGATGATTTCCCCCGTCATCGGGTTAGAAACCGACGGGCCATAGCCAAGCAGACCGTTCGCTAGAGGCTCGTCAATCAGGTTAATCACGTTGTAACGCAGATCACCTGGGTGAATACCAGCCGCTTTGGTTTTGTTCACAATCTCGATTTCAGGCTTGCCTGCATCCGCCCCAAATACATTCAGCGCGTGGTTCATCTTGTCGATCGATTGCAGCGTTGCATCCAAGAACAACTTGTTCTTCTCTTCAAAGAAATTGTCGCTCAAGTAATATTTGATAGAGCCTTGATCTGGGTTGAAACGATTGAGGTAAACCACATCACGGTCGTATTTATTCGTGACTGGGTTAAGCTTTTTCGTCGACGTGGTGAAGAAACCAATGTCGTTCTCATCACCCACTGGGTACAAGATCGGTTGGTAACCTTCGGTTGCCACTTCACTTTCGTGCACTAACGAATAGTAGAACCGAGATTTAAACGCGCCATCCACAAGCGCTTCATCCAAGCTCGCTTTCGTTGCAAAGTTGATGTAGTCAGAAATATTATCTAAATCGATACGGAACGTGCGCTCTAGCTCGAAATTGAGAAGACCGTTTTTAGGGTCAAAGTCCCACGAGATCAATCGTGGTGCGCCAATTTCATCAATGCCTTCGGTAATGCCATACAGATCTTCCATATTGAATTCTGCAATTTCGAGATCTTCAGGACGAGGAGTGAAGTGGGTTTTCTTCTTGTAGTTTAGGCTTGCGTCTTCGTTGGTTTCTTCTTTGTTGGTGCAATCACCATGCGCGTCTTCTTGACAGCGATACGCCGCAAAGTCACCCGGAATCGTCAGCACTTGCGCGAAGTTAACGCCGTCGTCGTCTGCGACAAATTTCTCTTCACCGCAGTAGTTATTAGCATCTTTGCTTAGATGTGCGTCTGGGTAGTTTTTATCGTAACTGCGAACTTCCAGACCTTCTTTGGTAAAACAAAGCTCAACGTAACGAGGTGAACCTTGCAAGAATGGGAATTGGTTAAGAGCAAAGCGTGGAGCGGCACCAGTCGTCGGAACGTAAAACCAACGACCGTCTTTAAGATCTTTTACTGCGACTTCTTTTGCATCTCTTTCGACATAGTCATACGCCTGATCATCTGCGCCACAGCCTGCAAGTGCGGCCGTTATTGCTGACACCAGAGTCAATTTTTTAAACATTATTTGGATATCCTTAATTGTTGTTATTTTCCTAGAAGGAGTAAGTCACTGTCACGATGTAAGACGCTTTCTCTTGATCCAACAAATCGATGTTGCCCAAGGTGCCTCGCTCTGCATCTTGATAGAAACCCGTTGATGATGCCGCGAGTAGCAATGACCAGCTTTCATCAAACTCGTATGTGCCGTACAACGCCCCCTCATACTGCCAACTGCTTCTGCGCGTACCTTGATAACTGATGCTGTTACCACCTAACGCCGTAATCCCCACTGCGAACGATTCCCACGACTTTTCCGCAACAGCAAACAACGAGTAAGTCCACTCAGTCAGCGAGCGTCCACCCATGGTTTTGTATTCGTGGAAATTTTTTCTCAGTCTTGGCGAAACCGAAAAATCGACGCTCCAAGCTGAAAAAGAGATCGGCACATCTAAACGAACCGCGGTGTGCAGTTCATCTTTACGAGATGTTTCTGAAGTTGGAATGGTGAGCTGACCCGCAACGCCGATTTTCCCTGTATCTCCAAAGCGATATAGGTTCGTGTATTGCAAGCCCAACACCGAATCTGTCGCGTAGGTGCCGACTTCATCTTCTAGGGCACGATAGCCCCCCGTAGAAAAATAGGCTTTTGTGTCGCTCGAAAAGGAATAAACGAGATCGCCTCCCCACGAGAAATTGCGGACAGAACGGTAGTCGTCTTTATCGTAAATGTTTGTATCGTAAGATAGGTAAACGGCCCCACTAAACTTACAAACAATACAGGACGTATCTCCTTCATTTTGTGTAGATTCAGGCGTGCTAGTGCTATCAATTACACTCGTTTCCACCGCGAATGATGGCGCTGAAAACAGCGTACCCAACAACATTGCAAGCGGCGTCATCATCCACTTTGTTGTGTGCTGCATGTTTTGAAACTTCCATGAGAATTAAGTTCATTTGAATAAACTTAAAGACAAACAGATTATTGGGATGAAATTCCATAAAAATTCAGATAATCAACCCCAATAAACCTATCAACCATAAAATTACTCTTATGGTTAAATCCTTATTTAACTTTTTAATACTATTTATCTGAGTATTGTCGCGTTCTACTTTGCTTAAAAACGTACTTTAAAATGACTTTTTATAAATAAAGCCACACACCACAACATTAAAGAAGCAGCAAAGCAACGTCATTAAAACAAAAGTTAAAAGACAATTATTATCAACAACTTAAAATCAACAAAAACAGTTAAAATGAATGAGTCAAAATGTATAAGTTAAAATACAATAAAAATATAAGAACATCATTCCGTTTAATTTTAGTCGTTATTGTATTGAGAGAGTTTAATTTTCAATTTCTAAAATTGGTGGGATACACATAAGAGAAATCATCAAAACCATCCGTTGTTAATAATGAATTTCGCATTTAAAACAAAAGATAGAAACAAGATCAAATTCATGTTTTCTAATATATCCATTCAACCTTTCACAAGTTTGAATAGAAAATCAAACCTTTAGTCAATCTAAAAACAACAAAACATTCACCAAGTGAATACACAAAAGATAAATCAAAACTAAATAGCACATACGGTCAGCATATTTGTGAATTACTATTCATTAATTATTTTTTTATAAATTAAACGTTAATGTGACCAATTTCACACAATTGCGCTACATACAACATAAAGCAAACGAAATTTAAGTGTTTACTGACCCAAAACGTGTCGATAGAACAGAGTTTAAACATCGAGCTGAAACACGTATTTCCCACCAAAATTTATTATATATAGCAGTGAGTTATCTGTATCCAAGCGGTTAAAATGCGTACTGATGTGACTCATATTTGAGAGAGGAACACAAGAAGAGCAAAAGCACTAAAAGAGGATGATGCGACTTGAATAACCAGTGCTTCAAACCGCACTTATGAACTTATGCAGAGAAAGAAGGACTATCAGTTACTATTGAATGGTTTTATGACCACAGTTTTCGCAGATCAAATGACGTTCAAATTCATCCATAGAGGCAAGGAAGGCGCCGAATACTACACTTTTGAGAAAGCCAGCGATGAACTCTTTCTTTTTGCGATTTTTATCACCTTCAAAACCACTTTTTTTCTAACTAACACCACGACATGATGCGTTTCTACCCCACATGTAGGGCACATGAGGACTTCTGTCCTGTTCGACATCTTAGACTCCTTGATGAATTATCCCTTTCTGCTGGCATGATTCTCTTACGCCTGTAAAGCGAGTCATCATGCCATCACTATCGATTCTTACTCTTCTTCGTTGAGACGACGAATCAACTTAGCTGGCGTGCCTCCGTATAGACAATCTGGCGGCACATCATGGTTGACTACCGAGTTCGCTGCAATCACCGAGCGAGCGCCAACTGTTACACCTTGGTTAATAACGGAGCTACCGCCAATCCACACATCATCTTCAATCGTGATGGGTTTACAAAACGTTTCCCAACGTCGGCGACTGCGGTAATCAACAGAATGAGAAGCGGTATAAAATTGCACGCTCGGTCCAATGAGCACGTGGTTCCCGATGGTAATTTTGGCACCATCGAGCATGACCACGTTCATGTTGATAAAGGTTTCTTCACCTATTTCGATGGTCTTACCAAATTCACAATGAAAAGGGGCCTGGACAATACAACGGCCTACCTTGCCAAATAGCTGCTTTTGCAATTCGTCGCGCTGACTTTCGTCGGTGTTATTATTGAGCGCTCTAAGTGCTTGAAGAGCATGGCTTCTAATGGCGTCAATTTCTTTGTCCATGCCATCAAAAACCTGGCCAGACATCATTTTTTCTAGTTCTGTCACTGGAAGACTCCTACAACCTGCAATTACTGCTTTCAGATTCTTCACAAGGTACGTGAACTGCGAAATAAAAAAAGAGAAAAGTCCGGACTTTTCTCTTTCCTGTTTTTATATTTTGTGGAGTCTGTCGGCTTACACAATTTCCCAGCTGTGGGCCATCTCAACACCTTCACCTAGCATTAAGCAAACCGAGCAGTATTTTTCTAGCGAGTCAGCCGCCACTTTTGCTACGACTTCTGGGTCAAGCTCGTCACCTGACACTTCAAAGTGGATATTCACTTGCGTAAAGATACGCGGCGCGGTTTCACGACGCTCTGTGGTTAGCTTGGCATTAACTGACGAAACCTTTTGGCCTGCTGTTTTCAAACCATCAACAACATCGACAGAGCTACAGCCACCAGCAGCCATTAGTACCATTTCCATTGGGCTTGGTGCGGTTGCACCACCATTGCCATCCATCACTACGGAGTGGCCCGACTGAGATTGCCCAAGGAATTTAAAATCTTCTATCCATTTAACTTCAGCTTGCATGATTTACCTCATTTAGCATCGCTTATTCAAGGCATCGTTGCCCTTACTAGCGGTGTGTTTCTTGTCGATACTTTAGCTCTATCGCATAAAAGGGCAACGGAATTTTCAACATTACTGTAATTTTTTCGCTCGGTTACCTTTCTCTATACGTAACACTTTTTATTTAAGTAACACTTTCTACAAAAATAACGATGAGGTAGCTATGAAGAATATGTCTAAGTTATTGGCCGGTTTCTCCTTCGCACTTCCAGTCTTGTTTCTACTATTGAGTAAAACAGGTACCGCCGATACGATGGATAAGCTGAAGGCTTCAGAGAATACAAGAATCGCAACGCTAGCTGGCGGTTGTTTCTGGTGTACAGAATCGGATTTAGAGCAACTGCCCGGCGTAATCGATGTTGTATCAGGTTATTCAGGTGGTCATATTGAAAACCCGACTTACCGCCAAGTCTCTTCTGGTAAATCTGGTCATATTGAAGTGATTGAGGTGAAGTACGATCCTGCTGTCGTGAACTACGAGCAAGTGCTGGACTACTTCTTCCGTCATATCGACCCTACCGACGATAAAGGTTCATTTGTTGACCGTGGTCCTCAATACCGTCCAGCGATCTTCTACCATAATGCGGAGCAAAAGCAGATTGCTAAGCAGTTTATGATGGAAATCGACAAGGCGATGATCTATCCAAAACCGTTGAAAACAGAGCTGATCGAGTTTGAAAAGTTTTACCCTGCGGAGTCGTATCATCAGGATTACTACAAGAAGAGTAGCTTGAAGTACAAATACTACCGCTACGCATCAGGTCGCGATAAATATCTCGACGAAGTATTTGGTGAAGATCGAAAAGAAAGCCCTAAAACACTTCGACAGTTGATTGAAGAAAAAAAGCTGTTTTCGAAAGTGAAAGCGTACAGTAAGCCTGCTCAGTCTGAAATCAAATCAAACTTAACAGAGCTACAGTATTACGTGACGCAAGAAGAAGGCACGGAGCGTCCGTTTGATAATGAATACTGGGACAACAAAGAAGCGGGAATTTATGTGGATATTGTGACCGGTGAACCGCTATTTTCTTCTACTGATAAATACAAATCTGGCACAGGTTGGCCAAGCTTTACTCGACCAATTAACCCGGGTTACATCGTGGAGAAAACCGATTATAAACTACTCTACCCTAGAACGGAGATCCGCAGTAAGTTTGGTGATTCACACCTAGGTCATGTGTTTAAAGATGGTCCGAAGCCGACGGGATTACGCTATTGCATGAACTCTGCTGCGATGAAATTTGTACCTGTGAACAAGATGGCGAGTTTAGGCTACGGCGATTACCTGTACCTATTTGATAAGTAGTTTTAGCCAAATTAGGAGTGAACATTCAGCGCGATGAAAGGTTTTAAATCCAACCTTCCCATGAAAGTCTGTCCGGTCTGTCAGCGCCCATTTTCTTGGAGAAAGAAGTGGGCGCGAAATTGGGAGGAAATCGTTTATTGTTCTGAGCGTTGCCGAAGAAATAAATCAACGAAAACGTAGGTCACTCCGACCCTCTCTGGAGTATGTTATTTCATTTGTATTAACGTTTGTACGCGTTCTCTTACCAAGGTAATAACGTCCCATCATAAGCCCAAAACGCCCCGCTATCTTGCGGGGTTGCTTTTTCTATCAAGCCTAATAAATCCTTAGCAACTCGCTCTGGCGTGAACAACTTTCCCTCTGGGACATTGGTTTGAAAAGGTGCCGACAAAGCGGTATCTGTGGTGCCAGGGTGAAGTGAAAGCACCGTGCCATGTTTGACCACTCTTTGCCATTCGATCGACATGGTTTTTAGGAACATGTTTAATGCGGCTTTCGATGCTCGATAGCTGTACCAACCACCTAACTGATTATCGCTAATGCTGCCAACTTTGGCCGAAATGGTCGCAAACTTGGGTGCAGTACTGCGCTTTAGCTTGGGCGTGAAGTATTTTGCCAACAGTAAACTTGGCAAAGTATTAACCGTGATGGTTTGCTGAAAGAAGTCTGCGTCGAGCGAGCTAAGATTCTTCTCAGGACCTTTCTCTTGGGTGTGCAACATACCAACACAGTTCACCAACCAATCGACGTGTTCAATCTGCTCACTGAACGCTTTTACCTGCTCGTCTTGCGATACATCCACTTGATGCCAAACGACATTTGGGTGTTGCCAATCTGGTTGCTGCTTACGATAAGTGGCATGCACGCGAGCTTGAGGAAACCGAGCTGCGGCTTCTCTCACCATCGCCAAACCAATTCCACCATTGCCACCGACGATGAGTATTTCCATCACAAGTTCTCCACGTTTTCTATGTAGTGCTCTGCGGTATCAAGAATCGCTTGGCGTTGTTGTTCTTCCATGTTGTCCCAAGAGCGGAAAATCATCCCGATTCGTGGATTGGCTGCGAGGCGCTTGTCGTGTTTGTTCATAAAGCGCCAATAAAGGCTGTTAAACGGACACGATCCTTCCCCACTCCTCGCCTTATTGTCGTAATGGCAACCCTTACAGTAGTCGCTCATTTTGTTGATGTAAGAACCACTCGCCGCGTAAGGTTTGGTGCCAACAATGCCGCCATCCGCAAACAATGCCATGCCACGAGTGTTCGGCATTTCGACCCATTCAATCGCATCAACATAGATACCGAGATACCACTCATCCACTTGATCTGGGTCGATCTCGGTTAGCAAGCAAAAGTTACCAGTGACCATCAAACGTTGGATGTGGTGTGCGTAGGCATAATCAAGGGACTGACCAATCGCATTGCGCATACAGGCCATTTTGGTTTCGCCACTCCAAAAGAAGTTTGGCAGCTTTCTTTCTGCGCCCAGCTCGTTCTTTTTCGGGTAATGAGGCATGTTCGCCCAATAGACGCCTCGGATGTACTCTCGCCATCCTAAGATTTGGCGAATAAACCCCTCAACTTGAGAAATGTCGATGTCCGCGTTGGAGTGAAATGCCTTGAGTGATGCATCAATGACTTCTCTCGGGTGCAGCAATTTGCTGTTGAGCGAGAATGAAATTCGGCTGTGATACAAGCTCCACTTAGCGTCGTGCTGGCCTGTCATAGCATCTTGAAAACGTCCGAATAACGGCAGACAGACTTGGCAGAAATGCGCGAGTAAAGAGAGGCTTTGCGCGCGATTAATCGGCCACAACAATTCCCCTTCGAGATTTCCGATAGTTTTGATGTCATGTCGTGCCAACCGCTCAGTAATATCGCGCACGTCGGTACTGAACATCAAAGGTTGTGGCAGTTGTTCAATGTCTTTGGCTTTGAGCTTGTTACGGTTATTGGCATCGTAATTCCATTTTCCGCCGACGGGTTTTCCGTCTTGCATCAAGATGTCGAAGCGCTTGCGCATACGGCGGTAAAAGTGCTCCATCATGATGTGTTTGCCTTGAGGAAACTGCGATTCTATCTCTTCAAACGGCAACAAAAAGTGTTCCGAATCGACACAACGCGCCACGACCCCATCAAGCTTTAGTTTGGCTAACTGCTCTAGTAAACGGTATTCATCCGGGCGTTGATATTCAAACTTACTTGCACCAACTTCGCTCACGTAGTGTTGCAAGACTTGCTCAAGATCGTCGAAGGATTGTGTGTCATCCAACGTGAGGTGCTGAACTTGGTGACCTTCACTCTGACGCTCTTTCGCAAACTGTTCCATTGCAGAAAAGAACGCACACACTTTCTGAATATGATGCGTGACGTAAGTATTCTCTTGCTTGAGCTCCGCAATCAGGTAAAGCACTTGCTCATCCGGTTGATGAAACCAAGAGTGCTCACTGTTAAGTTGATCGCCCAAGATCAATCGTACGGTTTCAAATTGCATTACGGTTTCTCCGACGACGAAGCTTTGTCACTGCTGCCCATCACAATCGGCCAATCGACCATGTCTACACTATCCAAATGCGCGCCAGGACAACGACCTTGCCACCTATCGATGAACTCCATGTGCGGATCGTACATTTCGGTTTGCTTTTCGAGGTTGAATTGTCGTGAACCACGCGGATCAGCACCAACGCCCGCTAGGTATTGCCAATTTCCCCAGTTTGATGCCACATCGTAATCAACCAGTTGTGACTCAAAGTACGCCGCGCCATAACGCCAATCGAGGCTAAGTTCATGCACCAAACAACTGGCGACTAACTGTCTGCCACGATTCGACATATAACCCGTTTCATTAAGTTGGTGCATACACGCATTGACGATAGGAAATGGCGTTTCACCTTTCTTCCATTGTTGGAAACGGTGCGCGTAAAAGCTAGTGAGTGGTGCTTGATTTTGGATGCCACCGAATCGGAACAGCTGCCGCTTGTATCGACGGGCATACCAATAAAAGTATTCACGCCAAAGCAGTTCGAAGTAAATCCAATAGGTTGAATCATTTGCACCACTCTCCGCTTCATAACGTTTCAACATGGCATAAATAGTTTTCGGAGAAACGCACCCATGAGCTAGCCAAGGAGAGAACTTAGTGGAGTAATCCATGCCATCTAAACCGTTGCGTGTTTGTTTGTATTCACTGGCTAGTGTGGAAGCAAAATACTGGCGACAATGTTCAAGCCCGCGGCTTTCTCCACCATGAAACGCAGCTTTTGTGTCAAAGTAATATGCAGTAACGGAAGGAAGATTCACACCTAAAGGAATTGGAGGTAACGAACGGATACTCTCGTGGGGCCGAGAGATGTCTAAACCTTCAACTTGCTTTCTAAACTGCGTGAAAGTCGTAGGCAGTTTGCTCAAGTCAAATGGCAGTTGTTCTTCCCTTAACAGGGTCCGGATTGCTTGCTGTTTTATTTTTACATGAGAAGCGCCTTCAGCTACGCGATCTAACGCTTGTTGCTCATCCGAACCGGGAAAGGCGTCAGCATATATATGTGTGACGCCGAAGCGATTAACAGCATACTTGATTGCTTGATCGGGCGTCAGTTCAACCGCCCATAATCGCTGACCAAGGTGATTCAAAGATCGATTGAGTTCACTAAGCGATGAGTCGAGAAACTGCAATTTCGCGCGCCCGAAAGAGGCTTCCTGCGCAAAGTGATGCAAGTAAGGCGTCATTGAAGGGTAGCAATACAAGCAAATTAACTCGTCCATTTCTACACTGGCGCTTTTCAACAGTGGGTTGTCGTGCAATCGCAAGTCGTTCGTGAACCAATAAAGTCCTATTTTCTTTTTCAATTCGCACCCTCAGATGTTAATTCTTCGTCTACGAGTTCTTTTCACGGAGACCCTGACGTTAAGCCTTTTGATTTACTTGCTTTTATACGAAAACGAGAGTTTGACGATCATTAGGTTACTAACGTTTACACGGAATCCATTTGCTGGATATCTCAAAACACGCAATACCACCAAATGCCTGTACATGTTTCATACTGATATTTTATAAAATTTGAATCCAACGGTATTGATCACGATCTTAATCACTCATTTTCTATATAAACCATGCAAAAGTGATAAAAATTAAAGCGACATTAGTTAATATCCGTTAATCTAAGCCCAATCCCATTTTGCTAGTACCATCGCAGAAATGACCGACGAGTTTAAGAAATCAACCGCTAATTTAAAAAAAGCGGTCCCACTGATGATCAAAAACCATGTTGCTGCCACGCCAGCCAACTACGCGCTTTGGTATACCTACGTTGACAAGACCATTCCAGAACTCAACTTTGAGTTAGACATGGTGTTAGAAAACTACGGTATTTGCCCGCCAGCAACCAATAAACAGCTTTACAACAACTATGTGGCCAGCAAAGCAGAAACCAGCCTTGAAGATCTTAGAACCAATGTAGAAGTTCTGCTACACGAAGTATCCAGTTCAATGAGCGATACGATTTCAGATACTTCCTCCTTTTCCGAGATGGTAGACAAAAGCTTTAATAAACTGGAAAAAGTTGAGGACAATAGCCTAAGCATTGAAGAAGTGATGGTGGTGATTCGTCAACTTGTCGCAGAGTCACATGAAATTCGTCACTCAACAAAGTTTTTGAATAGCCAATTGACTAACGCGAGTGAAGAAATTTCTCGCCTCAAAAACCAACTGGCTGAAGTACAGCAAGATGCGTTGTTCGATGGTTTGTCAAACCTATACAACCGCCGAGCATTTGACAAAGATCTCTCTTCACTTATTGCATCAAATCAGGCAATGACCTTGATCATGCTTGATATCGATCATTTCAAATCATTTAACGACAATTACGGGCACCTTTTTGGCGATACAGTATTAAAAGCCATTGCCCGCCGGCTACAACAAAGCTGTCGAGATGGGATATGTGCGTACCGTTTTGGTGGTGAAGAATTCGCGTTAATTGTACCTAACAAATCTCTGCGAATTGCTCGCCAATATGCAGACACACTACGCCGGATGATAGAAAAACTGCGTATCAGAGATAAGCGCTCAGGCACACAAGTTCACAGCATTACCGCTTCTTTTGGGGTAGCAGAATTTGAGCCGGGTGATACGCCTGAAGCCTTAATCAATAAAGCCGATAAACAGCTTTATGAAGCAAAACAACTCGGTCGTAACCGCGTGATGCCAATTTAAATAAACTGACTAAGCGAAAACGACTTTTACGATGAAAAAGAAAACCCCGCGACGTAAAGTGCGGGGTTTTTATATCCAATCATGAGTATCTTAATCGACGCTGTAGCAGTAACTTAGAATGTAGTCGTCACCATTTTTTGCGGTATATTCTTTATCTTCACTGCATGCCATCGGCTTACCTTTTTTGTCGCCTTTGATTAGGCTTATCCAATGGCGCATCGCAGTTGGTGCATTGCCAGTTAGTTCAGGATGAAACGTCGTGCGAGTTTCCAATTGAATATCGTCAATGTCCACTAATTCCACGCAACCAGTGCCTTTGTGACAGCCAAACAGCACTTCGACATGATTGCCCGAATCATCTTTAAACAAAATCGACTTTGGATCTTCCTTTTCACCAGTGTACGCCACGAAGTGTTTTGGGCTTTTCAGGCCGCTGTGTGTACCGTCTTTGAAATAAGCCAAAACATGGCGGTAATCAATCACGTAACTTGATACATCTTGGTGCGACCCGTTCTCCAATGGGAACATGCGGTCAAGCAGTTGCTTCGCTTTTACTTGTTTCTCACTCTGCTGCTCAGCACTTACCGCTTCGACGGCAAATACGGCTTCAGCGATAAATGGGCGTTGTTGTTGTTGCATCTCTTTTTTATCGAAGTTCAGCATATTCATCGTCATATCCTCGCACTTAAAAACTCGTCCTAGAGTAAAAACTTAAATCCTTTATTTAAGTTTCAGGCAATTCTGTGAAGTGGATGGTTAATTTCCTTGCCTGCTCATTATGTAGACTAGCGAAATATTGACTACAATTTCACAACAAAAATTTTACAATGTGAATTTTACAAAATGTCTGTGTCAAAAAGCCTTATTCGTCAGTCTCATTTTCTTGGTACGAAAATTCGTAACCTAAGAAAAAACAACCATTTAACGATGGAAGATTTATCTGCCCGTTGTGTAAGAATTAATCCTGAATACGCTCCGTCGGTTTCTTACCTTTCGATGATTGAGCGCGGAAAACGCGTACCGAGTATCGATATGCTCGAAGTGATCGCGGAAGTTTTTCAAAAAGATCCGGCGTGGTTTTTAGATGATGAACCCGAATTAGAAGCCATCACACCCAACAAAGGAAATCGTGGCGGGATTAGTGGCATGGCGTTGGAGCCGAGCTTCCTGTTCTCCAATGATATTCTTCAAATCGCGATACCAGAAATGCTCTCCCAAACAGGTATCACGGGGCGTCAGTTTGCTCATCTCTTGATTCGAGCACACCAAGAAAACCATCAAAACCATTTTCCTGATTTAGAGCGCGCCGCCGAAGAGGTCGGCTTGAAGCGGTTGAATCTATCTGTAGAGGATCTCGTAGACATTGCAAAGAGTATGGGATTGGATATCCGCTGGGTTGATCGAGCGCCACAAGATGTGATTGATGAACTGGGCGTCAGCGCCAAACAGTTGATTACGTCTTTCATGGAGCCACCTGGGACTATTTATCTCAATAAACGAATGCGTGACTATCCAACCCGATTGAAGTATGACTTGGCGGTATATATCGGCCATCGAGTGCTCCATAGCAGCGATGCAATGAATAACGTTTTATCTATCGGGCATCAAAACAATTGGGAGCAAATGGACAGCCCTGTGTCGAACTCTGAACTCAATTCGCAAGATATCCTGCAAGCTTGGCGTGATTTTGAGTCTAGCTTTTTTGCTGGTGCCTTGCTTTGCCCCAAAGTACCATTTCGTCAGTTGCTTGACCGCTCCGGTTACGAAATTGATGTTCACAAAAAGGCCGGCGTTTCTCCTTCCGTTGCAATGCGTCGCATGACGGTGGTCTCGCCTTACCCTCATTGGCACTATTTTGATGCCTATGGCCCCGGCAAGTTAAAAGCAGTGTATCGAGGAAATGGTATTCCATTGCCTTGGGGCAACATGCGCAAAGTAAACGACCCTTGCCAGCACTGGGCGGTATTCCGACGCCTTTCCCAGCCTTTGGATACCAGTTCAGCGCAAATTTCGATTTTAAATGTTGGCGACGAGCCACGTATCTACTGCTGCGAATCGGTCAACGTATTTGACCCTGCGGGAAATAATCGCGTGCTATGTGCCGGTATTGATCTTAACCCTGCTATTTCTGCACAAGGTGGCGATGCCGTTTCCATAGCGGAAGAACTTAAGTCCCTTTGTGTCGCTTCCGGCGGAAGTAGTGTTATTCCTCCCCACATCAAAAAAGACTTAACGACTATCGCTAAGATATTAAACATCAACTGGATAGAGCGCGGGATTCAAACCCAAGCAAGGTTGATCTGCTCCAGAGGGGCGGTTTGTCCAAGACAACCTAGTTGTTACAGCAAGTGCGGAGAAGCTGATGAGACGGGCAGCGACGTGAATATCATCGGGCTTTAGAAAGAAAAAACGCCAATCACAATAAACGTGATTGGCGGTATATACTTGTGAACAATTTGTATTCACTAACAACGTCAGTTGGCTAGGTGACCCTCGGCTTAATAAGGGTCACTCTAAGTAAAGCACGATGCGTGCCAACTTTAAAAAAGCCGTTTTTTAGTAGATCCAGATGCATATCGTTGCTTTATTAACCATTAATTTCGCAAACTGCATTTGCAAAATGCAACATTATGCAAATATGCCACTGAATGCACTGCTAATAACGACTCTCTCAGCAAAGTGTCTGTGAACATATGAAGTCACATACTCTTGTACCTCAATGATGATGAGATTTCGGGCTCCCAACTTTACCATTCTTCTAACCCCTTATTGAAACTGGGTTCAGGCTCATCCGCCATGCTTTTGTTGATACATTCTCTCATCGGCTATTTTCATCATTTGCTCAGGAGATGACATTTGCGGGTCAAATATCGCGTACCCAATACTGGCTTTCAAATAGATAAGCGTTTCATCGTAAATGACGGGCGTAGAGCATAGCGCTAATCGAAGTTTTTGTAGAAGAGACTGAACATTTTCTTCCGTTCCTGGGTGATGGACTACAACTAAGAACTCATCACCGCCCATTCTGGCCACGATGTCTGATTTACGCAGAGAGCTTTTTACCCTTTCAGCCGTAGCGATTAAAACTTTGTCACCTGCGTCGTGACCATAGGTGTCGTTAATGTGTTTAAACCTATCTAGGTCAATATTAATTAAGGCGAAGCTATAACGCTTTTTATAACGTTTCGCTATTTCGAACTGCTGCTTGTAAAACTTCATAAAATAGCGACGGTTTGGTAAATTCGTGAGTTCATCGTGTAAAGCTCTGTCATCTGCAATGGTATACAGTCGATAAATGGCGAACAGCGCGAGGCTAAGTGCGAATATAATGGGATAGCCGATTACTCTAGCTAAATGCAACTGATGCCAAGAGATTTGGCGATCAGCTTTGCCTCCAGAGAAAACCACCATACTCCACCCACCATAAGGAAAATGAACCATCTCTTTTGCATATGCCATGCTATTTACACTTTGCGCGCCAAAGAAAGCATCACCAAATGAGCCACCGCTATCGTAACCACGGATCATTAAAGGGTAACGATACGAGAAATCAATTACGCCGGTTTCTCTCATCAGAGCATCGAAATCAATCACCGCACTGATCACTCCCCAGTAGTCCTGATTCATTGGAGGATCAAGAAAAACAGGCACACGCACGATCAAACCTCGGCCACCTTGAATCAAAGTCACTGGCCCTGCGATGAAAATTTCTTGTACATCCTTGGCTTTTTGCACCTGTACCCACTGCTGTGGCACTGCGCGGTAATCAAGGCCGATTAGGCGCTCATTACCTTGGCGTGGAAATACATGACTAATTACATCATTTTTCGCGATACCGATGATTGTAATATGTTTACTTTTATTTAGGATTCGGTGAGCGGCGATACTCAATTCTTCTTCTTGGTTTTTAGGAAGTAAAGTAATGAGTGTCGCTAAAGTACTGGCTTTGTAGATATCCGCCATAAGTACCGCTTCCAAATTGGAACGGAGAATGGAAAGTTGTTCTTTGGCCTCAACTTGAACTCGCTCTTTGTGAAGCTCTTGCTGGTTTCGATTTAACAGCTCAATAACCCCAATACACAAAGCGAAAAAGGTGAGGAAGAACAATGCAAAATAGCATCGCTTTCTGGGTAAATAACGCATTTTCTCCCCACAACTCGTATACAACTACGAGATTTTTTATTTATTGTTAAAATTCTTATTATCACAAGAATAACCAATCATAATCAGAAAGGTAACAGTGATTGACAACTTTTATGTTTTAGGTGTGAGATGATGCATCAACAAGGCGATTTATTTGGCGGCGATCTATGGCAAGAAGTAGAAAGAGGAAAACTTTATTATGATCCTCATTTTCTTAGCCATCTTGAGGCGGATAATTACTTTGACCAACTTCGAAAGACACTGCCATGGCACCAAGAACACATTACTATGTTCGGCAAGTCAGTACTTCAACCTCGCTTACAAGCGTGGCACGGTGATGCAGCATATACTTACTCAGGCTTAACCATGCAGCCTCACCCTTGGACTCCTGAGTTAACTCAGCTCAAAGTGCGTTGTGAATCAGTTGCTGATGTCACTTTTAATTCTGTTCTCGCTAACTTATATCGACACGGGCAAGACTCAATGGGCTGGCACCAAGATAATGAACCAGAGTTAGGTAGAAACCCTGTTATCGCATCTTTGAACTTAGGTGAAACACGTCGATTTTTGCTTAGAAATTTACATTGTAAAACTGAGATTGAATATGAGCTTTCTCACGGCTCCTTACTGATTATGGCTGGCGAGCTCCAGCATCACTGGAAGCACTGCGTACCAAAAACCGCGAAAACCAAAGATGAACGTATCAACCTGACTTTTAGGCAAATTTTCAACTATTGACTCAGCTTTTACATTCTCAATTAATATTGATGGTAGGTTTAGGTTCAGGACTTCATAGGGAATGGATTTATGCGTATTAAACCTCTTAGCTTAGCGGTCTTACTCTTTTACTCACTTACCTTTGCTGCTCAGGCATCACAGGAAGACGTACCGCTTCTCGATAATACTCAATCAGCGCAGTTGATTCGTAGTACCTACGAACAAGAACTGTTCACTTTCCCGGCGTTTAAAGAGGGCCATTTTGGCTTACGCATGTACCGCCAAACATTAGATGAGAAATATCACGCTGCCATTTGGACCGACATGGCACAAGTAGCCAGCCGGTTAAACCTATTTGCTAATGAAGTCGTTGAACCAGAAGACATCATTCTCTATTCATCTCAAAGGTTGACCACGTATCAAGAGAAAGAAACCGAACGAGGTCAGCGACGCTATACCGTGACTAAACACCATCCTGAGTACCTTTATCTTGGTGTGGATTTGCTTGGCGCAATGGCAAGAGCAAACGAATATGGCCTACAACATAAACAAGACAAAACGCTGAGAAAAATTATTAGGCGCTACGATTTCTCGCGTTACGTTACGGACAAAGAGATGATAGAGGCATGGGCAGCTCAGCTTGCAAACCAAGTCTACTGGCTTCGTCAGCTAGGAGAGCAAGATGTGGTCGAGGAATTCACTCAAACCTTCCGGAACACCTACCCCGACGATAAAGATAAGATGCTTTCAGCTCAGCAGTATTGGAACAAACTCTATGGTATGACGCACATCATCTTTGCCGATTCACAGTATTATCAGGAGCGAGTAAGCGAAAAGAAACACCAATGGATTTATGATTACTTTCGCAACAACATCGACACTATCCTACTGCGCGCCAAAGAAGACGTGATTGCCGAAGTCGGCATTTCGTTTTTGTTAGCAGGCTTGGACCATGATCCGGTCGTAAAGAAAACCCGCCAAGCCATTCGTCACGCAATCAACGCAGAAAAAGGGATGATTCCGTCGGTCGACGGTAGCTTTGATCTCAAGTACGGCGAACACCGTAACGTGCTAGCCATCATGCTGCTCGATTGGAAAGGGGTACATAAGGCGCCAACTTATCAAGAGCACCCAGAGGCTTTTAAATCGATACCTTACGGCTTAATGCCCAAGCCTTAGAAATAACAAAACCCGCCATTTAGGCGGGTTTTGAGTGTGGATCTTCAATCTAAATTAGAGAGAGATAAAAATGCCCGCTAAGCACGCACTCATCAGGTTAGCGAGTGTACCAGCAGCAACCGCTTTTAGGCCTAGACTTGCAACATCTTTGCGGCGCTCAGGTGCCATCACGCCGATAGAACCCAACTGAATCGCAATTGAGCCAATGTTCGCAAAACCACACAACGCAAAAGTGATAATAATTTGAGTATGCTCAGACAGTGTCGCTTTGTGCTGCACAAAATCGATAAACGCAACAAACTCATTCATCACCACTTTCTGACCAATGTATGAACCCGCAGCTAGAATTTCGTGGCTTGGCACACCAATCAACCACGCTAGAGGTGCAAACAAATAACCAAAAATCGCTTGTAGCGTTACGCCAGAGAAACCAAGTATCTCACCCAAGTTTTCTAGCCCCGTGTTCACCATCGCGATAACACTCACGAAAGCGATAAGCATGGTACCAACAGCAACGGCAACTTTCATACCGCCCATGGCACCGCTTGCTAGCGCATCAATAACGTTACTTTCTTCTGATTTATCTAGCTCAATATTGTTGTAATCGCTTGGCGTTTGACGCTCAGGAACGATGATTTTTGCCATCATCAAACTACCTGGTGCTGCCATAAAGCTTGCCGCGATCAAGTATTTGAGGTCGACACCCAAACCAGCATAACCACCAAGCACACTGCCCGCCACTGAAGCCATACCACCAGCCATCACGGCAAACAGTTCAGAGCGAGTCATGTTAGAAAGAAATGGACGAATAAGAAGTGGTGACTCGCCTTGAGATAAGAAAATGTTCCCTGTTGCAACCAAAGACTCTGCTTTACTCGTACCCAAGAACTTCTGGATAGCGCCGCCAATAAATTGAATCACTTTTTGCATAATGCCCAAATAGTAAAGGGCGGAGATAAGAGCACTGAAGAAGATGATGATAGGAAGGACACGGATAGCGAAGATAAAGCCAGAAGAAGCGAGGTCACCAAAGAGGAATTTAATCCCTTCATCAGCAAAGCTGAGTAGCCCCGCGACACCATTACTTAAACTCGCCAGCGCCGCTTGACCCAACGGGAAATAGAGCACTAACGCAGCAAACCCCATTTGTAGCATCAAGGCGCGAGATACAGTTTTCCAATTAATGGAAGAACGACCCTCAGAAAGTAGGAAAGCACAACCTAGCAGTGCAACAATACCAAATAGACTAAATAGAACACTCATGAGCTGGACCTACTAAACGTTGAAAAAGAAAAAAGAGCCAAAGGAATTGGCAGAAGAAAGGGACAACGCAGCGAGTGATAACTCACTTTTAGATCCAGAATGCAGACAGAACGAATAGTTCGACATCTTATTTTTACCTTATACAAGCAATTGAACGTAGCTGGTCCGGTCCGTGGGGTCATTCACTGCTGGCGAGCATGTTGCTTGGCCTGCTCCATGTGACGGCTTGTATGGGTAAGGGTCCTGAACAACTAAACCCTAATTCCCGCTTAAACGGGACGCAAGTATAGCCAACAAAAAGAGATATTCATCACATTTATTTACGCAAACGTTCAAGCGTTCAAAATTTAGGCAAAAGCACTCTTTTGTCGTCATACTATTAATAAAAGTAAGGGCATAAGGATAGGCGTTGATGGTAAAAAACATAAAAGTGACCAATAAATATGCAATCAAACTCGAAAGAGCCAAAATTCGTCATTTTGCTCTCGCCAACAGGTGGATTTTGGTTATAATTCGCGTTGCTTCTTTCGAGGCCTCTGAGTATTCAGAGCATCATGATGCCGAGATGGTGAAATTGGTAGACACGCTAGCATGAGGTGCTAGTGCCTTTGGTGTGAGGGTTCGAGTCCCTCTCTCGGCACCATTATCCTTCTTCCCTAATTTTGTTCGAGTGTAATGCAAAGTTCTAAGCAGGCAAGACAGTCTACAGATGCTAACCAACTTCTGAGTGAGCTTGCGGTTCACGCTTTATTACACCTGCACTTTAAAATTCACGCGTCCTCGCATGGCCTCTCCCTTAAAGAACGTAATGACTTACTTCAGAAATGGCTGAAACCAAAACTGAAGAGTAATCGCTATAAGCTGATTAAAAAGCCGTTAAAATCTTTGACTCAGCAGGCAAAAGGTGAGAACGGAAATCTGGAAGCATTACTCGAGCGCTGCGTCGGTGCAGACAAACCCAGAAATCCTCAACCCGATCTAGATAGCTACTTGCTGCTGATCAACGAGATTGAGAAGAAACTGGGGACTACCGTGTTATTATCGCGACCGGAAGACGTCGACTTATCTCACGACCAACACGGCTGTTTGCTGTGTGTGCTTTCTGAGAACTTAAATCAGCACTTCGATGATAATAACGCCCTAATCGCTCCTATTTCGATGCTGTTCCGCGGACCAATGAGTCAACGCTCACTTTTCCTTGGCAGCATTTACGCCAGTGGTACCTTCAATTATGAAGTGCAGTATCAAGACGACCAGTTCGTTCGCATCACATTAGAGTTAGCGTAACTGTAACGCTAAGAAATAAACGAATCGAAAAAGGCCGTGAAACTCGCGGCCTTTTGCTTATCTAGATTTAAACTTGAGTTAATCGATCTCTTTAAATCGAGCAGTAAAGTGGCGCAGCACTGGTGGCTCGTACTCGAAAGTGAGCCCTTTTAACTCATGTGCACGATTTTTCAGTTCGATAATCGCATCCGCAATGTAATCCATATGATCGTTTGTGTAGACACGACGTGGAATGGTCAAACGCATCAACTCAAGCTCTGACGCTTTTTGTTTACCCGTTTCCGGATCTCGACCAAGCAGCAACGATCCTATCTCTACTGCTCGAATACCCGCTTCCAAGTACAAAGCATTACACAATACCTGCGCAGGAAACTGATCCGCTGGAATATGTGGCAAAATCTTAGCGGCATCCACAAACACCGCATGACCACCCGTTGGGTATTGAATCGGAATACCGCCTTCACGTAAGCGCTCACCTAAGTATTGAACTTGGCTAATTCTATAGTGAAGAAAATCCTCATCCGCGGCTTCATACAAACCGCGAGCGAGCGCTTCCATATCACGCCCAGCCATGCCGCCGTATGTTACAAATCCTTCCATGGGTACGCAGCGCGTCTGCACCGCCTGGAACAACTCCTTATGATCACGAATACAACACATGCCACCAATGTTTACCATCGGGTCTTTCTTAGCTGACATGGTGAGCATATCACCGTACTGGTACATCTCACGGATGATTTCCAGAATCGATTTATTCTCGTAACCCGCTTCACGCTGCTTGATAAAGTAGGCGTTCTCACAGTAACGAGCCGAGTCAATCACCACTGGAATATCGTACTTGGTTGCAATCTCGTACACACTGCGCATGTTTTCCATCGACACAGGCTGACCACCGGAGCTATTACAAGTAATCGTGGTGATAATTGCACAAATGTTATGCGAACCGTGCGCTTCAATTGTTGCCACCAGCTTATCGATATCAAAATTGCCCTTCCAATCATAAGGCGTAGTGGTGTCGAATGCTTCTTCCGTTACCACGTTAATCGCTTTACCGCCATTGAGTTCAATGTGACCCGCTGTGGTATCAAAATGGTAGTTCGAGATAAATACTGGCGTTTCGCCACCACGCACCTGACGCATACGCTCAATCAAGGCTGGGAACAAAATTTGCTCGGCACCACGCCCTTGGTGTGCAGGCACGGTGAGCTTATAACCGAAGAAGTGCTCCACTGCATCACACAGGTTGTAGTAATTTCGACTCCCCGCATAGGATTCATCCCCCATCATGATGCCAGCCCACTGATTATCACTCATGGCACCAGTGCCAGAGTCAGTCAGCAAATCGATATAAACATCATCACTACGAAGAAGAAATGGATTATAGCCCGCTTCTTTTAACGCGACTTCACGGTCTGCCAAAGTCGTCATTTTGATTGGCTCAACCATTTTGATACGGAAAGGTTCTGGAATACGTTTCATTGTTAATTTCCTTATACGCATTGCCCTACGCAGTTTCACGTAAGACTAAAAAACAAATAGATAGAATGCTTTTCAATGCGATTGCATTGAGGAAATCAACGAGAAGAGATTTTACTAAGAAGAGACAAGCAGTAGTCTAGGTTATACCAGAACGACAGCACCAAACGGCTATCGAGAATATCCTTTATTCTCATCGTCTTCGTCCTCCTGATAAAAATAAAAAGTCAGAAACCCCATGTCTCTGACCTTTTCAATATAGTGCAGTTTTCAATCAACTTTCAGTGAGGTCACCCTCATTTTAAGAAGGTCTCGCCCTTTTCATTCTGCGTTTGATATTACTTTCTTTGACTAGATAATCGAAAAGTGGCGCGAATAAGTTAGCAAATAGAATCGCTAACATGATGCCTTCTGGATAAGCCGGGTTCAGCACTCGGATAAAAATCGTCATCACACCGATTAATAGTCCGTATGCCCATTTCCCGTTATTGGTAAAAGCTGCCGAGACAGGGTCTGTCGCCATGAAGAAGGTACCAAACGCAACCCCACCAATCACGAAGTGCCAGTAGAACGGCATGGAGAACATGGGGTTAGAGTCTGAACCGATCGCATTCAATAGTAATGAAGCTCCGATTAAACCGACCAACACGCCCGCAACAATTCTCCACGATGCAATCTTCATAAAGATGAGAACCAAGCCTGTTAGTGCGATCAACAACGTGGAGACTTCACCCATCGAGCCTGGTAAATTGCCAACAAAAGCATCTCCCCATGAAATTGGCTCTCCCGTCATATTATTTATCAAAGCACTTTGCCCTCCTTCATACCATTGGCTAAGTGGAGTAGCGCCAGAGTAACCATCAGCCGCGACCCACACGGTACCACCGGACATGTTGGCAGGATAGGCAAAGTATAAGAACGCGCGCCCTGCTAAAGCTGGATTTAGGAAGTTTCGTCCAGTACCACCGAAAATCTCCTTCGCCACAACAATACCGAAAGTGATACCTAAAGCCGCTTGCCATAGTGGAATTGTCGGAGGAAGGATCAGCGCAAAGAGTATAGAGCTGACAAAAAAGCCTTCATTTACCTCATGCTTTCGCACAATAGCAAACAGAACTTCCCAGAAACCACCAACGATAAACACCGTCGCATAAACCGGGAGAAAGTAAGTAGCACCAAGCCACATTTTACTTCCCCACCCCGCTTGTGAAACCGCATCTAACGAGCCCCATACCCAACTCAGTTGCCATGAAGAAACAAGCGCTTGCTGAGCTGAGGCTTGATCCATTCCATACAACAAGGCATCACTCGCTTGCTGGCCTATGTTGTACATACCCCAGAACATGGCAGGGAAGACAGCCAACCACACCATGATCATAATACGTTTTAAATCGATGCTATCTCGAACGTGAGTCATGCCCTGGTTTACCTTACCAGGCGTGTAAAAAATGGTTTCGACAGCTTCGAAAAGTGGGTAGAACTTGTGATACTTCCCACCTGGACCAAACTTAGGTGTCGCTTTCTCAAAGTAATGTTTAAGGCTCATAACACTCCTCCTTTATCTAAAAGATGGTACGCACATGTGTAAAAAGCGATCGTTTTTTAATCTCTTCGTCTTCCTTCTTCGTATTTCACCTTGTTCGCCACTCTTCTGTCTCCTCTTTAAATCCAGCGAACAGTTTATCCAACGAAAAAGGGACCGCTCATGGACACACTCGCCATTGACCTAGCTAGATTCCAATTTGCCTTTACTGTCTCTTTCCACATTATTTTTCCAGCTTTTACGATTGGTTTGGCAAGTTATCTCGCTGTATTAGAGGGCTTGTACTTAAAAACGGGCAACAAACAGTACATGCAAATCTATAAGTACTGGCTCAAAATCTTTGCCATCAGTTTTGGTATGGGTGTGGTGAGTGGCATCGTGTTGAGCTATCAATTCGGTACTAACTGGAGCGTGTTTGCCGACAAAACAGGCCCAATCCTAGGCCCGCTAATGGGTTATGAAGTTTTTACTGCGTTTTTCCTCGAAGCGGGGTTTTTAGGCGTGATGCTTTTCGGTATGGATAAGGTGGGTAAGAAGCTTCACTTCGCCGCGACTTGTATTGTTGCATTCGGGACGTTTTTGTCTGCGTTTTGGATACTTTCTGTTAATAGTTGGATGCAAACACCAGCGGGCTACAGTATCAACGAAGCCGGACAGTTTATCCCAGAAGACTGGTGGGCGATTGTCTTCAACCCTTCCTTCCCTTACCGGCTCGTTCATATGTTGCTCGCCGCTTACCTTACTACTGCTTTTGTTGTAGCCGGCGTTGCCGCTTATCACTTGCTAAAAGCAAACCATAACCCTCTAGCCAGAATTATGTTCTCGATGGCAATGTGGATGGCTGCCATCGTGACACCAATTCAAATCGTTGCTGGAGACATGCATGGTTTAAACACCCTTGAACATCAACCCGCCAAAGTCGCCGCGATGGAAGGGCACTATGAGTCTCACCAAGGCGCGCCATTGATCCTCTTCGGTATCCCTAACGATGAAGAAAAACGTATGGAATACGCACTGGAAATCCCCAAACTCGGTAGTTTGATTTTAACTCATGACCTCAACGGTGAAGTGAAGGGATTAGATGCTTTTCCAGAGGAGGAACACCCTCCTGTCTCTATCGTTTTCTGGTCTTTCCGAGTCATGGTCGCGCTTGGTTTTGGCATGCTTGTTATTGGTTTGTGGAGCCTTTGGCTAAGAAAACGTCGCAAACTTTTTGATTCGAGGGCACTTCAACGTATTTGTGTGCTGTTTGCCCCAGCGGGGTTCATTGCAGTTTTAGCAGGCTGGATAACTACCGAAGTCGGTCGACAGCCTTACACCGTATACGGTCTTTTAACCACAGCCAATTCGGCATCGCCTATTGATGCCGCCGCGGTGAGCGTCTCCCTGACGGCGTTCATCGTGGTTTACTTTGTGGTTTTTGGAGCTGGCTTCTTCTATCTCCTACGTTTGATGCGCAAGTCTCCAACTCGATATGAAGAAGGTCTAGATAGCCGACTTCCTGATGGCACGAAAACCGATGCCATCACACACTCTAACCATCTAACCTAGGAGCTTACTCATGGATTACGCATTAATTTGGTACGCTTTGATTGGGCTCGCTGTTCTGATTTATGTCGTGTTAGATGGCTTTGATCTCGGTATTGGTATCCTATTTCTCAGCGCTAATGACGATGAAGAGCGCGACATGATGATGAACAGCATCGCTCCTGTTTGGGATGGGAATGAAACTTGGCTAGTTCTTGGCGGTGGTGGGCTTTTTGCCGTGTTCCCCCTCGCCTACGCGGTCATTATGCCAGCACTCTATGCTCCTCTGATTTTAATGCTGCTCGGGTTAATTCTGCGCGGGGTTTCTTTTGAGTATCGCTTCCGAACACAACGCGGAAAGTTTTTATGGGATAGCGCTTTTTTCATTGGTTCACTCACCGCGGCATTGATGCAAGGCATTATGCTCGGAACCCTGCTCCAAGGTATAGAGGTTAGTGAACGAGCATACGCAGGTGGATGGTTTGATTGGCTTTCACCATTTAGCGTATTTTGTGGCCTGGCGCTTGTTTGTGCTTATATTCTGCTCGGTTCATGCTGGTTATTAATCAAGCTTCCAGAAGAGCTGATGGGGCGCTATTACGTGGTCGCGCGACGATGGGGACTAGCGATGGTAGCCTGTATATTCATCGCCAGTTTGTGGCTGCCATTGAGCCAAAATATCGTATTTGAACGTTGGTTCTCATTACCAAACTCGCTACTGTTTTTCATTTTACCAATTATTGCAGCGGCACTTATTTGGCAGTTATTCAAAGCCTTACTCGACCACAAAGCCGTCCGAGCCTACGTTCTTGCGATCGGCCTGTTTCTTGTGTCCGCGATGGGTTTCGGTGTCAGTACATTCCCTTACTTGGTCCCATTCGCACTCACTTATCAAGACGTCGCCGCGCCAGACAAAAGTTTGGCATTTTTACTTGCCGGTGCGGTGGTATTACTTCCTCTGATCATAGCCTACACGGCTTATTCGTACTGGGTGTTCCGCGGCAAGATGAAACGTGGAGAAGGATATCACTGATGAAACTAAAGCCCATTTTGTGGTTCATTGGCATTTGGCTGGCAAGCGTGGTCGCCTTGTTTATCATCAGTTCGTTGATACGAACTGCGATATTGTAGGCACAGAGTCTACTGCACCACATCTGAAGCCATTGAGGTCTATACTCAAGCAAGAGTAAAACAACGGAGTGTTTTTATGACCTTAAAGCGGTTTCTGGTAACTTTGATTCCTTTGACGGTTCCACTGTTTTCACCAAATGCTTTGGCCGTAGACAAGCAGATGTCATCCGCCATGAAAAGTAAAATGCGGTCTATTTGCTCCGCAACAAACGAGCAGGGCCATTGGCAACTTGCTGAGGCAACTCCTGACGCCAGACGCTCACTCAACATGGTGCTTTATCAAATGAATGCCGATGATAAATTGAAAGCAATTCATGAGGTGAGAACCAAAATGGTCGGCGGCACCCATTATGCGTTTGAGTTCGAGTTGCAAGATGGTCAAGTCTGGAATGCAATTGTATTGCACAGTGCCCGAGGCGATTACATGATCGAAAGACACGCCAAGAAAGGCGAACTCTGCCCTAAAGATGGCAACTCCTAAATCCCAGATTCAAATACAATAAAGGCGACCGTTACGTCGCCTTTGTTTTATACCGTTTTCGCCTCTATCTTTTCATTCACTTTATCGCAAATGTATTCCCCAATCGGCATTGCCGATGTCGCTGCGGGAGAGGGGGCATTGCAAACGTGTAGGCTTCTTGCGCTTTCGGCAAACAAGAAGTCATGAACCAAGGTTCCGTCGGATAACACCGCTTGCGCACGAATACCCGCAGGATATGGTTTGAGATCGTCTACCTTGATGCTTGGGCAGTATTTATTGACCAGCTTGAGATAGCCTGGCTTCCACCACGAGTTCTTAAACTCATCCAATCCGGTTTTTAGATGCTTTTGTGTCACCTTCCAGAAACCGGAGAAGCTCAGCATTTGCATGGTATCTTGCAAGCTGAAGTTAACCTTGTCGTACCCTTCCCGCTTCCAGCCTTGCACCGCATTTGGACCTACGGTCACACTGCCATCAATCATGCGAGTCAGGTGGACGCCCAAGAATGGCAAATCAGGGTCGGGAATTGGATAAATAAGATGATTCACCACTTGGTCGTGTTTGCTATCTAAGCGGTAGTATTCACCACGATAAGGGATGATCTGAAAGTCAGTTGGAATACCCATCATCTTGGTCATGCGATCCGCCATCAAGCCGCTGCAAGTAACCAAGAACTTGGTATTAAGCTGCATCGTTTGACCGTCTGAAATGCAGGTCAGTTGGACTTTCTCGTCCTTCTCTTCGGCAGCCACCACTTTGGTTCTCAAGCTGATTTGACCCCCGAGCTTTTTGAACTCTTCCGCCATCTGCTCAGTGACCAAACGATAATCGACAATGCTAGTGGTTTTGACATAAATCGCGCCCAATCCCGTGATGTTTGGCTCAGCCAGCTTAAGTTGAACTTCATCGAGTAGCTTTACGTCGATGCCGTTGACATGGCAGCGCTCATAGAGGGCATTCATGCGTTCGACTTCTTGCTCATTGGTCGCAACCAGTAACTTGCCACAGTTCTCCACCGGAATATCGTGCTGAGCACAGAACGAAATGGTTCGCTCTACCCCACGCTTACAAAAATCGGCTTTTAAGCTGCCCGGTGCGTAGTACACCCCAGCATGAATCACGCCGCTATTGTGTCCGGTTTGGTGCTTGGCAAAACCGGACTCTTTCTCAACCAATAAAATGGATTTGTCTGGGTGACGTTGCTGCAGTTGCCATGCTGTCGACACACCAACGATACCGCCACCAACAATGATGTAGTCATAGACTGATTTCATACGACCTCTTATAAAACCGATAGTTGAGATTGTTGCAATTTGAACTTGCGACCACTGTAAATGAACACCGCGACAAATACCGCGCAGCTTGCCACACGAACCAACATTGGGATGTCGTGCCAAACCAGCAATGTACCCACCACTACCAACAAGAGACGCGTCAGAATGTTTAGAGGACCTTCCAAGTAGCCTTCAATCGCACCAATCAATGCATAGGTACCGATGATGGCAAAGAAGCCTACGGTAATCACTGACGTCACATCCCAACTGACTAAGCCTGTGTAGGCAATAAGTAACGGAACAAGATACAAACCTTTAGCGATTTTCCACGCCATCAGGCCGGTACGCATTGGCGGTGTTTTCGCGATGGTTGCTGCTGCAAAAGCGGTCAAACAGACTGGAGGCGTAACGTTACTGTCTTGCGATAACCAAAAGATGATGAGGTGAGCAGCCAGCAATGCCAAGCCTACCGCTTCCATACCCAAACTTTGCTCTAGTAGGGTTTCCATAAAGTCTGCAGGTACTAACGCCACCATTTCTTTCGCAGTTTCCAACGCCATTGGTGCATTAAGCAGTTCCAACTTTTCTGGCGCTGCCAACATAAAGATGGCTTTTGCTTGTTCAGGCAATTGACCCGATACCATCAATTCAAGCAATTGGTTTTCCGCAATCAACTTGTAAAGCGCAGGGGCAGACAGTGTACCCAATACAATATACGCCGCTGTCACGGGTAAACCCATACCCAAAACAAGAGAAGCGAGCGCAATCAGAACGATCATGATGAACAAGTCACCATTCGCCCAACCGTCGATCATCAATGAGAAGGTGTTGCCGATGCCTGTTGTACTGATCACGTTGATCACCAAACCAATACCCACCAGCAATACGGCGGTTGTCGCCATGTTTTTCGCACCTTGTGAAAGTGCTTCGATGATCGCTTTTGGTCCCATCTTATGATCTTTCGAGAACCAAGAAGCCACCACTACTGAAATGATCGACAAGCCCGCAGCGTAAGTCGGTGTAAAACCTTGAACCAACAAAGTAACCAATACCGCCAGCGGGATAAGGTTGTGCCAACCGCTGATCAACACTTTCAGTAGAGATTCATCGCTGGTCGTGATTTTTTGAACGCCGCTGCGTTTGGCTTCGATACGCACAAAGAACGCCACAGACAAGAAATAGATAAGAGCAGGAATGAAAGAAACGGCAATAATATCAACATAAGGAATTTGCGTGTAAGACGCCATTATGAAAGCACCCGCGCCCATCACTGGTGGCATCAACTGACCACCTGTCGATGCCGCTGCTTCAACGCCCGCCGCGAAGCGCGAAGGAAAACCTGCTTTTTGCATCAAAGGAATACTGATAACACCGGTTGAAACCGTATTTGCCACACTAGATCCAGATACTGAGCCCATCAATCCCGAGCCAATCACTGCGATAAAACCGGGACCACCGATGATTTTACCAGCCGCAGCACGTGCCACATTGATGATGTAATCACCAACACCAGAGCGAACAAGAAACGCACCAAACAGAATGAACATGAATACGAAAGTCCAACTGATGCGCGAGATAGAGCCAAACATGCCCTCAGAAGAATAGAAGCTGCGGTAGAGCAAGGTTTCCATGCTCAAACCCGGGAAGTGGAAAATACCTGTCGCCCATTTCCCCCAAAGCACAACGTAGCTTAAACACACCACAATCAGCACTGGAATGAACCAGCCCATGGTGCGTCGGATAAGCTCAATCACAATCAGGATTGCCATGATGGCGAAGACCCAATCGCTGGTCACGAACTTCACGCCACGTTCGTACAGCGCATCTTCGGCATAGGGAATGTAGAGCAAACACGCGACCGCGCCCATAGCAATTAACACATCGATGCCGAGTGCAAGCTTACTCTGCTTGAGAGAGATATGAGCCGGATACCAAAGCGCACAAATCACCGCAAAGCCAGCAAAGTGGGTCGCGGAAATCCATAACTCTGGTAACGTCGATAAGGTATTAAACCAAATGTGCAAAGCAGACAACACCACGCCAAACACTGTGATTGTGGTGGTTACCCACGGAAAATCAGTGCGCGTGGGCAGCTCAAACTTCTGCAATTCCTTTTCTATTGAGTCGCTCATCTCATACTCCAAGCTCTGGCGGCTTTTTCCATCTTAGAAATCGGTAGGGATAAAATGCCCCGAGCCGAAACTCGGGGCGAAGTTGGCGTTATTTCGCCATTAGGTCTGATGGGATTTCGATGCCCATTTCTTTGTAGTAACGCACCGCACCTGGGTGAAGAGGCACTGGCAAGCCAGCGATCGCTTTCTCAATCGCCATTGCTTTTGTTGCTTTGTGGATGCCTTGTAGGAAAGGCAGGTTCTCGTAGATCGCTTTGGTTAGCTGGTAAACGTCTTCTTCCGAGATATCTTCACGAACTGCCAAGAAGTTAGGCTGTGCAATGGTGGTGATCGGCTTATCTAGACCCGGGTACGTGTTCGCTGGGATCTCGTACTTCGTCCATAGGTTGTAATTGCCGTTCGCCTCTTTGATTTGTTCGTCAGTAAACGAAAGAATCGAAATGTCTTTACCCAACGCAGCAAAAGCTTGAGTGACCGCACCAACAGGTACACCCGCAGGCGTGTTCATGCCGTCAATGGTGCCGTTTTGAAGTGCGCTCGCACTGCCGCCGTAACCCATGTAAGCAAGATTGAATTTATCAGGGTCGACCTTCAGACCTTTCATGATTTGGCGACCAGAGTTCTCAGTACCTGAGTTCTTCTTACCGATAGAGAACTTCTTGCCATCTAGGTTGTTCAGATCAGTCACTGTGCCCGTTTTTGCTAGGTCAGAGCGAACAATAAAGTGCTCAACGTTTTGCCACAGCATAGAGACTGAACGCAGCTGCTCTTGGCGACCGCTCTTCTCATAAGGACCTTCGCCAGACCAAGCCCATGCACCGTAAAGACCTTGCAGAATCGCGAACTGTGCTTCGTTTTCGTTCAGCAGTTTGACGTTTTCACCAGAGCCCGCAGAGCTGATTGCAGAAAGGGAGAAGTGGTGCTTTGGTGCCAATTTCACTTTGCTTAACGTCGCCAACGCTACGCCCACAGGGTAGTAAGTACCACCTGTCGATGCCGTTGCAAGAATGTAGCTACGATCTTCTGCCGCAGCGTTAGCAGCAATACCAAAAGAAGTCACAGCGACAGCCAAAGCTTTTACCAGCTTATTCATTTTCATTATTACTCTCCGTGTAGTCGTTTCACGATTGGGGATTTACATCATGTTAAATCTTTATTAACAACACATTCCCTGAAGCAATTGAAATGCCAACTTTTAACCCTTTGTATTTATTGAACTAAGTGCTGAAAGACATCAAAAATGAGCAAAATTATGCTGATTTGATAGCAAAGTAATGAGCAAGATCTTGCTCATTGAAGAGAAGAAGGTTGCACGCCTAGATCGCAAAAGGTTAAAAAAATGTGATCAAGACAAAATAAATGCACGATTCACTAATAAGCAATATTTTGCCGATGCAATTTTGGATTGAACTGCAACTAATGAGCGTCTTAACAATAAGAAGAAAAAGCGCATCATTCTAAGCTGCTCACTTTATCAGCGGAGGTTTATAGCCTAAACGACTACAAATAGCACAAAAATACAGCAAAACAAGCCATGTTAAAGAAATGAAAAGTCATTTATTCTAATTTTGAATTTAAAAACCAGTTCGATCCACCAGTTAAGAAACAAACATTGACCGTATCAACTTATTTTCTACTTCGGGGTTGTGCCAATAGCCCTATGTTCGTTAGGGTAACAACACGCCAAGGCAAACGTATTCCTTGGTATTTTTTCGTCATTAAGGATCATCCATGTCAGCAACCGCGCAATTACAATTCGCTTTAAAACGCCCATCTGGCGTTGCTGCTGCGATCCTCCTGCTCTCTCTGGAACTGATTCAGAGCTGACAGGCTATATCTAAACTTTCTGTCAGCTTGAGAAGAAGCTGACGGGAACACCACATACTCCTCCCATTCCTTTCAGTTTCTTCCAAGCGAAACATAAGAGGAATAACAATGTTAAGCGCACGCAATATCGCCGCTTTGGGCTTCATGACTTTCGCCATGTACTTAGGCGCGGGTAACCTGATCTTCCCTCCATTTTTGGGTTACCAGGCAGGTGAAAACTTTCTGAGCGGGATGTCTGGCTTCCTCTTAACGGGCGTAGGCCTGCCTGCAATGGCACTGGTGATGGTGGCTATAGTAAACGGTTCAGACAAACTAACCGCCGCCCTACCTAAACCTTTGGCAACCAGTTTTTGGGTGATGGTATTTATTGTGATTGGTCCTGCGTTCGTGATCCCACGTGCGATTACCGTAGCTTACCAATTTAGCTTTGCACCAATGTTTGGTGATGCCGCTTTGGTGCCTTTCACTATTGCCTTCTGTGCTATCACCATTCTATTTGCCCTATATCCGGGTAAGTTGGTCGACAACCTAGGCAAGATCTTAACGCCTGCATTGATGGCGATCTTAATCATCATGTCTGTGACGGCTTTGGTTTCTCCTGCAGGCGAGCTAACTGCCGCAACGGGACCATACGTATCTGGCGCATTTGCTGAAGGCTTGACCCAAGGCTACATGACCATGGATGCGCTAGGTTCTATCGGTTTTGGTTGGATCATCTTCCGTGCGATTCGCAGCATGGGTGTAGATTGCCCGAAAGCGACCGCAAAATACACGCTAATTGCAGCTTTGATGTACGCGGTTGCCATGGCATTTGTTTACATCTCATTGGCTTACATTGGTTCGACAAGCTCATACTTGGGTTCTGAGTTCAGCAATGGTGGCGACATTTTAACGGCGTTCACCTTCAGCCACTTCGGCGCATTTGGCTCACTATTACTAGGTGCCGTGATGGTATTAGCGTGTTTGACTACTGCTATCGGCGTAACCACTGCAGGCAGTGAGTTCTACGACAACACTTTCAGCAAAGTGAACTACAAAGGCTGCGTTATCACGACCATGGTATTGGCTGGTTTGATCGCCAACGTAGGTCTAGAGCAACTATTGGCGATCACATTGCCAGCGGTTGTGGCGCTTCACCCAGTCGCGATTGCGTTGATGATCATGGCACCAGTGCGCAACAAGATGTCGCAAATCATGGTGGTCGCGACCGCATTCACTGCTCTAGCGTTTGGTTGTGTTGATGCGCTGCACATCCTAGGCTACATGCCAAGTTCCACTGATGAGTGGATGGGTAATTACATGCCTCTGTACAATGACTTTGCTAGCTGGATTGTGCCTAGCGTATTTATGATGATTGTTGGTCTGCTGTTTACGACGAAAGCCAACCAAACCGAACAATTCAAGCTGGTGAATGAATAGCCGTTTAACATAAGACATCGCTCAATAAGTGAGTTACTATGTAGCTCGCTTATTGATATCAGGCAAAGGAGTTGCCTGAATGAAAGATTGATATGGGTCGCCTATGGATAATCAGTATCTAGACATCAGAACACTGAACTTTATCGTTATTCTGTTCTCTTGCATTTACTCTATTAGTCTGCTTTGTTATCAATACACTCAGGGTAGAGTCAAAGGCCTAAAAACCTTCTCGATATCACTACTGTTTATTGGTTTAGGTCCTTTTTTACTTGGCTTTAGAGGCTCTGCGCCAGACTGGCTGACCATCGTCATAGCCAACACTCTCATATTAGTCGGCTTCTTGCTTACGCTATATAGCGTAAGCATTTTTCGTCAATACCCTTTAAAATTGGCTCACTGTCTCACCTTGTTAACACCTGTTTTTAGTGGTTCATTTTACTATTTCACCTTCCATGACCCTTCTATCAAAAGCCGTATTATTTATCTGAGCATGTATATTTGTATCGTCACCTTCTTTAGTGGTGTCGCTATGCTTAAAGGTACCCAAAAGGACTTAAAGCTCCCTGTTAAAGCAATGGCTTACTCTTTCTTTGGATTTAGTTTTTTTATGGGATTTAGGGCGCTTTGGAGTACTTTTTCAGGTGAGTTACCAAGCTTTATGGTCGCAGGCCTTATCCATCAGCTGACTTTCTTATTTAGCATCTGCCTGATCGTTGCTTTGAGCTTTAGTATGCTGTGGTTAATTAACGGACGCTTGGTGCAATCCATTAATGATCTCTCTCATTTAGATGCACTCACAGGGCTATATAATCGTCGAGCCATGGAAGAAATCGTTCCAAACTTGGTTAATAAAGCACATAAAAAAAGCCAAGCAATCAGCATTATTATGACTGATGTAGACAAGTTCAAAGCGATTAATGATCACTATGGTCACACGGTTGGCGACTCCGTCATGGCAACGATCTCCACTATTTTTAAAAAGCATCTTCCTGAGTCAGCCTGCATTGTGCGATTTGGTGGTGACGAGTTCATGATTGTTTTGCTCGAAAAAGCACAGCAAGCCAAAATTTTCGCAGAGCAAATTCGCCTTGCGGTCGAAACTGAAACCGCTTTGCAATCATTTAAAACTGAAGTGACCATGAGCTTTGGTATCAGTCAGTTATCTGAGGGGCAATCACTTCAAGAGGCGCTTGCTGAAGCAGACGAAGCGCTATATAGCTCTAAACATACTGGAAGGAACCTCGTTACCTTGTTTGGAGAAGGGAAAGACCTAAATTATAAGTTTGTCCCAGCTCCAGCCAAAAGCGCATAACGTGTTTGTTATGCCAGTAATTTCGAATTAGCTAGAAATCGCACTAAGTATAGTCGGAGCGATTCAAACCAAACTTCTGCATCTTTTGGTTAAGGGTTCGACGTGGTAAATCCAACTCCTGCATCACCTCATTGATGCGTCCATGATGCCTGACTAAAGAATCATGTAGCACCTTACGTTCAAAGTTATGTAGCTGAATCGCCAACGGCACGCCCGCATGCGTCTCTTCAGTTGTTGAGGATGGTCGACTGGAGAGAATTTCCATCACGGAGACGGTTTCATCCAATGCAAAACGCATCGCGACATTCCTTAGCTCACGCACGTTACCGGGCCAAGCGTAAGCAAGAATGGCTTTTCTATCAGCTTCACTCAGTGGACGACTCTCAGGGTTACTTTTCAGAGCAAAGTGTTCGAACAAGATCAACGCGTCTTCTTCTCGCTCACGTAGCGGTGGCAAATAGATCTGCGCCACATTAAGACGATAGTACAAATCCTGACGAAACTCGTCATGATCATTGAGATCTTCTTTCGCGGCGGCGATCACTCTCAAATCAACCGAGATCTGCTGATTACCCCCAACACGCTCAACCGTATGTTCCTGCAATGAACGCAACACTTTCACCTGCATAGACAGCGGCATACTCTCGATTTCATCAAAGAATAAAGTGCCTTTATCCGCGTATTCCAACTTACCAATGCGCTTTTTACCCGCTCCGGTAAATGCCCCTGCTTCATGCCCAAACAGCTCACTTTCAAACAGGTTCTCAGGAATAGCGCCACAGTTGATTGGCACAAAATGATAGGATCTGCGTTGGCTTTCATTATGCAAACTGGTCGCCACCAGCTCTTTACCACAACCTGTTTCGCCGTAAATGATCACGTTAGTATCAATGCGTGCTAACTTGGCTACTTGTTCTCTAAGCTGTTGCATCACTCGGCTTCGGCCAATCAGCATTTCTTCTAAGCCGCTAACGCTAGATAGATACTCTTGGCGATCTTGAGTAGACGTTTGTGCGCGATAACTCTCGACCGCATCGGTCACTCGCTGGGATAGGCGCTCAGGTTGGAAAGGTTTCTCGATAAAATCAAACGCACCGTTTTGCAACGCCCCAACTGCCATATCGACATCACCATGTCCGGTGATCAAGATAACCGGCGTTGGAATGTGATTGGCAATCAGGCTTTCTAGTATCGACAAGCCGTCGGTGTCCGGCAGGCGAACATCACTGACAATCGCATCAAATTCTTGGCTAAGAATGGCGGCTTTGCCCTCCTCCCCCAAACTAAACGCGGTCACGTCGAACCCCGCGAGTTGCAGCCACTGACTGGTAGCCTGACGAACAATGTCATCGTCTTCGATAAGTGCAATTTTAGGGATGTCGTCAAAAGCCATGAGTTACTGCCTGCTTTATGGGGTGGGAAAGAAATCGATCTTTATTAACGGTAGCAAAAACCACTGAGGAGAAAAGGAGCTAGATCTCACTTCTTGCTTACAAGTCTTTAACATCCAACCAGTTAGGCGCACTCTTTAATGACTGTTGGTGAGAACGCACTAGCTGAATGGAGTCGGTATGCAGCGCAAAAGGAATGGCAAAACATGGCTTGTGGTCGCAATTGCGGCAGTGCTGATGTTGTCTTGCTATAGCGCCAGCAGAGAGGTTGCCCGTCAGTGGTTGAGTGTACAAACTCAAACCGAAGCTCAACAAAAACTACTCGACTATATTGGTGAAGTTCGCCGTGCACTCAAACGCTTCTACCACTTACCTTACCTCGTCACCAATAACCCAGAAACCATCGCGTTTGTGAAAGGAAACCGGACTTATTACGAGCCATTGCAAACCCAACTGACTCAGCTAGATAAAGCCGCCAATACGGAAGGTTGGCTAATCCTGTCTAACTCTGGCGAAGTATTGGTATCGAGTTTGATCGAAGAGCGCTTTAGCCTGTCTGACCGAAAAGCCATTGTGGAACAAATTCACAATCAAGGCGGCGGTGTTTCCTTGGTGAACAAAACCAAAGGTTCGAGCCCGTTGTATTATCTTGCAGCCCCTATCTACGACGGTCTGGATATCGCAGGCATTGTAGTGGTGCAAATCAACCTCAGCTTATTGACCGAACAGACTATTACTAGCCAAGACATCATTACGTTGCAAAATCGCCAGCAACGCTTTTTCCTATCAAGCAGCTCGCTCTATAACGCTGACTGGTTTAACGAACCGAGCAACACCGTTCAGTTAGAAACGCAGCGCTTATACGACAACACCAATATCAGTGTGTGGACGCTCAATCAGCAACGCTATTTTGCGCACACCGTAAAATTGGATGATTTGAATTGGTACGTAAGCTACCTCACCCCTTCTAAGCCGATTCAGCAAACCATCAACGTAATTGGTTGGAGCGTAGCAGCGCTACTCTTATTGGTTATATTACTCGTCATCATTGGTCTACAACGTCGCCAAAAGCACATCAATCAACAGCGAATTCAAGCCCTGTTGGAAGAGTCTCAACGCCGCTTGAAACAGATGATCAATAAAACCCACGTTGGTTTGCTATTGATTGATGAACAAGGACAACTGTTCGATCTCAACCCAATGGCGAAGCGTTTGTTCTGTTTACCAGAAAGCGTCAATCGACACGCTTTTGCTTGGGAGTTATTCGATGCAGGCAATCCTAATTCCACCACACTTAAGTTGCTCAAGGACTTACCTAAACATAAAGAGCTCGCAGAGCTCAGTACGGTCGAAACCATTGCCAGACGCAGTGACGGAAGCGTCTTCCCTGTCCTGTTCTCGCTAACCAGTTTCCCTTGGCATTGCGAGCAGTATTTCCTTGCAACGATCATCGACATCAGTAAGCGGAAAAAAGCCGAGCAATCGCTGCAACAGGTCAACCAAGAACTGGCGCAACGGGTAGAAGAGCGTACTCAAGCGCTAAAAGAAGCGCAAAACCAATTAATTGAATCGAGCAAAATGGCCGCCTTGGGTCGCATGTCGAGCGCGATTACTCATGAGCTCAATCAGCCACTGACAGGCTTGCGTACCCTGCTCACCACGAACGAACTGCTGGCGGAACGCGGCGAAACCGAGATGATGAAAGCCAACAATGTTTTGGTACAGAAGCTGATTGATCGCATGGCAAGCATGACCAGCCAGTTAAAGACGTTCGCCTACAACAAACCAGAAAGCCTACAAGCAATTTCTCTTACTTCCGCACTCGAAGAAACCCTACGCGTTTATCAAACCCAACTAGACAAAGTGGATGTGCGTGTTCGAGTTCCTCATGACTTACCTAACATCTTGGGTGAAGAACAACGACTGCTTCAGGTACTCGGTAATCTTGTCTCGAATGCGCTAGACGCAATGAACCATACCACCAACCCGCAGCTCAGCTTGATCGTCAATCCAACCGACAATCAGGTCGAACTGATCGTCAGTGATAATGGCTGCGGCGTGTCGAATGAGATGCTTGAATCCATGTTCGAGCCATTCCAAACCTCAAAGAAAATTGGGGAAGGATTGGGGCTAGGTTTAGCGATTACGGCCAACAATATGCGTGATATGCAAGGGAAAGTCAGCGCACAGCTCAACACTACTGAAGGAATGTCCTTCATCTTAGTATTTAAACTCGCTCCTCACCGAAGCTGACCCAACTTCTCCCATCTCTCAATCCTTTTCTCTCAATAAGAGAGCAATATAAATCCTGTTCAACTTTATAAAGCGAGTTGCCTAACCTACGCTTAACTTGATGAATCGCCACATACCATTCATCAGAACAATTTTTGGTGGTTGACACCAGTTTTAGCTCCCACCGTCTAATTTAATGATAAGTAATTATTTAAAAGTAAGAATGGATGCGTTATGAGAAAAATAACTTTAGCTGCAACAGGAGCGCTTTTTATATTATCACCTCACGCTTTTTCTGCACCTTACGCTGCCGACGCTCGAAGTCATGGTATGGGAAATACAGGCGTCGTTTCTGCTGACTATTTGACCGCGCCCCTACATAACCCAGCCTTGGGTGCCCTATATCGAGAAAATGATGATATCGGTCTGCTCATTCCGGCTGTCGGGGTCAATATCCACGACGAGGATGAAGCGTTGTCAGCCGTAGATGACGCCCAAGACCTTTATGATAGTATTCAGGGCATTCCTACTCCAGCGAACGAGGCCGAGCTTAATCGCCTCCTCGATCAGTTGGATAAGAGCGTCCCAGTTGTCATTAACGGAGGGCTAAGCCTCGCAATTGCTATTCCGACGCGCTACATGTCTGTAAACCTGTTTAGCACTGGTTATGTGGAGATACTTGCTGCACCCGATATCTCAGATTCAACAAACACCGCAGATCGATACCTCAATTCTGCCGTTAACCTAACTGCTTTCGGTAATGTGGAATATGGTATTGCTCTATCTCGTGCTTACACTATAGGCGAACAACAATTCGCATTTGGTATTACACCAAAATACCAACAACTTAAAACCTACACACAACGTACAACACTAGACGACTTTGATATCGAGGATTACGACAAAAGTGAAGTATCAAAGAATACTTTCAATATGGATCTTGGGGTCGCTTGGTATCACAACGCATTTAGAGCAGGCCTTTCATTAAAAGACGTCTTCGAGCAAGATATTGAAACAAAACTGGGCAACTATACCTACGAACTCACACCACAAGCGACAGTTGGCATCGGTTATGTCGGGAACTATGTAGCTCTGAGCTTAGACGCCGATCTCACCAAACAAAAGCGCTTTAAAGAGCTCGACGATGACACTCAGTTTATTCGTGTCGGTATCGAGGGGAATGCTTGGGGGTGGGCACAACTTCGCGCTGGTTATGAAATTGACCTAGAAAATAATCTCGATGACTCAGTGACAGGTGGCATTGGCATCAGTCCTTTTGATGTGATCAGTTTAGACCTCGCTGGCTCTTACGCTGGCGATAACCAGTTTGGCGCGGCGGCGAATTTAGCATTTACGTTTTGAATATGAATGCCAATCTAAATTCACTTAGGTTGGCATTGTTAACAACCATCCTATATATCAATGTTTATCATTACTGACGTTTGGTGATGAACTGATAAAAATACGATCTCGATACAAGTATCGAGGTGTCTCCTACACTATTCTCAAGCAATAAATCCACAAACATTTCCTAAATATAAAGAGTGAGAAACATGATTAAGTTTCCTGAACATTTTCTTTGGGGTGGTGCCATTGCTGCAAACCAAGTAGAAGGGGCGTACAACCTTGGGGGTAAAGGGTTATCGACATCAGACATGCTGCCAAACGGTATTTTGAGTCCGCATCAAACCCGTGAAGAGCGTACACCGGGTATCAAAGACGTGGCGATCGACTTCTACAATCGCTACCCAGAAGACATCGCGCTGTTCAAAGAGATGGGCTTTAACTGTCTGCGTCTCTCTTTGGCATGGAGCCGCATCTTCCCGAACGGGGACGAACTAGAACCTAACGAAGAAGGTTTGGCGTTCTACGATAAAATTTTTGACGAACTTGCCGAGCACAACATCCAACCTTTCGTGACCTTATCTCACTACGAAATGCCTTACGCACTGGTTGAAAACTATGGCGGTTGGGGCGATCGTCGCGTCATCGAATTCTTCGAACGTTATGCTCGCACAGTGCTGGAACGCTACAAAGACAAAGTGAAGCTGTGGTTAACCTTCAACGAAATCAATATGTCTCTACACGCACCATTTACTGGTGTTGGTTTGCAAGAAGGCGCCAGTGAACAAGAGATTTACCAAGCGATTCACCACCAGCTAGTCGCAAACGCAAAAGCGGTAAAACTGTGTCAGCAAATCGTACCTAACGGCAAAATTGGTAACATGCTGCTTGGCGCAATCAACTACCCATACACCTGTAACCCTGATGACGTGCTTGCTGCAATGCATGAAAACAACAAGTGGTTGTTCTTCGGTGATGTACAAACACGTGGTCAGTACCCTGGCTACATGAAGCGTTACTTCCGTGAAAACGGCATCGAAATTCAGATGGAAGCAGGCGACTTAGAAGAAATTGCATCGGCAAGTGTCGATTTCATCTCATTCAGCTACTACGCAAGTGGCTGTGCAAGTGCGGATCCGAAACAGAAGGAAGTGGGTAACATTGTCGATAGCGTACCAAACCCATACCTTGAAAAGAGCCAGTGGGGTTGGTTGATCGATCCAAAAGGCCTGCGCATTCTGCTGAACTTCCTTCACGATCGCTACCAAAAACCACTGTTTGTCGTAGAAAACGGCTTAGGTGCACGTGATGAAATCGATGAAAACGGTGAGATTCAAGATGATTACCGCATCGCTTACTTGAACGACCACCTTGTGCAAGCACACGAAGCGATTCTGGATGGCGTTGAGTTGATGGGCTTTACCAGCTGGGGGCCAATCGATTTGGTCGCGAATTCAACCGCTGAGATGAGCAAACGTTACGGCTTTATCTATGTCGATCGTCATGATGATGGGCAAGGAACGCTAGAACGTAAACGTAAGAAAAGCTTTTTCTGGTATCAAGACGTGATTCGTACTTCAGGCGGTTCATTGAAAAGCTAAGCCTGTTGTCTAGGTATAAAGTGCAACTAGGCATTCGCCTAAACCATCAAGCCCTGCAATTGCAGGGCTTGAATTTTAAGGTGTTTATTCATTTAGAGATTAAACTGCAATCTCTCCACCGTCTTCACGGCGAATAACCACTGTCGCCGCTCGTGGGCGCACAGAAACACCAGCAGGCGTTTCTTCGGCTGCATCTTCACTGTATGGCCAGTTACCTGGGTGCTGAATATTCACAAACAATGATTTGTAATCAGGGCTGATGGTAAAGCCTGTTACTTCACAACCATTTGGTCCGACAAAGAAGCGTTTCAATTCAGCTTGATTATCCGCACCAATCACAGCTTGATCACCATTCTCATCTGTTAGCTTAGATGGAACAACAGCCAACATTTGATCATTGGTGTAAGACGTGACTTCATCTGCGCCGTTATCAGTCTGAATCCACAAAATACCACGGCCATCAAACGCTAATCCGTCTGGGCTCGCAAACTGGTTTAGCTCATTCAAGCCAGAACGGTTGGTATCTGCATCACCATTTGCTGGCGAACCAAACACAAAGATATCCCAAGTAAAGTCAGTTGCTGAAGCTCCTTCATCCCAACGAATAACATGACCAAACTTATTATTCAAACGTGGATTCGCAGGATTGGTTTCATCTGTACGGCGCGTATTGTTCGTCAATGTTAAATATACTGAACCCGTGAATGGATCAACCGTACACCACTCTGGTCGATCCATTGGTGTTGCCCCAACTAAATCCGCCGCGCCAGCAGTATTGATGATAATTTCAGCCAGTGAGTTAAAGTGATCCGCTAACGTACCACCAGCGGTTGTTACGCTATCAAGCGTTAATGGTAACCAAGTACCTGTGCTGTCTTCATTGAAGCGCGCCACATACAGTGTGCCTTCGTCCATGTACTTGTCACCCATCGCCAAGCGGTTATCAGGGTTAGCATCTGCTGGATCCCACGCTGCCGCAGATTCAAATTTGTATAGGTATTCAAAGCGAGAATCGTGACCAGAATAAAATACCACTGGTTTGCCTTCTTCAAGCTTACCGAAAGTACAGCCCTCGTGACGGAAACGACCTAGCGCAGTACGTTTCTTCGCACGTGAGTTTTGCGTGTAAGGGTCAATCTCGACAATGTAACCGTGACCATTGGCTTCATTACGGTAATCATCCATCGCACTTGCTCCTGTTGGAGCCACATTAAAGCGAGAGAACTCATCAAGACGCTCTTCTGCATTTCCTGCTAATGTCTCCCACAAGTAGCGTGTGCTTTGGTCATCAACACCAATGCGATCTTGCTCTTCTGTACGAGTCCCGGCGTTAACAAAGTAACCAGGCCAGTTCTCTTCACACGTTAAGTACGTGCCCCACGGCGTGTAGCCGTTGCCACAGTTGTTTAACGTACCACGCGCTTGGCTGCCATCTGGTGAGAAACGAGTGACAGTTAAAGATGTGTAGGCCACCGGGCCAGACAAATCCATGACTGTCGCACCAGTATAACGACGGTTTAGTGGGTCGGTATCAACCAACTTCCACATGTTGTCTTCCAGTTGAATGCGAACCACTGACACACCGTGCGCGTTAATCTCTTTACGCACTTCATCTACAATGGTACGTACGCCATTTTCAACCGTCGGACCATTTGGATGCAGTGCTGATGTGTCGATGTACTCGTGGTTAATACATAGCAAGCCATCTGTAGTACTATCGTTCAATGGGAAAAAATGCATGCCGTCATGGTGCATGCCTAGCGCATTTAACTGATCGGTACTGGTGTTGGTACCATCATTTTGCCATGCGCTGCCTTGCGCATTAAGTGGTGTTCCCCAAGGTACTAGTACTTGTGCGGTGTAGCCTTGTGGAATTGAAACTGCGTCAGTGAGTGAGCCAGGGATAGATTCAAAGTTAAGAACGGCTTTAGATGCGCCCGAACCACTGCTTACTGTACTCCCTGAGTCAGACGAGTTACAACCAGCCAATCCGAAAGCACCAAACGCTGTCATCGCACTGATACCTAAACCACCTTTCAGAATGCTGCGTCGAGATAGGCTCGCTTCTAATACTTCTTCAAATGGTTTGTTTTCACTTTGGTTATAACGCGTCGCGTCAAAGGTTTCCTTGCTCATTTTTACTTTCCCGATCTTATAGTTTAATTAATAAATAAGTGATTAGTTGAACGGCAAGAAGTTTGGATAAGAAAAATGACAAAAGTGCTTAAAACATATGAAACTTGTGTTTCAACAATACTGCAAACCAACCAACACAGCTAACGAAGCAATTAAATTCTGGTCACATAATCACCAACTGTATCGCTTCATTCTGATTTTACTTGGGCTAAAGTGTGATAGAAGGTATAAGGTGTACGAAATCAAATCATCTACGAGAGATAATCATGAAATTAGACAAGATCGATAACAAGAGCCGTCGTATCCGTAAAAAGCTGTTCTTAGGTGAGTTCGCAATCCTAGGTTTCGAGATCAGCTGTGAAACAGACATTAACGACTTCGACCGTTACGATGCATTCGTTGATGACTTTATCGACTACATTGACGAGCTTGGTCTTTGCTTCGGTGGCGGTGGTCTAGAACTGTTTGAAGGCTTCCTATGTTCTACTGACCGTTACGGCAGTGCGACTGAAGAACAGAAAGCGCAAGTTATTAAATGGTTAGAAGCACGTCCAGAAGTGAAAAGCGCGCAAGCGGGCGAACTAGTTGACGCCAACTACCTGTAACTAAAGGGCAACCTGTAATACGCAGAGCTCAGTAAATGGTAGAGAAAGCTGGTCTTAAGACTGGCTTTTTTATTTTTTGAAGAATGCGATAGTAAAAATAGGGGTTTGGGAAGTTGCGCGGAGTGAATGTGATTGTGGTGTTTTTGAGCTGGCAATCAACGGGAAACTGTGTTCCACAGCCAGCTCGTGCCTTTAGGTATAATTAACTATGATTTTTTAGCTGGGGCGTCTTTCGTGTCTTTCCAGTATTGAATACGCACACGATGTAGCTGAGCTCTTCTAGTCTTTTTCATAGTAAAGTCCCTCATCTTATATAAGTAACGCTCCTCATGGAGCTTATTGTCTAAGGTCGTATCCCCTTCAATCTATAAGGGAATCAATCATTTAACCGTGACCAATTTCACAACATAATGATAATTACCGATTTCTTGCAGCCTGTTTTTACTGGCAAACGGCATATTATCTATCTGACACAGTTAACTTACTCACCAGATATGACAGAAAAATGGCAATCAAGTTCCCTACTTATACTGTCATTGAATCTTAATAAGGATTAACAAGGTGGGCATTTCAGATTTACCATACTGTTTATAAAAACCGCAAGATTTTTTATTTCTTTTCAAACAAATCTCTACTCAAGATCAATTCACTTTCATCTTTATCGCCTCCCTTTTAACGCATTGTGATCCAGTTCAATCCACAGAACTCGGAACAAAAAGCGCACATTAATACATTCACCACCAAACCTGTGCGAGATCTCTTACAAGAGTTGTAAGCAAATAGATTAATCACCTCTAAGAGCAATGCCAGAAAAAACATTAAGCATATGATTTAAAAGTAATATTTAAATTCACTTAAAATAATAAGTAAAAATAATTTAGAAAAGTTAATTGAGTCAAATCAGCAAAACATCAATACTCAACTTGTCGACAGGATGTTGGCGGGAACAGGAAAAAAGCCTAAAGGATTGGGTATCTTCAGGATGAAGATTTGATAGCTTAGGATGAGTTGTCAGCAAGGATGTAGTTAAGCTCTAGGATAGAGTTCGCCCGTCAGGATGATAGGCAAGAATGGACACCGCTAGGAAGGCGATGAACAAGGAACTCGGTTAAAGGACTTAGCCACAATCAAGGATAGATGCAGGGAGCACCTATTAGTAGCTGGATTGCTGCGAAAAAGAATAAGCCCCGTCTGGGAAACCAGGCGGGGTTTTATTTTGTCTGTAATGTATTGATAAAGATTCATCTTTATCGTTTAAGTCTTCTCTGTTTTCATAAAACACCGTGCTATCATTTTCTTTACGTCTCCCAACGAAGCTCTCAGAAAATCACACACTATGCTTAATCCTGTTTGGTTACATACATTTAAGACATTGATTGAAGTCGGTCATTTTACGCAAACGGCAGAAAAACTTTTTATGACTCAGCCTGGCGTCAGCCAACACATCAAAAAATTAGAGCAAAGTTGTCAGCATGCCTTGATCAAGCGCGAAAACAAAAGCTTCGAATTAACCGAGCAAGGCAGGATTGTCTACGCATATGCGCTCGAGTTAGAAGATAGAGAGAAGAAGCTGCTCGAAGAGCTCAGTTTTGATGATGCGTTTTCAGGCCACTGTAAACTGGCTTGTTCTGGTGCAATGGCGTTAATGTTGTATGGGCCCATTTTGGAGAAGCAAAAACAGCACCCGAGCTTATCGTTACATTTAGAAGCCGCGCCAAATCAATCTATTCTCAACGCCATAACGCAAGGGCACATCGATATTGGTATCGTGACTGATGTTCCCAACAAAGGTCTGTTTCACAGTGAGCGAATTGGTAAAGAGAGGTTGTGCTTGGTTCTGCCAAAGCATTATCAAAATAAGCAGATAACGCCACAACTCTTGCATGACTGTGGTGTCATTAGCCACCCTGATGCCGAGCATTACATGACGCTGTTTTTTGACCAGTGTGAAGAACCACAGCTCCAAGAAATTAAGATGAGCGATTTACCATTATCCGGCTACGTAAATCAATTGAGCCAAATTTTGCTACCTGTCAGCAAAGGACTTGGCTTCACCGTGCTGCCTCAAAGTGCGGTCGACAATTTTCCGCTAAAAGACACGTTACACATTGCTCAATTGAAAAACACTGTATGTGAAGAGCTATTTCTGGTTCGTAAGCGCAGTCGTGCTCTACCTCTGCGCTATCAGACCATCAAAGAAGTGTTATTGGATGTGATCGGTGGTGCGCATCAATGATGTTAGCCACTCTTCGCTGGTAATGCGTTCCTCTTGGCAATCCCCCCAATATGGTTTGCCAGATAACCAACTTTTCGACGCAACTTCTTTTATAAACACATCCACGGAATCAACGTCATCTTTGGCGTAATCCCATTTATTGCGCATGTGTTCTGCTGCTTCTTGATTAGTGTACGACTTGCCGTTGCGGATAAAAGTGCAAGAGGATTGCTCAACTCGTTTTATCAACGTCGAGATATCTTGCTCTACCCCTGCTAGTGCAAAGGTAGGCAGAATGCTTAATGTAAGTAACAACGTCCACTTTGCTTTCATCGCACCTTTATCCTTATCCCTGGCCACGTAACTACTAACTACTAACTACTAACTACTAACTACTAACTACTAATAGTAACTACTGATAAGTGACTTAACTATTCTGGTGTTTGGCTGCTTAGCTCAGCAATTATTGCCACCATGCCCGAGCAGGCTGAGGCTCCGCAATCGCCAAGCGTTGACCAATCTCAGGGCTAACTAACGTTACACCGCGCTCTTCACTGATGTCTAACGCGCGTTGCATCGGTTCATTCCAATCGTGCATCGATAAATCAAACGTGCTGTTATGGATCGGCATCATAACTTTGCCCTGCACATCGATGTGTGCTTGAACGCTTTGCTCTGGGAACATGTGAATGTCTGACCAGAGTTCATTGTACGCACCTGTTTCAATCATGGTGAAGTCAAATGGACCGTACTTTTCGCCAATCTCTTTAAAGCCATTGAAGTAACCAGAGTCACCACTGAAGAACACTTTGTGTTGTTGTGCATTGATAACCCAACTGCCCCACAGCGTCGTATCGCGGTCTGTCAAACCTCGACCGGAGAAATGCTGAGTCGGAGTCAATGTATATTCAATGCCGTCGACAGAATGTGACTCCCACCAATCTAGCTCGATCACTTTCTCCTTCGGCACCCCCCAGTTAACCAGTAATTGCCCCACTTTTAACGGCACCAAGAAAGTGCCCACCTTGTCGCCTAGCACTTTAATAGAAGCTTTATCTAGGTGATCGTAATGGTCATGACTGATCACCACCACATCGATAGTTGGCAAATCTTCTATCGTGATGGGAGTTTTGTGAAAACGTTTTGGCCCAGCCCATTTCACAGGAGACGCGCGATCACTGAATACAGGGTCGGTCATCACCAGTTTTCCATCGAGCTTCATTAATACGCTTGAGTGACCCAGACGATAGATGACGTCATCGTGCTCTTCTAACAGCTGCTGCGCTGTGATCGCATGCACTGGAATTTCAATCGTTGGTGTTGGGTTAAGGCGCTCAGTCGTAAAATACGCTTTCATGATTTCGAACATGTCGCCCAAACCGCTTTTGTATTCCAACTCTGTATTTGCAAATTTGTCCGGGTATGTTGGCGCTTTTTCAGTATCAACATTAGAACAAGAAATCATGGATGTACCCATCGCGAACGCTCCTACTGTGGCTAGCAAAGTTTTTTTCATAAAAAGTTAACCCGAACAAAAGTAAACTACACGGTGCAGTTTACATTCTAATTATCAAAAGTAAACTACTTAGTGTAAAATAGATCAAGAAATGATCTTCTTAACTTAGCAAGCTTATGAATGTAAAAAGAAAAAGTCGTAGCGAAACCAAAAGAGAAGCCATCTTGTGCGCGGCAAGGCAAGCGTTTCAAGAGTTTGGAGTGCAAAACACCAGCATGGATAAGCTCTCTTCAATCGCACAAGTCTCTAAGCGCACGGTCTATAATCACTTCCCTTCTAAGGAAGCGATCGTGACGGAGTTGCTGACTGAGCTTTGGCGTTCGTCAATGATGGAAAGCGATATTAAACGCTTGGCCACTCTGCCACTTAAAGATCAATTGATTGAATTACTCTACAGCGAGATCATTGTGGTGACGGAACCAAACTATATTGAGCTGGCAAAAGTGGCATTTGGGCACTTCTTATTTAAGCCGGAAGATCTCAAAGAACAAGCAGAACAAATGTCGAAACAGGAAACCGCCCTGTACCGCTGGCTTACGGAGAAATCGAACAGTGGCGCTTTGCAAATTGATGATGTACATATAGCAAGCACTCAATTGCACAACTTACTTAAAGGCAGTGCATTCTGGCCGCAGTTAATGGGAATTCGCCCCTCTTTGTCGAATGAAGAATCTAGGCTGTTAGCTACCCAAACGGCGGAACTTTTTTTAAGTCACTATCAAAACAGCTAAAAACAGCGGTCAAATTGGCCGCTTTTTTAAGCGATAATTCGTGACAAAGCGATGAAATTTTTGCTCAATTTTATTTATCTCACCCTTGACAGTCTCATACCGCAAGGCGTGAGCGTTCGATAAAATATTTTTGTCGTGTCGACGATGCTTTTTCGTTTTCATCTCACAAAAAAACGCCCTAAGGTGCGCACCTCTGACGACGTGGTTGTTCAACCACAATTCTAAATCGTTGAAGTAAGTAGGTTATGTCATAACATGATCACCTGCCTACTGCATTCTATGCTCTATACTTATATTTTAATTTGGTACTGACTTACTAAGGAATTGCCATGCGTATTGCTATTCTCTCTCGTAATGAGAATTTATATTCAACCATGCGCCTAAAACAGGCGGGTGAAGAACGTGGGCATCAAATCGATGTGATCGACACGCTTCACTGTTATATGGACATTACGAGCAACAACCCTAAGATCCGCTACAAGGGTGAAGAATTACCGCAATACGATGCTGTTATTCCGCGTATTGGGGCATCTATTACGTTTTACGGCACTGCTGTTGTACGTCAGTTTGAAATGATGGGTACATTTTGTGTCAACGAATCTGTCGCGATCAGCCGCTCTCGTGACAAGTTGCGCTCATTGCAATTGCTATCACGTAAAGGCATCGGTTTGCCACGCACTGGCTTTGCTCACCATCCTGACAACATTCAGGACGTGATCAAAAACGTTGGTGGCGCACCTCTAGTGATTAAATTGCTAGAAGGCACTCAAGGCATTGGTGTTGTACTTGCTGAAACAAATAAAGCGGCAGAAAGTGTGATTGAAGCTTTCATGGGTTTGAAAGCTAACATCATGGTGCAAGAATTTATCGAAGAAGCAAAAGGCGCGGACATCCGCTGTTTTGTTGTCGGAAATAAGGTGATTGCCGCAATGAAGCGCCAAGCAAAGGAAGGCGAGTTCCGTTCTAACCTTCACCGTGGTGGCTCTGCACAACTCGTGCGTTTGAGCAAAGAAGAGCGTGCGACCGCTGTAAATGCAGCGAAAGTGATGGGCTTGAACCTTTGTGGTGTGGATATCCTTCAATCTAAAAATGGCCCAGTGGTAATGGAAGTGAACTCTTCCCCTGGTCTAGAAGGCATCGAACTAGCAACTGGTAAAAACATTGCAGGTATGATCTTCGATTTTATCGAGAAAAACGCTAAGCCAAATTCAAACCGTACTCGCGGTAAAGGTTGATTTTTGTTTAACGCACAAGAGAGCCAAAAGCCGGCTCTCTTGTTACTCGTCGCTAGGATGACACTATGAATCAGAAAATGATCATTGGGAATGCCGAAGCTATTTGCTTGCCAGAGTTAGGGATTACTCACCTTGAAGCGCGTATTGATACAGGCGCTCAAACCTCTTCATTACATGTAGACAATATTGATTGCTTTGAAAAAGATGGTCAGTCTTATGTTGCATTCGATCTGCACCCAGATGTATACCATTTAGAACAAGTGGTTCGCTGCACAGCGAAACTAAAAGCAAACCGTAAGGTTAAATCTTCTAACGGTACTTTTGAGCACCGCTGCGTGATCACAACGATGCTGCGTATGGGCGACCAACAATGGCCAATCGACATTACGTTGACTAACCGTGAAAAAATGACTTACATGATGTTGTTAGGTCGTCAGGGCATGGCAGACAAAGTGCTCGTTGATCCTAGCCAATCTCACTTATTGGCATCTTAACCCCGTAGCTTCAGATGAGTGATCGAACGTTTTTGTTGAGCATCACTCGTCTGGCTTTATCTTCGCCTACTTCCTACGAAATAACGCAAACAACAATCCCTTCGCTTTAACTTTTGTCACTCGCCAGTGCGTCATTGGCTTAGTCGGCGCTGTATTCAAAATGTGCTGATACGCTTTTTCATCCAAAGTCACCTCTCCCCCATGTGCCAAAAGCAAACATTGCGGATTCATCTCAAACACACGCTTTAATGATTGCCGATATTGATTCGGATGAAATATGGGAAACGGCGCAATCAGATGCTTTTTCACCTGCACCATTAAATCCGCCACATACAACACATCTTGTTCAGAATGATAAACCGACAGATCTCGGTCGGTATGCCCTAGCGTTTCTAGCACCTGCCAATCATCAAATCCAGGAATAAACTGTCCATCAATAAGTTCAATATCTGGCTTTAGCTTGCGGGAATACCACAGGTTTTGCTTTGGTTTACGCATCCGATTCGCCATCCAGCGTGCTAACATCAAATCGGTCAAATGCATTAGCCAACCGTCTACACCGCTATACCACTGGTTCTCTCGCTTTGCGGCCAATAGCTTGCATCCTGTTAAATCACGTAGTTTGTGCGCACCACCAGCATGGTCTGGATGCATGTGGGTCACAACAACCAACTTTAGGTCAGAAAAAGGACGATGGAGTTGATGTTCAATAAAGTCTTTAAGATGAGGGATGTCTGCTCGACTGGCACCATCAAGCAACAATAATTTATCGGAATATTCGGCGAGATACATGGTCTGAATGTACCCCTGAATTCTGTGCAGCTGCAAAATATGTCCTTATTTTAGTGAGATGCTTCATGACCGAATCCTTACTGGTCAGACCAACTATAACAGCAGAATGGACGCTTCGGTAAACAAATATTCACACGTAGCGACGACAACAAATCATAATCGAGATGATAGATTTTAATCATTAGACTCAAGGGCCCTTTTATCCGTTAATGCGCGCACACGGAGTTCGTGTCAGGGTATGAGGTAAATACCTCATGATTTGCTTTTTTGTACTTTTCCTTCTAATTAATTAAGGAGTTAAGTACATTTTTGTGAGAATCGAGTTGGAAAAAGCAACTAAATTAGACCGCATCCGCGCGGACTACAACGTTCACTACTGGAGCCAAGGTTTCTACGGCATTGATGACCAAGGCGAAGTATATGTATCACCACGTAGTGATCGTGCACATCAAATCCCTTTCAGTGCGATTGTAAATGAGCTAGAAGCGAAGCAGTTAAATCTGCCTGTATTAGTACGCTTCCCGCAAATTGTGCACCAACGTGTGCATGGTATTTGCCACGCATTCAACCAAGCAATTGAAGAATACCAATATCCAAACAAATACTTGTTGGTGTACCCAATTAAAGTAAACCAACAACGTGAAGTGGTGGATGAAATTCTAGCGAGCCAAGCTCAACTAGAAACCAAGCAGCTTGGTCTTGAAGCGGGTAGCAAGCCAGAATTGTTGGCGGTACTTGCATTGGCTCAACAAGGTAGCTCCGTGATCGTGTGTAATGGCTACAAAGACCGTGAGTATGTGCGTCTTGCACTGATCGGTGAAAAGCTAGGCCACAAAGTATTCATCGTACTAGAGAAGCTTTCTGAGCTGGATCTGGTACTAGAAGAAGCGAAAAGTTTGGGCGTAAAACCGCGCCTTGGTTTACGCATTCGCCTCGCCTCTCAAGGCGCAGGGAAATGGCAAGCAAGTGGCGGTGAAAAATCGAAGTTTGGTTTATCAGCATCGCAAGTGCTTAGCGTTATTGAACGTCTTAAACGCGAAGGCAACCTAGACGCGATGCAACTGGTTCACTTCCACCTTGGTTCACAGATGGCAAACATCCGTGATGTACGCAATGGTGTGAACGAGTCTGCACGTTTCTACTGCGAACTACGCGCACTCGGTGCAAACATCGAGTACTTCGATGTGGGCGGCGGCTTGGCAGTGGATTATGACGGCACACGCAGCCAATCATCGAATTCGATGAACTACGGCCTTGCAGAATACGCACGTAATATCGTCAACACAGTGGGCGATGTGTGTCTGCAATACGAACAACCAATGCCAGTGATCATTTCGGAATCGGGTCGCTCGCTAACAGCGCACCACGCTGTATTGATTTCTAACGTAATTGGTACCGAATCGTACCTACCGGAAGAAGTACATGAGCGTGATGATGACGCTCCGCTTTTGCTACAAAACATGTGGCGAAACTGGGAAAACTTACAAGATGGTACAGACGCTCGTGCGTTAATTGAGATTTACAATGATACCCAAAGTGATTTGGCAGAAGTGCACTCTCAATTTGCTACAGGCGTGCTTAACTTGGAACAACGTGCGTGGGCAGAACAATTGTCACTGCGCATTTACTTCGAATTAAGCCGCAAGATGAGCACTAAGAATCGCTTCCACCGTCCGATTCTGGACGAGTTGAGCGAACGTCTTGCAGATAAGTTCTTCGTGAACTTCTCTCTCTTCCAATCTCTACCAGATGCTTGGGGTATTGATCAGGTGTTCCCTGTTCTGCCACTTTCTGGTCTTGGCGAGGCGGAAGAGCGTCGTGCAGTGATGTTGGACATCACATGTGACTCTGATGGCGCGATCGATCACTACGTTGATGGTCAAGGCATCGAGAGCACGCTACCTGTACCAGCTTGGAGCAAAGACAAACCGTACTTAATGGGCTTTTTCCTAGTAGGCGCATACCAAGAAATCCTTGGTGACATGCACAACCTATTTGGTGATACCCACAGTGCTGTAGTCAATGTTGATGAACACGGTCAATTTGAGATCAGTTACATCAACGAAGGTGATAGTGTAGAAGACATGATGCGCTACGTTCATATCGACGTGGATGCGATTCGTGACAATTATAAACAATTGGTTTCACAGCGAGTTGAAGCCAATGAACAAGCACAAATCCTAGCAGAACTAGAACAAGGTCTAGCAGGATACACCTATTTAGAGGACTTCTGATATGAATGATTTGTTTACTAAAACTGATTATTCGCTTTACTCCAACTCTATGTCGTTTTTACGTCTGCCGTACATTCGTAACCCGGTATCGGCAGACGCAGACGTTGTGGTGTTGGGAGTCCCTCTGGACATGGCAACATCTGGTCGTCCAGGTGCGCGTATGGGTCCAGATGCAATTCGCCGTGCCTCAGTCAACTTGGCATGGGAAGGTAAGAAGTTCCCGTGGAGCTTCAACGTATTGGATAAACTGAAAGTGATCGACGCGGGCGACCTTGTGTTCGATTGCGGTGATGCGGAAGATTTCACTTACCGTCTAGAGGCGGCAACCAGTGAAATTCTAAAAAGCGGTAAAACCATGTTGGGATTGGGCGGTGACCACTTCATCACACTGCCTATCCTGCGTGCCTACGCGAAGCATCATGGTCAAATGGCTCTGATTCACTTTGATGCTCATACGGATACCTACGCAAATGGCAGTTCATACGACCACGGTACGATGTTCTACCATGCGCCGAAAGAAGGTTTGATCTCAGCAAAGAACTCAATACAAATCGGCATTCGTACGGAGTACAAACAGCAAGATCACGGCTTCAATGTGATTAATGCGATGCAAGCGAATGACATGTCGGTGAACGAGATCCTAGAAGAAATTCGTCGCACCGTCGCAGACAAGCCAGTATATGTCACTTTTGACATCGACTGCTTAGACCCGGCCTTCGCACCGGGAACTGGTACACCAGTTTGTGGTGGCTTGAACTCAGACAAAGCGCTGAAAATTATTCGTGGTTTAGCCGGCATGAATATCGTGGGTATGGATGTTGTCGAAGTATCGCCTCCATACGACCACAGTGATGTTACCGCACTAGCGGGAGCAACCATCGCACTAGAAATGCTTTACGCATACGCATCTGAGCGCGAATAGACATAATCATTTCTAAGGGAGCTTCGGCTCCCTTTTCTTTCTGATGCCTTCCTCTACCTTTTATTCACTCGTTTCATCTTGAACTCAGATCAACCGAGCAGACGCTTTATTTTTGCACTTTAACCATTAAAACCAGTTACCTATAAGGCTCATTCTATTCACGAAAAGTAAAAGATTTAACTTAATTAGACAAAGAAATGCATCTCTTTTTGAAAACAAAATCGGATTAGTTTTTCTAATTGAAATCATAGATTTTTATCTTGCTCAACTTCACACTTTTCGATTGCTAATTATACAAGCAAGCACTATTATCTCGCGCAAATACCCCCGCAACACAAGAATTCAGTTGGCACTCTATAAAAGAGCGCTAAGGGTTTTTACGTCTTAAATTTTTTGGAGAGATACGCAAATGTCTGCTTCGTTTCCATTAGCGAAACTTACCTTTTTAATCGCTATATTGACTGCCGTGGGTCAAATGACCCAGACAATGTACGTGCCTTCAATCGGTCATATGGCGGGCGAGTTTTTGGTATCTGCGTCATCACTTCAAGCTGTGATGGCTTGTTACCTAATCCCATATGGCTTGTCGCAATTTGCGTATGGCACACTATCGGACCGCTTGGGACGCAAACCGATCATCATCGTCGGGCTGCTTATCTACATCGTGGGTACACTGGTAGCATTATTTGCACATCAATTTGAATGGTTCTTGATTGGTAGCTTTATCCAAGGCTTAGGTATTGGCTGCGGCGGTGCGATGTCACGCACTCTGACTCGCGATTGCTTTGAAGGCTCTGATCTACACAGAGCAAACAGCTTAATTAGCATGTGTGTGATTTTCTCACCATTAATGGCACCAGTATTAGGCGGTTACCTAACAGAAGCTTTCGGATGGCGGTCGAGCTACTTGTTCTTAGCGCTATTTGCTATCGCGGTTGTGATCACCATGATGACAAGCATGATGGAGACGCTACCAAAAGAGAAACGCAAATTCGAACCAGTAGCCAAAAGCTACAAACACGTTTTGTCTGACCGTCGCTTTCAAGGCTTTTTGATTTGCCTGGTTGCAACATTCGCTGGTGTGGGTGTATTCGAAGCGGCAGCTGGGGTGTTGTTAGGTGGGGTATTAGAATTACCAGCAACAACGGTAAGTTTGCTGTTTATATTGCCGATCCCAGGTTACTTGGTGGGTGCAGGCTTATCTAGCTACATCGCAAGACGTCGCTCTGAGCGTCGTGCTTTAAATGTAGGCTTGGTCTCTATTTTTGTGGGCTCTGCTATTGTGCTCATCCCAGGCTTGTTTGGTTTAACCACTGCATTAACGCTGGTTGGAGGCGCAACCGTGTACTTTTTGGGTGCAGGTATTCTCTTCCCAGCAGCAACAACTGGAGCGATTGCGCCATTCCCATACCATGCAGGAACAGCAGGCGCGACATTGGGTGGCATGCAAAACTTGGGGGCAGGTGTCGCAACTTTGCTCGCGTCACTATTTCCAGCGCATAACCAGATGCCTTTGGGCATTTTGATGATGGCAATGTCGGTAATTGCAATGCTTGGGTTAATGTGGGTGAATCGAGCACACAATCACTCAAACGAAGTACCGCAAGTTATCTGATCATTATCAGCTTACTTTCAAAGTCCAAAAGGGACACACTCAACAAGTGTGTCCCTTTTTTCATATCACACTATATCGATTTCCCGATGAGAATGATTTAACTTTCGAATTGATATTTGTTAAAAATAACAGCTGCTTACACAATGTGTTTTCAGCTCCCTTCAAATTGAGTATCCAACTCGAAATATTGAGGATTCTCACTTTTTCGGTATACCCCATAACAAAGAATGGACAACTGAAAACCACTAACAAAATGAAAGCCCAGCCCTCAGGATGAGGCCACTTGGGTGTACAATAAGGATAAAATCAGATGCGTTTCACTTTAACTACGTTGGCCGTCTCGGTCGCGCTTGTCGCCGGATGCAGCAATCAAGGAATCCCCAGCATGACTCAATACTCCCAAACACAGATCGTTGCTCAACAAACTCAAGCTCCGGTTGCGAAAAAAGTCCCTCACGCGATGACTATTCATGGCGATACCCGCGTTGATAACTACTACTGGATGCGTGACGACGAACGTAAAGACCCTGAAATTTTACAGCACCTAGAGAAAGAAAATCAGTACGCAGAAACCGTTCTAAAGCACACTGAAACACTTCAAGATACGCTATTTGAAGAAATTAAAGGGCGCATCGCAAAAGACGACAACTCAGTACCGGTTCGTAAAGGCAACTATTTCTACTCCAGTGAAGTGACCGGAGATAACGAGTACGAAGTCCATTTGCGAGCTAAAGACTTTGCAGGCAAAGACAAACAAATCATTTTAGATGTCAATGAACTAGCAAAAGAACATGAATTTTTCAGTATCGGCGGCCTATACGTTAGTCCGAATGAAAACTTATTGGCGTATGGCGAAGACACATTAAGCCGCCGCGTGTACACCCTTAAGATCAAAGACCTGACAACAGGCAATTACCTACAAGATGAAATCGAAGGGGCCTCAAGCGCTGTCGCATGGCAGAACGATAACAACGCCTTTTACTACATCAAAAAAGATCCACAGACCTTATTGGGCTACCAAGTTTATCGTCATGTATTGGGCACACCACAAAGCAGCGATGAGCTGATTTTTGAGGAAACCGACAGCGCCTATTACACCTCACTAAGCAAAAGCAAAGATGGCGAAGATATTTATATCTGGCATTCGAGTACAGAAACCAGTGGGGTCTCTATCATTGATGCGAACAACCCTAAAGCAAAGGCGAAACCGTTCTATCCTCGTGAAGATGGCATTGAATACAGTATTTCTAAGCTAGGCGATTGGTACTACATTTATACTAACTATCAAGCCGTCAACTTCCGTTTGATGAAAGTTCATCAAAATGACATGCATGACCGCTCTAAATGGCAAGATGTGATTGCCGCAGACGACAACAATCAACTTGTCGACTTCGAGTTATTCGATGATCACATCGTCTATGAGCAGCGCTCTAACGGCCTAGCAAGCGTCACTGTACGTCAGCTTTCAACAGGAAAAGAATTCCCCCTCACATTTAATGACGATGCGTTTGCTGCCTATTTGACAGGTAACCTAGAGCTGGATAACGAGAAAGTTCGTATTTATTACAGCAGTTTAACCACTCCAGGAACCTACTACGATTTCGATCTAAAAACGGGCGGGTCAGAAATCATGAAGCAAACACCTGTACTTGGTGATTTTAATCCTGACAATTACCAATCAGAACGCATCATGGTCACAGCCCGTGACGGTAAAGAAGTACCCGTTTCTTTGGTGTATCGTAAAGACTTATTTAAGAAAGATGGTACGAATCCACTCTACCAATATGGTTATGGATCTTATGGCGCAACCATTGAGCCAACTTTCCGCTCGACACGTTTGAGTCTATTGGATCGCGGCTTTGTTTACGCCATTGCTCATATTCGTGGATCTGAAATGCTTGGCCGCCCTTGGTATGAAGACGGTAAAAAACTAACCAAGCAAAATACATTCAACGACTTTATTGATGTGACTAAAGGTTTGGTTGAACAAGGCTATGGCGCGAAAGATAAAGTCTTCGCTGTTGGTGGCTCTGCAGGAGGCCTCTTAATGGGGGCTATCATCAACCAAGCACCAGAACTGTATCGCGGTATCGGCGCTCATGTTCCGTTTGTGGACGTGGTAACCACTATGCTCGATGAATCAATTCCATTGACCACCAACGAGTATGATGAATGGGGTAACCCAAATAACAAAACATACTATGACTGTATGTTGAGTTACTCGCCTTACGACAACATCAAGGCGCAAAACTACCCGAATATGTTGGTAACGACTGGCTTGCACGACTCTCAAGTACAGTACTTTGAACCAATGAAGTGGGTCGCCAAACTTCGTGAAATGAAGACAGACGATAACGTCTTGTTGTTCAAAACCGATATGGAAGCCGGACACGGCGGCGCATCTGGTCGATTTAAGCGCTTAAAAGAAGATGCGCTAGAGTATGCCTTCTTCCTCGATTTACTCGATAAAAAATAAGCGTATTAATAGAAATGCATCTCTTCTAACAACAAAAATGCCCGCAAGTTGCGGGCATTTTTTATAGACGCACTCTCTAAACAAAGAGTGGGGTTACCTAAGCACAGAATGACTAGCCTCTCTTATAGCCAAAGGATAGCAGAAAGAAAAACGCCTACTCACAACGAGTAGGCGTTAACACAATAAATGTGTTTAGGCAGTAGAAACTGGCCTATTTATTAGAAGTAGTAACGAGCACCTAGAGTCCAGTAGTCGTTCTCTTCATTGTTGTAGTCGTTACCTAGATCAAACTGGTAAGCTGCAAACGTTACGAAAGCAGGAGTTACAGCGTACTCTGCTTGTAGCGCAGTTTCGCTTGAAACTGTCTTATTGTCTTCTTCGTCTTCTACGCCTTCGTAGTTAACGCTGAATGTCCAATCGTTTACGCCGTATGCCAAAAGAGCTTCAAGTTGAGAAGTGTCTTTACGCATTTGGTAGAAGTACTCGTTCATACCGTATACTACTGCTGCGTATAGACCTGAACCGTACTGACCGTAGTTTACAGAGAATAGGTGTGATTCAGCTGTTTTAGTTCCTAGGTTCTGCTCCTTAATATCACCACCGCTGTATACGTAACCCAAGCCAAAGCCAGCTACAGAGCCGCTCAATGCAATTTGACCACGTTGCTCGTAAGTTACGGCGTCTGAAGTTTGCTCACCTTGCCAACCTAGACCTAGGTTGAAAGCAAAACCTTCACCAAATTCAAAACCTTTACGGTAGCTAAGCATTTTATCAGCACGAGCTGAGCCTAGGTTGCCGTGGTTGTCGTACAAAAAGTCGTTCGCAAACGCGATTGGTAGATCCGCAACGCCAGCGACATCGTAGTAAGGTGACCATTGAGTACCTGCTACTAAACGGCCAAACTGCTCATGAGTAGCACCGATGTAACCTAGACGAGTTTTGAACGATTGCTCGCCACCGTTTAGGTAGTTAAGCGCCCATTCACCTTTAGCGTCGATAGTAATACCGTTGCCAATGTCTTTCTTACCCGCAACGTTAATACGTGGAGACACTTGGTGAACTTTTACATCTTCTTCGAAATACTCACCCACGCCAACTGAAACGTGACCGCCGATCGATAAAGATGTACCATCGCTGTTGTAAACTTCTGCTGCGAAGGCCTGTGAACCACATGCTAGTGCCGCCACTGCAACGGCTAGAGTTTTCATTTTCATTGTTAACATCCGTATAGTTGTTTGTACCGGTTCGCTTAGAAACAGATTAAATCCGAATCAATCGCAACGAACACATAACAAAGTAGTAATGAAATAGAAATGAAACAAACACTTTCTTATGCAACCAGTGGTATTAATGCTCACATTTTGAACTGAGTCACAAAAAAATAGGGAACTTTTCATTCCCCATCATAAAATCTGTGGCTTTTTACGTGTCACATCTCCCAACGTGCGAGTGGCTTCTCAGTTTTGATACCCTTACTGCCCCAGCGGTCAATAACATCAATTTGCAGTATGCGGCTCGGTTTAATAAGCGATGTCAAGGTTTTCGACGGTCGTTTATCCGTCACTAACCATAGCGTTTTATCTTGTTCAAACTGAGCTTTTAAAGATAATTTGTCTTCTTCTGTCCACTCAAATTCCGGCTTAAATTCGCGCCCAACCACAAACAATTGGTTGCCAGAGGCAAAGTCCTCTAGTGACTCACTCATCAGTACCACTGAATCGATGCCTTTATCGAAGATCTCTGCCTGTTGTTGGTTGATCAGTTCACGCACATTGAGCATAAGAGCCTGTTGATTCGTTTGAATCGTCTTTTGGTGTTCAGGATATACACGTTGTAGATCCTCTCCAACAATACCCGCCATTCGGATTAAGTTTGTAGGGTTAAGCCACGCGTACTTCGATGTTGACCCGTTTTCCAATGTCAGTACTGCAACTCCTTGAGCTCTAGGAGAAATGGCCTGCGATGCATCGATTTCAATCAAGTGAATGTTGCCCTGTCGAGCGTAAACATAAGTCGGGTCTTGTTTCCAAATCGCACCAAGAGTAACAGCAACCGTCGCGGCTTGACCCGCTTGCTTAACTTGCTCTGTACCTTTATTTGCGAACCAGTTCTCAAGACGCTCAACGCCGTAACGCTTTGGAGGCAGATACTGAGTCTCTATCCCTGTACCTTTCATGAGTTGCTCAGACAACATGTACGTGACGGGAGTGCTGGTTAAAATGTCTTTGGCGCTTGCCAACGATGGAAGTGTTGTCGCTATAACCAAACCAAAAGTTATCGCTAATTTTTTTATCTTCATGTTCATTACTTTATAAAAAGGGTTACGCTTTTTGGATAATTCGGTAAACCGTTGCTGTTAGGAAAAATGCCGCAGAAACAATGATGATGGATGCGCCTGATGGCACTGGTAGCTCAAGCTCCATCGGCAGTATGGTTCCTATTAAACACGCAATGGTTGCCAATAAAGAAGAAAGGAGAACGAAACTGCCCATGCGTTTAGTCAATAACCTAGCCGTTGCACCAGGGATCAGTAGCAATGCACCAACCAATACCGCGCCAATAATCTTTACCGCGGCAATGGTGACCAAGGTGATCATCATGACAAATAAGTAATCATAAAAGCTGGTATTAAAGCCGCGTACACGTGCAATATCCGGGCTGATACAAGTCAGCAAAATGCGGTTAAACGTTGGAATAAGAAGCAGTAATATGATCAAACAACTGATCGCTAAAATAAGGATATCGTTGTCCGTCACAGTCAAGATCGAGCCAAACAACACGTTCTCCAACATGTGAATGTTGATCTTGCGAGCAACGTACATTAACAGCGCAGCACCAACCGCTAACGCTAGTGCAAGAAAAACCCCAACCAGTGTGTCGTAAGGTACATTCGTACGATTACGAACAAAGTGAAGCAACAGCGCAAAAATCATACAAAAGCTAAACAATCCGATGATCGGATTCTCTGGCGGCTCACCGAGCAACACACCAATCGCGATTCCGGTAAGCGCAGCGTGCCCAACCGCTTCAGAGAAAAAAGCCAGTCGCTTGGCGATGACTAATGTACCAAGACCACCAAGTAATGGCCCTAATATCAGCGCTGCCACAATTGCGTTCACCATGAAGGCATAAGAAAAGCTATCGCTTAACCATCCAGCTTCAACGCCGCTAACCGCTAACTCTCGCAACCAATCCATTATGCAGCCTCCACTTTTGCTGTGTAGTGCTTGAATAATGTTTCTATACGATCAGGGCTTAGCACATCTGAATGGTGACCTGACGCCACAATTTGACGATTTACGACATGGACCTGCGCATCTAAACGGCGCACTGCGGTCACGTCATGGTGTACTGCCAGCACCGTTTTGCCTTCTCCAACGACTTCATGAATCAAACCTTCAAGATATCGAACACCTTGCTCATCCATGCCAGTTGTAGGTTCGTCTAAAACCAATAAATTGGGCTCATCCAGTAAAGCTTGCGCAAACAAAACACGCTGTTGCTCTCCGCCAGAGAGTTGCCCCATACGACGGTCGCTACGCGTTGCCATGCCCACACGATCAAGCTGGGCCAGAGCATGTTGAGTTTGTTTCGTTTTACGTCGCCAAAATAGAGGGATACGGGTTTGGTTAAGCAGTACAAAATCCATCACGGTTAACGGGAGGCTTGCTTCAAACATCGCTTTTTGTGGCACATACCCTATCTTCCCCGATGCAGCTGATGGTTCTGGCCAATTGAGTGCAATGTTTCCCGAAAATGGCGTAAGTCCAAGTACCGAACGAAGCAAAGAAGTTTTCCCACCACCATTCGGTCCCATAATCACGTGACATTTCGCGTTCTCGAATTCGGCGCTGATGTTCTGCAAAATGATATTGTCGGCGTATTTTAGGCCCACGTTACTTAAGGAAACGGAAGGTCCAGTCATTACGCCTTTTCCCCTGCTCGCTTACTCGCCACAAATTTCATGGCTTCGATTAGTGTTTCCACATTATCTCGCATCTCAACCTCAACTTTATCGGCCTCATACTCACCGTGAGTCATGTGAGAAAAGCGATAAAGCTGCACCCCAGTCGCCTCTTCGATGGTATCAACAAAGCGATTCGGCATATTGAGCTCATAAAACAGAACATCAATGCCCGATTCACGAATTTTCTCTATCGTTTCCTGTAGCTGACTTGCACTTGGTTCTACACCATGAGCAGGCTCAATGACAGCGGCAACGTCAACACCAAACTCCTGAAGGATATATCCGTAAGCATTGTGGGTTGTCGCCACCTTCATACCAGCCGTGTCCAACTCACCAAGAGACAACATTGCATCACGCTTCATCAGGCGAAATGTTTTCGCGTATTTACGGGCATTTTGGCGATAGAACGCAGCATTGTCTGGGTCCAATTGGCTTAGCTCACTCGCGATGGTGTAAACCTTTTGAATGGTTGTTGATAGACCGACAAAGGTGTGAGGGTTCACTGCTCCTTGACCAACAGACTGCCCCATAGCGGGCAATAAAGGCACTTCTTTGTTCGCTTCGATAACCACGAGATCATCACGCTGAGAAGCCTTGATCACTTTCAGTGCAAAATCGTCATGACCAATACCATTGATCACTATTACGTCCATTTCATTTAAGCGTTTAAGATCATTAGGTTGTGGTAAATAGTTGTGAGGATTAAAACCAGCATCAACCAAAGGAATGATGTCCGCCTTCTCACCCACAACGGCTTTAACATAGCTGTAATAAGGTTGTAGCGTAATACCAATACTGAGTTTTTCGGCAGCAAAGCCTGTAGAAGACACCGCCAATAACGCGGTGGCTGTAAGAATACGACGTAAAAGAGAGCGTTTGATCATAGTACTTATCAATTATGTTGTCTTAATGGGCGTGAGAGTGGGAAGAAGAGCCTGACAGAACGATTTGTTTCCAGCCGAAATCGTGGCGTTTAGCTAGATCGCTTAGTCCCTCCACATTTAACGAACGGCTAGAATCATTAAACCAAATATCAGCTTGAGAACTGCGGCTATCCAACAGCATGGAAGCAGAGCCTTGGGCACTGGTCTTCACGCCAATGTAGACACCGTCATCAATTCGTTGCCACTGATGAGAACCTTTACGCTTCCAGTTTTGGTCTTTCACGAATGGAGCAATCCAAAGCGCCTCCATGTCAGAGACCTCAGGCCAAGTTCCAGTTTCTAGCTGCAAATCACGAATCTCTTCATGAGCGAGCTTAAGCTCAGCGATCAACCCCAACTCATTTTGATGTAAATCCGTGATTAACACTTGATGAGACTGCATGTCTGGCTTTTCAGTCGCGACCTGATGGTAGGGCATAAGTATGGCTGCTGAACTGAGAATTGCTGCGATTGTCAGTGCGACCCACTTTCCTTCTCGGTTACCATCATCAGGGCGAACTTTCTGTACACTCATTTCTCTTTCAGCTCAACGATATCCACTTCCACCGGGCTTTCATGTCCGGCATCAAATACCAAATAGAAATCTGTTTCAGGGTGAGTAAATTCTGCGATGGAACGCTTATCTGTTTTTTCTTTGGCGATCAGATTGTCGTCGTAATCGTACATTTCGACATCGTAGTCGACCGCTGTCGATCCATCCGAGTAGCCCGCTTCACAAATCACTTTATCTTGCGCCAAGTGACAGCTCATCAGAGGAAAATGTGCAGCAGCGTGAAAGGACGCAAATCCAGAAAAAAGCAAAACAGCTTTTAGAAGAGAAGTGTTATTCATGATAATTCCAAAATGGCCCAGCAATTGCTGAGCCTAATTCGATTAGTTAAGTTGAGTTTCAAACGTAAGATGAACATTGGCACTCGCTTTATCCGCCAATGGATTATCTTTTAATTCACCTTTGTAGTTCGCTTTCATTAAGTAGCGCCCAGCGACTTCTGGCGTGAAGATCACTTTGCCATCTTTATCGCTCACCACATCGATTTGTTCTTGATGGTTTCGGTACATGGTACCTTCACGTGTAATCTCAGCAGTAACGCCCTCTTGTGGCTCTCCGTTAAAGAAAAACTGGAAAGTCACAGGCTCACCTTCAATGATGTCCGATGGATGCGTGATCGGTTTCATCTCCAGCATTTTGCCTTCAATCTCCAACGCTTTGTCCGTTGGCATACCAACCGTAATGTAGCTTTCTGCTCGGGTGTAACTTAGTTGAGTAACCACATCACGCGCTTGCTCAGGAAGCACGTCACCACGCTCAGCTTTGTTTGCTCGCGCCCATTTCACCGTATCACGACGGCCCGCTTTGTATTGTGTGTAGTAGCTCGGCTGATTATTAATCGCGACTTTGTGCGTGCCTTCTTCTGTAAAAAAGAAATCAAACATAGAGCGACGCTTGCCACGAACAACAAAGTTAGGACGCTCAGAGCGGCCATCCGGCATCACCACAAATGCCTGATCACTACCCGCAGGCTTATCAAAAACAAACGTTCCGTGAGAGGCAGTAACATCAAATGTCAGCCAGTCACCGCCTTCTTTAGAAACCGTAAAGTGAGAGGGCAGAACCCAACGTGGATGTGCTTGTGCGGTGGTGGTTACAGCCAATCCCATTGCCATTACACTCGCCAATGCCACTGCTTTCATTTTGGTTTTCATTGTTGTGTCCTTTAATCACTTAACTTGATAATTGACGGTGATGACACCCGTCTCTTGTGTTGGTTTAAGCTCATAGCGCACGTCACTGTCCGCTAGCGTTATTTTTTGACGTAAGTAGTTTCGCCCACCGTGTTCACGAACGACCTCGACGTACAACGTGTAATTTCCTTGTTCCAAACGCTCCCCTGCGTCATTGGTTCCATCCCAGACAAAGCGGTATTGACCAGCAGGACGTGTTGCAGAAGTCACCGCATCAACAAGTTCACGATCATAACGACCCGCTTTTCTCCACCAGCTGCGTAGATCTTTTAACCATTCGTCTTTCCCTACCCATAACTGGATGGTTTTAACCGGTTTACGCTGATCGTTTTCAACCCAAACCGCCACATAAGGGCGTGCATACATTGAGGTATCTATCTTTGGAAGTTCGAGTTCGAAGTCGACCTTCGCGTTATCTGGTAGAGGCGCCGCGGAAAGAGAGAAAGGAGTAAAAGCCGCGATCAAAGCGGCTTTACAAAAGTGATTACGGCGGAAAAATCTTCCTGTGTTCAACATAAGTGTTCTCTAAAAAAGCTGTTATGGAACAGCAACAAAATAAATTACGAGCGACAGTAACGTACCAAAGCTCATCCATTGCATTGACGTTCTGAGCGTCTTCTTCTTAGGCAGTAACAAGCACACGCCTGTAAGAACAAAAAACACCATCAAAAGCGCAGTGACGTCGATAAACCACTTCCAAATCCCACCACTGTTGCGTCCTTTATGTAGATCGTTCAGCAGCGCAACAATACCGTAGTGCGTCGTTTCGACGTCTGCTGCACCAGTAGTCATATCAATAAAGACCGTAGCGTTATAACCCGGGCCTTTAAAATCCATAGAAAGCTCTCCGAGTAACAACTCACCTTGCTCAACTTCGGTATACACATCTAGTACGGAGGGAGTGCCGCGAAGCTCGGTTTCTTTAGTCAAGAAAGCCACCAGCCCTTCACGATTAGGTTGAAAGGTATCTGAATGTGAGAATAAAACTGAGTGCGGAACCGTCAGAGTATGTTGTTGAATGATAGGTTCACTGCGTTCAAACAATTCGGGGCGATTGAGGGTAATACCAGTTACTGCAAAAAACAGCGTAACTAAGAGAAGAGCCATCGAAATATAGATATGTAGGCGGCGAGCCCAAGTTTGAACACCTTTGCTTTTAAGCAACATAGAAACAATCATCACCAATAAATGTGGGGCATAATTTAGGTGATAATCATTCGTATTGGCATTTAATTTACATTGTTTACTTTAAACAAAAAAATACCCGAGACTGAGCTCGGGTATTTAATAAAAATGTTCGCTATGAGTTCTGCGTCGATTCTACTTTGCGTAGCTGAGATAGATACTTAACCCAACTTTTTGCCTGATTCGATGGCTTAATCTCATTCGCTCTTTTGGCATTAGCGAGCGCATCGTCAAACCGCTTAAGTTTGTAGTAAGCGCGAGTTTTGATAAGTGCAACATCCGCTTTACGACCTCTGACATTATCGAGCGCGGCAATGGCATCTTTATAATGGCCTTCTTGCACCAGCAGTTGAGAATAGTTCCAGTAATACTGCCTATCTAGCTGAGCTGCAATACGCCAGCTATCAATAGACTCTTCCCACTCTTTTGCCATTTGCCAATACGTTGCTTGCTGAGCTTTTAGCTTACTATTCGAGTTTACATCCTCTAGCTCGTTCATCACCAATGCAGCTCTCTCAGGAATACCTCGTTTCGCGTACAATTGTGCCAGCAGCTTTAAGTCATCTTGGCTAAGTTGTAACCCTTTCAGTTTTGCCAACGCCAAAGAGTCTAGGGCACGTTTGTTGTCATCAACCCGTAGATATAGAGCAACAAGCTGACGCCACCATTCAATTCGTTCAGGTTCAATCACGATTAAGCGTTTGATGGTCGAGATTGCCGGCTTCCACTTTTTCAGTTCTAGCTCAGCAGAAAGCTTTATCGACAATGCGCCAAGCTTGTCTGGCTGACCAAATTTCTCATAACGAGCCATTGCTGAAAGCACTTTTTGCCACTGACTCAGTTGATAATGAGATTGGGAAATACGCAGCCATAACTCATGCGCTTTTTGACCTTTAGGAATGTTTTTGCTCAAGGCATAGTAATGAGGTAACGCCTTAGAAAAACGTTGCTCGTTCAGCAGTATATCAGCCAACATTTTTCGGGTTTGCCATGCTTGCTCATCTTGTAGCAAACCACTATTGACTGCCAACTCAAGTTGCTTAATCGCCGCTTGAGTTTGTTCGTTCTGCCAGTAAAAAATACCCAACATTCGAGCGACATAAGCTTGGTCATATCCACGAGAAAGCTCCATAGCTTCAAGAGATGAAATCGCTTCTTTCAGTTTCTCTTCTTGAGCCAAATTATGTGCTCGTTGAACTCTCGCTGCGGTGTATTGGCTTAACTCACTGGCAATGGTTGAGAGTGCACTCAGGCTTAATACCGTACCGATTAAGAATTTTTTCATCATTTGGCTAACTTGAACTCCACTTTAGCGGTTTGTCCGAACTGCTCAATTGACACACCATCCTCAACTTTTGGCTGATACTTCCATTTTTTAAGCGCACGGATTGCTTCCCTTTCAAACATGCGCTCGGGCTCAGCCTCGATCACTTCAATATCTTTTGGTCGTCCAGTTGCATCGATCGTGAAACGCATAATGACATAACCTTCCACTCTACGTTTCAGCGCCTTACTTGGATAGCGAGGATCAACACGATACAACGGCAGTGCTTGCTGGTTGCCCATTGTTCCCTTCAAGTTTGGGGCGCTAATCGCGATGCCTTCAAGGGCTGTGTTTAAACCTAAAGCACTGACTGGCGTCATCTGACTCATTGGTTCCATTTGAGTGTCAGCTTGAGACAGATCCATTGGCTCCGGCGCTTGAGGTGGTTCTGGTTGCTCCGGCACTGAACGTTGACGACGCTGCACGTCTGCTTCATTCTCTACCATCACCATATCAAAACGAACGGCTTCTGAAGCTTCTGGTGCACGCTGGTTGCCTTTATCAACCATCCACGCCATAAAGCTAAACAAGCTCACAGAAATTAACAGTGATGCTGGTAGTGCAAGTAACAGCCTGCCCATTAAGGTTTCTCCGCCGCCAATGCAATGTTCTTCACACCTGCTGCCTTTGCAGCGTCCATCACTTTCACGACAGTGCCATTGTAAGCATGCTCGTCAGCTTGGATAACTAACGAAGCATCAGGCTGATCAAGTAACAGGTGCTCAATAGAGGCCTCAACACGCTCAATATCAACCACTCGTTTGTCAATGTACACATCATTCGCTGCCGTTACTGCGATAAAAATGCCCGCGTCTTTTTGACTTACTACATTAGAAGCCTGAGGGCGATTCACTTCTACACCGGATTCACGTACAAACGAACTGGTCACAATGAAGAAGATCAACATGATGAAGACGATATCAAGCATCGAGGTTAAATCGACTTGAGCTTCATCTTGTTGGTTAGGTCTGCGTCCGAGTCTCACTTTTGACTCCTTAAAGATTGTTCTAACTGGATAGCTTTTCGTTCACACACTTTGCTAAGGCGAGCATGAATAAACATGCCCGCAAGCGCTGCTACCATACCCGCCATGGTTGGCAGCGTAGCAAGTGAGATACCAGAAGCCATCAATTTCGGATTACTGCTGCCTTGCGATGCCATTACGTCAAACACCGTAATCATGCCTGTCACCGTCCCTAACAACCCTAGCATTGGGCAAACCGCCACAAGTAGCTTAATAGTCGATAGGTTTTGGCGCAGTTCGATTTGCGCTTTTGCAATCCATCCTTCACGGATTTGATGCGCGTACCAAGAGTGGTGCTCTGATCTTGCTTGCCACTGCTCACAAAGCTGTTTTTTTACCCCAGGGAAAACCGTTGTGAGATAAATAACTCGCTCCATAACCAACAGCCAGCACACCGCCACGACGGCGGCCAGCCACCATAGGATTTGACCACCTTGCTGCATAAAGCTCATCAAGGTTGTGGCCCAATCCTCACTGATCAAACCCAATGTGCTGAGTAGGATCTGCTCCATTACGCTGCGTTCTCCGCTAAGGTGTTAGAGTGACTTTTGTTACTCGGCATATCACGCTCAGCTTGTTCTGCAACTAAACCGATGCCTTGTTTTTCTAAGATACTGCGAATATTTTCTGCTTGAGAGCTCAATACGTTGTGCGCTAATAACAAAGGCATGGCTGAAACAAGGCCAAGTACGGTAGTCACAAGTGCCATCGAAATGCCACCCGCCATTACTTTCGGATCACCATTACCAAATTGAGTGATGACTTGGAAGGTTTCGATCATACCCGTTACCGTGCCTAGTAGGCCAAGCATAGGAGCTAGAGCAGCAAGAAGCTTAAGCATCGACAACCCTTTTTCTAGGTGGGTTTGCTCATCAACAACAGCTTCCAAAAGACGTAGTTCTAACGCTTCTACGCTGCGATGCTTGTCTTTCTGGTATACCGCAAGCACGCGACCCAAAGGGTTGTTTCCTGGCTGAGCTGGGGTTTTCAGCTGCTTCATGATTTTCTGGCGCGAAATCATCAGTGATGCACCACGTACGAGCGCAATCAATAGGCCGATAGCCAATAAACCAAGGATGATTTTACCGACAACGCCACCCGCATTTAGGCGATCAGCCAAAGTCGGTGAGTTTGCAAGCTGTTCAAGAAGAATGCCACGTGACGGATCAATGACAAGTGCATCAATGTCACCAGAGGAAATAGTATTCGCTGTTGGACCGTTCTCAGGCTGACGAAGATAGTTTACCGCGTCTCCGCGTTGACCATTCCACTTAACGTAGCCAGTCTCATCTAGCAGCGCCATAGAACCAAGACGAACACCATTAACCGTTTGTTCACGACCTTCGCCATTTAGCAGTGTGAAAGAGACGTTTGCCATTTCACCGCTTGCTTTGATTTGTTCTTCCATGCTGCGCCACATCGCCTGAAGTTGGGTCAACGTTGGCAGTGATTTAGCCGCAACAATAGCATCGATATCTTTCTGATATGAGTTTGCATCTACACCGGTTACTGAGCTTTTTAGCTCAGACTCTAGCTCTTTTGCGTTCTGGCGAACGACGCCAAATAACTCACCTAGGCTCCCGGTTTCTAGACGCAACTTTTCTTCTAGCTGTGCCAGTTCTGCTTCATTTTCACCGAAGGTAACACTTAATGAGTCCGCTTCTGCTTGAAGAGCAGCCCGCTCTGCCACCAATTTATTCCTTATAGCCTGTAGCTCTTGCTCTGTTTGCTTAAAACCTGATTCACGCGCGACATTGTGCGATTGCTGTTGACGATTTTCTTGCTGCGCCTTTTGTAACAACGCATCACTAGCAAAAGTTGTATGAGGCATTAATGCGGCTGTCGAGATTAATGCAACCGATAACCATTTTTTCATCATTTATTTGCCCTCCGCAGCGGTTAACGACACTGGCAGAGTTAACATACTCGGCGCGATCTGTTTATTCGCCATAGCGAACGCTTTGTCTAGCTCTGATTTTTGCTCAGAACCCACTTGTTGCCATGCTTGTTGTTGCTGTGACCAGCTCCAAAATGTGTCACCAGATAAGCTACGCGCTACCAAAGACAAACGCCCTAAATAGAGAATGTCCGCCTCCACAGCTTCATTGTCACCCAGGTTAATCTTGCCTTGGTAAACGCCAAGCTTGGTGCCGTAATCCATTTCAATTTGGTACGCTTCTAAAATACGACGAAACTTCTCTGCATCTGCAACGTCTGCACGCGTCATCATGGAATCCAGCTTTGCAATTCGCTCCTCACGTTGCGCTTTGCGTATAGGTTTGTCGTTAGCAACGAGCGCTTTTAAGCCTTCAAGCATGTGATACATCAAAGGCACGACACCTTGACGAGTTTGAGCAATCTGCTCAATTTGCTCGTTCAAGCTATCAACTTCTTGATTTTGGCTCTCAACAAGGCTTGCAAGATGATCGCGATAAATCTTCAAGTTACCGACTTCCTCTTGCAGCTGCTCAATTTCAGCTTCTAGAGTAAGTGATTTTTCTGCGCTTGCATCAATACGTTTTTGGCTTACCGCCGACGACTGGTTTGTTTTACTCTGCACAGCTTGTGCATCGTTTAAGTTCGCCGCGTGAGCGGGAATCAAAACCGATGATATCAACAGAGCGATACTTGATTTCATTAGATTCATACGAGTTATATTTCTGTGTTCCAAAAACGACCAAAGGGGAAGACTACCCTTCCCCTTTAATAATCAAATTGTTATCAGTACTTGAACTGGATTGTTGCCATGTAGTTGCGGCTTTCTCCAACCACAACCCCACTCGCACCTTTTTGCTCGCCATTCGTGCTACCACCACCTGCGAAGTAGTCGGTATCGAATAAGTTTTCGACATTGAATCGAGCAATGATATCCAAGTTTTCATCGTACTTATGTTTGTATGACACACCCATATCAACGCGAGCGTAGCCATCTTTCTTGAAGGTGTTCTTTGCATCACCGTAGCGATCACCTTCATAAATCAAACCAAGGTTTAAGTTAGTGTTGTCTTGAACCTTGTAGCTAGACCATAGACTTGCCGAGAACTCTGGCACGTCTACAGGGCGGTTACCTTCATATCTTTCTGCCTTCTTAAGCTCTGCATCCAAATACATTGCAGAAGCGGTTAGCGACAACTCTGGGGTCACAAAACCTTGAGCCATTAACTCAGCGCCTTTGTGAACTTGCTCACCACCTTGCGTTTTCTTGTGTAGGAGATTGCCGCCCGCGTCTTTGCCGCTTTCAACATCCAGCGAGATGTTCTCTAACGTGATATCAAACACAGCACCAGATACAAATAAACGCTGATCAAACAGTTCCCACTTCGTACCGATTTCATAAGAGATACCACGCTCTGCGTCTAGCTTCTCGCCATCGTTCACGTAAGTTTTGCCACGACCACTGCTGACTTCACCTTGCGGCATAAAGCTTTCAGAGTACTGAACGTAAACCGAGCCATTCGTCGCTGGGTGGAAAATTACACCAAATTTTGGAGAAACCTGGTTTTCGGTCAGGTCATCATCACGCTTTTCGTCATAACGAACACCTGCAAGCACTTGCCAGTAATCATTAATCGTCATCATATTTTGCGCGTAGATACCCCAAGTATCGTGCTCGCTTGTGGACTGTTTAACTTTCCCAGAGTAGCCAGGACGAGGCACTGTCTGACCGGCTTCTATACTTATAGGGTTGTAATACTTTTGGAAACGGTCATAGGTATACTCTAGATAGTTCGCACCTACCAAAAACGTGTTATCTGTACCAAACAGAGAAAAGTCCGTCGTCACATCTATATATGCAGTATCAAACACCCAATTATCTTTGCGTTCGTTACCAGAATGGTCGATCTTAGTATCTTGGTCATAAGTTTCGAAACCTGGGTAAGACTCCACATCAAAACGCTTAAAGTCTTGACGGTTGTAACCTGCTTTTACGTTCACGTTATCCGTGACTTGCGCATTAATATCGACACCGTAGTTTTCTACTTCGTTATCAATTTCAGACCACTGCGCATCCCAAATGTACTTATCACCGCGAACCGCTTTGCCATCAACAATGTATGCGCCAGAGTCTACGCTACCATCGTCTTTCGTGCGATCGTAATGAGCCGATACCATAAAGTTGTCGGTGATGTCGTACTCAACCACTAGGCCCGCTACCGTACGATCTGTTTTAGGCTCAGTGCCATCACCGTACCTGCGCCAAGAGCCGTAGCTTTCTTTGGCAAAAATTGCGCGCGCTCGCAGTGTCTCTGCATCATTTAGCGCGCCACTCACATCAAGCACAGTGCGTGAGTGATCATTCGAACCTAGATCTTGACTCAAACTTGCTTGTGTTTGAGTTGTTGGTTTTTTCGAAACCATGTTTACCAAGCCACCCGGCTCAGATTTACCGTATAGCAGACCTGATGGACCTTTAAGCACTTCAACACGCTCTAAAAGCTCAATTGGCTGACGGTAGTGTGACCAGTGTTGACGACCATCACGAAGAAAACCGTCTGAACTGCTAAGTTCAAAACCACGTAGAGAGAAACGTTCGCGGTTACGGCTTGTACCACCCGCGCTAACACTTGCATCGTTACGTAGCACTTCACCAAGTGTACTTGCACGCTGCTCATCAATTACCGTTTCATCGATAACCGCTACTTGTCCCGGCGTTTCCAGCTGCGTCATTTCCATGCGCATTGCTGTACTGTTTGTATCTGCCTTGTAGCCGAACTCTCGACCTTCTACAACTACATGTTCGTCTGTTTGAACTTCCGCCACTGCAGGTGTTGCTAACACTGCACCGATCACTAACGCCAAATGGCTCTTAGTAAACATATCCTTTCACTCCGATTATTATTTTTCGGGTCACATACTTGTTGAATGCGATTCCCTCTTAATTATTTCGCGGGTGAATATAAGTGATAAGTATTACCATTTGCATTAAATTTACATTCTTTGCATTTGCAAACTTTTGTAAAGTACTCTCTGATGATGCGCCATGATAATGTGATGTTAGTCACAAAAATTACGACTTAATCATACTTATTGCTTGAACACTAAAGTAACCCTCAGACCACCTTGCTCACGGTTTTTCGCCGTAACTGCTCCACCCATAATACGCATGGATTCTTTGACAATCGCAAGACCTAAACCGTAGCCACCAAGCTTTTTATCTCTAGAAGCATCTAAGCGTGTAAACGGATCAAAAATATCGACCAGCTTGTTATCTGGAATACCAGGCCCATCATCAGATACTGACATGATGGTGAACTGCTGCCCTTCTTTGACATAATTTTCCAGAGAAACTTCTATCTGAGATGCTTGTCCTGAATATTTAATGGCATTACCAATAAGATTGTTCAAACAACGAATGACCAGCGTTTCTTCACAAATGGCTTTAGCACATACAGCTTCTGAGCGGAAAGACAACGTCTGTTCTGACTTCAAATCTATTTTGCAACGTTCTACTTGCGGGGAGAGCAAAACTTCTAAATCACAGCGTTTCGTGGCTTTGTCGAAGCGCGCATTTTCCAAGCGACTGAACTCCAATATATCGCTGATCAAATGGTTTAGCTCTTTTGCTTCATCTTCTAGCCTTGTCACTAGGCTTTGCTCGCTTTCTCCAACACGCTTTCGCAAAAGATGCAGAACCAAGTTCTGCCTCGCTAACGGCGTTCTCAATTCGTGAGAGACATCTCTTATAAGCAGTCGCTGCTTTTCAGCGAGAGAATGAATCTGTTGCGTCATGTGATCGAAGTCTTGCGCTAACTCGTTAAACTCACGCGTGCTCGACTTCAGCTCTTTCACGACACTGACATTAAAATCGCCATTAGATAGCTTTTTGCTTGCTTCTCTCAATCGAGCCAATGGTTGCTGTAAGTTACGTGCCATTAGCAGCGAAAAGAGCGCCAAAATAACCACTGCAATCACGACTTTGAGAATAGAGAAATACAGAATGAAGTCATTTGCAGGGTGCAGTCGATGTGGCAATTGAATCACTAAAGTATTGCCATGAACTAAAGGAATATTGATGATGGGGCGATTCACTTTCCCCTCAAGTTGATCATCAATGCTTCTCTTAAATTGAAGTTTGAACTCGAAGTGCGGATGCATCAGACGGTGCGTAACTGGTTGCTGATGTTCATTCAACACAAATAAATAAAAGTTTTGCGCATTTGCCCAGTCAGCAAGTTCGTCCATGTCTCCGTGCTCAATCAATACATTGGCTTGATGTGCAAGGTCTAGCATTTCTTCTCGCACACTATCGGGCACTTTCAACATGGCTTTCACCAGAGCTTGTTCCGCTAAGGATTGCACGACCAAAATACTAATGACAATTGCGGTCATGCAACTAAATAACTTGAACGCTAAGCTATCTTTACGTTTTGCAATAAAAGGTGGACACCGGAGCTTCATTAACGGTTTACAGCCTCTAAATAACTGTAACCTTTGCCACGGAAGGTTTTGATATGTTGCTTGGAAAGCCCCGCTTCAACTAACTTGCGACGTATGTTACTGATGTGCATATCAAGGTTGCGATCAAAAGGACTCAGCTCTTTCTTTAACACTTCAGTTTGAAGCTCTGCTTTTGAAATCACGACTCCTTGGTTTTTTACCAAGTAGCTCAATAGTTCAGCTTCCGTACTTGTGAGGGGTAAGCTATTAAGCTGGTCACTGATCGTTTGAACGGTACTACACATCGTCTGACGTTGACGTTCCAAGCCAACACGACGAAGAATCGCTTTGATGCGCATTAGAAGCTCAGCGACATTAAAGGGCTTTCCGATATACTGATCGGCCCCCGCTTGGTAACCATCAAGCATCGAGTTTTCATCGTTGAGAGCGGTAAGCATTAGGATAGGTGTCGCGAAGCGCTGACAGATCCTACGAGCAACTTGCATACCGTTAAGGTTTGGTAACATGACATCAAGCAATACAAGATCTACAGGCGTTTTTTCCATATATTGCAGCGCACTTTCACCGCAATGTACAGAAGAGACGATGTAGCCCTCCTCTTGCAAAACCGCTTCTAACAGCTCACACAAAGGAACGTCATCATCGACTATCAAAACTCGTGACATTACCACTCACCATTCAAATAAAAATGGTTCGCATTTTATTACTCATTTACCAATTAAACAACTAACACTCTAATGCTTTAAGTCCACAGGACTCAGTCCAAGAAGCAGCAACGTGCCATTAGAGTTTAATGTTCACTTTTACTAAAGGTTCCTAACAATATGCACCTAGATATATCTTCATAGAAAAAACGAGTACAATCTGGCAACCGCAAAGCAAAAGATAAAGCGAATGGAAACGTTATTAATTGGTCACCGTGGCGTGGCAGGTTCATACCCTGAGAATACAAAAATAAGCATTCAGGCAGCCATTGACCTGGGGTTGAAGTGGGTGGAAGTGGATATACAGCCTACCAAAGATAATGTTTTAGTGGTTTGCCATGATCATACCGTCAATCGATGCAGCAATGGACAAGGGCGTGTTGATGAGCTCACCCTGGAAGAGTTAAAAGCATTAGATTTCGGTAGTTGGTTTAGCACAGACTTTTCAGGCGAGAAGATCGTGACACTAGATGAACTGCTCACTTTAGCTACTGAGAATAAGCTTAACTTGAATATCGAAGTTAAAGTAGACAACCATCCAGCGGAAGAAGTGGCGCAGACTCTCGCCAATGCGTTAACAAAAAGTCCAATGCCGCAAGAGAATGTACTCCTATCGAGCTTTAGTCATGACGTCATTAGAGCGATGCACAAATACTGCAGTGGCTACCGATTGGGTGTGTTAAGTGAATTCTTTACGAGAAAAGATAAACGCCTTTTGGAAGAAGTTAGTGCCTATAGCTGCAACCTAAATATTAACTGGGTTCGTACTCGCCAGATAAACAAACTCCAACAAGCCGGTTACAAAGTGATGTGCTATACGGTGAACAATCCAAATAAACTGAAATACCTGCCTCAGTTAGACGGTATTTTTAGTGATCATCCACAGCGCTTTATGCCATAGCCTATAAGAGCCAGAACATTAAAGGGGACCTTTTGTTACCACTCAATCTGAATTGGTGTCCCCATCTCGACAAGCTGGATAAATTCGTCCATCTCCTCGTTGGTAATCGCAATACACCCATTAGTCCAATCAAAACTTTGGATGTAAATCGGCAACTGACTCTCACCGTTTTTTAAGCCATGAATTTTGATGTTCCCTCCAGGGGACACACCTCGGCGCTTCGCTTCCAACGTATCAATCGCATCAGGGTAACTGATATGCACAGAACGATAAAAAGCAGAGTCCTCTATAACATAATCTAGAGTGTATTCGCCCTCTGGTGTGCGATTGTCTCCCTCTTCTTGTTTATGTCCTTGAGGGTTCGCTCCTAAAGCAATTCGGTATTCTTTTAGCACTGCTCCTTGTTCCATCAAATACATTCGACGCTTAGACTTGTCGACTTTAACAAGGTCAACAGCTGCGTGAGTGCCCGAAGCAAACACACAACACAAGAACATAGAGAACCATTTTACTGACATTGTCGTAACGCCTAAGCTAATAAAGTGAACAAGAAAAGAGCGATAATGCTAGTCAGTTAATGCTCGTAAAGCAAACAGTATCTAATGCGGAACCGTAAGATAGCACTCGCTGAAAGGCGTACTTCTTGTTGTTGTTTGATACAACAAAAGTCAAAGAGAAGATTTCTCTATTCATTGCGGCTAAGTTGCATTACTTTATAAGCATATTTATTTATAAAGTCCGCACTTTTTGAGAGGGAACCATGATTAACATTGCTTTTTTTAGTGCAAAATCCTACGACGAAGCCTCTTTTAATAAAATTAAAAATAACCGCGATTTTGAATTTCACTATCACGACTTCCGACTAACCGAAAAAACAGCCAAGATGGCGCACGGCAGTGATGTCGTATGTGCGTTTGTTAATGATGATCTTTCAGCTCCTGTCCTTAAACAGCTTTCTCTGGGCGGGACCAAGCTTATTGCTATGCGCTGCGCGGGATTTGATAAAGTTGATCAACAAGCAGCCAAAGAACTAGGTTTACAAGTGGTTCGAGTTCCTGCTTACTCACCAGAGGCAGTGGCAGAGCACACGGTTGGTTTAATGATGTGCCTAAACCGCCGTCTTCACAAGGCCTACCAACGGACACGTGACGCCAACTTCTCGCTAGAAGGTCTTGTTGGCTTTAACTTTTTCGGAAAAACCGTTGGTGTTATTGGTACGGGTAAGATTGGTATCGCGACGATGCGTATCTTCAAAGGGCTTGGCATGGAGCTGCTTTGCTACGACCCCTACGAAAACCCATTAGCGCTAGAAATGGGAGCCCGTTACTGTTCGCTTGAAGAAATCTACGCTAATGCGGATGTTATCTCTCTCCATTGCCCAATGAGTGAAGAAAACTATCACTTACTGAACGAAAAAGCCTTCGCGCAAATGAAAGATGGCGTGATGATCATTAACACCAGTCGAGGCGAGTTGCTAGATTCACTAGCAGCGATAGAAGCGTTGAAACAAGGTAAGATTGGTGCGCTTGGCCTAGACGTGTATGACAATGAAAAAGACTTATTCTTCCAAGATAAATCTAACGATGTCATTGTAGATGATGTTTTCCGCCGTTTATCGGCTTGTCATAACGTGCTGTTTACTGGCCACCAAGCATTCTTGACTCACGAAGCACTTAATAATATTGCCTCTGTGACGCTTGATAACGTCGAAGCCTTTTTCTCTGGTAACGTATCGGGCAATGAACTGATTAACTAAAGCCAGACAATCGAGAAGTATAGTAGAGCGTGTGATCTCAGCTATGCTATACTTCTCGACTATTTAAAATTTGAGCCAAATTACCATGAGCATAAAAACTGATATTCAAAAGCTGCACAACCGTTTAGATACATGCCAACGTAAACTTGATGCGGCACGTTCTCGTGGTGATCACGAAATGATTACAAAGTTCACGGATGAAGTAGAACAGCTTACCAAAAAGCTTAACCAGTTAAAGCACAAGCAAAACTATGAGCTGAACAAAGAACGTAAAAGCTTACTTGATATGCCTTTCTCTCGTGAAATCACCAAAGCAGAACAAGCGGACATCGGCAAACTGAAAAAACGCGTACGCGGCTTAGTAATCGTTCACCCATTAACAAAAGTTGGTAAAGAACTTCGCCTTGATGTGATGACAGGCTTTGCGCCAAAAGAGTTTTAAAACTCGCATTAACATTTATGGAGCCTAAGCATTTGCTTGGGCTTTTTATTTTGTACTGCTTCATTAGATTTCATCGACATATCAATCCATAAGCTATTAAAAAGGCCAGCGACAAAAGCCACTGACCTATTTCGACCAATATCGTACGCATTACATCTCAACGTTACGACAGTTGCTGCAACTTGTGCTCCACAACAGGATCATTCGGAACCAACTGCTGAGCGACTTCCAAAAGCTGTACTGCATCTTTCGGGTTGTCATACTCATGCTTAAGTGCAATATCAACAAGTGGCTGAATATCGATTTGCGCTTGATGCTCCTTCACATGTTCTTTCTTTTCTTCAATTAGTACATTATGAGCGGTACTCAGTAAGTTTAAACGATGCTGTGAGCTCGCATTCGCCTTGTTAAGGCACTGATAGTAATCTTCTTTTAAGCGCAGCGTTTTGGTCTGATGACGAAACTGCGCTATATCTATCTTCTGATAACGTATAAAGTCTACGGCCACTTGCTTATAAAAACCGAATTTATTCAAATACGTCGCGTGGGTACCATGTCCCATCCCGAAGACTCTTAAGTGAGTGAGCTCTGGGTAGCGTTTGGCGTGAAGGCGGTCGATTTCATTAGTTGGATCATAAATGATGTAGCCTTTTGCATCGCCAAGGTCAAGGTCATGATACTTTCCTTCCCAATCAAATTGTTGGGCTAGTTCAGTACTTGGCCTATCATCCCATGGCACCAAAACTTTGTTTTTTGTGCTGACCGGGTGAAACATCAATACTTGATCCAATTTTAATAGATTAGAAAATGCACCAATAGCAAAACCACCGCGGCTAAGTCCATAGCCTAAACGACATTCAAAGGGCTCAAGTAAAGTCGACAGTTGCTCTAGAAAGAAAATCAAATTACGGCTGCGAAACCAGTTACTTTTCCCAAGATGCTGAAATGAAATAATATTTACTTTTTGTTTCTGGGCTAAGCGATAACCCCAAGGCGCAAAGTCTGAGTGTAAGTCCTGTACTTGTAGATTCGTACCAGCAGGGGAAAAGGTGAACAACAACGGTTTATTGCGGTCGATAAACTCATACTTAACAAATACATCATCAAGTAAGTCCTCCCCGGACATCGGTAGCCTGGTTTGCTGTTCTTCACGAGAAAGAGCCAGCCATTCATCCAACCAGTACAGTAACTTCATTAATCCTCCATCTAAATTGCGCCTAGCAATTGTGTTAAAAATCTAGTTTTTAGTGTGTGATCATCTCCCCCTGGTTACAGGGGACTCTGATATCAGTCCTCTTTTAAAACAAAGCGTGAATTTGCTTATTAAATTGGTCAATATCTAAGGTTTGATGGCGAACAAACTCCTGCGCCACCAGATTAAAAAATTCTAATTTATCTAATTGTGTGGATTGAGTGCCGTGCCCCATACCGACGACTTTTAAATGGGTAAGCTCTGGATAACGTTCAGCATGAAGACGATCAATGCGATTGGATGGGTCATAAATAATATAACCTTTGGCATTGCCCAAATCTCGATCATGGTAGCCGCTTTCCCAAGCAAACTGCTGAGCAAGCTCAGTACTCGGCCGATCATCCCAAGGCACTAACGCTTTATTTTTAGTGCTAACAGGATAAAACAACAAAAGATGTTCTAGTTTCAGCAAGTTAGCGAACGCGCCAATTGCAAAGCCACCTCGACTTTGCCCATAACCCAAACGACATTTGAAGGGATGAAGCAACTCAGATAGCTGCTCCAGAAAGAAAATCAAATTCCGACTACGGAACCAATTACTTTGTCCTAAATGTTGAAAGGCAATAATGTTTACTTTTTGTTGTATTCCGAGCTCGTAGCCCCAAGGAGAAAAATCCGGAGTTAAATCTTGTACCTGCACATCAGTACCGGAAGGAGAAAATGTGAACAACAATGGCTTGTTAAGATCGACGAGTTCATACTTCACAAACACATCATCAAGTAAATCGTAGCCAGAGATAGGTAAAGCCATCTCTTGTTCTTGTTGAGTAAGAGCTTGCCATTCATCTAACCAGTAAAGTAGCTTCATTTTTTCTCCAAGTACATTTGCAGTATTTAGACTGGGACTCTATCAAAATGCGTTTAAGCATCCCACGTTGAGACTTAACAAAGCTCTATTTGAAGCCCAAATGACACGTATGGAAATGTCTTCGATTGAAGGTATTACTGCGTAAACTAAACCCAATGTAGGTACGCAAAAACTTGGAGAAAGAGCTAGAGAAAAACCAATTAGAAGTTTCGATAACAGCGGTTAAAAAACAGCAGATACAAAAAAACCGCTGTAAGAACAGCGGTTTTTTTTAAAAGTGGCGGAGAGATAGGGATTTGAACCCTAGATACGCTATTAACGTATGCCGGTTTTCAAGACCGGTGCTTTCAAC
>NZ_JAWOUQ010000014.1:0-90374 GCF_033339475.1 Vibrio sp. 2304 | reverse complement strand
CTCCAAACGAACCGACTCAATTAATCCTTTGACGGCCCATTTCACTGCACAATACGTAGACTCTTGCGCTTTAGGTTTTTGCGCGGCTGTGGACATGATCATGACCACTTTTATTGGATGATCTTTGTAACGCTTTACTAACTCTCTTAACACATGAATCGCAGAATTCAGGTTGTTATCAATCAACTTTTGAATCTCTTCCGGCTCCTGCTCTTCCAGTAAGCCAAAATAACCACTTCCCGCACTATGAATGACCATTTCAGGGGACTGTTTCACCCCATCAAAGAGCTGTTTCACATTTTGGTGCGATGAGAGGTTGCAAGCTTGATAACCAACGTTATGAGAGAGTTGTTTTGCTAGTGCGGATAGTTTTTCTGTATTTCTTCCTATTACATACGTCTCTTTGCCTTCCGCATCATAACGCTTTGCTAGTTCAGCCCCTAAACCGCTACTTGCACCTGTAATTACAATCATGCGCTACCTCTTTTCAATCACATACTTTTAATTCATCTATCAATTAAGGTAACAGAATCGTGGTAATTCACACCTCAAGAGCACCATTCTTTGAAGCAAGCAGCTTTCTTACTTTCGTGATGCATGAAATATCAAGCAGAACGACGGGCATTTAACCTATGCTTAAGCAAGAATAACTTTCTGAATTTTCTATCGACTTTCTAGTGAGAACTGAATAGGAGCAAAGAATGACTGGGTCAAAATGGCAGTGGTTACTGAAACAGATGACACGAAAACTGTGGGTCCGGACGTCACTCTACGCATTACTAGCTGTTGCTACCGCCTTAATGTCGATTGTTTTAAACCAGTTCATTACTCTGCCCCCTGCCATCAACGTCAGCAAGGATTTGTTGAACAACATATTAAATATCCTCGCAACCTCCATGCTTGCAGTGACTACATTCTCTCTCAATATTATGGTCTCAGCGTACAGTGCCGCTAGTGCAGGGGTAACGCCGCGAGCGACAAAACTGTTGATGGAAGACAGCACAACACAAAATGCCTTAGCAACCTTTCTTGGCTCTTTTCTATTTAGTTTGGTAGGAATTATCGCGCTAGGTATTGGGGCCTATCATCAACAAGCACAAATTTATCTGTTCATCGTAACTATCGCCGTAATCGTGATGATCATACTCACTCTGCTACGTTGGATTCAGCACCTTTCCGTACTAGGAAGGGTCAGTGAAACCACTTCATACGTGGAGCAAGCCTTGTTAGATGCGATAAGAAAACGGGGCAAAGAGCGTTGGCTAGGTGCTCACCCGTGGAGCCACCCAGAACATAAACCCAGAGGAAGTAAACCTATTTTGAGCCAAGAAATTGGCTACTTACAGCATGTTGATATGCATCATCTCGATAGTATTGCTGAAGCAAACCAATGCACCATCTACCTTGAGCGACAACCGGGAAGTTTTGTGTACGTAGGTCAACCATTGGCTTGGGTTTGTGGAGAATTGCCAGACGAAAGCGAAGTAACGGCAGCCTTCACGATTCGAACGGAGCGTTCATATGATCAGGACCCTCGCTTTGGTTTAGTCGTTATGGCGGAAATCGCCTCACGAGCACTATCTCCGGCTGTAAATGATAATGGCACCGCAATTGACGTTCTTGGGCGTTCTGTACGAGCACTTTCATTATGGGGAGACCTACTCAGTGAGCCTCCTACCAAAACTCGATATCCTAGACTATTTGTGCCCGCATTGAGCTGCCAGGATTTGTTTGATGATGTCTTTTTGCCGATAGCACACGATGGTGCAGCGCAACTCCAAATACAGGTTCGCCTACAAAAGGCCTTGCTAGCTCTCTCTAGTATGCACCCTAAGTTATTTTTGTCACCAGCAATCAAGCTGTCAGAAAAAGCTTTAGAGCTTTCGTTAAGCCAACATTATACCGAAGATGAGAAACACCAACTCTCTCAGCTATCTAATCTGGTCACAGACCAAAGAGCCAATGGTTAAGAGAATCGAATTCAGTTGAAACATATTGCTGCACGGCCTCGTGTATCATGACATGTGCTGATAACGTAGGGCAGAAAAGTCTCTTCGTTTATACACAATTAAAGACTCTGTGCGTTAGGTCTCTTTTCTCTTGGTGAGGGAATCTATATTCTGACGCACAATTTTTAAGGTAAGTGATGGAATAATGACAACGTCTACAACTCTTCCACCTGCTGGTCTCTTTCGTCGACTTGCAGCGTTGATTTACGACACATTGATTATTATCGCAATTGAAATGATGGCCGCAGGTATTGTTATGGCCGTTGTGTTTGCACTAAATGCAGCAGGATTGTTGAGCTATGGCGAGTACGCAGATGCCGCAGATATGCTCGGAAAGCACCCTGTATTGAGCCCTCTATTTACACTTTATCTTGCGGGTGTGTGGATATATTTCTTTGTGTTCTTCTGGACGCGAGCAGGACAAACTCTTGGGATGCGCGCTTGGAAGCTTCGAGTTCGCAATGCCAAAGACGGAGCACCAATTACGGTAACTCAAGCTCTGATTCGTATTTCGACATCTGGCTTTGGTTTGGCAAACCTGACTGTGCCGATTGATCCCAAGAAACGTGGTTTCCACGACATTTGGGCAAAAACAGAGGTTGTTGTGTTGCCTAAGGCAAACTAACTTATCCGGGAATACAAAAAAGGAAGGCATAATGCCTTCCTTTTACATTTAGTCCGATGAAACATGGTTTATTCGATGATGCTTCAGTTATAGCTTTCTTCGTAGCAGTGCAATCGCAATAGCTAAGAACACCAAACTCGGGGCCAAAGCACCAAACACTGGGGATATGCCATACACCAAGCTTAATGGGCCAAAGAACTCACTGGATATGTAAAAAGTAAACCCGGCAACCACGCCCGACAATACCCTTGCCCCCATGGTCACGCTTCTGAGTGGACCGAAAACAAAAGATAGCGCCATTAACATCATCACAGCAATTGAAAGCGGCTGAGTCAACTTACGCCAAAACGCCAACTCATAGCGAGATGCATCTTGTTCCGATGCTTTTAGGTAAGTAACATAATCATACAAACCGCTCAGTGACAGTTCTTCTGGCTTCACGGTCACCACGGCTAGCTTATCTGGTGCCAAAGAGGTGTGCCACTCCATCTGTTCGATGTCTTGCTTCGAAATTACGTTTTCATTTTCCATGTCCGTAATTTGTACGTAGCGCATCAGCCAGTTGTTATCTTGTTGGTAGTCGACTTCTTCGGCGAAAATAACTTTTTGTAGATTCTTATCATCATCAAAACGCCACATATTTAAAGCATAAAGCTTGTCGTCTTCGACTTTACCTATAAAGATAAAGTCGTTTGCGTCACGAGCCCACACACCTGAGCGCACAGACACAATGCTACCACCTGATATCGCAAACGCACGTAAGTCACGGGCCATCTTCTGGGCCTCAGGAGCGCCCCATTGACCTAACGCCATAACGACAATCATGAGCGGGACGGCCGTTTTTAGTACCGATAACCCGATATCCAGCTTAGAGAAACCAGCAGCTTGCATCACCACCAGCTCAGAGCTTGAAGCCAACATACCTAAGCCGATCAGGGCACCGAGTAATGCCGCCATTGGAAAGAACATTTCGATATCACGCGGCACACTGAGTAACACAAAGTACAACGCATGAGTGAGGTCGTACACACCTCGCCCTACTTTACGTAGCTGTTCTACATATTTGATGATGCCCGATAAGCCAACAAACGTCGCTAAAACCAAGGCAGTGGTAGAGATGATGGTTCTACCGATGTAAAGGTCTAAGATTTTGAACACAGCTTACGCGAGCCTCTTCTTGCGGAATTTGTCTTTTATTCGTCTAGCAGCAACGCTGTCCATCATATTCGCCATGATAGCAACAATCAGCAACATCGCATTGATTGGCCACATACCAATAGCAGCCGGGATATCACCATCTTCTAATGCAGATTTGGTTGCACTGATCGCCAAGAAATACGCTAGATAGATCAGAATCGCAGGCCCCATTTTGGCAAACCGTCCCTGACGCGGATTCACCGCAGACAAAGGAATAACGAGCATCGTTAAGAGTGGAATACACACAAATAACGAAATTCGCCATTGTAGCTCCGCTTGCGCCTCTGGATCTGGGTGACCTATCAAGTCAACCGTTGGGTATGCTTCCCAGTCTCGCCCTTTCTTTTTGACCTCACGTTGGCCGATAACACCTTCGTATTCATCGAATTTCGTGATCATATATTCAACGCGAGTAGGCACACCTTCATAACGCGTACCTTCTTTCATAGTGATGATCTGACGACCGTCCGAAAGCTCTTTTACTTCACCAGAAGATGAGAACATCACACTCGGTAACACCGAATCTCGAGGGCGCATCTGCGCAACAAAAACGTTGCTCAAGGTATTGTCTTTAATGTCATCGATGAACACAACCGATGAACCGTCTGGTGTACCTTGGAACTGACCTTTTTTAAGTAGGTCAACGCTGTTTTCTGACGCTACCTGCTCATAAAGCTGCTCAACGCGGTCTTGAGACCACGGCGATAGCCACAACGCATTGAAAGCCGCCACCGCTGAAGTAATCAACGCTAGGTATAAGGCCGCTTGAACCAAGAATTTATTACCAATACCTGTCGCGTTCATTACGACAATTTCGCTCTCTGCATACAGACGACCAAATGTGATCAATATGCCGATATACAGACTTAAAGGCAGCATTAACAGACCCATTGCTGGCATGTTCAAACCAACAATCGAGAAAATCAATCCAGCAGGAATATCCCCATCAGAAGCATCAGCAAGAACACTTATGAATTTCTGGCTTACAAACACCAAAAAAAGTACGAAAAAAATCGCAAATTGGCTCTTGAGTGTTTCGCGGATCAAATATCTAACAATAATCACGCTGAAATTACCTATACAAAACTTGTTTTTTTGGTCGAATCACTATAGTTTCCCGTTGAACCATTTATTTTTTTAAAAATTATAAACTAGATGTTAGTCGCTTAATCAGCTCTGCATGTAAGCCTGGAGCTAAAATTCAACAAGTAAGCGATCATTATCTAACATTTAGAGCAATTTGTCTTCAGGATGTAGGAGTACGCATGGAGTTCAGTGTAAAAAGTGGCAGTCCAGAGAAACAACGTAGCGCATGTATCGTTGTTGGTGTGTTTGAACCACGTCGCCTTTCTCCAGTAGCCGAACAACTTGATAAAATCAGTGACGGTTACATCAGTTCACTACTTCGCCGTGGTGATCTAGAGGGTAAACCTGGTCAGATGCTGCTACTGCATCAAGTACCAGGTGTTTTGTCAGAGCGCGTTTTACTTGTCGGTTGCGGCAAAGAGCGTGAACTTGGCGAGCGCCAGTACAAGGAAATCATTCAAAAGACGATCAGCACACTTAACGAGACAGGCTCAATGGAAGCGGTATGTTTCCTAACTGAACTGCATGTTAAGGGTCGTGATACATACTGGAAAGTGCGCCAGGCTGTAGAAGCGACTAAAGATGGTCTATACACATTTAATCAATTCAAGAGCGTGAAACCTGAGACTCGCCGCCCACTGCGCAAGCTTGTTTTCAACGTACCAACGCGTCGTGAATTGAACTTGGGTGAAAAAGCAATCACTCATGGTCTTGCTATCGCATCAGGTGTCAAAGCCTCAAAAGACCTTGGCAACATGCCGCCAAACGTAGCTAATCCAGCTTACCTTGCTTCTCAAGCTCGTCGTCTAGCGGACGACTACGAAACCGTAACCACCAAAATTATTGGTGAGCAAGAGATGGAAAAGCTGGGTATGACCTCTTACCTAGCAGTAGGCCGTGGTTCTAAAAACGAATCTATGATGTCTATCATCGAGTACAAAGGTAACCCTGACTCAGATGCAAAACCGATTGTGCTCGTAGGTAAAGGTCTAACCTTCGACTCAGGCGGTATCTCTCTAAAGCCGGGTGAAGGTATGGATGAGATGAAGTACGACATGTGTGGTGCGGCATCGGTATTCGGTACAATGAAAGCGCTGGCGAAGCTAAACCTACCAATCAACGTTATTGGTGTTCTAGCGGGCTGTGAAAACATGCCTGGCAGCAACGCTTACCGTCCAGGTGACATCCTAACGACCATGTCTGGTCAAACTGTAGAAGTTCTGAACACGGATGCTGAAGGCCGTCTTGTTCTTTGTGACGCACTGACTTACGTAGAGCGTTTCGAACCAGACTGCGTGGTTGACGTTGCAACGCTAACTGGTGCTTGTGTTATCGCACTAGGCCACCATATCAGCGGCGTAATCTCTAACCACAACCCTCTTTCTCATGAGCTAGTAAACGCTTCTGAGCAAGCGAGTGACCGTGCATGGCGTCTACCAATGGCAGACGAGTACCACGAACAGTTGAAAAGCCCGTTTGCGGATATGGCAAACATTGGTGGTCGCCCTGGTGGCACAATTACTGCGGGTTGCTTCTTATCTAAGTTCGCGAAGAAGTACAACTGGGCACACGTCGATATCGCAGGTACCGCGTGGAAATCAGGCGCAGCGAAAGGCTCAACGGGCCGTCCTGTCTCAATGCTTGTCCAATTCCTTTTGAACCGCAGCGGCCAAGAGACAGAAGAGTAATTTCTGAACAACATCTAAAAGGGCCGCAAGGCCCTTTTTTATTATCCTAATTTTCTAAAATGAAAGTGGGACTTAAGATGGTCTTAGGAAGAGACCCAAGGCAAGTGAGAGAATGATGCAAACTGCAACCTTCTACATCATTAACGAAGAGAGCCCGCAAGCAACGGTGGCTGGCTTTGAAGAATACATCGTGTTTTTGGCTCAGCACTTTGCTCGCCAAGGCGCTAAAGTGTATTTAAACTGCCAAGACAAACCACACGCCGAGCAGCTCGCTGAAGCCTTTTGGCAAGTTGATGCAGACAAGTTCATGGCACATAACCTCGTAGGCGAGGGACCGAAATACGCCACCAACATTGAAATCGGCCATGAAGGTGTAAAACCTAATTGGAACCGTCAGCTGGTAATTAATTTGGCGGAAAATGAGACAACCTTTGCGAACAAGTTTGCTCAAGTGGTAGACTTCGTGCCCTGCGAAGAAAAAGCTAAACAACTCGCAAGAGAAAGATATAAAATTTACCGTCAAGCAGGTTACCAGCTGCAAACGATCGAAATTCAATATCCTTAACGGTCAATCCTTATAGTTAAGGCGATCTTGTTAAGATCCCTCACTTATAAAGATTGACTAAGATTCAACCATCAACGTATCCATTAAAAGAGCGCTATGGAAAAGACATACAACCCAACTTCAATCGAACAAGCTCTGTATCAGACTTGGGAAGAGAAAGGCTACTTTAAGCCACACGGTGACACTACTAAAGAATCATACAGCATCATGATCCCGCCACCGAACGTCACTGGTAGCCTACACATGGGCCACGCGTTCCAAGATACGATCATGGATACGCTTATCCGTTGTGAACGTATGAAGGGTAAAAACACCCTTTGGCAAGTAGGTACTGACCACGCTGGTATCGCAACTCAGATGGTTGTTGAGCGTAAGATCGCTGCAGAAGAAGGCAAAACAAAACACGATTACGGTCGTGAAGCTTTCATCGACAAAATCTGGGAATGGAAAGGCGAATCTGGCGGCACTATCACTAAGCAGCTTCGTCGTCTTGGCGCATCTGTAGACTGGGATCGTGAACGCTTCACGATGGACGATGGTCTATCTAACGCCGTTCAAGAAGTGTTCGTACGTCTATACGAAGACGATCTAATCTACCGCGGTAAGCGTCTAGTTAACTGGGATCCAAAGCTACACACCGCGATTTCAGATCTAGAAGTAGAGAACAAAGACACTAAAGGCAACATGTGGCACTTCCGCTACCCACTAGCAGATGGCGCAAAAACAGCGGATGGCAAAGACTACATCGTTGTTGCAACGACTCGTCCAGAGACCGTGCTAGGCGATACAGGTGTTGCAGTTAACCCAGAAGATCCACGTTACAAAGATCTTATCGGTAAAGAAATCATCCTTCCTATCGTTGATCGTCGCATCCCAATCGTGGGCGATGAGCACGCAGATATGGAAAAAGGTACTGGCTGTGTGAAAATCACACCTGCGCACGACTTCAACGACTACGAAGTAGGTAAGCGCCATCAGCTACCAATGATCAACATTCTGACTTTCGACGCGAACATTCGCGACTCAGCAGAAGTGTTTAACACTAACGGCGAAGCAAGCGACGCTTACAGCACTGAGCTACCAGCTAAATACCACGGTATGGAGCGTTTTGCCGCTCGTAAAGCTATCGTTGCTGAATTCGACGAGCTAGGCCTACTTGAAGAAGTGAAAGATCACGATCTACAAGTTCCTTACGGCGACCGTGGTGGCGTGGTTATCGAACCAATGCTAACTGACCAATGGTACGTGCGTACTGCGCCTCTAGCGAAAACTGCAGTTGAAGCAGTAGAAAACGGCGACATCCAATTCGTTCCTAAGCAATACGAAAACATGTACTTCTCTTGGATGCGTGACGTTCAAGACTGGTGTATCTCTCGTCAGCTATGGTGGGGTCACCGCATCCCAGCTTGGTACGACAACCAAGGTAATGTTTACGTAGGTCGCACTGAAGAAGAAGTTCGTAAGAACAACAACCTAGAGTCAGTCATTGAACTTCACCAAGACGAAGACGTACTGGATACGTGGTTCTCTTCTGCACTATGGACGTTCGGTACTCAAGGTTGGCCAGAGCAAACTGACGATCTGAAAGTATTCCACCCTTCAGACGTTCTAGTAACTGGTTTCGACATCATCTTCTTCTGGGTTGCGCGCATGATCATGATGACCATGCACTTCGTGAAAGACGAAAACGGCAAACCACAAGTACCATTTAAGACAGTTTACGTTACTGGTCTAATCCGTGACGAAAACGGCGACAAGATGTCTAAGTCGAAAGGTAACGTACTTGACCCAATCGACATGATCGATGGTATCGACCTAGAGTCTCTAGTAGAGAAGCGTTGTGGCAACATGATGCAGCCTCAGCTAGCGAAGAAGATCGAGAAGAACACTCGTAAGACGTTTGAAAACGGTATCGAAGCATACGGTACAGACGCACTGCGTTTCACTCTTGCAGCAATGGCATCAACAGGTCGCGATATCAACTGGGATATGAAGCGTCTTGAGGGTTACCGTAACTTCTGTAACAAACTATGGAACGCAAGCCGTTACGTAATGATGAACACAGAAGAGCAAGATTGTGGCTTCAACGGTGGTGAGATTGAATACTCACTAGCGGACAAGTGGATCGAGTCTCAGTTTGAACTTGCAGCGAAAGCGTTCAACAACCATATCGACAACTTCCGTCTAGATATGGCTGCGAACACGCTTTATGAATTCATCTGGAACCAATTCTGTGACTGGTACCTAGAGCTAACTAAACCCGTTCTGTGGAAAGGTACTGAAGCGCAACAGCGTGGTACTCGCCGTACACTCATCACGGTTCTTGAGAAGACGCTACGTCTAGCTCACCCAGTGATTCCTTACATCACTGAAACTATCTGGCAAAGCATCAAGCCATTAGTTGAAGGTGTAGAAGGCGAGACAATCATGCTGCAAGCACTGCCTCAATTCGACGAAGCAAACTTCAACCAAGAAGCGCTAGACGACATTGAATGGGTGAAAGCGTTCATTACCAGCATCCGTAACCTACGTGCTGAATACGACATCAACCCTGGTAAGCCGCTTGACGTTATGCTGAAAGCAGCAAATGCAGAAGATGCCTCTCGTCTAGAAGCAAGCAAGCAAGTACTGATGTCACTAGCGAAGCTAGAAGCAGTACGCGTGCTTGAAGCTGGCGAACAAACTCCTGCATGTGCGACAGCACTGGTTGGCAAGTCTGAGCTGATGATCCCAATGGCAGGTCTGATCGACAAAGATGCTGAGCTTGCTCGTCTAGATGGCGAAATCAAGAAGACTCACGGCGAAATCAAGCGTATCGAAGGCAAACTAGGTAACGAAGGCTTCGTAGCGAAAGCACCTGAAGCAGTTGTTGCTAAAGAGCGTGAGAAGCTTGAAGGCTACAAAGAAACGCTAGCTAAGCTAGAAGAGCAGAAGACAACGATCGCTGCGCTTTAAGCCTCAGTGAAAGAGAAGAATTAGCACTTCTCACTTTTTGGTTCAAAAGGTTGGTCATCATGGCCAACCTTTTTTGTATACATTTCACCAAAACCATCATCAATAGCTTCCCCCTATCACAACAATACTCATTACCCATTATCATTAATGAGAATTATTATCGATAATAAGCTCATCGAAACAAACACGATTGAGTAATTATCATGAAAAAGACACTAACTTTCGCAGCACTGCATTTTACTATCGCATTTAGTGTCGCTTACGTACTCACAGGCGACATTCTAATTGGTAGTTTAATTGCCATGATTGAGCCTTCAGTGAACACCGTAGCCTTCTACTTTCATGAAAAGGCATGGGCAAAAGTCCCAGCACTTAAAGCTCGTCAGTGGATGACCAAATTAAAAACCGCAAGCTTTGCGACCGTGCACTTCAGCGTCGCTTTTACCGTGGTTTACTTACTAACAGGTGATGCATTCGTCGGCGGCGTAATGGCAATGCTAGAGCCGAGTTTGAACACGGTGGCTTACTACTTCCACGAGAAAGTATGGATGCGTAAATCATCAGAAAAAGCTCCAGCACCGCAGTTTTGTTTACATCACCACGCTTAAATATGGAGGCTCACTACGTCTCCTAACGAGAAAAATGACATTTACCATTGACAAGGTTGCGCACCGCAATTAATTTAATTGCGGTGCGCAACTTTATTTTTAGAGGTAAGTGATAATGAACGCTCGTCAACTTCGACACTACTCCCGTCAAGCCGTCCGATTGCTTGGTATGCTTGATAAACAATGCGGCGATGTCGCTCTCACTCCAGTGCAAGCGCACGCATTGGGTGAAATCCAATTGCAGCCATTGACCATCAATCAGCTGGCACAGCAGCTTAATGTCGACAAGTCCAACGCGAGCCGAACCGTTACTGGTTTGATTAAATTAGGTTTGGTCGAGAGCATCGAAAACCCAAAAGACAAGCGTAGTCAACTCGTCGCGATTACAGAGCAAGGCCAACAGGCGTTATCGCAACTGGACCAACAGCAAAACCACCTCTTTGAACAACTGCTTACCCAACTCGATGACAGCGAGCAAGAGCAACTCAAACTTGGTCTAGAGACTTACCTAAAAGGGCTAACAAAAGTGTGTCAGTCTGAGGAATACGTTCTTCGACCTCTTACTAAAGCAGACAACCCGCAAGTCGCAGATGTGATTCGTAAAGTCTCTGCAGAATACGGCTTAACCGCAGACAAAGGTTATGGTGTGGCCGATCCAACGCTTGATGATATGTATTCGGTTTACAATCAATGCGGGGCCGCCTATTGGGTCATTGAACATCGCGGAGAGATCGTTGGTGGCGGTGGCTTTGCCCCTTTAGCTGGCGAGCCAAATGTGTGTGAACTACAAAAGATGTACTTCTTACCTCAAACACGAGGACACGGTTTAGCCAAACGCATCGTCGCATTGAGCTTACAATTGGCGAAACAATTTGGGTATCAGCAGTGCTATTTAGAGACAACTGAATGTCTGAGAGAAGCGGTAAGCTTGTATGAAAAGCTAGGCTTTGAGCATCTCGATGCCCCGCTTGGACAAACAGGGCATGATGCATGTGAAGTCGTAATGCTTAAGATGCTGTAATAGATAATATTATTAGACGTTAAAGCACAACATGGGTAACACAAAGCTCCTGGCTCAAGGCAACAGTGAAGTTTTGGTGCTGCCCATCCAACTCAACAGACAACTGGTAGAGATCACTTGGATCAGGATCAGTAAGATCGGCATACTTTGGCGCTTCGATCTGGAATAAAGCGCTCGCATGCTCCGCTCGGACATCAATAGGAATATGGTAAGTCATGCCATTGAACTTAACCGATGCCGATACTAAACCCGGCGCAAAAGTTTGGTAGTACAAATCCACCTTAAACTCACAACCACCACCGTGGTGCCAAATCTGTTCAGTAGCCACGCGGTCTAAACGCACATTGCGAATAAACTGCAGATACGGCTCTTGCCATACCCCTAAGCGCTCGTCACTCTTTTGGTATTCATGATCTGCAAGTGAACACAACTCCGGTTTATCCTCATCCAACAGAAGATCTTCTTCTTCCTCAAGGAATAGGATCTCAAAACGGTTGCGCCCCATCTGCATGAACGGGCGAATGTCTTTCTTGTAGACATTTTGAGAACCGTCACAGTCAAACAATGCTACTCCGTTCAAACGCACTTCTGCATGGTAATCCACACCACCCAACACCATTTCTACCGCTGGGAATGCCATCATGGATTCATCCACTTCAATGTCATGCATCAGGTGCCACTCTTGCTGACGAATTGCTTCTTCTGTCATTTCAACTGGCAATACCTGACTCAAAGGAGCAGGGAAAGTAATGTCATCCTGTGGGATAGAAAGGTCCGTCAGTGGAGAGACTTGCCATAAACCGGCGAGTGAGAGTTGCATATACACCTTGAGCTAGATCAATTTTCACGCATTATAGGGAGAAATCCCCTATAAACTCAATGTGAATTATTTATCGCCTCCACATTCGTCAGTTTTTCAAGGTATAAAAAAACCAGCGTTAAACGCTGGTTTTTCCAAAAGTAGTGAGCTTTGATTACTCGTCGTCTTCATCTTCTTCAGGGTAAAGCGCATCTTCGCCTTCGTAGTACGTACCCCAACCGTCATAGATGATGTCGTATTTTTCTGCCAAGTGAATCAATTTTTCAACTTGCGCATCAATCGCTTCTGCATCTAGTGCGGACTCCATAGTCGCATCACAGCAAAGCAACTTGTTACCATCTTCATCTTCAGTTTCTTCTGCTTCAAGAACTTCAAAGCCCATCTTGAATGCTTCAACTACCGCTTTTTCTAGCGTGTCAAAATCTTCTGCAAACAGGTGGTGCTCAATTTCGTATAGCGAATCTGGATCGCTGCCATCTTCTAGCAATGCTGCAATGATATCGCGAGTCTCTTCCTTTTGAATCTCAATTAATTCTTCTACTGATAGATATTCATCTTCGTGAGACATGTTTTGGCTCCAGATTAGTTACTTGATGGAAACACAATACCCGATACTGAGTATGCTGATCCGGTGAAATATGGCATGGATTGCGATGAAAAGCCACAAACAAACATCATACCACTGCGATTCTTATCGGTTATTTGAATCTAAATATTAAACCGACCACACAAAGAAACAAAAAATTAACAAAGAATGGCGTTTTTTAATATTCAGAACATCCTAATTGACACTTAATGTGGTTATTTTCTCTTTCTATGCGTGTTTATGATGCTTTCTTGAATACACTCACGTGTAAAACGAAGATGCATAACGAATAAATTCACTTTAATAATGCATAATTTAGAATAAAAATGCACGTTTTATGCACTGTGCATGTATTCTTTCTCAACGGGAAAATTAGAATAAAAACGCACGCACTCTAATTTTAGTAAAATAGCATTTATATCTAATAATAAATTTCATAAGAATAAAAATAAAAATAAAAAACTCACAAAACCAGAAATACCAGAATATAAACAAAGCTTGATAACTTGCATCTTTCTAGGAAGCTTGTCATAACTAATGGCTGGAAAATTTGTAAGGATACAAAATGAGCAAGCTGTACGTTGGATCAGAAGTTGGTCAACTTCGACGAGTTCTATTAAATCGCCCTGAACGCGCCCTAACCCACTTAACTCCGTCAAACTGTCATGAGTTGCTATTTGATGACGTTCTTGCTGTAGAAGCGGCAGGTGAAGAGCACGATGCATTCGCACGTACGCTGCGCGAGCAAGACGTTGAAGTGCTTCTCCTCCACGATTTACTGGTCGAAACCCTCGCTGTTCCAGAAGCAAAACAATGGCTGCTGAACACTCAGATTTCTGACTTTCGTTACGGGCCAACCTTTGCGCGAGACCTACGCCAATACTTTTCAGAAATGGATGATGAACATCTTGCCTGCATATTTTTAGGTGGCTTAGCTTACTCAGAGCTACCGATCTCCTCATCTTCTATGCTGCCAAAAATGAAGCGTCCTCTCGACTTTGTTATTGAGCCACTGCCTAATCACCTCTTTACTCGTGATACCTCATGTTGGGTTTATGGCGGCGTTTCTCTTAACCCAATGATGATGCCTGCACGTCAACGTGAAACAAACCACCTACGTGCGATTTATCGTTGGCACCCAATTTTTGCTGGCCAAGATTTTATCAAATACTTCGGTGACGATGATCTGCATTATGATAATGCGAATGTCGAAGGCGGTGATGTGTTGGTTATTGGTAAAGGTGCAGTTCTTATCGGTATGTCTGAGCGTACGACTGCACAAGGTGTAGAGAACCTTGCAGCGAGCCTATTTAAAGCAGGCCAAGCTACCGAGGTTATTGCAATTGATCTGCCTAAACACCGCTCATGTATGCATTTAGACACTGTGATGACCCATATGGATGTAGATACTTTCTCTGTCTACCCAGAGATCATGCGCAAAGATCTCGACACATGGCGCTTAACACCAAAAGGCAACGGTGAAATGCATGTTGAAGCCTCACATAACTATCTGCACGCGATTGAGTCCGCTCTTGGCTTAGATCAGCTGAAAATCATCACCACTGGTGGCGACAGCTATGAAGCGGAACGCGAACAATGGAATGATGCCAATAACGTTCTAACTGTAAAACCGGGCGTAGTAATTGGTTACGAACGCAACGTATACACCAACGAAAAATACGATAAAGCTGGCATCAAAGTACTGACAGTACCTGGTAACGAGCTTGGTCGTGGTCGCGGTGGCGCTCGCTGTATGAGCTGTCCAATAGAACGAGACGATATATAACTTACTCGTCCCTTTACATTAGGTGAATCAAAACTAAGGTTGATGTGAATACATCAACCTTTTTTAGCTTTAATTTAAAATAATTATTCACAATAAAAGCATTTATATGTTTTAATGAATTCTATTAATCTAATCACATGTACTAAGGGACGAGCTATGGCTTTCAATTTACGTAACCGCAACTTTTTGAAGCTATTGGACTTCTCAACCAAAGAAATCCAGTTTTTGCTCGAACTGTCTGCAGAGCTGAAAAAAGCTAAATATGCAGGAACAGAGCAGAAGAAACTTCAAGGTAAAAACATCGCACTAATCTTTGAGAAATCTTCGACTCGTACCCGATGTGCGTTTGAAGTCGCTGCCTTTGACCAAGGTGCTCAAGTCTCTTACATCGGCCCTTCTGGCTCGCAGATCGGTCATAAGGAATCGATGAAAGACACCGCTCGCGTCCTTGGTCGTATGTACGACGGGATTGAATACCGAGGCTTTGGCCAATCCATTGTTGAAGAGCTTGGTACTTATGCTGGTGTTCCAGTTTGGAATGGTTTAACGGATGAGTTCCACCCGACCCAGATCCTTGCTGACTTCCTGACTATGCAAGAGCACGGCCGTGGTAAACAGCTACATGAAGTAACCTTCGCTTACCTAGGTGATGCGCGCAACAACATGGGTAACTCACTTATGGTGGGCGCAGCGAAAATGGGCATGGATATTCGCCTTGTCGCGCCAAAAGCGTTCTGGCCTGAAGAAGATCTCGTGGCAACTTGTCAAACTATCGCGCAACAAACAGGTGCAAAAATCACGTTAACAGAAAGCGTTGAGGAAGGTGTGAAAGGTTGTGACTTCCTATACACCGACGTTTGGGTGTCTATGGGTGAGTCTGCCGAGGCATGGGATGAACGTGTAGCGTTAATGACACCTTATCAAATCAATATGGACGTGATTGAGCAAACGGGTAATCCACATGTGAAATTCATGCACTGCCTTCCAGCTTTCCACAATGATGAAACCACCGTCGGCAAAGAAGTCGCTGAAAAATACGGTATGAAAGGCCTTGAAGTAACAGAAGAGGTATTTGAATCGGAATACTCCATCGTATTCGACGAAGCTGAAAACCGTATGCATACCATCAAAGCCGTGATGGTTGCGACGCTAGGAAGCTAAACCAGTGCGCAAAAACAGCCGATAAAAACCATGATGTAATCGCTTGCGCTCACGAAAGTTAAGCGTATAATGCTCGGCAATTTGTCTGAGGATTAAGAAATGACCACGCTGATTGCTGACGTAAAAACGCGATTTGCTCTCGCTAAGCGACTACGCTTACGTGGTGTTATTTTCGTTAATTCTATTGAATTTTAAAACCTCCCCATTGGGGAGGTTTTTTTATGTCCAAAATTCCTTTCGGTTATTTGGATGTAGTCATCAATGTTATAGGGAAGAAGATCATGGCGAACTCGCTTTACCAGAAGCACATCATCTCTATTCCAGAGCTTTCACGCGAAGAACTGGAACTTATCGTAGAAACAGCAGGTAGCCTTAAAAAAGCACCTCGACCAGAACTGATTAAAAACAAAGTCGTTGCAAGTTGTTTCTTTGAACCATCAACACGTACACGTTTATCGTTTGAAACAGCGATTCAGCGCATTGGTGGTGACGTGATTGGCTTTGATAATGATGGTAATACCTCTCTGGCGAAAAAAGGCGAAACACTCGCAGATTCAGTACAAGTCATCTCTTCTTACGTCGATGCCTTTGTGATGCGTCATCCACAAGAAGGCGCCGCTCGCTTGGCCTCTGAATTTTCAAATGGCGTGCCAGTGATCAACGCGGGCGACGGTGCAAACCAACACCCAACTCAAACGCTACTCGACCTATACACCATCGCGGAAACACAAGGGCGTCTAGACAACCTGAACGTCGCATTCGTAGGTGATCTAAAATATGGCCGCACAGTGCACTCACTGACTCAAGCCTTAGCAAAGTTTAACAACATCCGCTTCTTCTTTGTTGCACCAGATGCGCTGGCAATGCCAGATTACATCTGCGAAGAACTAGACGAAGCTGGCATTCAATATAGCCTACACACAGACATGGAAAGTGTGATTCCTGAACTGGATATTCTGTACATGACACGCGTACAGAAAGAACGCTTTGACGAATCGGAATACGCACATATTAAGTCGGCTTACATCCTAACGGCGGCACTACTAGAAGGCGCACGTGAGAACTTGAAAGTACTGCACCCACTACCACGTGTGGATGAAATCACAACTGATGTTGATAAAACGCCTCATGCTTACTTCTTCCAGCAAGCTCAAAATGGCGTGTATGCTCGCCAAGCACTGCTGGCGCTTGTTCTAAACGAAACACTGTAATCGAGGGGAAAAATCATGGCTAAAGAAACTCAATTGCAGGTAGAAGCAATCAAAAATGGTACGGTCATCGACCACATCCCTGCGCAAATCGGCATCAAAGTATTAAGACTGTTCGATATGCACAATTCATCACAACGCGTAACGATTGGACTGAACTTGCCATCATCAGCACTCGGTCATAAAGATCTACTCAAAATCGAAAATGTGTTTATCAATGAAGAGCAAGCGAGCAAGCTAGCGTTGTATGCTCCTCACGCGACCGTGAATCAAATCGAGAACTATGAAGTGGTGAAAAAGCTCGCGTTAGAGCTTCCTGAGCGCATCAATGATGTATTTGAATGCCCGAATTCAAACTGTATTTCTCATAATGAACCAGTAGAAAGCAGCTTTAGCGTGTTCGAGAAGAAACAAGAAATCCGCCTAAAGTGTAAATACTGCGAGAAAGTGTTCTCACGCGAGATCGTAACCGAGCGATAAACACGCCGCACGACTAGGCTTTGATACGTTTAAAATACCCTGCAATGTCGGGGTATTTTGCTCTTTACCTACCGAGGGTTTAGAGGCAAACTGAGAATCTTTATTCCCTACAACTGATGGAAAAAATCAAATGACGAAAGTACTTCACACTGAGTCTGCACCAGCAGCAATCGGTCCTTACGTTCAAGGCGTAGATCTAGGTAACATGGTTCTTACTTCAGGCCAAATCCCAGTAAACCCAGCGACAGGTGAAGTGTCTGCTGATATCGCAGAACAAGCTCGTCAGTCTCTAGAAAACGTAAAGGCTGTAGTTGAATCTTCAGGTCTTAAAGTATCTGATATTGTAAAGCTAACGGTTTTTGTTAAAGACCTAAATGACTTTGGCACAGTGAACGAAGTTTACGGCAAGTTCTTTGATGAGCACGGCGTAGCAAACTACCCTGCACGCTCTTGTGTAGAAGTGGCTCGCCTACCAAAAGATGTTGGCATCGAGATTGAAGCAATCGCTGTTCGCAAATAATTGCACTTGCTGACAAACATAAAAAAACGGGTAGCTCAGGCTACCCGTTTTTTATTGTTTTCTCGTGATGATATCGCAGTAAAACTTAAGCAGCGTTGCGCTGTTTGACTTCTTCATCTAACGATTCAAGCTTCTCTTTCATCTGTTCACGACAGATATTCGCTAACTCGCGAATGCCCTCTTTACCATAGCCTTCAGTGCTGATTGGAGGTAGCATTTCAACAATCACATGACCATTGTTCCAACGGTTCAGCTTAATTTTATTCGTCGAGCTACATACGATAGGAATGATTGGCACACCTGCACCAATTGCCGCATGAAAAGCACCTGTTTTGAATGGCAGCAAACCACGCCCACGAGAACGCGTGCCTTCTGGGAACATCCACACCGAAACATCACTTTCTTTCATGCTGCTCACGACCTGATCGATAGTACCTTTTGCTTTAGAGCGATTCGCTCGGTCAATCAGAATGTTACCCGTAAGCCAGTAAAGCTGACCAAACAGTGGCATCCAAGCCAAGCTCTTTTTACCTACTGTCACAACTTTCGGAGTCACAGCCGCAGAAACAGTAAACATGTCCCAGTTGTTCTGGTGGTTAGCAATGTAAACATGTTGGCCGCGTGAATACGCATCTTCAGGGATACGCAACTCTAACTTAATCCCAAACACACGAGACATCTTGGCAAACAAACGGCCAAAAGTGAAAACGTGCTTAGGGTTTCTAGGGCTTAATAGGCAGTAACCACAACCACCAATAAACATAACAATCGCAAAGATAGCGACAGCAAATACACGTAACAGTGCAATCATTCTTGTTCTCCAGGAACCGGCTTTTGCCAGATACAGCTATTAATATCTCTCTTTCCATAAAGGGAAAATATGGTCATGAGAGTGATATAAAAAAGCCGAAACTCAGGTTTCGGCTCTCTTGATATCCAAGTTACCTGCGGTGCAGTTTAACTTGCCTAGCTCACTCGCTCAATATTTGCGCCAAGTGCAGCCAGTTTATTTTCGATTTTGTCGTAACCACGGTCGATATGGTAAATACGATCAACGACGGTTTCGCCTTTAGCAATGCAACCTGCAATAACCAAACTAGCCGAAGCTCGTAGATCGGTTGCCATCACTTGCGCACCGCTGAGTGACTCAACATCACCACAGATAACCGTATTGCCTTCGATCTCAGCTTTAGCGCCCATACGCATGAGTTCTGGTACGTGCATAAAGCGGTTTTCAAAGATAGTCTCTGTGATCACGCCGCCACCTTTCGCCATCATATTCAGAAGCGTAAATTGAGCTTGCATATCCGTCGGAAAACCAGGATGTGGCGCAGTACGTACACTTACCGCTTTTAGCTCGCGGTCGGTCATATCAACGGAGATCCAATCTTCACCCGTTTCGACAAGCGCGCCAGCTTCTTCCAGCTTGGCGAGAACCGCTTCAAGCAAATGAGCATTAGTGTTGCGACATACCACTTTACCGCCAGATACTGCTGCTGCGACAAGGAATGTTCCCGTCTCAATACGGTCAGCAACCACGTTGTGTTTACAACCGCCTAGGCGCTCAACACCTTCAATCGTAATGGTATCTGTGCCAGCGCCAGAGATTTTTGCGCCAAGCTTATTTAGGAAATCAGCGGTATCGACGATTTCAGGCTCACGCGCAGCGTTATCTAGTGTTGTTGTGCCTTCCGCCAGCGCTGCGGCACACATGATGGTAATCGTCGCGCCTACGCTGACTTTATCCATCACGATGTGCGCGCCTTTTAGACGACCATCCACTTCTGCTTTCACATAACCATCTTCTAATGTAATGGTTGCGCCAAGCTGCTCTAAACCAGAAATATGTAGATCCACAGGACGAGCGCCAATAGCACAACCGCCTGGTAAAGAAACCTGACCTTGACCAAAGCGCGCCACCAAAGGACCCAAAGCCCAAATAGAAGCACGCATGGTTTTCACCAAATCATAAGGCGCGCAGTATTCTGTAATACTGCTTGGATCAACATGAACAGAGCCATTGCGGCTTACTTTCGCGCCTAAACGCTTAAGCAATTCCATAGTTGTATCGATATCACGAAGGTGTGGTACGTTTGCCACTTCTACTGGCTCTTCCGCCAAGATAGACGCAAATAAAATCGGCAGTGCTGCGTTTTTTGCACCTGAAATGGTCACTTCACCAACTAGTGGTTTATCTGACCCAATAACTCGAAACTTTTCCATCAATAAACCTTAAAGCGACATCAATTTCTTATCACGAGCCCACTCTTCTGGTGTGAACGCTTTGATTGATAATGCGTGAATGTCGTTACGCTGGATGTATTCCATCAGAGGAGCATAAATTAGCTGCTGCTTCTTAACGCGGCTCATTCCATCGAAACAAGCATCAACAGCAACCACTTCATAGTGGCTACCTTCACCTTTCACATGCACTTCTTGAAGGTTTAGTGCTTCTTCTAATAACTGTTGTACTTTTGCGCTATCCACAATTTACCCCTGATAATTCTGTATGTGTTTGGCCACTAAAGATTCAACATTGCTCAGTTGAAACAAAGTGCGCAGTTGCGCCGGCACGAAACTGAGCATTATATGACAGTTTTGCTTTTTTGCATGCTCTAATAAGTGGATTAACATCACCATTCCTGCAGAGTCGACGCGCTCTATCTCTTTTAGCGAGCATTCCAGCTCCGATTGAGCAGGTTGCCATTGCTGTGCATACGCCCACAATGAAGGCACTGTATCTCTATCAAGTGCCCCTGTTAGCTTAAGAATGTTTTGATCCAATTGCCACTGAGCGGGAGTCTGGGCCATTATTTCTTAGCCTCGAAGCGGATCGGTTCTGCGGCCAATTTTTCTAGGTCTTTAGCAACAGATAGAATACCTTCTTGACGAATTTTACTGTTCCATTCGGATTGTTTACTAGAAAGCAAACTAATGCCCTCTGCAATCATATCGAATGCTTCCCACTCACCAGAGTGGTTGTCTTTACGCAGTTTAAACTCAAGTTTGATGTTTGGACGCGGAGTATCGATGATATCAACTTTAATGCTTGTAATACGCTTAGAGTCATCAATGCTAGGCTCAGGACCAAACTCAATTTTTTGGTCAGAGTATTGCGTCAACACTTGTGCATAAGACGCAATCAGGTACGCACGAAATGCATCGATAAACTCAAGTACATCTTCACGCTTAGCACCTTTTAAGTTTGGACCAAGAAGTTTTAACCCTGCATAGCGGTAGTTGACGTAAGGCATTAGCTCTTCTTCAACGATCACTTTAAGTAAATTTGGATCTTGTTTGATTTTCGGCTGTTCGGCTTTCAATCTTTCGAACGTGACTTCAGCTACCTGCTTCATCATCTTATAAGGTTCAGTTTTATCCACCTCTGCTGCTGTTGCTCCAAAGACGCTAAACACAGCACAAACTGAAAGTAGTAATCTCGCTAACATAGTTATTCCTTACTTGAGTCGTCTGAACCACCTACGCTGTATAGTACTTGACCAATTAAGTCTTCAAGCACAAGCGCCGATTTGGTGTCTTCGATGGTATCACCATCCACTAGCATGACTTCATCATCAAAAACGAAGCCAGGTACTAAACCAATGTATTGCTCACCAATCAGGCCAGATGTCAAAATTTGTACGCTCGACGTTTCTGGGAACTGATTGTATTTGCTATTGATAGATAGTGTTACAACTGGCAATAAGTTGTCTGGGTTAAGCGAAATACTACTTACTCGACCAATCACAACGCCCCCCACTTTTACGGGAGAACGAACTTTTAAACTGCCAATATTATCGAACTCGGCTTTGAGGGTATAAGTATCACCAGAGCCAATGCTTTTTACGTCAGCAACTTGAAAAATCATCACAAGAATCGCGCAAATTCCCGCTAATACAAAGCTGCCAACCCATAATTCAGTTTTACGTGTTTGTTGCATGATTAATTCCCAAACATCAATGCGGTCAGTACAAAGTCTAATCCTAGTACTGCTAAAGAAGAATGCACAACAGTGCGCGTAGTTGCTCGGCTGATCCCTTCCGATGTTGGAATAGCATCATAACCGTTAAATAGAGCGACCCAAGTAACCGTAATTGCAAACGCAAAACATTTGATCATACTGTTACCAATGTCTTGCCCTAGCTCAACAGAGGACTGCATCGCTGACCAAAAACTGCCGTGATCAACGCCTTTCCAGTCAACACCAACAAGCTGAGCGCCCCAAATTCCCACAGCCATGAAAATCATAGCCAGTAAAGGCATTGAGATAACCCCAGCCCAAAACCGTGGTGCAATCACTCGTTTCAATGGGTCTACCGCCATCATTTCAAGGCTAGACAGTTGTTCCGTTGCTTTCATTAGACCTATCTCTGCGGTTAACGCAGAACCGGCACGACCAGCAAACAAAAGTGCAGTAACAACGGGTCCTAATTCACGGAGTAACGAAAGCGCTACCATTTGCCCCAAACTGCCTTCTGCGCCGTAATCCACCAACACAACATAGCCTTGTAGACTCAAAACCATTCCAATGAACAGACCAGATACGACGATGATCGCCAGCGACTGAACACCAACAGAATAAAGTTGCTTAACAAGCAGAGGAAAGCTTCTGATCGGTTGTGGCTTAGAAAATAGCGCCCCAATCAACATGAAAGTCGCACGACCAAATGCTCCGCAAATAGAAAGCGTGCGTCGACCCAGCGAGGCGACAAAGTGAATGAAGTTATCGACCATCAAATAAGTCCTTTTCGATACTTTGAGAAAGGAAACGAAACGGTACAGGACCGTCGGCATCACCTTGTAAGAACTGCTGGACACGAGGATCAGAGTTTTGAGTCAGCTCTTCTGGCGTACCATAGGCGATGATTTTTCCATCGGCCATCAGGTATACCCAGTCAGCAATACTCATGACTTCAGGTACGTCGTGAGAAACCACAATAGAGGTCAAACCTAACGCTTGGTTTAGATTGCTAATTAGCTCAACCAAAACGCCCATAGTGATTGGGTCTTGCCCCACAAACGGCTCATCGTACATGATCAGGTCAGGGTCAAGTGCGATTGCACGAGCCAAAGCAGCGCGTCTTGCCATACCACCTGAAAGCTCACTCGGCATTAATTGCGCCGCGCCGCGTAGACCGACAGCTTCGAGCTTGAGTAACACCATGGTGCGAATCAAATCTTCCGATAAATCGGTATGCTCTCTCAATGGAAAGGCGACATTATCAAAAACATTCAAATCAGTGAATAAAGCCCCTGACTGGAACAACATGCTCATTTTCTTTCGAGCATGGTAGAGTTTTTTACGCGAGAGAGAGGGAATATTGTCTCCATCAAACCAGATCTCTCCTTGCTCGGGATACAACTGACCACCAATCAAACGCAGCAGTGTTGTTTTACCAATTCCCGATGGTCCCATAATGGCCGTCACTTTGCCCTCAGGAACATGCAGATCAATATCATCAAAGATCATGCGTTCTCCCCGTGAAAAAGTGAGGTTGTTCACGGTGACTAAATCGTTGTTCGACATATCATCTCTTCTACTGTAGGAGCGTTGCAACTCACGGAATCATCAAGCAGATACTCATCGGAGTTGAATTCTACGTTTAATAAAGTAACGTCGGTACATTTATTAGGCTGCAATCATAAGCACATTGGCGTTGAATTTAAAGCACTGTTCAATTAAATAAAGTCGACTATATCCCTGCAATTTCTCATGGTTTATGACCTAATTAGCACGAAGTGTTTAAATCCTAGACCAGAATTGCTCATTTAAATGAGTGAGATTTACATACATTTTCGTTACTAACCTTTAATTTATTCTTCGTTTATCTTCCATTTTAGGCCGCAAAAGGTCAAAATTAGCGGTTATTCATTTTACTTATTTAATACTTAGGAATTCTCATGCTCGAAGCCGTTGCGTTGCTTATAGTCGGTCTTGTTTTGCTTGTTTGGAGTGCAGATAAACTTGTTTTTGGCTCTGCAGCGATAGCCCGCAACGTCGGTATTTCCCCGCTTGTCATCGGCATGACAATCCTTGCGATGGGCTCATCTGCCCCTGAGATGATGGTATCTGCAACCGCTGCTTGGGATGGTAAAACAGATACAGCGGTGGGTAACGTATTAGGCTCAAACATAGCGAACATTGCGTTAATCCTAGGTATTACAGCGCTGATCAAGCCTTTGTCGATTAGCTCCGCCGTCATCCGCCGAGAGCTTCCACTCATGATAGCCGTAACCGTACTCGCTGGTATTCTGCTTTGGAATAGCCATCTCGGTTTTTATGAGGGTGTCTTATTGTTTGTACTCTTTGGGGCATTTTTATTTGCTATGTTGCAAATCAGCCGCAAAGAGCAAAAATCAGGTGATGTTTTTCTTGATGACCAAGAGTCAGAGATCCCTGAAGGCGTCAGTAACCCTAAAGCAATCATGTGGGTGGTTATTGGCTTGATACTGCTTCCTTTGGCAGCCAGCATGCTGGTTGATAACGCGGTAATTATTGCTAAACACTTTGGTATGAGCGACCTTGTTATCGGTCTAACTATTATCGCCATTGGCACTAGCCTGCCTGAACTGGCCGCATCACTTGCGGGAGTTTTAAAGGGTGAAGACGACATGGCTGTCGGTAACATTATCGGTTCGAATGTGTTTAACATTCTGGCGGTAATGGGGATTCCTGGCATCATTAATCCATCGGTGCTCAGTGAGTACGCGATGGGACGTGACTTCTGGGTCATGTTAGGCGTTTCATTGTTACTTGTCGCGATGTGTTTGGGTAAATCACGCAGTATTAACCGTATTGAAGGTGCCATCTTGTTTGTGTGCTTCTTAGGTTACCAAGTGTACTTATTCGCAAACATGACCGCTTAATTACCACGATCAATAAGTAGAGATCTGATATGTCCAATCAATTTGATTTTCGCGCTGCTGCTAAACAAGTTCTTGATATCGAAATTGCTGCTCTGCAAGAGCTAGATACCTACTTTGATGATCAATTTGAAAAAGCGTGTGAACTTATCCTTTCCAACAACGGCAAAGTTGTCGTTATGGGTATTGGCAAGTCAGGCCATATTGGTAACAAGATTGCCGCCACTCTGGCAAGCACTGGGACTTCGGCGTTTTTCGTTCATCCAGGCGAAGCCGCACATGGTGACTTGGGTATGATTAGCCCTGGTGACATTGTGCTGGCAATTTCTAACTCTGGTGAATCAAACGAAATTCTGTCTCTATTTCCAGTATTAAAGCGCCTGAATATTAAGATCATCAGCATGACAGGTAAGCCAGAATCAAATATGGCCAAGCTGTCTGACTTACACCTGCAAATTACGGTACCTCAAGAAGCTTGTCCGTTAGGCCTGGCGCCAACTAGCAGTACGACTGCCACATTAGTGATGGGAGATGCATTAGCCGTAGCTCTGCTTCAAGCTCGTGGTTTTTCTGCCGAAGATTTTGCCCTATCTCACCCAGGTGGTGCACTGGGGAGAAAACTGCTACTTAAGTTGTCTGATATTATGCACTTTGGAGAAGCGTTACCTAAAGTTTCTCCTGACGCATTAATTCGCGATGCCCTGCTTGAAATTTCAGAAAAGGGGTTAGGCATGACAGCCATCGTCGATGAGCACGATGCTATGCTTGGTATATTCACCGATGGTGATTTACGTCGTACCTTAGACAAGCGTATCGATATTCATACGACGGCAATTGGCGAGGTCATGACGACAAACCCAACCACAGCACACCCTGATATGCTGGCGGTTGAAGGTTTGAACTTGATGCAGAATAAAAACATTAATGCTCTGATTTTATGTAAAGACGAAAAAATTGTGGGTGCACTGAACATGCACGATTTACTAAAAGCTGGCGTGATGTAATATCAGCACAAACATTTAAATCATTTATTAGACGAATAAAGGCAATGGTCAGGGAAGTACTGAGCTAAACGATAGGCCTTCATTATATGAGTTTTACTCGCCTTATTTATTTGCTCTTGATCTTCGTTGTAGCGTGGTGCGGTTATTACCTACTAACCCCTAAAGGCAACGATGCAATTCAAGTAGCACCAGATTCTGAACTGCCCATGTTCAGTGGTTCTGGATTAGAAAACATCACCTACGGTGAAGATGGTGTCCGCAGTTACATCATTCGCTCCACTAACTTAGACCATTATGCTAAGAGTGGAGATACTATTTTTAATAACCCGACTTTGATGGTTTACCGTGAAGGAAGCGTCATTGAATGGAAGGTGACTGCCACAAGAGCAGTGTTAGATGAAGACCAAGTTTTGACTTTATATGACAAAGTCTTAATGCAAAATCTTCTGCCTGGTGCGAGTTTTGATACCATGGCAACAGACAAATTGGTCATTAATCTAACCAATCGTGATTTTAAAGCTGACCAACAAGTAATGTTGGTTGGACCACAATTTGAAACTACTGGAGGCGCAATGCAAGGTAACCTAAAACAGCATACTGCGACTCTGACAGATGAAGTTCAAGGTCGATATGAAACCGTTACACCTTAGCATACTGGCACTGGTATTGGCGGCGCCTCAAGCGCTGGCACTCAAGTCGGATACTCAACAGCCGGTTTACATAAACTCTGACACCCAACAGGTTGATATGAAGAGTAACCAGGTTGTTTTTGAAGGCGATGTATCTCTTAAGCAAGGGAGCATCAATATCGATGCTGATAGAATCGTGGTAACTCGCGATCCTAAAACCGAAGCAATTAAACAGATTCAAGCATTTGGTAAACCTGCGAAGTTTTCTCAGCTGATGGACGATGGTAAAACACTTAGTGGTCAAGCTACGGAGTTGGATTACCGTATTTCTACAGACGAACTGACCATGAAAGGTCAAGCGCAGCTGGCACAAGACAACAACACCATCAAAGGTTCTTCGATTCGTTACCAAATTGGTAAACAAAAGCTAGTCGCAGATAGCTCTAAGGAAGAGCGCGTTACGACCATTTTGCAACCCAATCAGATAGAGAACTAATATGGCAGTACTGAGTGCGAAAAACTTGGCGAAAAGCTACAAAAAACGCAAAGTCGTCACTGATGTTAGCTTAGAAGTTGAATCTGGTCAGATTGTTGGGCTACTCGGTCCAAACGGTGCGGGTAAAACCACCTCGTTTTACATGATTGTCGGCTTAGTACCTCGTGATGAGGGCACCATTACCATTGACGACAATGACATCAGTATTTTACCGATGCATAGCCGTTCACGCCTTGGCATTGGCTATCTTCCGCAAGAAGCGTCGATTTTCCGTAAGCTTTCAGTAGAAGATAACATCATGGCCGTACTTGAAACTCGTCAAGAAATGACGAGGGAAGAGCGCCAAGATAAACTGGAAGATTTGTTGGAAGAATTCCACATCCAGCACATCAGAACCAGTGCTGGTATGGCACTATCAGGGGGTGAACGACGCAGGGTGGAAATCGCTCGAGCTTTAGCGGCTAACCCTCAGTTCATTTTATTGGATGAACCTTTCGCTGGTGTTGACCCAATTTCGGTTAATGACATCAAGAAAATCATTGAGCATCTGCGCGATCGTGGTCTCGGAGTGTTAATCACTGACCATAATGTACGTGAAACACTGGACGTATGTGAAAAAGCCTATATCGTGAGCCAAGGGCACCTAATTGCATCGGGAACTCCGGCAGAAGTTCTCAATAATGAACAGGTGAAACAAGTTTATCTCGGCGAACAATTCCGTCTATGATTATATTAGGAACGGTAAGATTCTGAGCATTACAAGGTAAGTAACACTGAATGAAACCTTCATTACAACTCAAGCTAGGTCAGCAGTTAGCCATGACGCCACAGTTGCAGCAAGCGATTCGCTTATTGCAATTGTCGACACTCGATCTTCAACAAGAAATCCAAGAAGCGTTGGACTCAAACCCATTATTGGAAGTTGAAGAAGGCCAAGACGAGCCTCTAGCAAACGGTGAAGATAAGTCAGCGGTCGAGGCTGCTGATAGCAACAGTGCTAGCGAACCAACAGAAATTGACGTTCCAGATAGCTCCGATGTGATAGAGAAATCAGAAATTAGCTCTGAACTTGAAATCGACACGACTTGGGATGACGTCTACAGCGCGAATACTGGTAGCACTGGCTTAGCTCTTGATGATGATATGCCCGTCTACCAGGGCGAAACCACTGAATCATTACATGATTACCTCATGTGGCAGCTTGACCTAACACCATTCAGTGAAACCGACCGCACGATTGCATTAGCGATTATTGACGCTGTTGACGACTACGGCTATTTAACTTTGTCGCCTGAAGAGATTCATGAGAGCTTCGATAATGAAGAGATAGAGTTAGACGAAGTAGAAGCTGTTCGTAAACGCATTCAACAATTCGATCCTCTTGGCGTTGCATCGCGTAACTTACAAGAATGTTTGTTACTGCAACTGACGACCTTCCCAGAAGACACGCCGTGGCTTGCTGAAGCCAAAATGATACTTGCGGATCATATTGATCACCTAGGCAACCGAGACTACAAGCTCGTCATCAAAGAGACTAAGCTGAAAGAAGCCGATCTTCGTGAAGTCTTAAAGCTTATCCAACAGTTAGATCCTCGTCCAGGTAGTCGCATCACTCCTGATGATACCGAGTACGTAATTCCAGACGTATCCGTTTTTAAAGACAATGGCAAATGGACCGTTTCTATAAACCCGGATAGCGTGCCAAAATTAAAAGTAAATCAACAATATGCTCAATTAGGCAAAGGTAATAGCGCGGATAGCCAGTACATCCGCAGCAATTTGCAAGAGGCAAAATGGTTAATTAAGAGCTTAGAGAGTAGAAACGAGACGCTACTCAAAGTTGCAAGATGTATTGTTGAACATCAACAAGATTTCTTCGAGTATGGTGAGGAAGCCATGAAGCCAATGGTACTCAATGATGTCGCTTTGGCTGTGGACATGCATGAATCCACGATTTCTCGTGTAACAACGCAAAAGTTTATGCATACACCACGTGGTATTTTTGAATTGAAGTACTTCTTCTCTAGCCATGTTAGTACTGACAACGGCGGAGAATGTTCGTCAACAGCAATTCGTGCACTCATTAAAAAACTGGTCGCAGCAGAGAATACTGCCAAACCACTGAGTGATAGCAAGATTGCTGCTCTTCTGGCTGACCAAGGGATTCAGGTCGCAAGACGTACGATAGCCAAATATCGCGAATCCTTGGGAATTGCCCCTTCAAGTCAGCGTAAACGCCTATTATAAGGCACTAACTGAAAAGGAAAGTCTATGCAAATCAATATTCAAGGCCATCACGTTGATCTTACCGATTCAATGCAAGACTATGTAAATTCTAAGTTTCAGAAGCTCGAAAGGTTCTTCGACCATATCAATCAAGTGCATGTTGTACTAAAAGTTGAAAAAATTACTCAAATCGCGGAAGCTACGCTTCACATAAATCAAGGCGAAATCCACGCATCAGCCGATGACGAAAATATGTATGCCGCGATCGATTCGCTGGTAGATAAATTGGTTCGCCAACTTAATAAGCACAAAGAAAAACTAAACAGTCATTAATCATGCAACTGAGCGAAATACTGTCATTGGACTGCACCAAAAGTGCGGTCCACTGCACGAGTAAAAAACGCGCCCTTGAAATGATCAGCCGTATCGTGGCTGATCAAACGGGCCAAGATTCTACCGAGCTGTTCGAATGCATGCTCAATAGAGAAAAAATGGGCAGTACCGGTATCGGAAACGGTATTGCGATCCCTCACGCGAGAATGCAATCAAGCGACAAGGCCATTGCTGTCTTACTGCAATGTGATGAAGCAATCGAATTTGATGCGATTGACAATCGACCTGTCGATCTTCTTTTTGCGCTCCTTGTACCAGAAGAACAGTGCAAAGAGCACCTCAAGACTCTATCCTCTATGGCAGAACGTCTGAGCGATAAGCAAGTATTGAAACTACTGCGTAATGCTCAGAGTGATGAAGAACTTTACGACATCATGATTCACCAATAAGCAGGACTAACTCCATGCGACTAATCGTTGTTAGCGGGCACTCAGGTGCCGGTAAAAGTATTGCGCTTCGTGTACTGGAAGACTTAGGTTACTACTGTGTTGATAACCTGCCAGTTAACTTGCTGGACGCATTTGTTCATTCTGTTGCTGACAGCAAACAGAATGTTGCAGTCAGCATTGATATTCGTAATATTCCTAAAAAGCTAAAAGAACTGACGAGTACACTAGAACAGTTAAAAACTGAGCTTGATGTGACCGTGCTTTTCTTGGACGCTAATAAAGAAACGCTACTCAAACGCTACAGCGAAACACGCCGAATTCACCCGTTATCTTTAGGTGGCACCTCCCTCTCGCTCGATCAAGCCATCGAGCGTGAGAAGCAAATTTTGACGCCACTCAAAGCGCATGCAGATCTGGTCCTAAATAGTAGTGGGCAGTCTTTGCATGAATTGAGTGAAACCGTGCGTATGCGCGTTGAAGGCAGAGATCGCAAAGGGCTCGTTATGGTATTTGAGTCTTTTGGTTTTAAATACGGCCTGCCTTCCGATGCCGATTACGTATTTGACGTTCGCTTCTTACCTAACCCACATTGGGAACCAGCACTACGCCCGCTTACAGGTCTGGATGCTCCTATCGCCGCATTTTTAGAGCAACACCAATCGGTGTTAAGTTTGAAATATCAAATTGAAAGCTTTATAGAGAATTGGTTACCTCTGCTTGAGAAAAACAACCGCAGCTACCTGACCGTTGCAATCGGTTGTACTGGTGGTAAGCACCGCTCGGTGTACTTAACTCAGCAAATCGGTGAATACTTCTCCAACAAAGGACACCAAGTACAAATTCGCCATACCTCACTAGAGAAAAACGCTAAGGAGTAGCCGTGGAGTTAAGTCGTAAAGTATTGATTCAAAACCGCCTTGGCTTACATGCTCGTGCAGCAGTCAAACTGGTCGAACTGGCACAGAGCTTTGAAGCGGTCATCACCATCGACAATGAAGAAGACAAAACCGCCACAGCAGACAGCGTAATGGGCCTGTTAATGCTAGAGTCCGCTCAAGGACAATACGTCACGATCCACGCAACGGGTGGGCAAGCGGAAGAAGCACTGGATGCCGTTTGCCATTTGATCGAAGATAAATTTGATGAAGGCGAGTAGTTTACTCGCTTTTTTCTTACCTCCCATTATCTTTCTCTTCCCTGACCTAATAAATAAATTTGCTTAGTATCATAAGTTGTTATTAAAAGGCGCCTAGAATTAAGTTATTATTCAACGCATTGTAAATATCAGGAATTGGGAGGAATGAATGGCAGAGCAAATTGAATTCGACCAAGCTCACCAAGCCCTCCAAGAAGTCACAGAAGCGCTAGAAAATGGTCGCTTCGTCCATGTTCGTCGTCAATTACAGGACATGGAACCTGAGGATATCGCTCACCTTTTAGAAGCCTCCCCACGGAAGAGCCGTGAAGTTCTTTGGCAACTCACCGACCCTGAAGATTATGGTGAAATCCTTGACGAGCTGAACGAAGACGTCAAAGACAGCCTCGTATCCAAAATGGCACCAGAAGCGCTTGCAGAAGCGACAGAAGGCATGGATACCGATGACGTGGCTTACGTACTGCGTAGCTTGCCTGACAACCTGTCACGCGAAGTCCTGTCGCAAATGGACTCCTCTGACCGTCTACGGGTCGAAACCGCCCTATCCTACCCAGAAGACACTGCGGGTGGACTGATGAACACCGACGTCATCACAATTCGTGGTGACGTCGATGTGGACGTAGTTTTGCGTTATCTACGTATGAAAGGCGAGCTTCCAGAAGCTACGGATGCCCTGTATGTGATCGATGAAGAGAGTAAGCTCATCGGTGAACTGCCGATCACGACGCTTATTACCACTCAGCCAGACGTAAAAATCATTGATGTAATGGAAGACGCGGACGAGGCCATCACCGTCGATACTAGCGACTCAGATGTTGCGAGTCTGTTCGAACGCCGTAATTGGGTATCTGCACCTGTTGTTGATGAAAACTTGCATTTGGTCGGTCGTATCACCATCGATGACGTGGTTGACGTTATTCGTGAAGACGCGGAACACTCGATGATGAGTATGGCGGGTATGGACGATGACGAAGATACTTTCGCGCCTGTTGTAAAATCAGCTCGCAAACGCAGTATCTGGCTTGGCGCTAACGTATTAGCCGCCCTTGCTGCTGCTTCCGTTTCTAACATGTTTGAGGCCACATTAGACCAAATGGCCGCCATTGCGGTATTGATGACGATTGTTCCGTCCATGGGTGGTGTCGCTGGTAACCAAACCGTCGCACTAGTGATTCGTGGTCTTGCTCTTGGTCATATCGGTGACTCAAACAAACGCGAACTGTTAATGAAAGAAGCCTCGATCGGCTTACTCAACGGTATCATGTGGGCGCTGATTATTGGTGGTATTGTTGTTGCTTGGAAAGGTAACTGGATGCTCGGAGGAATCATTTCCGCCGCCATGCTGACCAACTTATTGGTCGCAGGTATTGCAGGAGTAACGATTCCAATCCTATTGAAAAAAATGAACATCGATCCTGCTTTAGCTGGTGGTATGGCATTAACAACGGTGACGGATGTGATTGGTTTATCTGTCTTCTTAGGGCTTGCCACAATACTGATTACCTAACAGAAAAAACGAAAAAGCCTGATGAACACATCAGGCTTTTTTGATTCTGAATTGCTAGAAAAGCTTATTCACCCGCCACTTTCATGGTATCCAGTAGGATAGAGCCCGTTTGGATTTGTGAGCGCGTTTCAATATCACTACCAACCGCCACAATCTTGGTGAACATGTCTTTTAGATTACCTGCGATGGTAATTTCTGATACTGGGTATTGGATTTCGCCATTCTCAACCCAGAAGCCTGCGGCACCGCGAGAGTAATCCCCCGTTACCACGTTCACACCTTGTCCCATGACTTCTGTCACTAGAAGACCAGTACCGAGCTCTTTAAGCATTTGTTCGAAGTTTTGGCCTGTCGACTTCACGTACCAGTTATGAATCCCACCAGCGTGACCTGTCGGCGTCATCTTCATTTTACGTGCGGCATAACTGGTTAACAGATAAGTTGCTAGCACACCGTCGGTAATGATCTCACGGTCTTGAGTGTACACACCTTCACTATCGAATGGACTTGATGCCAAACCACGCAATACATGCGGACGTTCTGAGATATTGAACCATTCAGGAAGCACTTGTTTGCCTAGATGGTCAAGTAAGAAAGAAGATTTTCGGTACAGGTTACCACCGCTGATCGCCATAACGAGATGGCCAATCAAGCCTGTCGCAACATCAGCCGCAAACATGATTGGGTATTGACCTGTTTTTAGACGCTGCGCATCTAAGCGGTTAACCGTATTCTCTGCCGCCTTACGACCCACCGTTTCTGGGGTCCATAAGTCATCACGATGACGTGCCACGGTGTAGCTGTAATCACGTTCCATCTCGCCGTTTTGACCAACGCCAATTACACAACAGCTAGTACTATGGCGGCTAGACGCATAACTAGCTAATAAGCCATGGCTATTGCCATACACTTTCACGCCGTAATGACTATCATAACTCGCGCCATCACTTTGCTTGATTGCATTGTTATAACTTAGCGCCTCTTTTTCTGCTGCAATCGCCACATTGGCAGCATAGTCTGGATCGGGTGCGTCTGGGTGGAAAAGATCAAGCTCAGGGATCTCTTGCACCATGTATTCTTTTGCTGCAGGGCCTGCAAATGGGTCTTCAGATGTGTAATGTGCAATATCTAGCGCCGCTATAACGGTTTGCTCGATTGCAGCTTCACTTAAATCAGACGTGGAAGCACTGCCTTTGCGTTGACCTCGGTAAACGGTAATGCCCAGCGCACCATCGCTGTTGAACTCGACATTTTCTACTTCACCCATACGAGTTGAAACACTTAAACCAGTGCTTTTAGTAATTGCGACTTCGGCGGCGTCAGATTTTGCCGATGCAAGCTTTAAGGCTCTTGCGACGGCTTGCTCTAGCTCGGTACGTTGCTCAGCAACCTGCTGTTTAATATCCATTGTCTTTCACATCTTGTCTTTGATGAACAATAGGATAACAAGAATTTCGCTTTCTCCCCATGATTCTTGTTAAAATAGTCATAATATTAATCAAAACACAGGCAACTGAAATGGCACGTAAGAATCAAAAAGCGCCATGGGAACCAGAAGAAGAGATCATCTGGGTAAGTAAATCCGAGATGAAGCGAGACATGGAAGAACTGCAAAAGCTAGGTGAGGAGCTTGTCGGCCTCAAACCTTCAGTTCTAGAAAAGTTTCCATTGAGCGAAGATTTGCGAGAAGCAATTGCTGACGCGCAACGCTTTAAAAATGAAGCGCGTCGTCGCCAATTACAACGTATCGGTAAATTGATGCGTTACGAAGATCCAGAGCCAATCCAAGCCGCACTGGATAAAATTCGTAATAAGCACTCTCAATTAACGGCGGTATTCCACAAACTTGAAGCGTTGCGTGATCGCGTTGTGGAAGAAGGTGACAAAGCCATTGATGACGTAATGGAAATGTACCCAGAAGCGGATCGTCAGCGTCTACGCCAACTTGCTCGCCAAGCAGCGAAAGAGAAAAAAGCTGGGAAACCAGCAAAAGCGTACCGCGAAATCTTTCAGATCCTTAAAGGTCTAAACGAAGAAGAGTTTTAATTCGACGGCTCAAGCAATGAGCATTCGATTTAAACGCAAAAAGCAGACGTCAATGTCTGCTTTTTTTATCTTTGGTTTTACTGTCAGCGTTACACTAAGCGATTCACGCGGTCTCCGCGCTCGAAAGCGTTAATGTTCTCAATCAAGATTTCCGCTAAACGTTGGATAGATGAGTCGCTGCCCCATGCAACATGCGGTGTAAGTAACAAATTAGGTAAACTCATATTGGCAATCAGCGGATTGCTCTCATCAGCCGGTTCTTGTGTAAAAACATCAAAACCAGCCGCTGCAATTTCTTGCTGTTTTAAGGCATCCACCAGCGCGCTCTCATCCACCAAACCTCCACGCCCTGTATTAATCAAAATGGCGTTGGACTTCATTTGTTTCAACTCTGCTTGACCAATTAAATTCTGAGTATGATCGTTGAGCGGGCAATGCAAAGTCAGCGCATCGGAGCGTTTTAATACTTCCTCAAACGACACATAACCTGGTCTACATTCTGCCGCCCCTTTACGCTCAGAAAACAAGACGGTCATTCCTAACGCTTGAGCCAGATTCGCCGTCGCTTGCCCTAGTGCCCCACTACCAACAACACCTAACGTGCTACCACCAATATCCCCGATTGGGTGAGTAAAAAAACAAAACTGCTGGTTACGCTGCCACTCACCTGCGGCAATATCTTGGTGGTACCCAAATAAATTCCGTCTTAAAGCGAATAACATTGCCATCACGTGCTCGGGCACCGAACGCGTCGCGTAACCACGTACATTAGCAACCGCAATATCATGATTAGCACAGTAGTTCACATCGACGTTGTTAAAACCAGTTGCGGCAACCGCGATCATCCGTAATTTTGGTAGTTGCTCTAATACATGTTGGTCAAGCAGGACTTTATTGCTAATCACGATATCGGCATCGGCTAACCTTTCTATTACCTGCCCAGGCGCAGTTAGGTCGTACTCACGCCAGTGGTGCGGAAAGCTAGGTCGTGGGATCTCAATATGTTCTGGGATGGTCGCTCGATCTAAAAATACGATGCTTGGCAAAGACATAACAACTCCTTGTTCACGGCTGAAAGACAGGATACATCAACCACAGTAACGAAATAGCCAAAAATAGCGAACTAGAAAGAACCGCTGTTGAGTGCAATTGGCATTAAGGGTGTGGCAACGTTTTATAATCAGGCAATCTACGCTCTGGCGAAAAATAGTTAAAGATCATCGCCTCGGCTTCAGAATAAAAGTCACAGGGTACAAAAATACTGCTCAGCTGATCCGTAGCTGGATGATAAAAACTTAGCTCCGCAGCGTGCAACTCTAAACGTTCTGAAAACTGATACGCCTCTTCGCTTGCATAAAACTCATCACCCACAATCGCATGACCAATCGCCATCAAATGCACGCGTAACTGATGCGATCGACCAGTAATGGGGAGTAACCGCACAACGGTCGTATGGGCGCCATCTGGGTGCACTTCACGCTTCACCACTTGGAATAAAGTTTGAGATGGCTTGCCGTCGTCGAAGCATACTTTTTGTCGTGGACGATTTGGCCAATCACAAATTAATGGAAGATCAATATTCCCTTCTTGCGGCTCAACATGCCCCCAAACACGTGCGTAATACACCTTGTGAGTGAGGCGATATTGGAACTGCTTTTTTAATGCTCGCTCCGCGGGTTTGTTTTTCGCCAGCAACATCAACCCTGATGTCGACATATCCAAGCGATGCACAACTTGAATTTCTGGATGCAACTCTTTGAGGCGGCTCCACATGCTGTCGTAATGCTCTGCAAGGCGACCAGGGACAGACAGCAGCCCTGATGGCTTATTCACTGCCAGAATGTCGTCATCCTCAAAAACGATATCAACCCAAGGGTCGGTGGGAGGGGTATATTCAAGCATTGCCATGGGAGATCTCTACAAAATAAAAACGCCGCGATTATATACCCAAATAGCACCCAGATGCAGGATTCTGAAGAAAAGTTCAACCCAATAAAACAAAGTCAATCCTTTAGCATAAAAACTAAAAATAGCACGTTGTAAATTTAGTTTGACAACAAGACGCATAACTGAATAGAGTGCTAGATGCACACAGCATGGTATTCGCAAAGAATACTTAAAATAAATACACCAAAACACAGCATTTAAAAGACATTACCGTTGCGCAGTATAGGGCGATCGCTCAGCTTGTCATGTACTGCGGTATGTATCTCTTTAGAAAGATACATAAGATAAAAAGGACAATAAGCAATGGACTCCGCCGTTATAGATAAACCCCAATCCAAACTTTCCTTATTTTTTCGTTCGCTAGGCCCCGGCATATTAATGGCATCTGCTGCGGTCGGTGGCTCTCACCTCGTGGCATCAACCAAGGCTGGTGCGATTTATGGTTGGCAATTGGCTGCACTGATTCTGCTCGTAAACCTGTTTAAATACCCTTTTTTCCGAGCGGGCGTACAGTACACCATGGGGACAGGGCTGACCTTGGTTGAGGGCTACGCGAAATTAGGTCGGCCTTATCTATGGCTATTTCTATTTCTGAGCGTGGTATCGGCCGTCATCAATACCGCCGCTTTGTTGATGTTTAGCGCTAGCTTGCTGGGCTACTTCATTCCGTTTTCACTATCAATGGCATCACTCAGTATCATTGTGATTGTCACCTGCCTGATTATATTATTTGCTGGCCATTACAAAGCGCTCGATACGCTATCTAAGGTGATCATGTCGGTGTTAACCATCGCGACTTTACTCGCTGTTTCTATCGCCGTTGGTAACCCTGTTGAGCAAGTAGCCAACTTCGAGCCGCCATCACCTTGGTCTATTGCGGCTATTGGTTTTATCGTCGTGACAATGGGGTGGATGCCTGCACCGATTGAGATCTCCTGTTTAACCTCAGCGTGGCTAAAACGCCAATCAAGCCAGCAAGAAGTAACATACCGCTCTGCTCTATTTGACTTTAATGTCGGTTATATTGGCACGGCGTTTCTTGCCATTATCTTTGTATCGCTAGGCTCTTTGATGCTTTATGGATCTGGCGTTGCGCTTGAAAGTTCTGGTGTTGGCTTCTCCCACCAATTGGTTGGCTTATATGCGGCAACGATTGGCGAATGGTCTCGTTACTTGATCGCGGTAATTGCGTTTTTCTGTATCTTTGGCAGCACGATTACCGTTATTGATGGCTATTCGCGCGTTATTTCGGATTCTCAACGCCTACTGCGCTCGCAACCAGACACTAACCCTAAAACCACTTCAGCGATCATGCTGGTAGTCTCCTTACTTGCATTGGGTATTGTGGTTTTCTGGGCTTCTGCGTTATTGCCTATGCTGAACTTTGCGATGATCCTCGCCTTTATGACCACGCCATTCTTTGCTCTGCTAAATTACACCTTAGTGAGCAAAACTGAGTTACCGGAGCCTTTGGCTGTTGGACCTAAACTAAAGTGGTTATCGATTGCGGGCCTGATTTACTTGTTTGGCTTCTTGGCTGTGTTTATCTGGTGGAAGTGGTTGATGTAAATGAGGTAGCTATCAGTGATTAATGCATTCCGCATAAAGAAACTAAACCGTAAATAAAGAAAAAGGTCTTCAACTGAAGACCTTTTTAATGAGCAATAAATACTTACTTAGTTGTGGCTCACCACAATCAAACGCAGCGAGTCGAGCTGAACCTGAGCTTGGTTGATGTAACCAGTGAGCTCTTTAATTTGTGCGTCGATAGCTTCAATTTCTTCGTCACGAATATTTGGGTTCACCGCTTTCAGTGCTTGCAAACGCTCAAGCTCTGCATTCAAACTGTGCTGCATATCTTGATGAGCTTGTTTGCGTACTTCTTCAACCTTCTCTTCAATAAGAACATCACCGGCTTCAATTAAGCGGTGTACATCTTTCTGTACCGACGTAACCAACTTGCTACCTAAGTGACGGTTTACAGGGCTGAGCTGGCGGTTAAAGCTTTCAAACTCCACTTGAGCAGACAAATCATTACCACGCGAGTCCATCATTAAACGGATTGGCGTTTTCGGTAAGAAGCGCGCGATACCACTGCGTTTTGGCGCTTGCGCATCTACCGCGTAAATCAACTCAAGAAGAATAGTCCCGACTGGTAACGCTTTGTTTTTCAATAGAGATACCGCAGACGTCCCCACCCCTTCACTCATAAGAAGATCGATACCACCCTGGATCATTGGGTGTTCCCAACTGATAAAGTGCATATCTTCACGAGATAACGCTGTATCACGATCAAACGTGATCGTCGCTCCTTCGTATGGCAGACCTGGGTAGCTTGGCACCATCATGTGCTCAGATGGGGTCACAATCAGGGCGTTTTCACCTTTATCGTCTTGATTCAAGCCAATCGTGTCAAAAAGAGAAAGTGCGAAGGTGACCAGATTGGTATCGCCGTCAGTTGATTCAATTTTCTCAACGATTTGTTGTGCTTTTTCTCCGCCATTCGAATGCATTTCTAATAGGCGATCACGGCCTTGCTCCAATTGGGATTTCAGCTCTTTATTCATTTTTGCTGACGCTTCAATGATCTCATCTAGCGTGCTGGTATCACCAGAGGCAAGAATTTCAATCAGATCATCGGAGTACTTATCGTAAACAGCACGGCCTGTTGGGCAGGTTTCCGAAAAAGCGTTCAGGCCTTCATCGAACCAACGTGCTAGGATCGCTTGCGATGTGCCTTTCAGGTAAGGAACATGAATGTCGATATCGCGATTTTGACCGATACGGTCCAAACGACCAATACGTTGCTCAAGCAAGTCTGGGTTAAATGGCAAGTCGAACATGACAAGTTGGTTGGCAAACTGGAAGTTACGACCTTCAGAGCCGATTTCGCTACAGATAAGAACTTGTGCTCCACCTTCTTCTTGCGCAAAGTAAGCCGCCGCTTTATCACGTTCAAGAATCGACATACCTTCGTGGAAAACAGTGGCGCGGATACCTTCACGCTCACGCAGTGCTTGCTCCAATTGCAGCGCGGTACTCGCACGAGAAGCAATCACGAGGATTTTCTCGCTGCGCTTCTCTTTTACTTTTTCAAGCAACCAATTCACACGCGAGTCAAACTGCCACCAGCTCGCGTCATCGCCTTCAAATTCTTGGAAAATTTCTTCCGGGTAAAGGTTCTTCATCGCACGTGCTTCAGAACTCATCTTACCGCCAATCATCCCAGCAACACGCATTGATGTAGTGTATTGCGGTGGAATATCCATTGGCATCAGATGCACGTTACGCGTAGGGAAGCCTTTGATGGCCGCGCGCGTGTTACGGAACAGAACACGCCCTGTACCATGGCGATCCATCAAGTTATCGATCAGCTCTTGGCGTGCCGACGCTTTAGCTTCTTCGTCCGCTTCACTTTCGATAATGCGGAAAAGTGGTTCTACGTCTTGTTCAGACAATAACTCAGTGATCTGGTTTTTTGCTTCATTAGGTAGCTTTTCACCGGAAAAGAGTGAAGTAATCGCATCAGCTACGGGCGCGTATTGCTCTTCTTCCTCAACGAATGCTTCGTAATCATAGAAGCGGTCTGGATCCAACAAACGCAGACGAGCAAAGTGACTCTCACGACCAAGCTGCTCTGGCGTTGCAGTCAGTAGCAACACACCTGGAGTACGTTCAGCCAAGCCTTCTACCACTTGGTATTCACGGCTCGGTTTATCTTGGCTCCATTCAAGGTGATGCGCTTCATCGACAACCAGTAGGTCCCATTCACCTTCCAGTGCTTGTTCAAAACGCTTGCGGCTCTTGCGTAGGAAATCCAAAGAACACAGCACATATTGCTGAGTATCAAATGGGTTTTCTGCATCCGCAAAAGCTTCGATACAGCGCTCTTCGTCAAAGATAGAGAAATGCAGATTGAAACGACGCATCATCTCAACCAGCCATTGATGCTGCAGTGTTTCAGGCACCACAATCAAAATGCGTTCGGCACGACCAGACAGAACTTGTTGGTGGATGATCATACCCGCTTCAATGGTTTTACCCAAACCTACCTCATCCGCCAACAAGACGCGTGGCGCGTGACGACGGCCAACTTCGTGCGCGATGTAAAGCTGATGAGGTATCAAACCTGCACGCATACCGCATAGGCCACGCATTGGGCTCTTATGCTGCTCAAACTGGTTGGTTAGCGCACGGTAACGCAGAACAAAGTTGTCCATACGGTCGATTTGACCGGCGTACAACTTATCTTGAGGTTTGTTAAAACGAATTTGGTTGCTAAGGAAAATCTCACGCAGAACAACAGCGGTTTCTTGCGTGTCTTCACGAGTACCGAAATAGGTGTAAAGACCTTCATCTTCCAGTACTTCTTCTACTTTTAGAGACCAACCTTCTTGGCAATCGATGACATCCCCAACATTAAAGGTGACTCGGGTAACAGGTGCATCGTTACGTGCGTAAACTCGGTTTTCCTCTGACGCTGCAAACATCAATGTCACAGTACGAGCATCCATTGCTACAACGGTACCTAAACCTAAATCGCTTTCCGTATCGCTAATCCAGCGCTGCCCCAAAGCAAATGTCATGAATTGACTACCTCGTTATTAGTTCTTGATTCGTATTTCTTGTTGGTCTACTCATGCCCGTGGGCATGGATAATAGTTTAGATCTGATTCTGGCTTCTGCTATGCCGATAGCATTCGTCATTTCAGTATGAACTGAGTATTTTTTAAGCCAGCTCAACATGATAAATCGGACGTAGCCTATACGCAGAAAAAGGTCGCTAATCTTACTTGAAGCTGTGATTTAGGTCACGCCGAAACCGCACCAAGCAGAAACTTTTTTTCCCAAACTCTAAATGCAATCAAATTGTAAAATACTCATGCCAATTATTAAGTTGTAGAACGTAAATATTACGTATACTTCTAATGAGGGGCGTTTAAAACCATTGCATATGATTTAAGCGCGTTAGTACACGATTAGGATCAACACGGGTTTGCAGTAAGTTGTCTTGCTACTCGGTTGCACACTAGCCGACATCAGCCCGACAACCTCTATTGCAAGCAATCAGAGTTAGGTCACTTCACACCTATTTGGAAACGACCTAACAACTCGCATGCAGAGCCGTACTACGGCAAGGAGACGCTATGGGCGATACCGATCGGAAACTGTTTGTACTCGATACCAACATTCTTCTTCATGAACCCTTTGCCATCTTCTCTTTCCAAGAACACGATGTCGTTATCCCCATGACCGTGTTGGAAGAACTCGACCGAATCAAAGACAGCAAGCGCGACGTTGCAAGAGATGCGCGCGTGGCTATTCGCACCTTGGAAGATTTGTTTAAAGAAGCAACGCCAGATGAAATCTCTGAAGGCATTCCTGTTTCTAAAGACAACCCCGACCAAGGTACTATTTCCATTTTGGCGGATTTTGAACTGCAGGAAACCGTCAAAGCCTTCGCCGACAAAGCCGGTGACAACCGTATTCTCAACGCGGTGCTTTATCTGCAAAATAAACGTGCACCACGTGAAGTGGTACTGATCACGAAAGACATCAACATGCGTCTGCGAGCCAAAGGGGCTGGTGTACGCTTTGTTGAGGACTATAGAACCGACCAACTGATTGACGACATTCAATACCTAACCAAAGGCTTTCAATTGCGTGAAGGTGATTTCTGGAGCGGTATTGAGGAAGTAGAAAGCTATGCACTGGGCGGAAAAACTTACCACAAACTCAGTCGCGAACCCTTCGACCCAACCTTTATCAACCAATACGTTATTGATGAAGACAGTGACTTTGCTGGTCGCGTAGAAACCATCAATGAAGACAAGCTAACGCTTCTCGACCTGAGCCGCGAACGCCTAATGCATCGCAAGGCTTGGGACATCACACCTAAAAATATCTACCAGGGAATGGCGTTAGATGCCTTACTCGATCCAGAAATTGACTTGGTGATTCTAACGGGTGCGGCGGGTAGTGGTAAGACATTACTGGCAATGGCTGCAGCATTGGAACAAACCATTGAAAAAAGCATGTTCGATAAAATTATCGTAACACGCAACACGCCAGATATCGGTGAATCCATCGGCTTCTTACCCGGCTCCGAAGAGGAGAAAATGATGCCGTGGTTAGCGGCGGTGACCGATACCTTGGAAGCACTACATAAACACGATCACTGCACTGAAGGCTCATTGAAGTACATCTGCGATAAAGCCAACATTCAATTTAAATCGATCAACTTTATGCGTGGCCGTTCGATTCAAAATGCGTTTGTACTGCTTGATGAGTGTCAAAACCTCACTGCATCACAAATCAAAACCATCATTACCCGCTGTGGCGAAGGAACCAAAATCGTCTGCTCCGGTAACTTGGCGCAGATTGACTCTCATTACCTCACCCCAGTGACATCAGGATTGACGTACATGGTTGAGCGCTTCAAGAACTTTGAAGGCAGCGCAAATATTCACCTCAACGGCGTGGTTCGTAGCCGCTTGGCGGAATTTGCTGAAGAAAACCTGTAATTGACACCGACTCACAAAGCAAAAGAGCGCTCTAATGAGCGCTCTTTTTATAACGATTCGACTGAGTTACTCAGTGCCACCCACTGTCAGTGAGTCCAGCTTCAAGGTCGGCTGACCAACACCAACTGGCACACTTTGACCTGCTTTACCACATACGCCAACGCCCTTGTCGATACTTAGGTCGTTACCGACCATAGAGACTTGCTGCATTGCTTCGATACCTGAGCCAATCAACGTCGCACCTTTAACAGGGCGCGTAATTTTACCGTTTTCAATCAAGTACGCTTCCGATGCAGAGAACACAAACTTACCCGAAGTAATGTCCACCTGGCCGCCACCAAAGTTTGGCGCATACAACCCTTTCTCGACCGTCGAGATAATTTCTTCTGGCGTATGTTCACCTGGAAGCATGTAGGTGTTGGTCATACGAGGCATTGGCAAGTGTGCATACGATTCACGACGACCGTTACCCGTTGGATTTACACCCATTAGCCGCGCGTTTAGCTTGTCTTGCATATAGCCTTTCAGCACACCATTCTCGATAAGCGTGTTGTACTGGCCGTTTACCCCTTCATCATCCACATTCAATGAACCACGAAGGTCTTTTAACGTGCCATCATCGACGATGGTACATAGTGAAGACGTCACTTGTTGACCCATTTTGCCAGAGAAAACCGAAGATTCCTTCCGGTTAAAATCACCTTCTAGGCCATGACCTACCGCTTCGTGTAGCAACACGCCAGGCCAGCCAGAACCCAATACCACTGGCATCATGCCAGCTGGTGCTGCTTCTGCTTCAAGGTTGATTAACGCCATGCGAATCGCTTCGTCTGCGTAATGAAAAGCTTGTTTCACACCATTGCTTTCCGTTAAAAAGAAATCGTAACCGAAACGGCCGCCGCCCCCCGCACTACCGCGTTCACGTCGTTCGCCTTTTTGTGCAAGCACACTAATAGACAAACGCACCAAAGGACGAATGTCGCCTGCATAAGTACCGTCTGTTGCCGCAACAAGCATCTGCTCATGCACACCGCTGATGCTAATCGAAACTTCTTTAATCAATGGTTCTTTAGTGCGGATGTAAGCATCTAGAGATTTGAGCAATTCTGTTTTTTGCTGCTTTTCCCATTCAGCTAGTGGATTCACAGCGGCGTAGTACGCTTGGTTTTCGGTGCGTTTAAACGCTTGGACTTTACCATTCTGCCCTTGCTGAGCAATACCGCGCGCCGCGATTGCACTCTGCTTCAGGCCTTCAGGCTGGATTTGATCAGAGTAGGCAAAGCCGGTTTTCTCGCCAGTTACTGCACGGACACCAACACCACAATCAATGTTAAAAGAGCCATCTTTGATGATGCTGTCTTCTAGAACCAGAGACTCATGCCAGCTGGACTGAAAGTAAATGTCCGCATAATCGATCTGGCGCGTAGCAATGCTGGCAAGCGTGTCAGCAATGTCTTGTTCTGTCAGACCATTTGGGGCAAGGAGTGCCTGTTCTATTTGGTTTGTGCTCATAGTTAGCTCTTTTATTTCCGTCTCAATTCATTTTGAAAGCGACTGTGTTGAGTCAGCGGCATATTCTGCCTTACTTGTTGGCTTTGTGACAAATCTATCTCTGTCACCAATAAGCCTACTTCATCCTGAAGCTGTTTATGGATACGTCCCCAAGGGTCAACGACCATTGAGTGTCCCCATGTTTTTCGTCCACATGGATGCGTTCCAGTTTGTCCGCTTGCCAAAATCCAACATTGTGTCTCAATCGCTCTAGCTCGCAATAGTATTTCCCAGTGAGCTTGCCCCGTCACAGCGGTAAACGCAGCGGGCACCACAATGATATCCGCCCCTTCTTGACGCAATACTTTATAAAGTTCTGGGAAACGTAAATCATAACAAATACTCAATCCAACACTGCCGATATCAGTTTCCGCAACGACTATTTGATTACCCGCCATAAACGTATCCGACTCACGATAACTACCATAACCATCGGCTACGTCGACATCAAACATATGCAGTTTGTCATAGTGAGCAATGCATTTACCGTGCGGCGGCAATACAAGTGTTGTTGTCGTGACACCTTTTGCGGTTTGAATGGGCATGCTTCCGACAATCAGTGTTAACTGGTTCTTTCTTGCGATTTCACAGAGCCGCTGTTGAATCATGCCACTGCTAAGTGGCTCTGCATGTTGATGATAAGCTTCGCGACTGGCAAATAGCACTGTATTTTCAGGAGTAAGGACAAGTTTGGCACCTTGCTTGCTCGCTAAAGCACACTGTTTTTCGATGAAGTCCAAATTCGCGTTAATATCCGGACCCGAAGTCATTTGAATAATGCCAACACGTTCCATGTGTTTCCTCCCTATTCCATTATATTCGGTGAATTATTTGGCCTGTTCACGCAGTTTTTCTGGTAGCTTGTATTCACCTTTACTTCGCGAAATTTCTTTCACCGTTGGTGAATCTAGTGGGCCTTTCACTTCATAATTGACTTGAGTGAAGACCTCAACCACCGGAGATATCACCGTAGAGATGGCCAAGACATACAAAGCAGTTTGAGGCGCAACGGCAAACGCAGTCAGCATTGGTAAGCCTGATGTGATGTCTGGTGTGAATTTCACTTCCGCATCAACCATTCTGCTGTTCATATTAGCGATACCGCGGATTTGCATTTCCCCTGCTAACGCATCCATTACGATATCATTGGTGATAAACACACCGTCTTGGATTTTGCCCGTTCCCGTGATCGAGTTGAATGCCATGCCTTTATCGAATACATCGGTAAAGTCGAGCTGCATCTTACGGATGATAGAATCCAAGCTGAACAAGCCTAACAAGCGTGCCGCACCACTAACTTCACTGATCACGCCTTTACCAAATTCCGTTGAGACGTTTCCTTGCAAGGTTTGTGTCTTCATTGACCAAGGTGCGCCGTCCCATTCCATATTGGCATTGATCTCAAATGGTGCTTGTTGAATGCCTGATGTAATACCAAAGCGCTCCATAAGATCGGTGTTGTTATCACCTTTCATTTTCATGGTTAAGTTGGAATGGCTACTCTCTTTCGTCAGGTCCCACCAACCACTCATATCAATGCGGTTTTTGCCGCTACTAAAGGTGATATTTTTCCACTCCAAGCGGTTCTCGCGACGCTGCAAATCAACATTCACTTTGCCCACTTTGTAGCCTTGCAGCCAAAAATCATCAATGTTCAAAGTTAAGTTTGGCATCTCAGCGTGAAACTTGCGGTCAAAATTGGTAATCAAAGGTGCGTTTTGATCTTCACTCGCAAAGATTGAGCTGCGCTCTTTGGTCATCTCTTCAAACCCTGGGATGTACAGATGCAAGTGCTCTAAAGAGACCGATAGATCATAGGGTTTCAGATAGTTAGCTTTCCCTTTAACCTCTTGACTGTCCACATCGAGTTGCCAACTCAAATTTTTCTTGCTTGCTGAAAAATCCACATCATGAAACTCAATCCCACCGAACTGTAAGTTTGGCGTTTCAACTTCAATGCGTGTCGGCAATGGAATGGTCGGCGTTTTCATGCTTGCCAAAACAGACGATGAAGGCTTGCTCTCAGAGACCTGCGCAAGCTCAGCCCATTGGTCTAAATTCAGTTCTTCGACACGCACCGAAGCATCGTGCCCGACAATAGGACTAATCCGGAAGCCACCTTTGCCAACCATTAAATGAGTCGCAGTCAGAACCGGGACATCGCCAGCGATATCTATCTCAGTTTGATACTTCACATTTGGGATCTGTAGTCTTGCTGAAATACTCTCTTGATTGCCAGATGCTTGCAGTTTCGCTTGTCCAGACTCGCCAATTTGTTTCGCTAAAGGATAAGGATATTGACTAGCCAGACGATTTAGCTGCGCCAGCACTTCAAGCTGATAAGTGAAACCAACATCATTGAGTTGCAAGTCAATGTCCATTTGCCACGGCGCATGGCCAGAAACAAGGTTTAACCAACGCTCACCGACATAGGGTTTGAGAGGCTCGACATCCCAATCTCCTAGTGTATTAATTGTCACGTTGTAGCCTTGCTCCGCACTCTCTCCATGGAAATCAAGAGAGATAGGCTGTTGTAATAATTCGGCCGACAAACCCGATGTGGTAACCACATCATTGTCGAAGGTGATACGCCCTGTGGCGTTTTCAAGCGTCATTGGCGGCGCTTCAATATCAACACGATTTTCTGTTAAATCGGCATAACCCCAAGCGCGAGACTCTTTATCAAAATCAAACGGTATATTGAGTTGAAACTCAGAGTAAACGGGACCACTCACTTGCAGCGCTGTCAATGCGGCACCGACTGAATCCACTAATGGCGTCGCCATCATGTAGTCACGGACTTCATTACCCGGCGCGCTTGCTTTCGCTTCAATCTCGATGTGCCCACCTTCTGCCAACTCAGGGATTCGCCCAGTGATACGCTTGGCATGAACGCCATTTAGTGTGGCTGATTTTGAATCCAAATACATGGCATCATTTTCAAACAGCAAGTCTAGCTGCAAATCCGTGATGGTTGGCCATGCAGTATCAAAGCTAAATTTCGCATCTTTTAATCCAACCCAAGCTTGGAACATGCCATTATGTTCTTTGTAAGGAAAATCACCTAACTCGCCATACCACAACAATTTTGCTGTGTTCACTTTACCGCCCTGAATCGCGGTCGAAAGATAGTCGGTCAAGTCTTGTCCAAGTGCCAGAGTCGGTAGATAGCGCCATGTTTCACCCGCGTTGTAGAGATCCGCTTCGGCATAAAACGATAAAAATGGGCTTTGTTCTTTTGGAAAATCAAGACGGAATGCCCCCAAGACTTGAAGATCAGGCGTTGCTGCCGTCACTTTATCCGCCCACAAACGCCAACCCGCATCATCTTGCTGCCAGATAATATCGACTTCACCTTGTTTGATATTCAGCGGAGCTTGGAATACATCGCCGTACGGAAAGACATCATCAATGACGGTGACTTTTGCTTTAGCTTGATTCACATCCCCCGATACGCTGCCCTGTACGTGATGAAACCCGGGTAGGAGCTCCCATTGTGTCATCGCGAGTTCATCCAGTTCAGCCGAGTAGCGTAAGGTGTCTAAACCACCGTTCATTGACAATCGGACATCTTCGACCCGACCTTTCGGTGCTAGTTTGTTAATAAGGTCACTGGTCGACTCTGACTCTGGAGCCAGCTTGATGAGCGGAATGAGTGCTTCGATGTCGAGCTGAGAGAGATTAAGCATCCAGCCGTTTGGTTGCCAATCAAACGCGACGTCTAGCTCTGGCCAAGGGGTATTATCGGTTCTGATCTGAAGTGAGTGGCCATTTACTTTCCAGCCTTGTTTATCTGGTCGAAGATTGAAAATTCCAGACTCAATAAACAGCTCATGATGTCCATCTTCATTCCACACCAACTCGGAAGGCAGCAATTCAACATAAGCATCATGCGGTTGGCTATGTTTGAGCGTTAGCCAAGTATTTAAGCTGACTTTACCCGACTCTGCTCCTGACTCTTCTTGCATGTAAGTGGTCAGCCAAGGTGTGACCGAGACATCTTGAGCACTCACGTAAAACTCACCAGATACATCGCGCAACGAGCCATGATCTTTAAAGTTAGCGCTTACTAACAATGAGTTCAGGCGAACATCGGCAATGCTAACCGTGCCTTCGGCTACGTGACGTTTCCCTTGATTGCTCCAACGAAGCTGCTCAATATCTAAACGGCGAGTTTCACCTGACACAGACTTATACCAAATCCGTGAATCGCTAATAGTGAAGTCTTCGAACTGACGTAAAAGAAGTGAGTCGAGTTGGTCAATGAGTTTCACTTCGCTCTTATCCACTTCAGGCTTCGGATCTTGACGATGAGAAGTCGGCAGAATGTCTACCGTGTGAATGTCTAAAGCGAGGTTATGAATGGTAAGGTCTGCAACTACAGGTTTAAGTTGAAAAAGAGATTGAATAAGGTCGAACTCAATTTGGACTTCTTCAACAGCGAAGCGTGCATCTTGCACGTTTGGTAGATTTGCCTCTAAACCCAGTAACGCAATTGAGGGATGATTATTGCGCCACGTCCCTGCGACATTGGCAATAGAAACGTCAAAACCTGTGCCTTGTTTGACCCAGGTTTTGATCTCATCTTGGAAATGGTTAAGTTGCGGCAGTGTGACGCGAAGCGTGGTTACTAATATGGCTAATAACACCAATACAGTAACTAAACTCCACGCACAAAAACGCCCAAAACGGTTAACACCAGAATTCACAAATGTTCCAAATTACATCATTACGACGTCAAACTGTTCCTGAATGTACAGGGGTTCAGCCTGAACTCGCACTTGCTTGCCAATAAATACTTCGAGCTCAGCCAACGCATGAGACTCATCGCCCAATAGCGCTTCAGCAACAAACGGCGATGCGTACACGACAAAATTATCGGCGTCGTAAGCACGGTTCACACGAGTAATCTCGCGTAATATCTCAAAGCATACAGTTTCGACCGTTTTCACGCTGCCACGGCCTTCACAAGTAGGACAGCCAGAACACAAGATATGTTCAATACTTTCTCGTGTGCGCTTACGTGTCATTTCAACTAAGCCAAGCTGGGTAAAGCCGTTGATGTTGGTTTTTACTCGGTCTTTCGCCAGCGCCGTTTCCAGTGAGGTAAGTACTCGCTGACGATGCTCTTCGGATGCCATATCGATAAAATCAATAATGATGATACCGCCGAGGTTACGTAAACGTAGCTGACGCGCAATAGCTTGCGTTGCCTCTATATTGGTATTGAAGATAGTCTCTTCGAGATTACGACGACCAACAAATGCACCCGTGTTGATGTCGATGGTGGTCATGGCTTCGGTTTGATCGATGATCAAATAGCCGCCCGATTTTAGCTCGACCTTGCGCTCTAAAGAACGCTGAATTTCGTTTTCGGTGTCGTACATGTCAAAGATTGGCTTGTCACCTTCGTAAAGCTCAAGCTTATCTGTTAACTCCGGTACATACTCAGAAGTGAATTCTTTCAGGTTTTCATATTCAAGGCGGGAGTCGACCATGATCTTATCGAGCTCTGTGCCAACAAAGTCACGCAGAATGCGTTGAGCTAAGCCGAGTTCACCGTAAAGTGTTGAACGCGTTTTGTATTTTGAGCGACGCTCCATGACTTTTAGCCACAAACGCTTTAGAAATGCCGCATCTTGAGAGAGCTCTTTTTCATCAGCGCCTTCTGCCGCGGTACGAATGATAAAACCACCGTGCTCATCGCAGTAATGGTTCACCACCTTTTTCAAACGCTCACGCTCTTTCTCACTTTCAATACGCTGCGAAACACCGACATGGCTGGCCCCCGGCATAAAAACAAGATAACGCGAAGGTAAGGTGATATCCGTCGTTAAACGTGCACCTTTCGTGCCGAGCGGATCTTTGACCACTTGCACAACAATGTCTTGTCCCTGGCGTACCAGCTCAGAGATATCACGGACTTGAAACTGCTGTTTTTCGTTTTCTGCCACACATTCGGTATGAGGAACAATATCTGACGCATGTAAAAACGCCGCTTTATCTAAACCAATGTCGACGAAAGCCGCCTGCATACCTGGTAACACTCGGCTTACTTTGCCTTTGTATATATTGCCCACAATACCGCGACGCGATTCGCGCTCGATATGTATTTCTTGTAGTACTCCACCTTCAATCATGGCCACACGAGTTTCACTCGGGGTCACGTTAAGCAGCAATTCTGCACTCATGTGCACACCTCAAAACAATTATAAAAATTCTTGAATTAGCTGATCGGTTTCGAACAAAGGTAAGCCTACTACAGCGTGATAACTGCCTTCGATTCGGGTGACAAATCGCCCTCCGAGTCCCTGAATACCATAACTTCCAGCTTTATCGCATGGCTCTCCTGACTGCCAATATTGTTCGATTTCTTCGTGAGTCAGTGGTTTGAACCACACGTCAGTGGTAACGACCACTGAATGTTGTTGTTCCGATGATACAACGCTCACCGCAGTCATCACTTGATGGCGACGACCGGATAAGTCAGTAAGCATACGCTTTGAATCTTCAAAACTTTTTGGTTTTTCTAGCACACGGTCATCGCATACTACGACCGTATCAGAGCCCAATACAACGGAATCAGGCTTAGCCAACGCTAAGCCTGCCTGAGCTTTTTCCAAAGAAAGACGCAACACGTAATCTCGTGCTTGCTCATGAGCCTGTTTGGCTTCCTCAATATCAGGCAATACGATCTCAAAATCATAACCCAGTTGAGCAAGCAGCTCTTTTCTTCTCGGAGAACCCGATGCGAGAACGAGAGATAAGCTTTTCTTCACCGCTTTACCTTACGTGCCATGCACGACGAACTCGTCGCATTAATAAAAACATCCATGGCCAAAGTATACAGTTTATTGCCGCCGTCCACAGAGATAATGGATTAAATACTACGTCCTGGTTCAAATATTCCCCACAGAATATCAAAACTTCCAATAACGCAGTAAAAAAGGCAATTAAAATCGACTGTTGCCACAATGCCATGTTGCGAATCAACAGGAAATTCAGCGCCACAAGGTAGATAACGATCGACATCATCATGCCACGAATTCCAAGCGTTGAGCCGATCAAAATGTCCCATAATAAGCCCAACACTAGCGCAGTTCCGACGTTTACTCGGTGCGGTAGTGCCAACACCCAATAACACGTGACAAGGAACAACCATGAAGGGCGTAACACATCTAACACACCTGGCCATGGAATGGTTTGCAGTACCAGCGCAACGAAGAAACTGACGCCAATCACCATTCGGCTACTCAATACATTATTGGCCATCGGTTACCTCTTGTTCTTGCTCTAACCCTTCATCTACATTGGACCGCAGTACTTTGTGTTGACGGTCTTCATTCGGCCAAATCAGCAGTAGGTAGCGTAAGCGATCAAACTCCACAACCGGCTCAGCCTTGATTGAGGCGAACTCTTGACGCGTATCGTGATCCACATTGGTAACCGTCGCGACTGGATATCCCTCAGGGTAAATGCCACCTAAACCGGATGTCACCAATAAATCACCAACCTGAATATCTGTGCTGGTTGGAATGTGCTCCAGTTGGATTTCATCCATTTCACCATTGCCCGATGCGATCACTCGGATATCATTGCGGATCACCTGGACAGGAATTGCATTTTTCGCGTCCGTTAGCAGCAGAACACGTGCGTTGTGCGCTGCGACAAACGTGACCTGACCAACGATGCCTTTCTCATTGATAACAGGCTGACCAACGTAAACACCATCAATACGGCCTTTATCGATCACCACTTGATGACGATAAGGTGAAGTATCAACCGCCATTACTTCTGTCACGACTTTCTTTTCATCACGGACAAATGAAGATCCTAACAACTTACGTAAGCGTTGGTTTTCTTCTTTATATTGGTCGAGCAAGATAAGCTCGCTTTTCAGGCGTAGCACTTCTCGCTTTAAGCTGCGATTGCCTTCAACCAATGCCTGATGAGAATTAAAACGTTCAAATACTCCATCGAACATACTACGAGGTAAATTCGCTGCGTACTGAATCGGTGCAACCATACTGTTTAGTAGGTATCGAACGTTGGAAAACGTATCTAGACGACTATCGGCCAGCATTAAGCTCGCCGACACGATGACAGCAAAAAACAGACGTAATTGCAGAGACGGACCTCTGCCGAAAATCGGTTTCATCTTGTTTTTGACCTGATTGCTTCCATGATTATTGAGCCTTACTTGGCAACCTAAAAATACTTAACTAAATACTTTTAGGTATGGAGCATGTTTGAATTACAGAGAGAGCAGAAATGAAGGTGAAGCCCGACATGAGCTTCACCTAAACCTTTATTCTTCAGAGAACAGATCGCCACCGTGCATGTCGATCATTTCTAGAGCTTTACCGCCACCACGAGCCACACACGTTAGTGGATCTTCCGCGATAACCACAGGAATACCAGTTTCTTCCATTAGCAGACGGTCTAGGTCTTTAAGTAGTGCACCACCACCGGTTAGTACCATACCGTTTTCAGAAATGTCTGAAGCAAGCTCTGGTGGGCACTGTTCTAGTGCAACCATGACTGCTGATACGATGCCAGATAGCGGCTCTTGAAGCGCTTCTAGGATCTCGTTTGAGTTCAAGCTAAAGCTTCGTGGCACACCCTCTGCAAGGTTACGACCGCGAACTTCAATCTCTTGAACTTCATCACCTGGGTAAGCAGAACCGATTTCGTGTTTGATCTTTTCAGCCGTTGCTTCACCAATCAAGCTGCCGTAGTTACGACGTACGTAGTTGATCACAGCTTCATCAAAGCGGTCACCACCGATACGTACAGACGATGAGTAAACCACACCGTTTAGAGAGATAACGGCAACTTCAGTTGTACCACCACCGATATCGACCACCATTGAACCTGTCGGCTCAGATACGCGTAAACCAGCACCAATTGCCGCCGCCATTGGCTCGTCGATTAGGTAAACTTCACGGGCACCAGCACCAAGTGCTGATTCACGAATTGCGCGACGCTCAACTTGGGTAGAACCACAAGGAACACAAACAAGAACACGTGGGCTTGGCTTTAGGATGCTGTTATCGTGCACTTGCTTGATAAAGTGCTGAAGCATTTTTTCGGTTACGTAGAAGTCAGCGATTACGCCGTCTTTCATTGGGCGGATAGCGGAAATGTTGCCAGGTGTACGACCAAGCATCTGTTTTGCTGCGTGACCGACTGCAGCAACGCTTTTTGCAGAACCTACACGATCTTGACGAATAGCAACTACAGAAGGTTCATCAAGGACAATTCCTTGCCCTTTTACGTAAATTAGAGTGTTGGCTGTACCTAAATCGATAGATAGATCGTTAGAAAACATGCCACGAAGTTTCTTAAACATACTCTTCGCTCATCCTGCAAAAATATAGAAGACAAAAATTGCTCTAAATGTACCAATGCCTCGCTGTCACAGCAAGGTATTGGTACACAAACATGAGCAGAAAGCCTCAATTTCTTGCAGTTTCCTAACTTAAGGGCAAAAACCTAAGTTGTTACTGTCCGGTTAACCCTGGCTCACCACGGTAAATCACACGGTCATTACCTCGGTGAATACCGAAGGTGACGACGGAGGATGGGTTTTCTTCGGAGCCATCATTGTCCCAGTCGTATTTGAGCCAAGGGAGGTTGTTACCACTAGGGTCGAGATTAAGCCAAACTTCAGCTTGTTGACGTCCACAGTCTGCGCGCTCTTGCTTAGCAATAAGTTCACGCATGGCACCATCGTTAACCGTCGTTCTGACGCCTTCAAGTAAAATGTCGCAGTCGGAGCCATCATCAGGCCAAACTGGCTCCTGGCTTTTTAGAGTTGGGGACACTGTTGTCCCGTTATCCTTACTGTTTAAAACGAATCGGGTATCTCTCCAATACTCCACTCTAAGGGGGATATTAACAGATTTACCCTGATTCACTCCCACATCATCCAGAGCTATGCGACCAAACCTGACATCAGGTTGCGATAGTAGCTGTTGCGAAACCATTCTATCTTCAGTGCTATTTTGCCCTTCTTTTAAGAACATCGTAGGATCAACATAGCCAGATACTTTAGTTCCATTATTATTAAGTGAAAGCGAAATAGACGTTTCGATGGAACTATCCTTGTCTGCCGGTAGTTTTGAATTAAATGGACCATCGGGACTCGGCAAAGATAAATCTTTACGCCAATAAACTGAGTTATCCCAAGTTTTGCTCCACACAGCTCCCGACCAGTTATCACTAGTCAAATCGGAATCCAAAATGCTAAGTCTATCTGAGTAACCACCAGCCAAATACAAATCTGCTTTTAAAGAATTGGCAAAACCACCATAATTTTGAGTTGTGTAACCGTTAGCGTTATATGCTGTGACTTCAAACTTAACCGATTCAAAATTCTGTCCCATATATACAGATTGATTCTGATTATCAGGGTAGGTCCACTCTGTCCCGGTGACTTTAAAGTAATCCGGATAGAAGCGCCCAATGGTTGACTTACCATCGGCTATTTTAAATGCATTACTACCAAGATATAGAGATGTGCCAATATCATCGCCATTTTCATCTTTAGCAACTGGTGCCTCAGCAATAAGCTCGAAAACACCGACTTCTGAAACCGATTGATCAAACGTCACACTGCCACGAGACCATTTACTTGATTCTGGTAGCTTCTCATTTAGAAGTTTGGCTAATGAACCATTAGACGGGTACTTCACTTTATTACTAACCGTAATAGTCTTCTCTTGATAGTTCTCAGCAACCGTATCATCATCTTGCAATGCCGAGATGGTTAACTCAAAAACTTCACCAGCAGCAACAAACCCCGAAGAGCAGCCATTTTTACTGTTGGTGCACTCTCCGCTCTTATCACCACTCTTTGCAGTAACTTTCAGTTTTGAAGGAAAACTAACGAAGCTGCCGAATCCATCCGAGTCATCAACACCTTCAACACTGGCTTTAAGTTTGACCTTTCCAGCTTCAGAGTATCTCAACTTAAAGAATGCCTTGCCTTCATCATCAAAATAAACATTAGGCAGGTATTTATTAGCTCTGGTTAGCTCGACATTTGAACTCCATTCCACAGCCTGATCTTTCACTTTTTTCTTGTAAGAAATCACGACAGGTTGAGAGCTATCGATCGGTGCCACTTCATAATCAATCGACATATTAACACCGCGAGATTCACCGCCGTCTTCAGTTCGAGTTGAACAAAACGATAGGTAGTCCTCCCCCGTAGTTTCGCGACTAGCAACTACATCATTAACATTCACCGCAAGCACATTTGAAGCGAAGGTTACATTACAGTTGTTAGCAGATAGTGGCCCGCCATTAATTCGACATCGTGCCCCTTCAAAGCCAAACTGTGGTACGGAACTTTGATCGATACCCAAAGTAATATCGCCAGCTCTTGAACCTTGCAGCTCAAGCTGAGTTTCATTCTCAAACTGTACATTTGTACCACCAACCCAGTTGGCAACATTATTGCCAGTAGATGGAAGTAAAGTGACAGAGAGAGGCGTTAAGCTGCCATCATCGTATGCATCTCTAGGATATTGCTCAGAACAACTTTCATTCATACAAGCTCTAAGTGTCACATCAGAAGCCTGACACGTACTGCCTGAGCCTGAGTAGTCAAACTCGAAATGATGAATACCATCTGTTAATCGCGAGTACTTGTCCGCACAGACTCGGAAGTTATCAATATCATGCGTATTGGTAAGCATACCTGTGGATGCCGTTACCGACAGACGGAAGTTATCTGGAATATAGTTAAAACCACCTTTTTTCAAAACGTTAAACTCTTCGATAACAGGATCCCATCCGCCATTTTTTCCGACTTTTCGAAATACAGCCAGCGTTATCGTATCGGTGTTACGCGAATTTAAAACTACTTTATAACGATGCAGTTTCTCTTTACCTTTTCGATTATCCAACGAGCTGCTGTATTTTTTGCCAGTGATATACGGATAACCTTTCAACCACTTACCATTCGCATCTTGGACGCCCTGTCCACGCACCCCAACATTATCAGCAACACTATTTGAAACGATTTTCTCGCTCCCTTCACGAATGTAGTTACCAAACTCATCAATACCAATACCTAGCCAACCACCAGCAAAGCCTTCTACATCTTTGGAGACTTCAGGGTAGTGATTCTTTAGAAGCTTCATCCCGTAACCAAGCGGACCACCAAATGCCCCGGTTTGAGGAGGGACACTCGCATCAGAAATCACCAGCGCAACACCGTCAGCACCATTCCCACCATATGCATTGTGATCAAACTCAATCTCTAAATAGTTCTGATCTGACGGAAAAATATAGTTATATGCAGAGGCTGTTGCCTGCTCTGGTTTATTTGAGTTTAAGATGAAACGTCCATCAGAGATATGGGGCTCGTCACTGGTACCAAAGCCCATCACCGACCAGTTTGACAATGAACCTGAATTGAAGTTTTCTTCTGGTAATAGTGAACATTGCTGTGTTGGAGGAATAACAGGAACTAATTCAGGACAAAGTGAGGCTACAGCCTCTATTGGGCACTCTCCGGTCTGGGGGGGCTGACAGTTGGGATCATCTACACCACAATAAATGTCACTATCATTGTACTCGTAAGAATGTGATTTTGAGTTAACAGAACCACAGACGGTCGAGCTTTTTACTGTGGCTTTCCCGTGGGACTGAATCGCTTCACTAAGAGTATAAACACCTCGATTTTGATCGAGTTTAGAGTTAGTCAACGATACTTCGCTACCTGTTGATTCTACCCGGCCACAAACCAATGAGTTTTTAATATCGACTTTATGTAGAGCGAGAATATTTCCGTGTACTTGGTTATGGCTCTCTAGGATCACCTCGTGACCTTCACTAGTTACATCCCCAGTAACTTTCGTTTGTTTTAAAGTAACTTTGCTTCGTGCCCAAACATCACCTTGAATTTCATTTTCATTTGATTCTGTCTTTACTTCACCGCCTTGACTTGTAACTTTCCCCTCGACAACCGTCTTCTTCAACGTTATATCACCATGCGCTATAACATCACCATGAATCCTGTTACCATTGCTCTCCGTTTTAATTTGTCCACCCGTACTCGTAACATTGCCATTCACTGTTACTTTCGAGAGAGTTACGTCTTTAGCCCCCTCAACACTGCCATTAATGACATTCCTTTTACCTTTTATCTCAATACCATCAGAGTAACTGGTAACATTGCCTTGTACTTCTGCATCTTCAAGAAGCACCTTTCCGTGGGATACGTAGATTAAACCGTGAACCTTAATATCGTTCTTGAGTTCAACTGCACCGAAAGACTCCACACGCCCAAAAATTTCAATGTCATTTTTACCTTTGAAATCGCTGTTCTTGGATAGGATATTGATCGAATGTTCACTGCTTCCTAAAGTATTTTTTCCTTTAAGTTCAACACCACCATAAACATGAATGTTGATATCACGGTAAGCGTTGACTGACTGGCCTACATTCATTGTAAGACCATTGGGACAAATATAGTTGCCAAAATCATAATAATACCCACCACAGAAGCTCCCTCTGGCTTTCATTTTCCCCTGACTAATCGACCAATATGGAGTCATATCATTTGGAACAGCAGAAAAACTTTCAGAAGAAAACAAACTGACGAATAAAGCAGTAATTATTATTCTTTTCATTATCCTAATCCCTAACCCAAACTTCTTGCTGACGCTGTACCTGTATAACCCCAGAACCACACGTTGCCGTGGCCTGCACCTTAAAAAGAGATTCAGCGTCAGGGGTACCCTCATTGAAAGTACCTATATTTGTACATGCCATCGCATTAACCTTGCACCCACTTCCCACAGCTACCGGCGGAACGGCACCGCTAACCTCCCCACTGCATACGGTCTCGATATCTGTTGTACTTGTATCTAACGGATACATCTTGGTCAGTGCCCACTCATTGGCGGACTGAGCAACAAACCAAGCTTTTGTTCCCAAAAACTCTCTTGTTAATCCGCTTTGATTCGACCATGTAACTTTCATTAAAGAGGAAGCCAAATATCCCATTACAATAATGACGAATAACACGATGATTAGTACATTTCCGCTGGAGTTTCTTTTACGGGACATTGAGCACCTGCACATCTTGTTGATACACACTACGTTCACCATCCTGCTCAAACTCTAGATTAATATGAACTAAACCACCTCGTTGCAGAGTAGACTCTAGATAACGCATACCACTTACGGACGTATCGACACTATCCGCAACTGTAATACCATTTCGCGTAACTCGCTTGGTATCAAAACAGTAGCGAACCTCCGACTTCTCTTGATAAATATAAAGACGGCTAGAAACAGAGGATCCCGTAATCGTACTTGCCCCCCCACTAACAACAAAAACCTTACCTGTTTTAGCTAAACCACCAATGGCTATATTTCGCGAAGAAGTTGATTGTAAATCTTCATATCGGCTCGGATTTATCACCATCCTGCGATTCGTAGGAATAGGATTAAGCGTTGAGTCATTACCTAGCAAAAACTCTAAGTCATTATTCTTAAACGTGTAAAAACCAGAATATTCAATCGGCACAAACTCTAGACAATTAGTTGTTCCTTTTGGCACATGAAAACTATTAGGTACAGCATGGCGGATTTCACGCGTCATCTTTTCTAAAACAAACTGAGCTTGTGTTTGTATTCGTTGGCGGTCGATAGTATCAGCGTACCCTTTCATTCCTAACTGGACATACCCAGCTATACCCAACATGATGAAGCTGCCGATCACAATCGTAACTATCATTTCCATTAAGGTGAAACCACGAGCTTTCATCAGTAGTTCCCTTTAATAGCGGTTAAAGTAAGGGGCTGCGTGTTCCCCGCAAAAATCCGTAATGTTACTTTTTTGTATTCGGTTATTTCATCGGGAGCTTTATCCGTCAGATCATCATAGGCAACGCTAATTTCTAATCTAAAGTTTTTGTACTGCTCAGTACTGTCCGCACCAAGTACATCACTAATATTCCCTCTAGGGATACCATCACACTGAGAAGCCGTTGTAGATGTGCTCCAACACCCGATATAGTCATCGACATCATTGAAATCACTAGGCGTTGTTTCCAAGGAACCGTCTAGTTTTTTATCCGCACCTAATTTATTTACGTCAGTGCAGCTCACTCCATTCTCACCACACCGAACGGTGCCACCATCAAAGTCGCTGTTTTCATCGAAGCCTCGCGCCAATATCTGAGACATGAAACCTTGGCCTAATGCGGCCGCGCGGGTTTGATAATGAGGGATGGCGGAATCTCGAATTTGAGGGACAAGAAAAGAAGTAAACGCCACCATCGCAATGCCCATTAAAACAATCGCGATGATCATTTCTATCAAAGTCATGCCACTAGATTTCTTCATGAGCATGTACCTTTAGAAACATAGCCTTGAGTATTAATTTCAACTTGGCAGCGGCTTCGACCATGCTTATCTTCAATCAGGATTGAAACCCCACCACTCGCTGAGTTTATTGGATTACCCAATAAATCAAACTCGATTGGATTAGTTACAGCATTGGTCAGTGAAAACTTTGCGGATTTATCAACAACCATGTCACTACGAGTGTCTTGTTCCTTGCTAGCCAGGCCGCATGCAGCACTAGACCCGATGCAAGAGCTTGTAATCGACAAACAAAAATTAGTGTAGCTAGAGTCCTCTCCAGCTTTGTAGCTACTAGGTAGGCACCTTTCAGGATAAGACTTGTTTGGGATGCTGATATTCGACTGCATACGATTCACCTGCACTTGGCGAATCACAGAAATCACGCGTTCTTGTAATGCATATGCAGAAAAACTGCCTGAGCCCATAAAACGGCTGGCTGCAAAAAGTGAAAGGATAGAGAGGAGAACAATCACGAGGATTAACTCCATTAACGTGAACCCTAATGCAGAGCTGCGAATTTTCATAACCCAACCTTAGGCTTAGAACAAGCGAAATAAGTATACGATGAAATTATGAGATTAATGATAGGTTTGTAACTTTTCGATTCGAAGTGTGAACAGACGAACAAACAACCAATGTCTAGTTATTTTGCCCTTTTGAACGGCCAATCTCTTCTTCAATTCGATCGTAAGTTTCTTTATTGCTCAGCGTTTCAGAAACGTGTTCAGCGGTCTGCTTGGTTTGCTCCCACTTCGCTTCGTAAGTTTCTGGCTCGAAGCTGATAAATCTTGGTAATACCACATAACCGATCACCCCCAAGATAATCAGCACAACCACAAACTCTATTGCACTAAGACCTGATGATTTACGCATATGAACTATTCCGAGATTCATCAAAATAAGGAGATAAAGGCCAGACTAGCTGGCCTTTGAATTCTTATGGTTTCTTACAACCATCAGTGACAGTCGCTTTATCATTAGCTACTACTTTAATTACAGCCGCAGCTCCAGACGTTGCTTGTTTATATTCAACACACGTAGAGTCATATTTAGGAATACCAAAATATGCGTACGTATCATTACCTTTAGATTTATTTTCTTTCTTCATTTCAAAATCACTGTCAGTGCCAATACCGTCAACAATTTTCGAAATATCATCTTCTGTTGCTAAAGGGTAGCCATAGATTGTTTTTATCTTAGTGCCATCCCCCAAGTCTAACTCAGTACCGTCAGCCTCAGCAGCGGTCTCAATACCAGCAATAGCAGACTTGCCATATACAATGCCGGATGCACCTTGGATAGCACCTTTTAAGCCTTCAAGTGTTGCATTACGAGCATCATCTTGCAGGTTAAGGAAACGTGGTGCTGCAGTTACCGCTAGAATACCTAGGATTACAATTACCACTACCAATTCGATAAGGGTGAAACCACCTTGTCTTTTCATTGTTTACTCTCTCTATGTAAGCATGCAGTACAACTGCAAAGTTTTGTTTAGGTCACGCGACCATTTTGGATATTGTCAAAACGGTTTGGGGCAGCAACGTTCACTAAAACTGACCGTGAAGTGGATACTGTATCTACCGCTTGAGCAGAATGACGATTCGCCATTATTCAGTTCATGCTGCAATGAGAAAAACACATTATTGTTTACCCACGATTACAGCCTGTTACTTATGGTAATGATTGCATTATACCGACTTTCATTACCAATTATAGTGATTAGGTGTCAAAAAATTCACTCCGCCGACATTTCGACGTCTATTTTCAGTTGATTAGCAGTTGAGATAACTACAATCGACTGACCATTTTCATAAGTGTAGTGACAGACATAACGATCAGTTTTGATGGCTCCACTGATATCTATTAACTTGTTGGTCATTATTTTACGTTGGGGGTAATGCACCGCTAGCCAATAACCACAATCTAATACACCTTGCTGAGTAAAGGGAGACACTAACCCGTCCTCAGTCATAGTAAGGTTAAAACCATCCATCAGCATATGTTCTGGCTCGCCTTGTACTAGCCAAGCTTGACGATAACGCTGAACACTGTCTTGCATCCAAACTCTCGCTAACTTCGCTCCAGTTACTTGTGCTTGCTCGGTAACAGGACGTAATTTGACCGCCAAACCCACCGCCATAATCGTAGCAATAACCCCAAACACAATAAGCGTTGCTCGGCTTTGATTTTCAACCACCTATTAGCCGCCTTTGATGATGTCGAGCATTCCCCACATTGGTAAGAAGATACCCAATGCCAGCACCATGACCATGCCTGCGACAATCACCAAAAGTAATGGTTCTATTCTTGCGGTCAGCGTTTTTAGATCGTAATCGACTTCTCGATCGTAAAAGTCCGACACCTCCAGCAGCAACTCATCAATACGACCAGTTTCTTCACCTACTGCAATCATCTGAATCACCAATGGGGTGAATATTTTACTGTTGATGGCCGTCACTGAAATGGTGCTACCCGCTTCAATTGCGGACTTCATCTCAAGAATTCGGTTTTCTAAAAAACGGTTCCCTAAGGCTTCCCCGGCCAAAGCCAAAGACTGGTTAAGTGGCACACCTGATTTCAGCATCAACGAAAAGGTTCTGGCAAAACGAGAAAGCTGCGCACGATTAACGATATCGCCTACAATTGGCAGCCGAAGCCGAAACTTATCGAACTTCTCCCGACCATCAGCCGTCGCCACCCACGCTCTGAACACCGTAAACGCGCCAATCATTGCCACAACTAGCAACACCCAATAATTAACAAAGAAATTAGAAGTCGCGATCAAAATACGCGTCGGCAATGGTAGCTCAACACCAAAGCGCGTGAACATCGATGCAAACTCAGGGATCACCAAGATATTCAATACAAACATGGCGATGGTGATAAAGATAATGACAAACGTTGGATAACGCATCGCCGCTTTAATGCGTTTGCGAGTCTCAAGTTCCTGTTCGTAGTAATTCGCCAGTTGCAATAGCGCTTGGTCAAGCCGACCCGTATTCTCACCGACGTTGATCATAGAAACGAACAGTGGGCTGAATACTTTACTGTGTTGCTGCATCGCAGAAGACAAACCTCGGCCATTACTCAGTTCAGAAACGACATCTTCTAGCGCCTCTTTGAGCTGTTTGTTTTCGCAATTTTGCAACAAGCCACGCATAGAGCGCAGCAAAGGTACGCCAGCTTTAGTCAAACTAAACAACTGGCGAGAGAAAAGAATAATTACTTCCAACGGAATAGCAGGCACAAACAGCTTAGATAAGCTCACTTGGCTTTTTGCCGACTCTTTCTCTAACCGTACATTGAGCGGGATGACCCCTTTATTCATCAAAGCTTCCGCCGCAGCTTCTGAGTTCACTGCTTCGATTTTGCCGTTAGTGGATGAGCCGTCTAGCGTGCGGCCTTGATAACGAAAAGTTGGCATTCACTTACCTATATGAAAATGGGATCAGTCTTACCAGAAGCATCACCCTCACCTAGGGTCATCACTTCATCCAAACTGACGGTGCCTTGTAGCGCCAGTTCCATTGCAGAAGCAAGCAGTGGCTTATAGTTTTCTGAGCGGCGCGCGGCTTGCGCAAAGCCAACCGCATCATTGGCGCGCAATTTATCCATCATCTCTTGCTCAAGTTCGAGCATTTCAAACACACCGATTCGGCCTCGATAACCAGTCAAGTTACAGTTTTGGCAACCTGCGCCTTTATAAAAAATGGTGCTAACTTGATTTGGGAAACGCCCAGCTAACCACTGCTGGCGAGACTCATCTAAGTGGTCTTCTGTTTTACAATCTGGGCAAACTCGGCGCACAAGACGCTGCGCCACCACGGCTCTGACTGCACTAGCAACCAAGTAACCCGGCGCTCCCATATCGATCATACGTAACGCACTGTCGACAGCATCGTTGGTGTGGAGAGTACTCAATACTAAGTGACCCGTTAGTGCCGCTCGCAGACCAATTTCTACCGTCTCTTGGTCACGCATCTCACCAACAAGAATGATGTCTGGGTCTTGACGTAAAAAGGTTCTAAGAACACGCGAGAAAGTTAGATCGATCTTACTGTTAACCTGTACCTGAGTGATACGAGGCAGACGATATTCAACCGGGTCCTCTGCTGTAATGATCTTTTTCCCAGGTTCGTTGAGCTCACTCAATGCGCCGTAAAGCGTGGTGGTTTTACCGGAACCTGTCGGCCCGGTAACCAAAATCATGCCATGCGGACGCGCCAACTGTCGACGTAAGCGAGCAAGCAAGTCTGGCGGCAAGCCCGACTCTTCTAACGGACGCAAACCAGCGGACTGGTTAAGCAGACGCATTACTACAGATTCTCCGTACTGCGTTGGTAACGTCGACATACGAATATCAATTGATTGGCCACGAACTTTGATATTGAATCGGCCATCTTGCGGCAAGCGCTTTTCAGAAATATCTAGGTGTGCCATCAACTTCAGTCGAAGAACCAAAGCCGATGCAATATTCACTTCATTTAAGAGCGTTTCATGCAATACGCCATCAATACGCTGGCGCAAACGCAATACTTGATCGTCTGGCTCAATATGAATATCCGAAGCTCCAACCTGTACCGCATCTTCAAACATGGAATTAACCAGCTTTACAACGGTAACCTCTTCACTATCGGCTTCATCAATACCGTAATCAAAGCTTTGTACATCTTTATGCTCTTCATGCAGCTGTTCAGCAAAGGAGGCTATCTCTTTAGTACGGCGGTAATAACGGTCAAAGCTTGAAATAAGCTGACGCTCTGAAGCAACAATGAACTCAAGGTTGTATTGACCTAACAAGTTCATCAATGATTCTTGGATGAACAAGTCCGCAGGGTCACTCATAGCAACGCGCAGTGTGTCCCCATTTCGAGCAACGACCATCGCACGTAAGCGACGTGCGTGTACCTCAGGTAAAATCTGCACGGCTTCGGCATCCACAGGCGCACGACCAAGATCGATCAGTGGCAAACCAAGCTGCTGAGACAAGAAGTCCAACATTTGCTTTTCGGTAATAAAGCCAAGGTCAATTAACGCATCCCCTAGCTTCTGCCCGGTACTGCGTTGTGCGTTTAGTGCTTGCTGGATTTGTTCTTCAGAGACGATACCTTCCTCAACCAGAAGATCGCCCAAGCGTTTTCTCAACTGAATTTTCATTGTGCGCTCTCCAACTCTTTCAAGATGCTCAAACGGTCACGGATAAATGCTTGCGATTGATTCGAAATGCCAACTTTACCCAGAGCTTGGTTGTAAGAGTTGATCGCGGTAGTAAAAGCCAGAGCACGCTCTTGTTGAATAGCCAAACCTAACCACCAGCGCGCGTTTTCCGGTTCACGCTGAGTGAGGAGTTGATAGCTCTCAAGCGCAATGTCATTTTGCTTGTGTTTTTGTGCCAATGCCGCACGCATCGCCAAGTAATCTCGACTTGGTACTGGAGGCAAATGAACAAGCGGGCTCAGCGCCGCTTCAGGTTGATTAGCTTTCACTAACAACTTAGACAAGGCCAAGCGGAGTACTTGGTTGTTCGTATCTAGGTTGATGCCTTCTTGAATAATCTCATATGCTTTACGCGTGTCACCTTTACCAAAGTACAACGCTGATAACTTTTGACGCGTGTCTGCATTCATTGGCTCATAACGCAACGCCTCGGCATAAGCCGATAACGCCGTTTGCATATCGTTAGCATCCAGTGCTTTTTCCGCTCGGCTAACCGCTTTAAGAGATAATTGACGATGTGTAAGCTCAACCTGCTCAATACGCATTGAGCTGTTTTCTGATGTCGTGCGGGTTACGTGATCGTATTGCTCCTCGCTCGGCATCGTTGCTAACTGCGCGAGTAAAACTTCATCTTCAGAGGCGATATTTATCTCAGATCTTAGCGTGAACCTATCAGTCTCTTGCATGTGAGGCTGTTGCGCTACCGGCTGTGTGGCTGGTTTGGTGTAAACCACTTGAGTTGTATCGGGCGTCATTTTACTCGTTGGCGAGTGAGTGCGCTCCGATGAAACAATTGGTGAGACATTCACAGACGACAGTGGCATAGCGTCGGTTTGAAACTGTGATAGCTCGCCTGAAGGGACAGGACCGCGAGAGACCGCCCAGCTACCAACCGCAAGGCTTAACGAAAAACCGGCGACAAGCCAAAGCCAAGGTTTACTGCGTGAGACTCTTGGAATCTCCGCACGAGTAAGCTCTGACGGCGATGTTTTTTCAGCAAGTTCTGATAATGCTTTATTGATGGCACTCAAGGTTGACTCCATCCCCAAAATACGGGTGTTTTAAACTTAGGTTTACGGGCATCAAACGTATCGTGCATAGCGGCGTAAACGTGATGATTTTTCAATAGTGTGCAACGCTCATTAAATGCAGCAAGCAACGACTTGTGGCTAATTTGGTTTATCAAGCGCGGAATCCCCATGGATGAACGCCAAATCGCTTTTTTCTGTTCAATAGAAAAAATGTGCGCCCCATTGCCTGCTTTATCTAAACGATTATTGATGTAAGCCACGCCTTCATCGATAGAGAGAGGACGTAACTGGCAGCTAAACGTAATGCGTTGACGAAACTGCCTTAGCTCATGGTTAGCCAATCTTTCATCCAACTCAGGTTGTCCGAATAACACCAATTGAATGAGCTTATCTTGTTCCGTTTCTAGGTTGCCAAATAGACGCAATGTTTCTAAAGCTTGTGGGGAAAGAGCTTGCGCTTCATCAACGATCAAGACGGTTTTCTTTCCCAAGGCATGTACTTGAATCAAGTGCTCTTGAATGAGGGAAACGATGCGCAGCGGATCATCGTTCTCGATACCCAACTCTCTGGCGACAGCAAACTGCAACTGTTCCCCATTCAACACTGGATTGGGTAAGTAAATAAGCTCAACTTCAGATTCAATCTGCTCGATCAGCTTACGGCATACCATGGTTTTTCCAGTGCCGACTTCTCCCGTCACCTTAATCACCCCTTCTCCCATTTGCACGGCAGCTAGGATGGTTTGGATCGCCTCATAGTGAGGGACTAACCCCAAGAACATTTCTGTATTTGGGGTTAACGAAAAAGGCTGAACTCGGAACCCAAAGTGTGACAAGTACATACTCGAATCACAAACCTATTGAAAAACAGAACCTTTCCCAGCGCTTATTGCGCATCTGGGAACCACTCTTGCAGCAGATCACGAGAGCGCTCTAGCTCTTTCTGCCAAGAGTTCACGCCAACTACGGTCGGTTTTAGCAAGATGACCAATTCTGTTTTCTCAGTTACGTTATTCACGTTGCGGAACAAATGCCCCAGTGCTGGTACATCGCCCAAAAATGGGACTTTAGAAACAAGCTCACGATTTTGCTGTTTCATCAACCCGCCGATAACCACAACATCGCCATCTTTAGCACGAATAACCGAGTCTGATTCACGAATAGAGCTTTTCGCTAATGGCAGTTGGATGTTTTGGAAATCTCCGCCCAAGTTCAATTGCTTCACTTCTTCCGTGACTTCAATAACTGCGGGGTGAACATGCAGGAACACATTGCCTTTGTTATCAATTTGCGGAGTCACATCGAGGGAAATACCCGAGAAGAATGGCGTCAGTTCCACTTCAGGAACTGCATTTGAGTTTTCACCGTTGCCTGCATTGCTCGATAGCTCGGTAACAAAGTACTCATCGGTACCCACTTTGATGACAGATTTTTGGTTGTTGGCAGCGGTAATACGAGGGCTCGAAAGGACGTTCAAGTCACCTTGCGTAGACATGAAGCTCAACACTGCATTGAAGTTACCATCCGAAATAGTCACGTTAGTTTGACCGCCCAATAGCGTGCCAATCGCATCCAATGGTGGTAATGTCGACGCAGGGCGGTTGACTACGATACTACCCGAGTTACCAATTGACGCCGATAAGTTTGACCAGTTGATGCCTTGTTGGTAGCCATCATTCAACGTCACTTCTAGGATTTTAGCTTCAAGAATGACCTGGCGCTGCATGCGCTCCTGCGATACACCTAAGAACTCGCGTACTTCGCGAATATCATCTGGAAATGCTCGAACCGTAATAACTCCCGCTTGTGGCGTTACAACCACACTTTGCCCTTTGCCTGAACCAATTAGATTCGCAACAGCTTGCTGCAGCATAGGCCAGAAGTCACTTTCAGTGATGGTTTCAATGCGTGTACCACCCGTAGATGTGGTCGAGCTATCGTTGTTGTTTCCATTGTTAGAGTCTGACGAGTCAGAACTGTCTGAGCTACCACCAGAATTAGACGTACCAGCCGAGGTTACAGAGCCCGTAACAATGCTGGTTAATGAGCGACCAGAACGCTTGAACTGCAGGTAATCGACTGGAATGGTCACAGTACGCATACCTGCTGGGTAGATTTGAATAACTTTGCCAGACTTCACCACGTCATAGCCATACATATTCTGTACGACATTCAGAACTTCATCCAATGTCACATCTGACAAGTTGACAGTGATATTACCTTGTACCGACGGGTGAATCGCCACGCTGTACTCTGTGCCTTTCACCAACGAGGCGAAAAAGCTTCTTGCATCGACCGCATTCGCTTGAATACGAAAACGCTTCGAGGTGCCTTGCTCTGATGCAACGTTCGAGTCTAAATTTGGCATCAAGTCTGCCTCAACAGAAGAAGGGATTTCTTCCAATGTGCGGCTGTTCGCTTGATTGATCGATTCATTGAGCGCTTCTTTAACTTCCACTGGATTCCGATGACCCATTGAACATCCCATTAAAGAAGCAATCGTTATTCCTACAACTAATTTGCGCATATCTGATCGGGCTCTGGTTATTATTGTTTTACGTTTAAATCAAAAAGCTCTAGGTCCCACTGACGGTTACCACGCTTTAAAGTTACAAATTCACTATTAATGCTCGCGACGCGATAACCCTTAAATAGCTCGCCTTTTTCGACAAGTTTGTTATCCATAATCGCGATACAATCAGTACTTGGCTTACACACAATACTGTTGAGCTTAGGCAGTCGATACCGTTTAACTTTTGGTTTCGCTGACGTTTCAACCGCTGGCTTTTCCCAACCAAGTGGGGCCGTTGGGTCCTGGTTTGCCCAAGCGGTTCCTGCCGCTGCCATAACAAGCAATGAGATGATGAGTTTGTTAACCACCAATAAACTCCTCTCTAGATCCTAGTGTGTAGACTTCTAACACAAGCTTCGCTTTCGGGTACTCTTCGACTTTATAACTAAAGCTGCGCCAGTAATAACTCGCAGGAAGGCTCTCCAATTTATTCAGATAATTAGCAATAGAAAAATAGTCACCAGTCAGTTCCATACGAACAGGATGCACGTAGTAACCAGAGTATTGCGATGCTTCTTTATCTTCCGTTATTGGCTCAGATGGCAAGGTTTGCAGAGACAAAAGGTGAATGCCACTTTGCTGCTCCAACACATTTTCAAGCAGCTCAGCCATTTGCGAAGGTGTAATAAGATGCTCGATGATCTCCGCTAATTGCATCGAAAGATGCTGACTCTCAGCTAACAGATTAGATATCGCGCGATCAATCTCAGCATTTGGATCTTTCTTAAGTTGCGCCTGAATACGTAGCGTATCGATTTCAATCTTTTGATTGGCTTGCTTTAAATTACTTAGTTGCCTCTCATTACTGATGATCTCGTTAAGCTTTGGCTCCAATACCAGCGTAAAGAGCAACATGATCACGACAACTAAACCGCACAATGCGGTGAGCACTTTTTCACGCGTACTCATTTCGCCAAAGCGCCCTTCTAATGAGAGCCAGAATTCGTTCATTTCTCTTTATCCTCGCGCGTTTTTAGTTCAAACGTCACAATATCCTTATCATTTCGACCTATTTTGACGTCGTCAAACGTTCGGCCAACCAAGCTAATTTCATTTTTAAATTGGCTGACCCAATTTGGCACTGAGCTCGGTTTTTTCGCTAGTCCCTTCAGGTCTAAGGTATGGGTATTGATTCGAATTTCGGACAAAGAAATTTCTTGGTTTCCTAGCTTCGCTAATGATTGCATCACGCCAGAGTAACCCGTGCGTTGCGAGTCATCGTATTTCCCGACAGCTTTAAGCGAGTCTCGCTTCGCCTTGACTTCACGCTCTAAGCGGGCTTTAGCTGCCAGCTTATTATTGTCAGGTTGATGCTTACGTAGCTTGACTTGATAACGTTCAAGCTCTGACTTCATGATATCGCCTTTACTTTTTACAATAGCAATCTCATCTTCCAAACCGCTGCTCTGCCAAGTGACATAACCGTAAGAAAATAGAATTGCAGCCGCCGCAACGCCCCAAGATAACGCGATATTTTTTAGCGTCAGGAGCTCTTTTTTCGGCTTTAAGTAATCGGGATATAAGTTGACGCGTCGAGTATTTGAAGTAGCCGCAGTGTCAGCCAAAACATGTCCTGATAGCTCATGTTCTGGTGGTAATAACGGTGAAACCTTAGTACTTAAACGGTAGTTCAGAGCCTGAACAAGCTCGCTCTCATCCTCTTCATCGCAGCACACTTTCAATTGATGTAATTGCACGTGGCGTAACTGAGATGAAAGATAATCAATCGAACGTTGCAGTTCTAACGACAGACTGTCCATCTGTAAATCGCTAGACGGAACCCCCGTTAACGGTGGCGTCACACTGCGAATAGAGCGGTGGAACGCAATAGTATTTTCAACAAAAGCGCTTATACGGAAATGACCACGCACACTGCGTTGTAATAATAGGAAGTTTCCTAGTTCACCCGCAGTCTCTCCCCAAATATCGTCTTCAGGAAGAATGGCTTCTAATGGTAACTGGGCTCGGCTGGCCAGTAACACAATCTTATCCAATATTTTTCGCGATAAGACGTATGCTTGCACTTTGGTTGAATTCGGTAACTCGACCGCATCGGCAATAATGTCGATGGCACGCTCAGAGATCAGTTCTTTCAACAAAAACGGTAATGCAGCTGGCCATTCTTGACGCGGCATGACTGGTTTGTCGATTTGGTACATCTGGTAATAGTTATGAGAAAGAATAACCGTTAATGAATCATACGCACTCGCTGCAACGCTCAATGCTTGCTCAACGGCTTTTTCCCAATTGGACTCAGAAATATCAAATTGGTATGGACGACTACTTTTGATTGAAGATGATAAATAAACGGCGTCTGGCTGAATAACCAAAAAGCAGGAGCGACCACCACTAGATGATCGCTTAAGCTTGTCGAATAGTGCTTTGAAATCCATGATTATTATCTTTATTTTTTCCGCCAGCGATTTCGTCTTCCCAATTTAACTTGGGATTCTGATTGAGAATTCGGCAACGCTTGGGGACGAGGAAGAAACTGCTGCTCCGCAGAAAAGTAACGCCCTTGCCCACCATAAACCCCGAGCTCAATTAATGTGTTGAGCTCGTTCTGATTCTCAATTCCCACTGCTATAATTTTAGTTTTACTGTTTGCCGCCGCACCTAGCATACTGCGGACAAATAGCTGGTTTTCATGTCGTTGGTCGATTTTTGCTACTAAACTGCGATGAAGTTTAAGGTAACGAATGTCCACTTCTTTTAAATAGTGAGTGCTAACGATGGTACGCCCAGCCTGCCCAACCATTAAGTGGCACCCTAAACCGGCCAGCATTTTAGCGACTGGTCGCATAAAGTCTAAGTGTCTTACAAATTGTGCTTCAACAAACTCAAAACTGAGACACTTTCTCTGCTCACGTGACAACTGTAAGAGTTCATCACGAAACCATTTAAAGTACTCTCGGTTAGAAAATGGCGTTACATTCAAATTGAGCGCATACGATCTTGAGTTATCAAAATGACCCTTAAACTCTCTTAAGAATTTATTAATAACCGACTTATCCATTTGCGCTTCATAACCAACCTGTCTGATCGCAGAAATGAACCGAGACGCTTTAACAATCCCATTCTCAGGATCGCGAATCCGACATGTTAACTCTTCATATAATGATTTTTTATGCGTCGCGTCACTTATTGGGTGCACAGATTGTGCGTAGAGTATCACACTTTCAGGTGTAAGTGCTGTGTCAAATAACGTTCTCCACCTCACACTTCCGCGAGCTTCTTCATCGTGGTTCCATTTTTTGAAGCGACTCCAATTATTGTTATTTTGTAGTTGCGCACTACGCAAAGCAGTCTCGGCTTCATCAATGATTTGGCTGTGTCGCTCACCTTCTTTATAAGTGGTGATGCCAATATGGCACCAGTTGTCTGGATCAAGTGGCTCTGGCGGCATTAACTTTTCTAACTGGCGAATGCATTGCGAGGCGAGGTTAGCCACATCTTTCGCACTTTGGTGCGGTAGAAAAAGCGCAAAATCAGCATCGTAATAACGGGAAAATACAACATCTGGGTATCGTTGAACTAAATTGGACAATAAACTCCCAACTTCAACAATAAACTCATCCGTAATTTGCTTATCTTGCTCTTCTTCAACCAGTTTCCAGTCTTGAATACGCACTAGCAACACGGCGCCGCGAGCCCCACTTTCTAGTAACGCCGATTCCAACTTGCTATCAAATAACACTCGGTTAGCGGTACCGGTTAGCTTATCAAGGAAGGTTTGAGTTCGAATAAAGGTATCAAATCGGCTTCGCTCTTGACGCGCATCTTGTAACTCTTCGATTAATACATCGAGCGCTTCACTGGCGGTGTAAGGCCATTCTTTTTTGTCACCTTTGGCATACTGCTCTACCCTACCAGCCAGGATCATTCTGCCTCGCTCTTCGAGCATTTCGGAGCCTTCTAACTGTTCCTTAAGCCATGCCACGCCGCGCATTAAGCAGAAGATGATCAATATAACGGCAAGCGTGATCGACCAAAGCGCCTGCATTGAGTAGCTGTAACCTAAGTAAGGGGGAATTGCTTTAAAGTGAATCGTGTAATCTTGATTGTGAGTCAGCTGGTACTCAGCCTCAAACAAGACTGACGCTTCCATTTGATGAGAAGTATCTTTGAAGCGATAAACAACGGCGTTGTTGGTCGACAACGTCATTTCGACAATATTGGAAGCCTGCAGCATCTTCGGCATCCAGCGCTGCATAGAATAAGCGGCGTCAGGATCTTCCATCTCCTTGTCGACCACCTCTACGATCCCTTCTAAATAATGGGTGAGATATTCCTGCCCAAGACGTTTAAAAGAGAGGGTGCCACCGACAAACAAGATAAACATGGCGCAGATAACGATCATGGTGACAAAGGCCACCAGCCGTGTGCTTAACTTAAGAGTTGGGGTATACCTCATGAATACCAAATTCCTTTTTTATTCATCATATACCTTATTGAAATATTTATACTTGATAAGAGTTCATCAAACAATCGGATTAGTCTGATAGTGAGAGGCTGGAGCATAAAGAAAATCACACTCATTGATAAGTTTTATTGTTACGCCTAACCTTGCCAAGATAAGCCTGTGAGATCATTAGATTGCGACAATAAAAAAGGCCGCGATATTCGCGGCCTTTTCGATTCAAGCATAAGCAGAATTTAGAACGGGATATCGTCGTCAAAATCCATTGGTGGCTCATTGTACTGCTGCTGTGATTGCTGCGGAGCCTGTTGTTGTGGTTGCTGTTGCTGTTGCTGAGGCGCATTGTACTGCTGCTGAGCTGGCTGTTGAGGCTGACCCCATCCACCTTGCTGCTGCTGTTGACCGCCCATAGGTGCGCCGCCACCTTGAGCACGACCGCCAAGCATTTGCATCACACCATTGAAGCCTTGAACAACGACTTCAGTTGAGTAGCGATCTTGACCACTTTGATCTTGCCATTTGCGAGTTTGCAGTTGCCCTTCAATGTAAACTTGAGAGCCTTTACGCAAATACTCACCTGCTACTTCCGCAAGTTTGCCGAACAACACAACACGGTGCCATTCCGTTTTTTCGCGCTGTTCGCCAGTCGCTTTATCACGCCATGAATCAGAAGTCGCAATAGTAATGTTTGCTACTGCACCGCCATTCGGCATGTAACGAATTTCAGGGTCGTTACCTAGATTCCCCACCAAAATAACTTTGTTAATTCCACGGCTGGCCATGATGTGCTCCGTTTCACTCTGGATATATAAAATTTTAGCGCATTAGAATAGCACGCTTTAATGTTTTGATTAAAGTCTAATACCATTGTGATCTATTGAGTCATCCTCTAGAACCCAAATCGTATTTCAACTTACGTGTGTAGCATTTTTGATTCGCGTTGCAGACATCGTTTCGTGAAGCTTTGAATTCGAACGCATTTATTCAGTAAAGCGATGGTTATGGCCTCTCTTTAATGCCAGTTTATGGCTTCTATCGAACCCAGGGAGATTGGAACACGTGAGAAAGTCGGCTTACGCAAGAAAGCTATTTCTGATCAGTATGGAAGATAATGCGCAAAAAAAAGTGGCGGCACTCGAAAAGTACGTTGATATGAGCATCCCGGTGATTTCAACCGCAGCACTCATGGAAGCCAAGCCACAACACCGTAATAAAATTCTACTGATCGACTTCAGTGAACATAAATCACTTGTTCAATCGATCAAAAACTTGCCTCTTGTATGGAAAAACTTTGAAACCGTTGTCTTCAACGTGCCTAAAAGACTAACCACAGATGAACTTCTTTCATTTGGTCAATTAAAAGGTGTGTTTTATTCTGAAGATACGCTAGAGCAAATTGGAGAAGGGTTAAAAGGCATTGTTAACGGTCAAAACTGGCTGCCGCGTAATGTAACCAGTCAACTTTTACACTATTACCGCAATGTCATTAATACTCATACTGCACCAGCTACGGTAGACCTAACCATTCGTGAGCTACAAGTACTGCGTTGCCTACAAGCTGGCGCCTCGAACAGTCAGATGGCCGAGGAGTTATTCGTCAGTGAATTCACCATCAAATCGCACTTGTATCAGATATTCAAAAAGCTATCCGTAAAGAACCGAGTACAGGCAATCGCCTGGGCAGACCAAAACTTAATGTCATGATGCAATGTGAGCGGCTCTGATAACTGAAATGACGAGTCGCTCATCTTTTTTCCGCACCGAGTCTCACATTTTTTCCTACTTTATTCATGATTCATTGATACCTCTCGTGTTAAAGTTATGCGCAGATTCTTGATAAAAACGAGATAGGATATTCCCCCAATGATAAAAAAATGTCTGTTCCCTGCTGCAGGCTATGGCACTCGCTTCCTACCGGCAACGAAATCTATGCCAAAAGAGATGATGCCAGTCGTGAACAAACCGCTTATTGAATACGGTGTCGAAGAAGCAATCCAAGCTGGTATGAACGGCATGTGTATTGTGACAGGTCGTGGCAAGCACTCGATCATGGACCACTTTGATAAGAACTACGAACTGGAACATCAGATTAGCGGTACCAACAAAGAAGAGCTGTTGGTAGATATCCGTGAAATCATTGAATCTGCAAACTTCACTTATATACGTCAACGCGAAATGAAAGGCTTGGGCCACGCGATTCTAACTGGACGAGAATTGGTAGGCGATGAGCCATTTGCTGTTGTTCTTGCAGATGACCTTTGTGTGAACGAGCAAGAGGGCGTACTGGCTCAGATGGTGGCACTATTTAAGCAGTTCCGCTGTTCTATCGTTGCAGTGCAAGAAGTACCAGCCGAAGAAACGCACAAATACGGCGTTATCTCTGGTGAAATGATCAAAGACGACATCTACCGCGTAGACGACATGGTAGAAAAACCAGAGAAAGGCACGGCGCCTAGCAACCTTGCTATCATTGGCCGCTACATCCTGACTCCCGATATTTTTGAACTGATCGAAAACACTGAACCAGGTAAAGGTGGTGAAATTCAAATCACTGACGCGCTGCTAAAACAAGCAAAAGCGGGCTGTGTATTGGCTTACAAATTCAAGGGCAAACGCTTTGACTGTGGTAGCGTTGAAGGTTACATCGAAGCAACTAACTATTGTTTTGAAAACCTGTATCTAAAAGATGAAAAAACCTCTGAGCTAGGTAAGCACGCAACACAAAAAGCAGTATAAAGCATCGTCTTAGTACGAAATTACTGTATCGAAAGCCCAGCACAACGCTGGGCTTTTTACTTTACTGTTTTTTTATCCAGTAATTTTCTTTGCACATTTCTCACACTATGTAATACTTGCCCCACTTGGTTATACATAGAGCAAAAACGATGGATAAAATAGAAGTTCGCGGTGCCCGAACCCATAACCTTAAAGACATTAATCTTACAATCCCTCGCGATAAACTGATTGTCATTACTGGACTAAGTGGCTCCGGTAAATCCTCTCTCGCTTTCGATACATTGTATGCAGAAGGCCAACGACGCTACGTAGAGTCTCTCTCTGCCTACGCTCGTCAGTTTTTGTCTCTGATGGAAAAACCCGATGTCGACCACATTGAAGGGTTATCACCTGCGATTTCTATTGAACAGAAATCTACTTCTCATAACCCGCGTTCAACCGTCGGTACAATTACCGAAGTCTACGACTACTTACGTCTATTGTATGCTCGTGTGGGCGAACCCCGCTGTCCAACGCATCATGCCCCTCTTGCCGCGCAAACCATCAGCCAAATGGTGGACAAAGTCCTAGAGATGCCGGAAGGCAGCAAAATGATGCTATTGGCGCCTATTGTCAAAGAACGTAAAGGTGAGCATGTTAAAACGCTTGAGAACTTAGCGGCTCAAGGCTTTATTCGTGCGCGTATTGATGGAGAAACTTGCGATCTTTCCGATCCTCCAACCCTTGAACTACATAAAAAGCACACCATTGAAGTTGTGGTAGACCGCTTTAAAGTTCGTCCAGACTTACAACAGCGCTTGGCCGAATCTTTCGAGACAACACTCGAATTATCAGGCGGAATTGCGGTTGTCGCGCCAATGGATGGCGATGGTGAAGAGATTATTTTCTCCGCCAACTTCGCTTGTCCACAATGTGGTTACAGCATGCAAGAGTTAGAGCCGCGACTTTTCTCATTCAACAACCCTGCTGGTGCATGTGGCACTTGTGATGGTTTGGGTGTTCAACAATACTTCGATCCAAGTCGAGTCATTCAAGATGATTCATTAAGCTTGGCACAAGGTGCGATTCGCGGTTGGGATCAAAAGAACTACTACTACTTCCAAATGCTCACCTCATTGGCCGATCATTATGGTTTTGACCTCCATGCCCCTTTTAATTCTCTGCCAAAGAAAACGCAAGATGTCATTCTAAAGGGCTCAGGTCGTACTGAGATTGAGTTTAAATACATCAACGATCGTGGCGATATTCGCGTTAAGCGCCATCCATTCGAAGGTATTCTGAATACCCTAGAACGTCGCTATCGTGATACAGAATCCAACTCTGTCCGTGAAGAGCTTGCGAAATACATCTCCACTAAATCTTGTTCAAGCTGTGGCGGTACTCGTCTACGCCTTGAAGCACGTAACGTGTTTATTGCTGATACGACACTACCTGAGATTGTTGAACTCAGCATTGCTGATGCATTGGAATTCTTCCATTCCTTGAAACTGGAAGGTCAACGCGCCCAAATCGCTGAAAAAGTGATGAAGGAAATCAACGACCGCCTGCAATTCTTAGTTAATGTCGGTTTGAACTACCTAAACTTATCACGCAGTGCGGAAACCTTATCAGGCGGTGAAGCTCAACGTATTCGTTTAGCAAGCCAAATTGGTGCAGGTCTTGTTGGTGTGATGTATGTTCTGGATGAACCGTCGATTGGCCTCCACCAGCGTGATAATGAACGACTCCTAAAAACACTGACTCATTTGCGCGATTTAGGTAATACCGTACTTGTGGTAGAACACGATGAAGATGCGATTCGCTGTGCAGATCATGTCATAGATATTGGTCCTGGTGCTGGCGTACATGGTGGTAATGTTGTTGCGGAAGGCACCATGGAAGAGATAGTCGCGAATCCGAATTCTCTGACAGGTCAGTACTTAAGTGGTGTTAAAGAAATCGCAGTACCGAAAGATCGCACGCCGCGAGATCCGAAAAAAACGGTTGAGCTATTAGGCGCAACAGGTAATAACCTTAAAAACGTTAACCTTTCAATTCCTGTTGGGTTATTCAGCTGTATTACAGGAGTATCTGGCTCAGGTAAATCAACGCTGATTAATGATACTTTCTTTAAAATTGCGCATACCCAACTTAACGGAGCGACAACGGCTCAGCCTTCACCTTATAAATCGATTAAAGGTCTAGAGCACTTCGATAAAGTCATCGATATCGATCAAAGCCCAATTGGCCGTACACCTCGCTCTAACCCTGCAACCTATACGGGGATCTTTACACCAATCCGTGAACTGTTTGCAGGCACACAGGAGTCGCGTTCTCGCGGTTACAAACCGGGCCGTTTTAGTTTTAACGTACGCGGTGGTCGTTGTGAGGCCTGTCAGGGTGACGGTGTTATCAAAGTAGAAATGCACTTCCTACCAGATGTTTATGTGCCATGTGATGTGTGTAAAGGTAAACGCTACAACCGTGAAACGCTCGAAGTACGTTACAAAGGTAAAACTATTGATGAAGTGCTAGAAATGACGGTCGAAGATGCACGCACCTTCTTCGATCCAGTTCCTGCCATCGCTCGCAAACTACAAACACTGATGGATGTGGGTTTGTCGTACATACGATTGGGTCAAGCGGCAACAACACTCTCCGGTGGTGAAGCACAGCGTGTGAAACTGGCGCGAGAGCTATCCAAACGTGATACAGGAAAAACCTTGTACATTTTGGATGAACCAACAACCGGCTTGCACTTCCATGATATCCAGCAGTTGCTCACTGTACTGCACAGACTTCGCGACCACGGAAACACTGTCGTGGTGATCGAGCATAACCTGGACGTCATTAAGACTGCGGACTGGATTATCGATCTTGGTCCTGAAGGGGGTCAAGGTGGCGGCGAGATAATCGCTCAAGGCACTCCGGAAGATGTGTCGCAAATCGAGGGTTCGCACACAGCTCACTTCCTCAAGCCTATGTTGAAGTAGAAAAAACAGGTAAAGTATCGAGACCAGCAAGTGCTGGTCTTTTTTCATTCAAAACAACGCAATAACTATGGCTACTATACATGTAAGTGGAACAAAGCTTTCTCCCGAAAAAGTACAGGTTCCCCTCAATCGCAAGTTTCTCATTGCCTTGGCAACACTATTTGTGTTGGCAATGCACTTTTTCATGCCCAACCCCGGCGGTTCGGGGCTTTCGCTTTCGTTCAATGCGACAACTTGGATTGCTTTTAGCTTTGCATTAGGCATTGGGTGTTACCAACTAGCGAATAATCGAGTGCTACGTTACTCAAAACTAACCATCGGCTTGTTCATTAGTGCTCTTATCATGACAGTGCCCATTCTGTACCCAAATGCGAATAGCAGCTTGGCAGCCAATAAGCTTATTGGCCTGTGGTGTGGTGTCCTGTTCTTTATTGTTTTACAACAATTTCATTTCAGTAATAAACATCGCCAACGCCTATTATGGTTCATTGTCCTTGCGGTTGTTATCGAAGCCATTTTTGGTCTGACACAATATCTGTATCTCAAACCAGGTAATCCGTTTGGTTACGACACGGTGGCCAATCGTCCTTATGGTATTTTCCAACAGCCCAATGTAATGGCCAGCTTTCTTGCGACAGGGTTGGTGATTGCCAGCTATTTACTTGCACGTCAGCCCTACAAATACGACCGTAAGTTAAGCGATGTTTACCTTCTCTATGCCGTGCCAGTTTTAACTTTACCACTAATTGTGGCGTTGGCTTCACGCACTGGTTGGTTAGCCTCGGTCATCGCCGTGTTGTTGGTCATTCCATACATGTACCGTTTTGCAACCAAAGGGCGCTTTATCCGCTGGGTTGTGTCACTTGTAAGTGGGCTCTTATTCTCCGTCGTTGTCATGCATCTTGCCTTTCCTGATGGAGGTGGGTTAGCCGCAGAAAAAGTAAATATGGAGTCTCCTCGAGCGTATACTTTTCCGCAAACATTAGACATGGTGATTGAAAAGCCTTTTACTGGTTATGGATATGGTAAGTTTGAATCTGAGTACATGCTGTATACGGCTCGTCAACATGCCCTAAATGAGAATTACCCAGCTGGTTTGCCAGCCATGGATCATCCGCATAACGAGCTGCTTTACTGGGGAGTAGAAGGTGGCTTGCTGCCAATACTCGGCATCTTCTTAGCGATGGCACTGGTACTGTATCGAATCTATCAAGCCAAACGCGGAACTCGTCTTGCGTTGCTGGCCTTGTTTATACCTATCGCATTGCACTCACAACTGGAATACCCTTTCTACCACTCTCTCGTGCATTGGTTGATCTTCGTTATCCTACTGTACTGGGTCGATAAGCGCGTCTCTCGTTATCGACAAGTCGGCTTTAGTAATGTAACCAAAAGCTTGCTGCGTGTTTTTAGTTTGGTACTTCCCGTTGCGTTTACGTTTTACATGGTAAGCGCATTACATACGAATTATGTATTGACGAAGTTTGAGACCACTAGACCAACTAACCCTGATATTCTGAATCAAGTCAGTAACCCTGTAGTTTGGAAAGACAGGTTTGATTGGGATGTCTATAGCACGTTTTTAAACCTTGGGCTGTACCAACAAGACGCAACCTTGATTCAGCCTTATATCGATTGGTCGCTAAAAATCATCAAAGATAAGCCTCGCCCTGCATTTTATAATAATTTGATTTTGGCCTACCAAGGCTTAGATGACTCAAGTAAAGCGGAGCAAATTAGAGCTGAAGCGCAGTTTTTGTTCCCGAAGATTGATTTCAGTGACGTCAATTACCAGCCACCTTCTCAAGCAATATCTGCCTCACCAGCCCCCACTTCAGGAGCTGAGTAATAAATACCAAAAAGCGAAGGGATGACCTTCGCTTTTCTTTATCTCATTGCTGTATGATTTTATTCAGTGAGTGACTCTTCTAACGCTTTTAAGCACAGCGCAACGTTTTCAGATCGAGCGCCGTAACCCATTAAGCCAATACGCCACGCTTTACCAGCTAATGCCCCAAGGCCTGCACCAATTTCTAGGTTATAGGTTTCTAGCAAGTGAGCACGAACTTTTGCTTCATCAACTCCTTCAGGCACGTAAATCGCATTTAATTGTGGCAACCGATGGGCTTCGTCCACAACAAATTCAAATCCTAACTTTTGTAAGCCATTTTTGAGTTTTTCATGCATCAGTTGGTGACGAGCCCAAGCGTTTTCTAATCCTTCATTTTTCAGTATCAATAAAGCTTCATGAAGCGCATACAAGCTATTAACTGGCGCCGTATGATGGTAACTACGCTTGCCTTCTCCACTCCAATACCCCAAAACTAAACTCTGATCGAGGAACCAACTCTGTACTGGTGTTGTTCTTGCTTGAATCTTTTCAATCGCGGCAGGAGAAAACGTCACTGGTGAGAGTCCAGGTACACATGACAAACACTTTTGACTACCAGAGTAAACCGCATCCAGTTGCCATTCATCCACTTTTAACGGCACACCACCAAACGATGTCACCGCATCAACAATAGATAATGCATTATGCTGTTTCGCGAGCTTACCCAATGCTTGAGCATCACTGACTGCACCAGTTGAGGTTTCCGCATGCACAAAAGCAAGAATTTTTGTGTCTGGGTGCTGTTCGAGTGCTTGCTCGACTTTATCAATGGAAACAGGCGTCCCCCATTCATCATCGACGATAACAACTTCACCACCAGCACGGACGACATTTTCGCGCATGCGTTCACCAAATACACCATTACGGCAAACGATTACTTTATCGCCTTTCTCGATCAAGTTTACAAAGCAGGTTTCCATCCCTGCACTACCTGGCGCTGAAACCGCAATAGTGAACTCATTGTCAGTTTGAAAGGCATACTTCAATAGCTGCTTGAGCTCATCCATCATACCGATAAACAGAGGATCAAGGTGACCTACAGTAGGACGGCTTAGTGCTTGTAACACTTGAGGATAAATATCAGAAGGACCAGGTCCCATTAAAATACGGTGAGGAGGAATAAAGCTTTGGATCGACATGTCAGCTCCTTGATTATCTTTTATCCTGAGCATTCTAAAAGTTCTATTCAATAACATGGCTCAGGTGTAGGGTTCTCCACCCTAATAGATTTTTCCTCTATCAGCAATTAGCCGTAAGTATGGAGGTCAAACCAGTGTCACAAAATCGTTAATAAAAAACACCATAAAGGTTGAAATATTGATTGACATTAAGGCCTCAAAACCGTTCAATGTTTGAGCTTTATGTAGAAGAGGAGCGCTACCCAGGTAGATGATTTGTGGAACCGCAATTCCAACACCAATCATTGAGGGGGAGTAGTGCCGAGGTAAGTCAAAGTTGCAGGATTTGACTTGTCGGTTGAATTGGGCTGAATCCCATCAACTGTCATCAGCGCAGTCTGATGAAGGGCTTCTGAGGGTAAATTTTTCAAATAGCATTCTAAATACCTCTCTTTTTGCTCTGTTCCTTTTCTCACTAAACATTGGATGTACAATTTTTTAGGAAGTCGTGGGAGAACGCAGTGAGCGCATTTAACGTAGCTAAATTCGGTGGAACCAGTGTTGCCAACTTTGAGGCAATGAGTCGTTGCGCCACCATTATCGAAAACAATCCAAATACTCGCCTGGTCGTGAGCAGCGCTTGCTCTGGCGTCACCAACCTATTGGTAGAACTCGCCAACGGTGTTCAGGATCAAACGCACCGTACTGAGCTGCTGCAAAATCTGGCCAACATTCATGACGCCATTTTAACTCAGCTCGAAGACAGCACGAAAACTACTGCCGAGGTGTATGGCATATTAGATACCGTAACCAGCCTGGCCGAGGCTGCATCTATCCAAGCTAGTGCGAAGTTAACCGATCATTTAGTCGCATGTGGCGAACTCATGTCGACGCATATTCTAACTCAGTTAATGTGTGAGCGAGGCATTCAAGCAGTGCGCTTTGATATCCGCGATGTGCTGCGTACTGATGACAACTTTGGTCGCGCGGAGCCAAACATTGAAGCAATTTCGACGCTTGCGCAAGATAAACTCGTACCACTTTGCCAACAATCCGTTGTTGTTACTCAAGGCTTCATAGGATCTGACGAAGCCGGTAATACAACAACATTAGGTCGAGGGGGCAGCGATTACAGCGCCGCCTTAATTGCTGAGAGCGTTAAAGCGGCAGGGCTAGAAATCTGGACTGATGTTCCGGGAATCTACACAACAGACCCGCGAATTGCACCAAAAGCCTCACCAATTCCCGAGATCAGCTTTAGTGAAGCTTCAGAAATGGCTAACTTTGGCGCTAAAATCCTTCACCCTTCTACGCTAGTACCTGCATTGCGCCACGACATTCCGGTATTTGTAGGGTCATCGAAAGAGCCAGAAAAAGGGGGAACTTGGATTCGCCACCAAGTCGAAAGCTCACCGTTATTCCGTGCGCTAGCTTTGCGTTGTAACCAAACCATGGTAACGCTACGCAGCGCCAATATGTTCCACGCATACGGTTTTTTAGCAAAGGTCTTTGAGATCCTTGCAAAGCATAAGATCTCTGTCGATTTGATCACGACATCTGAAATCAGTGTATCGTTAACACTTGATCAAACTGATACCTCTGGCGGAGCACCACAGCTGCCGCAAGCTGCACGAGAAGAGTTAGAAGAGTTATGTAAGGTAGAAGTTGAACATGACCTATGCCTCGTTGCTCTCATTGGAAACAACATGAGTGAGAGTAAAGGCTACGCGAAACAGGTTTTTGGCACGCTAGAAGATTTTAACCTACGCATGATTTGTTATGGCGCTAGCCCTCACAACTTATGCTTCTTGCTCCATGAATCGGTATCGAAACAAGCCATACAAAAACTCCACACTGAGTTGTTTGAGAAGTAAGTTCAACTCAATAAAACAAAGGGCTGCGTATTTGCAGCCCTTTGTCGTTTCATTAGTTGTTACATTTGGACGAGGTAAACATCAATTTAACCGTTAATGTTTGGCCCTAACCATTTTTCAGCCTCGATCCTATCCCACCCCTTACGATCGGCGTAACTCTCTAGCTGATCTTCTTGGATCTGTGCGATCGCAAAGTAACGTGAGTCAGGATGAGAGAAATACCAACCAGAGACTGACGCGCCCGGATACATTGCATAGCTGGAGGTTAGAGTCATACCAATGTTCTCTTCCACATTAAGTAACTCCCAAAGCGGTCCTTTTTCAGTATGTTCAGGACACGCGGGATAACCCGGCGCAGGGCGAATACCTTGGTATTTTTCACGAATGAGATCATCGTTAGATAAATCTTCATCAGCTGCATAACCCCAAATTTCTTTACGGACACGCTCATGCAAATACTCAGCAAACGCTTCGGCTAGGCGATCCGCCACCGCTTGAATCATAATTGCGTTGTAATCATCTCCCTGTGCTTTGTATTCATCAGCAAGCTCTCGTTCACCAATACCACCAGTGACAGCAAATGCCCCTATCCAATCATGTTTACCCGACTCTTTAGGTGCGATGTAGTCGGATAAACAATAGTTGAATCCTTTTGGTTTCTCGGTCTGTTGTCGCAAGTTACGTAATACTTTCACAACGTCGGTACGAGTTTCATCAGCATAAACTTCAATGTCGTCCCCCACGTTCGCAGCAGGGAATAAGCCACACATTCCACGCGCTTTTAACAGGCCTTCTCGCTCAACTCGATCAAGTAACTCGTTGGCATCTTCGAATAAACGTTTTGCTTCTTCACCAACTTCTTCATGTTGGAAAATTGTTGGATACTTACCCACAAGTGACCAAGTCATAAAGAATGGTGTCCAATCGATGTATTGACGTAATATAGCCACATCAAAATCATCGAAGATATGAATGCCAGGCTTAACAGGCACTGGAGGGGTGTAAGCTTCCCAATCGATAGCAACTTTATTCGCTCGAGCAGCTTCTAATGTCACTGGTTTGGTTCTCGGTTTCTTTCGATTATGTTGATCACGTACTCGTTCGTAATCAGCTTCAAGTTTTTCAACAAACTCAGGGCGACGTTCATCTGACAGAAGAGAAGTACATACGCCCACTGCACGTGAGGCGTTGTTCACGTAAACCACTGGATGCTTGTAATTTTGCTCAATCTTAACTGCTGTATGGGCTTTTGACGTTGTTGCGCCACCGATGAGAAGAGGTAAGTTAAAGTCGAGACGCTCCATCTCTTTTGCAACATGCACCATTTCGTCTAATGAAGGCGTGATCAACCCTGATAAACCAATAATATCGACGTTTTCTTCTTGCGCTACTTTTAAGATCTTTTCGCAAGGAACCATGACACCAAGATCGATAATTTCGTAGTTATTGCACTGCAATACAACGCCAACGATATTTTTCCCGATATCATGTACATCACCTTTGACCGTCGCTAGCAAAATCTTACCGTTTGTTTGTCCCACCTGCTTTTCTGCATTGATGTAGGGCTCGAGATGCGCGACTGCTTGCTTCATCACTCGGGCAGATTTTACGACCTGAGGAAGGAACATTTTACCTTCACCAAACAAGTCTCCGACGACGTTCATCCCATCCATTAGTGGGCCTTCAATCACCTCTAATGGCTTTGAAGCGTTGACACGAGCCTCTTCGGTATCATCAACGATGAACTCAGTTATTCCTTTCACTAACGCGTGCTCTAAGCGCTTTTCAACAGGCCAAGTTCTCCACTCAAGTGCAGAGGCATCCTCCTCTTTACCTACCCCTTTGCCTGCATATTCCGCCGCGATATCTAACAATCTCTCAGTGGCGTCATCACGACGGTTAAGAACGACATCTTCCACAGCCTCACGCAATTTTTCAGGCACGTTATCGTAGATTTCTAACTGACCCGCATTCACAATCCCCATATCCATACCATTTTTAAAACAGTGGTAGAGGAACACCGCGTGAATCGCTTCACGTACATAGTTATTGCCACGGAAAGAGAATGAGACGTTAGAAACACCACCCGAGATCATCGCATGTGGTAAATCACGTTTGATATCGCCAACGGCTTCAATGAAATCCACCGCGTAGTTATTATGCTCCTCGATCCCCGTAGCAATGGCAAAAATGTTGGGGTCAAAAATGATGTCTTCTGGTGGAAAGCCCACTTCATCAACAAGAATTCGGTAAGCGTTGGTACAAATTTCTACTTTGCGCTCACGTGTATCTGCTTGCCCAATCTCATCAAACGCCATCACAATCACAGCCGCACCGTAACGGCGGATCAACTTAGCTTGTTCAACGAATTTCTCTTTGCCTTCTTTGAGAGAGATCGAGTTAACAATGCCTTTTCCTTGGATGCACTTAAGACCGGCTTCAATAACCTCCCACTTGGAAGAGTCAACCATGATTGGTACTTTTGAGATTTCAGGTTCTGACGCACAAAGGTTTAAAAAGCGAACCATACAAGCTTGTGCATCCAACATGCCTTCATCCATGTTGATATCGATAATTTGAGCGCCATTTTCAACTTGTTGACGAGCCACATCGAGCGCTTCATCGTACAGCTCTTCTTTAATCAAGCGCTTAAAACGCGCAGAACCGGTTACATTCGTACGCTCACCGACATTGATAAATAAAGAGTCTTTATCAATCGCGAGCGGCTCTAAGCCAGACAAGCGACAAGCAACGGGAAGTTCAGGTAATTGACGAGGGGCGATATTTTCAACCGCGAGTGCCATTTGGCGAATGTGCTCAGGAGTTGTACCACAACACCCACCAATCAAGTTTAAAAAGCCACTTTGAGCCCACTCTTTAACATGCTTAGCCATATCTTCTGGCGACAAATCGTATTCGCCGAATGCATTCGGAAGCCCAGCATTTGGGTGAGCGGAAACAAAAGATTCTGATATACGAGAGAGCTCTTCAACATAAGGACGCAGCTCATCTGGACCAAGTGCACAGTTCAAACCAAACGAAATCGGTTTAACATGACGTAATGAGTTGTAAAACGCTTCTGTGGTTTGACCGGATAATGTCCGACCGGAAGCATCAGTAATAGTCCCCGAGATCATCACAGGTAACTCAATACCCATCTCTTCAAACACACTTTCAACAGCAAATGAACAAGCCTTAGCGTTAAGCGTATCGAAGATGGTCTCGATAAGAATAAGGTCAGAACCACCTTTAATTAGAGCACGAGTCGATTCAGAGTAAGCCTCAACTAACTCGTCGAAAGAAACATTTCGATATCCGGGGTCATTTACATCAGGAGAAATAGAACAAGTTCGGTTCGTCGGCCCTAAAACCCCTGCGACATAACGCGGTTTATCGGGTGTTTTTGCGGTCCATTCGTCTGCAACTTCACGTGCAAGCTTGGCAGCTGCAAAGTTAATTTCTTCACTTAGGCTTTCCATCTCGTAGTCAGCCATCGCAATGGTTGTTGCGTTAAAAGTGTTGGTCTCAAGAATATCTGCACCCGCTTCTAAATATGCAGCGTGAATTTCCTTGATAAGTTGAGGCTGACTTAGAACCAACAGGTCGTTGTTACCTTTTAGATCACAATGCCAATCCGCAAAGCGCGTTCCTCGATAGTCTTGCTCTTCAAGTTTGTACCCTTGAATCATGGTTCCCATACCACCATCAATCAAAAGAATACGTTGCTTCAATTGAGCTTCAATCTGTTGTCTTACGTTACTTCCCACAGTACAGCCTCATTCCTTTAGTTATCTTTCCATCCTATCACACAAGCTTCAGGAGTCTAGACGTCTAAACGTAGAATTAATGATTATTTTATATCCTTCTTAACTTGCAAAATAATCACGAAAAAATGTTTGCTATTTAAGCAGCATCAGCCGAGAATTCCATTCATAAAATGTTACAAATAGAGAGCTCTATGTCGGTCTATCATACTTTATGTTTTCTATCCGCAGCTGCGATGCTAATTGCTTTTGTAAACAGCAAGATAGGAAAGATGCAAACCACCATTGCGATTACCGCAGGTTCAATGGTGCTTTCACTTCTAATCTTAATTGCGGGTCAAAACAACTGGTTCCATCTCACCGAAATTGCGACGGAGACGGTCACAAGGATTAACTTCGAAGATTTCTTGCTCAAAGGCATTCTTGGCTTCTTACTATTTGCTGGTGGACTAGGCATCAAACTCCCGAACCTTAAAGATCAAAAGTGGGAGATCACTGTTTTAGCCCTTGGAGCTACACTGTTTTCTACGTTCTTTATTGGATTTGCGCTGTATGGGTTTTGTCAGTTAATTGGCATCCAATTTGATTTGGTCTACTGCTTACTATTTGGTGCTCTAATATCGCCAACTGACCCAATCGCTGTATTGGCTATTGTGAAAAAACTAGATGCACCTAAACGTATCTCCACTCAGATTGAAGGAGAATCGCTCTTCAATGATGGCTTCGGTTTGGTTATCTTCGTCACTCTATTTACGATTGCATTTGGCACTGAGACACCAACTGTAGGTAGTGTCACCTTACTCTTCATCCAAGAAGCTATCGGTGGTATCACATATGGTTTCGTCCTCGGTTTGCTATTTCACTACTTGATCAGTGCCACCGATGATCACTCAATGGAATTGTTACTTACCATTGGTGTCCCAACAGCAGGTTACGCATTTGCTGAATACATCCATGTATCAGGCCCACTCGCGATGGTTGTATCCGGTATTATGATTGGCAACTGGACACGCTTTATTGGCTTTTCAAAAGAGAGTGAAGATCACCTTGACCATTTTTGGGAGCTTGTTGATGAGTTCTTGAATGGCGTGTTATTCCTACTGATCGGCATGTCGATGCTGCTATTTGAATTCCACAAAGAAGACTGGATCATGATGGCTATTTCAGTCCCTCTTGTACTAGCAGCTCGCTATCTAAGTGTATTTCTTTCTTACATAGGCTTTAAACGTTACAGAAAATATAATCCATGGTCAGTGCGTATTTTGACGTGGGGCGGTTTACGCGGAGGCCTAGCACTAGCGATGGCACTTTCTATTCCATCTGGTATTTGGGTGATTCAAGATAAGTTAATCGATGTAAAAGAGATTATTCTTGTAATGACCTACTCCGTCGTTGTTTTCTCTATCCTCATTCAAGGCTCAACAATCACTCCAATGATTGAAAAAGCAAAAGCAGAAGAGAAGAAGATGGAAGAGAACAACCAAGCAATAACCACTCCGGAACATACGGAGCCAGTGGACTCTTAAAGACACGTAACTTAATAAATAAAAAGCAGCTACCTAGCTGCTTTTTTCATAACTAATTTTCAGACTCCCCTTCAAGGACGAATGCTCCTTATTCTTTGATATACCTTCAAATATACTAAGAATCGCTACGCTACATTTTCATAGATACTAACTATTGCCGATAGATAGTATTCATAGACGAGCCTTTTAATTTACCCATTTTCATCTGTATCCTTCTCTTCCCTTGGCAATATAGGCTCCTCGCAAATATCAAAGCTAAACTTCCACAATACTTAGCAATGAGCGAGTTTGTATTTTTATGAGAAAGAGACATTTAGGGTGAGTGCGTTCAGAACCCAAACGGGTTGGAAACCTCACCGAGATAAAACTGAGCTGGCACTCAGGTAGCAAAGCCTTAACGGAAGTTTAAATCCCTCCCTCTTGAACTCAGTGAGACTAAACTTGTATTCAAAGTCCTCCTGTTTTCAAATTAGAAACAAGCGACAACTCAAACAATTAAGCTCTGTCATATAACTAGATTTTCTAATATCGAATAAAAGGAGCTTTGGTTAGAGCTTGGTATCGGAATAAGGCTAAGACTAAGGCACAGAGTTACATGCTAGCTCGTTCACGACGATATTAAAACCATGTGAAGAGGGTAGTGTACCTCTAGATGCAAGGTTTCAATATGAACGTGGGTTTAAGGTAAGTCGGGGGAACCAGAACGAAAAAAGCCTCAGTCTTTCGACTGAGGCTTAATATAAGTGGCGGAGTGGACGGGACTCGAACCCGCGACCCCCGGCGTGACAGGCCGGTATTCTAACCAACTGAACTACC
>NZ_JAWOUQ010000013.1:0-116159 GCF_033339475.1 Vibrio sp. 2304 | reverse complement strand
TAGCATGAGTAGTTTTACAGGCAAAGCCGAAACGGATGATAACCACCTACTGAAGTAGGTGGTTTAGGGCTGAAAATGAAAAAGGGAGACTGAGTCTCCCTTTTTATTGGACTAAGCTTAGCGTTGAGTCTCGCTTATAGCTTTGCAATAAATTACTTAAATGTCGACCAGATTGGTGCGTGATCTGAAGGCTTCTCGATACCACGAAGCTCATAGTCGATACCAGATTCAATACACTTTTCCGCTAGAGAAGGGGTTGCCAAAATGACATCAATTCGTAGGCCACGGTTATCATCAAAACCGCGAGAACGGTAGTCAAACCACGAAAATTGATCGTTCACCTCTGGGTATAGCTTACGGAAGGTGTCCACAAAGCCCCAGTCTAGTAAGGTTTTCAACCATTCGCGTTCTTCAGGTTGGAATGAACATTTACCTGTTTTTAGCCAACGTTTACGGTTTGGCTCGCCGATACCGATATCTGCATCAATAGGGCTGATGTTGATGTCACCCATAACAATCAATTGCTCGTCGTTATTGTGATGATCGTTTAGGTAGGTCATCAGATCTTTATAGAATTGGCGCTTGTATGGGAATTTGGTTTCGTGGCTGATGTTATCCCCTTGAGGGAAATAGCCGTTTAGCACAGTGACCTTTTCGCCGTTTTCATTTAAAAACGTTGCCATGATCATGCGCTTTTGATGTTCTTCGTTATCCGTTGGGAACCCTTTTTGTACGTGTAGAGGCTCTTGCTTACAAAGCATTGCTACGCCGTAATGTGCTTTTTGACCATGAAAATACACTTTGTAGCCCATGGCTTCGACAGCTTCAATCGGGAATGCTTCATCGTGAACTTTAATTTCCTGAAGACCAATCACATCAGGTTGGTGTTTGTCGATTAGCGCTTGGAGTTGGTGCAGTCGGGCACGTAGTCCATTGATGTTAAAGCTGATTACTTTCATTATTTATCCTTTTGGGGGCGTACTTTTTTATGAATAGTATCATTGTGTAAGAGCACTGAAAACGAGTCTCGGTGAAAGGAGTGAAACGCTCTGAGCTACTTTGCTTTTAATTTGTTTTCTAAGTCGTTTTGCACGATCTTTAAAGCGTTAAGCGCAACTTCTGGATCTATCTCATTGCTCTCAAGCAAATAGATTAAATCGACAGCCAGTTTGATCTCTTCAGGTGCGTCATCTAAAGGCGAGGTTGGTTGGTCAGCCATTATTGATGTTTTTCCCTATGTGTAATTTGGTTCTCTAGCTTAAGAAGTGCTGCTTCACAACGCGCTAAACGTTGCTCGGTTGCTAGTAATACTTTTTGAGCGTCGGCACGCATAAAACTCGGAGCGCTTTCGACAGCACGTTCTTTTTCTAACACCATCTCGCGCAAGCGTCTTGCCCACTCTTGGTGTTGAGCGAGCTCCTGATAAAGCACGTTGATAGGCTTACGGAAATGGCTGCTATGTTTGATTTCATTCTTACGAATTTTAGTGGTAGAAATCTCGCGTTGAATCGCACCGATTTGCGCCACTAACCGTTCAGTGAGGTACTCAGCACGCAAAGCGGTGAGCTTACCTTCATTTTGCTCACGCACAATCGCATCCAGCGTGGCTTTTGCTTCTTTTACGCAAGGAGTAAGTAAGCGAGAGCGGCAACCAAATAAACGCTCATCAAAAAGCGGAACATGATGTTCGCCTCTTTGACGGTCAAGAACAGCGGCTTGCTTCGCCATTTGTTCTAGATTTTCCTGGAGTTGAGAAATGTTCATGACAAACCTACAAACCATGCGTCATAAGCCAATTTAATGGCTAGTATGCTGACGACAGTAACAAATACAGGACGAATGAATTTAGAACCAAATCTAATAGCGGAGTGCGCGCCAACAAAAGCACCAGCCATTAAACATACTCCCATTGTTAAGCCTAGCACCCAGTTGATATGTCCGAGGAATGCAAAAGTGATCAAAGAGGTAAAGTTACTGGTAAAGTTCATTGCTTTTGCTAAGCCAGAGGCGAGCAAGATATTCAGCCGGTAGAGCGCCATTGAACTTACTGTCCAAAAAGCCCCAGTTCCAGGCCCTGCGAGTCCGTCGTAGAATCCGATTGATAAGCCTTGTATGTACTGTTTTTTATGAAGTTTGGGGCAAGGCTCGGGTATTGGACTTTGATGAGCAGAGTGGGGTGTTTTATGAAAAACGGTATACAACGCTGCCGCCAAAATAACAAGCGGCAATCCTTTTTCCAGCCAATCCGTACTAATCGCATCTACAAATAGCGTACCTAATGTCGCTCCGACGAGTGTTGCCACGAATGCGCGCCTCCAGCATTGAGGTTTGAATAGACGTTTTTTGTAGTACGTAAATGCTGCAGTAGAAGAAGCAAAGGTAGCGGCAAGTTTATTGGTGCCTAGTGCAATATGAGGCGGCAAGCCTAGCGAAAGTAGAGCAGGTACGGTAAGCATGCCACCACCACCGGCAACTGCATCAATAAATCCTGCGACAAAAGCGACAAGCGCCAACACCAACAGCATGGTTGGCTCAATCATTTCCATAAATGGTGATTCTTCTAATATTCTATTTTACGTTTAAATGGAGGTAGTGAGTCGATTAAGGCTTGTCCGTATCGCTTAGTGACTAGGCGTCGATCAAGAATCGTTACTCTACCAGAATCTCTCTCTTTACGCAGTAAGCGACCTACGCTCTGGATCAGCTTTTTGCTTGCGTCTGGTACAGTTATTTGCATAAACGGGTTTCCTCCTTTTTTCTCAATGTATTCGGAATGAGCCTGCTCAACAGGGGAGGTTGGAACGCCAAATGGAATTTTTGTAATCACCAAGTTTTCAAGTAATTCGCCAGGTAAGTCTAGCCCCTCAGAGAAACTGCCAGTACCAAATAAGACGCTGGTTTTATTTGATTCTATTAGCTTTTTATGTTTTTTTAGAATTTCTTGACGTGAGCTTTCACCTTGAACTTGCAACGCCCAGCCTTTTTTTATGAACTCCGAAGAGAGTGCCTTCGCGACTTGGTTCATCTGCCAATAGGATGAGAATAATACTAAGTTGGCTTTCTTGTCTTCCAAGTACTTAGGCAATATCTCGATAAGATATTCAGTAAATTGAGGCGCTGGTGGTTCATATTTCATCGCAGGGATGAGCAATTCTGCCTGGTTTTGGTAATCGAATGGTGACGCAAGCGCTAAAAACTGAGTGCCTGATTCTGGTTTTCCATCAATACCAACCTGATGGCAAAAGTAATGGAAAGAGTTTAATGCACGCATCGTTGCGGAAACCAAAATGGCGCCAATACATCTGCTCCAAATCTGTTGGTCGAGTTGCCATCCAATTTCAAGTGGCGAAACACTCACAATGAAATCACCCTCGCGATCGGGGTGGGTTTCTAACCAGCGAGCTAAAGGCGCACCTTTTTCACGAGTTGGTTCAGCCATTAAATGCCATACTTGCGCTAGGTTTTCTAACCTTTGAATGTAGAAACCGAGCTCTGCAAGCGCTGGTTCAGCCAACCTTGTCGCAAGCTCCCCGTCTTTTACTCTTTCCGCAATAAGGTCGGCAATTTTTGCCACACTCTGATTTGCTTTTTTACTGAACTGTTTTAGTTCTTTGGATTGGTTCTCTAGCCACTCCGGTAGTTCACCGTGTTCGAAGCGGTAGATACCCTCTTCAAATTGAGCTGGGTCGAACTGTTTGGGTAATTGAGTCAGTGCCGGTATCAAGTTCTGAACCGCGTCTTGAAGGTCGTTGCGAAATCGAGCTACGCGTTTCTCGTCTGCGAGTGATGAAAACTTACTAATCGACTGATTTAACTTCTCAAGCCATGCTGCCGCGCCTTTTAAACTCGCAGATGCTGAAGCATGGTCACGAGCGACGTGAGGTAAGTGATGTGCCTCGTCGAAGACGTATATTGTATTTTCTGGCTCAGGTAAAATCACGCCGCCACCTAAATCTGCGTCTGCCATGACGAGAGAGTGGTTAGCAATGATGACATCGTTTTTATCCAACTCTGAGCGCGCTTTTTGGAATGGGCAGCCGCGGTGGCCTGGTAAACTGTTATTGCAACTGTGTTTATCACTGACAATCAGTTGCCAAAGCTTATCGTCGATGGGTTTAGGCCAAGAATCACGGTCACCGTCCCATTTACCTTGCGCAAGAGAGCGATGCATTGTTTCTAACAGCTCTATATCTTTTTGCTTAGGTTTGGTTTCAAACATGGCTAACTGGCCACCATCAGCACCGCTAGCAGTGGCGAGCTTTTCTGCACAACAATAGCGTTGACGGCCTTTTGCCAAAATAAAAGAAAACTCTCGGTCGGTAATCCGACGAAAAAGAGGGAGGTCTTTATTTATGAGCTGCTCTTGCAGAGCGACGGTCGCTGTTGAGATAACCACTTTTCTATTGTTATGTACAGCCACGGGAATGGTCGCCATTAGATAGGAGAGCGATTTACCAATTCCAGTCCCTGCTTCTGCAACGAGTATTCGGTTAAATTTGTGATACTGACCGCACAGCGTTTTTGCAATCTCTGCAACAAGGTAGTTTTGTGCTCTTCTAGGCACAAAGTTATCAAGTTGATCTTGAAGGTTTTGATAGCTATTACGAATCGATTTTTGAATGTTACTGGTCAGCATACGGGCCTCAAATGCGTTGGAGGCGAATAGTAGCACACATCACTAGTTGTACAGTAGTTCACAAAACGGAATGCTTTTATAAGGAATGTAGATCTCCTTCACAAAAAAATATTGAACCTTATCTTAATGAAATTAATTTCATGATATGAAAAATATAAAACTCCAAATTGGTCTTATTTGTAGGTTTTTATTCTTTTTTTGTTTTTTTAAAATTTACTTATTGGATTAAAAAACCATTTGTTAATAATTTTGTAAATTACAAATAATAATGGGGATTGGTTAGATGTTCGTCGAATAAATAAAGGTAAGCCTATTAAGTTGTTGTTTTGTAATGGAATTTTGTTTTTTTTACATTGGTATTTAGAAAATTTGACAGCCAGAATAATCTTTTGCACTCTTAGCTCCAGATTTTGAGGAGGTGCTGTATAACGTTTTGTTAACGCTCTACCTCAAACATATAAAAAAAGGGAACCGGACAAGGATATCCCGAACTAAGAAAAGGCAGTGGATTAATTATGAAAAAAACTCTATTAGCACTAGCTGTAGTTGCGTCTGCAACTTCAGTGAACGCAGCTGAAGTATTCAAATCTGAAGAAGGTTCTGTAGATTTCTACGGTCAGCTACGTCCAACTCTTCTATTCACAGAAAAAACTGATCACACAGCAGAGCTAAACACTAGCTCTTCTCGTACTGGTGTGAACGCGGTTTACGTTGTTGACGAAAGCCTAAAAGTTCTGGGTGAAGTTGAAATCGGTGTTGCTCTAGGTGACAATTACGACGCAGGTGCTGATTCAAGCGAGCGTACAGATGACTCTGTATACGTACGTCGCCACATCATCGGTTTTGATATGGGTGATATGGGTACTCTTCGCTTCGGTAAAGAAGGTACTTGGGCTGATGACGTATACTTCGCAGATTACTCTTACTTCTTCGGTGGTAACGCAGCGGAAACTGCATACGGTCACGCTTGGAACAACGATTCTCAAATCAAATACGCTTACGAAAATGACGCATTCTGGCTAAAAGCTGGTTACGCGCTAGGCGAAAAAGATTCTAACGAAGAAGTACTAGAAGTATTCGTTGGTAAATCTTTCAACGACCTATCTCTACACGCTGGTGTACTTACTGCGAACAACGACATCAACGTAACTAAAGAGAAAAAACTAGTTCTTAATGGTGTAGAGCAAACAGTTTCTCACACAGAGCGTACTGATAACGAAAACCTATCTTTTGAAGTAACTGCTGAGTACGCACTAAACGAGCACACTCTAGGTGCTACGTACTACTACAACGAAAACGAAGATAAGCTAGGTAAATCAACAGTTGATTCACACTACATCGTTGTAGCTGGTATGTTCGCTGTTGCTCCTAAAACAACTCTATACTCTGGTTACGAGTACCTAGCTCAGTCTACTGATGAAGCAGGTAAAGTAGACGCAGACTCTTCTTGGTTCTACGCTGGTGTTGAATACAAGTTCTCTAAATGGGCACGTGTATTCGCAGAAGCGGGTTACACTTTCGAAGGTACTGACTTCGACAACAAAGACACAGACGACGCAACTAACTTCGGTGTTGGTGCTCGTTTCTACTGGTAATCAATACCCAGTTTGATATTGTAAGACCCAGCTATATGCTGGGTCTTTTACTATGAAGATAAGGATGAAAAATTCTATGCAGTTATCATTAAAAGTGGCAATGGCGTTGTCTATTCTTGCCAGTACAAACCTTTATGCTGCAACGACTTTAGTGGTTCCAGAAGACGTGAAGTTATTGGCCGTCAACATGGAGAAGCCAAAACTTGAGGGGGGACTTTTCTCTAGTGAGAAGACAATTGAGATCCCTGACGGAACTAACCAAATTGTCTTCAAATATCAACCTGCTTTTGAAACAAACGAAAACCTTAAGACGGTTTACAGTGATGTAATCGTTGCTAAATTTGATGCTGAAAACGAAAAGCTAACGTTTGAGCTGCCAGAGTTTAAAACTCTTCGCCAAGCGCAAAACAACATCTCGCCTCTAGATTGGCAATTACTGGATACCAAAGGCCAACCTATTGCTTTGGTCGAAGATGTATTAGAGTCAGATGGTGTTCAAATTGGTCGTAATTACCCTCAAGAATCTCGTAACTACAACATTGCTGGCGGTATCGCGAGTGTTGCCGTTAGTTATGTAACTGTGAATCAGCATCAACAATCAGTAAGTGATATCGAGCCTCGAGTTGAGAGTAGTGATACCCGTTCAACAGCCGCATCAAACGACAGCCCAATGGTTGATGTATTAAAGACGATGTACCAGAAAGCGTCTCCGGCGGAAAAAGAGGCCTTTAAAAACTGGCTTGCTGAGCAGTAATCCCTTAGTTCATTAGGTAGGGCTTAACTGAAAAAGTACGAATCTAAAAAGCAGGCTTTAAGCCTGCTTTTATCTTTTCTGCTTATTAGAGAGAGATTTCTCTCCATTCACCAGGCATTAGGTCGTTAAGGACGATATCACCCATCGAATGACGAATGAGGCGCAAAGTAGGGAAGCCAATGTGCGCAGTCATGCGACGCACCTGACGATTTCTTCCTTCAATAATGGTAATGGCTAACCAAGTGGTAGGGATATTTGCGCGAAAACGGACCGGAGGCGTTCTGTCCCAGACTTGTGGTTCTGGAATAACTTCAACTTCGGCTGGTAGAGTCATACCATCTTTTAGCTCTACTCCCTTTCTCAATTTTTCAAGATCTTGCTCCTGAGGAGCGCCATCAACTTGAACCCAATAAGTCTTCGGCGATTTTGACTTTGGCTGCGTTAGCTTCGCCTGCAAGATGCCATCGTTAGTGAGTACCATCAAACCTTCGCTGTCTCGGTCCAATCGGCCAGCCGCATAGACATTTTTGATTGGGATATAGTCCGCTAACGTTTTGCGACCATCGCCATCGGTAAATTGACTGAGCGTATCGTAAGGCTTATTGAAAATAATGACTTTACGATCTTTAGGGGCCACTTTTGGCTTTTGGCTTTTTGTTGGGCGATTAGGGCGGCGGTCTTGCTGAGTACGAGTCTTCGAGCCATTGCGAGCTCCTGAGTGTTTAAAATGGCCCGTTTTAGACTGGTTACGACTGCGACCTTTTTCCTGACCTGTACGAGATGACATGTTAACTACCCTGCAAAAATGTAAATGAACTGTGTTTGAAAGTTTTAAGTTTTCTCATGATCGGATATGATTTGCGCGCCTAAAACTAACAAACGCGCACAGAATGATAGACTAATTCGTGTTATTTGTTTAATTATATCAGTGCACTCATGGATTCAGAGCTTAGAGCTTCAAACTACAACAAAGAGTGCGAACCGCATGTGGCGTTAGTGAGGAGACATGTACTGCTAACGTGCAGCAATGCGTCAATTAAACCAACTCAGACGCTGAGTTGATCAGCCAACAAGTTGATTAAAAAATAGGGAAATTTCATGCCTACAGAAAAACCTACAATTATCTACACCATCACTGATGAAGCGCCGGCGCTAGCAACTTATTCATTACTACCAATCATTCAATCATTCACAGCATCGTCTGGCATCAATGTAGATACTCGTGATATTTCACTAGCAGGTCGAATTATCGCTAACTTCCCAGAGCATCTAAAAGAAGAACAGCGCATTGGCGATGCGTTGACTGAGCTTGGTGAACTAGCTCAAACTCCAGAAGCAAATATCATCAAGCTACCTAACATTTCAGCTTCAGTTCCTCAGCTTAAAGCGGCGATTAAAGAGCTTCAGGCGAAAGGTTACGATTTACCAAACTACCCAGAAGAGCCGAGCACGTACGAAGAGAAAGCGATTAAAGCGGCTTACGACAAAATCAAAGGTAGTGCGGTTAACCCAGTACTTCGTGAAGGTAACTCAGACCGTCGTGCTCCGACTTCGGTTAAGAACTACGCGAAGAAAAACCCACACTCAATGGGTGCATGGTCAGCAGAATCTAAGTCTCATGTTGCGAGCATGTCAGACAATGACTTCTTTGGTAGCGAAAAGTCTACAACTATCTCTGGTGCAACAGAGGTCAAAATCGAGTTTGTCGGTAATGATGGTACAGTTAAAGAGCTTAAGTCTGCGTTCCCATTACTAGATAAAGAAGTCATTGATACTTCAGTAATGAAGAAGAAGGCGTTGGTTGAATTTTTCGAGAAAGAGATTGCTGAAGCGAAAGCACAAGACGTGCTGCTGTCTCTTCATATGAAAGCGACGATGATGAAAGTTTCTGACCCTGTCATTTTCGGCCATGCCGTAAAAGTTTACTACAAAGACGTTTTCGATAAGTACGGTAAGCTGTTTGAAGAGCTAGGCGTTGATGTAAACAATGGCATCGGTGATGTTTACTCAAAAATTGAGTCTCTACCTGAAGCGCAAAAAGCAGAAATTGAAGCGGCCATTCAAGCGGTTTACCAAACTCAACCAGAACTTGCGATGGTTGACTCTGATCGTGGTATCACAAACTTACATGTACCAAGTGACATTATTGTAGATGCTTCTATGCCAGCAATGCTTCGCTCTTCGGGTCAAATGTGGGGACCAGATGGTAAACAAAAAGACACCAAAGCGATGATTCCAGATCGTAGCTACGCAGGTATTTACCAAGCGGTTATTGATTTCTGTAAAGAGCACGGCGCATTTGATCCAACCACTATGGGTAGCGTACCTAACGTTGGTCTAATGGCTCAGAAAGCTGAAGAGTATGGTTCTCACGACAAGACATTCATTCTAGACGCTGCGGGTACTGTTCGCGTTGTTGATGCTTCAGGTAACGTACTGTTAGAGCAAGCGGTTGAAGAAGGTGATATCTTCCGTATGTGTCAGGTTAAAGACGCACCAATCCAAGATTGGGTTAAACTAGCAGTGACTCGCGCACGTGCAACAGGTGTTCCAGCTGTATTCTGGCTAGATGAAAACCGCGCGCACGATGCTGAGCTCATCAAGAAAGTAAACGCCTACCTACCAGATCACGATACTGACGGTCTAGAGATTAAGATCCTATCTCCTGTTGAAGCTTGTAAGTACTCACTAGAGCGTATGAAAGCGGGCCTAGATACTATCTCTGTTACAGGTAATGTTCTTCGTGACTACCTAACAGACTTGTTCCCAATTCTAGAGTTAGGTACGTCTGCTAAGATGCTATCTATTGTTCCATTGATGAATGGTGGTGGTCTATTTGAAACAGGCGCTGGTGGTTCTGCTCCTAAGCACGTTCAACAAGTAGAAAAAGAGAATCACCTTCGTTGGGATTCTTTGGGCGAGTTCCTAGCGCTTGCAGCTTCGTTAGAGCATTTAAGTGTAGCGACAAACAATCCTAAGGCTCAGGTTCTCGCAGATACACTAGATAAAGCGACCGGTGAGTTTTTAGACACCAACAAATCTCCGTCACGCAAAGTGGGTGAGCTAGATAACCGTGGAAGCCACTTCTATCTTGCACTTTACTGGGCGAAAGCGCTTTCAGAGCAAACGGGTGATGCGGATCTTGCTGCTGAATTTGCACCAATTGCAAAAGCGCTGTCAGAGCAGGAAGAAACGATCGTTGCTGAGCTAAATAATGCGCAAGGCGTGAAAGGTGAGCTAGGAGGCTACTACTTACTAGACGATGCATTGGTTTCTAAATTGATGCGTCCAAGCGAAACCTTTAACGCAATCATTAACAAGTAAGTTAGTGTAAAAACACGTCGTTTTCGGCGTGTTTCCTATCCTGTAAGTGCGTTGTAAGTGTTCCTTTTGTAACACGTGCTCTAAATAGTAAGAAACCCGCTATCTTGGCGGGTTTATTTTTCTCTTCAAAACATCAACGTGGCGTTTCGAGAGCAATATTTTTATATTTCGACGGCGCTCTAATTATTTGGCTTGGCCTTCAAGAGGCACGACGCTACTCGCGTGACAGCCTTTGGGACCTTTTTCAATCTCGTAAGAGACTTGTTGGCCTGCTTTCAGTGTACGATAACCGTCCATCTGGATAGTTGAGTAGTGGGCAAAGATATCTCCCTCTTCTTCATCTGAACAAATAAACCCAAATCCTTTGGCATTGTTAAACCACTTTACTGTACCTGTAGCCATGCTTTACATCCCTCATGCATTTTTTACTGATGTTGTTACTGCAACCAAGTTATACCTTTAACTTGGTACTACCATTGTCAGCGAATGCCAACAAACGTCAAATCAATGATAAGTCACATTCATCAAACCACTTAAAGAAGAGAAGTTTCAAAATGATGATTTATGCATCGACACTTTCCACTGTAGTCAATGAATTTCGACAGTCAATAGCAGTGAGCAACAAACAGAAACATAATTGAAAACAAATCACTTTTGAGATTAACAAATTTGCAAACAGTTTTTCGTATATACGCAGAAGTTTAGTCAATTTGCCTATGAAGTGGCTCATACTGAAAAAGCCATACTGTCCGTGTTGCTTATGGGAGAAGAATCCTCTAACTGAATAAAAAATGAAGTTTTCGTGATAATTACCGTATTCTCAATGAGGAAGTGTGATCCAGATAGAAGATGATGGGGTGGTTTGCAATAGTCCGAAAGCAATAAATAGAAAGTTCTTTTATAAGAAAAAATGTGTAACTTATCGACAAGCATCTTTTATTTGCGCCGTATCAAGACGTGCATTAGTCTCTATATTAGGTAGCAACTTTTATCGATCAAAGATCGAATTCGGTGCCATAACTCACTACACCGCGCTGCACGCTTGTGGTAGATTGTTTTTATAGGTCGAAAACATCAACCCTTTGATACGATATCTTTAGATTGCCATGAGTAAAAATTTTGAATGGGTCACTCCGGACTCTGATCTTCTGGAGCGAGAAAGTACGAAAGTCCAGCCACCTAAGCTGTACAATGTCGTACTCAATAATGATGACTATACACCTATGGATTTCGTCATAGAGGTGCTTGAGCGATTTTTCTCACATGATATTGATAAAGCAACTCAAATCATGCTTCAGGTCCACTATGAAGGAAAGGCAATCTGCGGCACATACAGCGCAGAAATTGCCGAAACAAAAGTAGCGCAAGTTACGATGTACGCAAGGGAAAATGAACATCCGCTACTTTGCACTATGGAGCAAGCGTAAACAAAGAAGACTTGCTCGAACAACCCCAGTTGTTTTTTCGGGAGGTACTTATGCTAAATAAAGAACTAGAGTCAAGCCTTAACGGTGCATTTGCTCGGGCGCGAGATAAACGCCACGAGTTTATGACTGTCGAACACCTCCTACTTGCATTGTTGGAAAATGATGCAGCTAAGGAAGCCCTTCTAGCTTGTAAGGCGGATCTTGACGCTTTACGCAACGAACTCGATATTTTCATCGATCAAACTACGCCTCTTATCCCAGATAGTGATGAGACGCGTGAAACGCAGCCGACTTTGAGTTTTCAACGTGTACTACAACGCGCCGTCTTTCATGTACAGTCGTCTGGTCGTAATGAAGTAACAGGCGCCAACGTGCTTGTTGCTATCTTCAGTGAACAAGAGTCGCATGCCGCTTACTTACTGAAGAAAAATGACATCTCCCGATTAGATATTGTTAACTTCATCTCCCACGGTATTACTAAAGCATCAGGTGCAGGTGAGGATTCATCATCAGACTCGTTTAGCTCAGAAAGTGTTGAAGAGCCTAATTCTGAAGAACGCCTAGAAAGCTTTGCGACGAATCTTAATCAAGTCGCTAAAGATGGAAACATCGACCCACTCATTGGACGTGATAAAGAGTTAGAGCGCACTATTCAGGTACTTTGTCGACGCCGCAAGAATAATCCACTACTAGTGGGTGAGGCAGGGGTTGGTAAAACAGCCATTGCGGAAGGTCTTGCATGGCGAATTGTCGAAGGGCAGGTCCCTGAGGTTATTCAAAACAGCGTGATTTATTCACTAGATATTGGTTCTTTGCTCGCTGGTACCAAATATCGCGGTGATTTTGAAAAGCGCTTCAAGGCGATTTTGAAACAACTTGAAAAAGAAGAAGATGCCATTTTGTTCATCGATGAAATACATACCATCATCGGTGCAGGCGCGGCATCTGGTGGTCAAGTCGATGCAGCAAATCTTATTAAGCCTCTTTTAAGTAGCGGTAAGTTGCGTTGTATTGGTTCGACGACATACCAAGAATACAGCAACATTTTCGAGAAAGAGCGTGCGTTGTCTCGCCGCTTCCAAAAGATAGACGTTGTAGAGCCCTCATTGGATGATACAACTAAAATCTTGATGGGCTTGAAGCCGAAGTACGAAGCTCACCATGAAGTACGTTATACCAATAAAGCACTGCGTGCCGCGGTAGAATTGTCGGCTAAATACATTAATGAACGCCATCTACCAGATAAGGCTATTGATGTCATTGATGAAGCTGGTGCTCGTAGTCGTCTTGCTCCTGCAAGCCGTCGTAAAAAAACGGTCGGAGTGGCTGATATCGAATCAATGGTTGCCAAAATGGCGCGAATTCCAGAGAAGTCGGTTTCTTCTTCAGATAAAGACATTTTGAAAAACTTAGATAGCAAAATGAAGATGTTGGTATTCGGTCAAGATAATGCGATTGATGCATTGTCCGAGGCGATCAAGCTGACACGTGCAGGTTTAGGTGTAGACAACAAACCTGTTGGTTCATTCTTGTTTGCAGGCCCAACAGGGGTTGGTAAAACAGAGGTGACGGTGCAGTTATCTAAGCTTCTAGGTATCGAACTACTTCGTTTTGATATGTCTGAGTATGGTGAGCGTCACTCCGTAAGTCGCTTAATTGGTGCGCCTCCTGGTTATGTCGGTTATGACCAAGGTGGTTTGCTAACCGATGCTGTTATTAAGCACCCACATTCAGTCGTATTACTTGATGAGATTGAAAAAGCGCACCCTGATATCTTTAACCTGTTGTTGCAAGTCATGGATAACGGTACGCTAACGGACAACAATGGTCGCAAAGCAGACTTCCGTAATGTCATTCTTGTTATGACAACTAACGCAGGTGTGGCGGAAACCGAGAAGAAATCAATTGGTTTGATTCAACAAGACAACAGTCACGATGCAATGGCGGAAATTAAGAAGGTGTTTACTCCTGAGTTCCGTAACCGTCTTGATAACATCATCTGGTTTAACAGCCTTGATGAAAGCGTTATCCATCAAGTGGTTGATAAGTTCATTGTTGAACTGCAAGTGCAACTTGATGCGAGAGGCGTTTCAATGGAAGTATCGCAAGACGCTCGCCATTGGTTAGCACATAAAGGTTATGACAAAGCTATGGGGGCTCGCCCAATGGGGCGTGTTATCCAAGAACAGCTTAAGAAGCCTTTGGCTAACGAACTGTTGTTTGGATCTTTAGTTGACGGCGGTACAGTGAAGGTAACGCTGGTCAACGATACGCTTGAGTTTGAATACTTAAGTGAGAAAGAGACAGCGATGCATTAATCGTTAGTCGGTAACAAACGCAAAAGCGCACGAGAAGATCGTGCGCTTTTTTATCTGAACTAAATCGGAAAAAATTATGCAATAAAAAACGGAGCAGCTTGCTCCGTTTTTTATTGCATCCGAAAATCAGAGATTAACGAGCGCGGAAGACGATGCGGCCTTTTGACAGGTCGTATGGAGTCATCTCTACAGTTACTTTGTCACCCGTTAGGATACGGATGTAGTTCTTACGCATCTTGCCAGAGATGTGAGCAGTCACAACGTGACCGTTTTCAAGTTCAACACGGAACATAGTGTTTGGTAGAGTGTCAAGGACTGTGCCTTGCATCTCGATTACGTCTTCTTTAGCCATTTAATCCTCTTTAGAAATTAGGCAATATTAGCGGGCTATATTCTGCCGCTAAATAGTAATTATGTAAAGTTGAGGCGTATTCTACCCTCGCCAACGCTGATTTACTAGCCTTTGGTGGCGTTGAAAGCGTGTTTTGTAGCTCATTGCTGGGCACTCATCAATCTGATATCCCAAATATAGCCACTGTTGTTTGTTTTCTTGGCAGTATTTAATTTGATAAAGCACCGCTAACGTGCCAAGAGATAACTCGTAGTCAGGGTCAAAGAAAGTATAAAAAGCACTCGAGCATTGTGGCATCAAATCTGTCACTGCAATGGCGAGCAATTGATCTGATTCATCGTAAATGTGTAAAAACGACGTTGTCAGCCAGCTGGTTTGAGCAAATCGAGCAAACTCATCACGCTTTGGTGGGTACATAGTGCCGTTTTTATGCCGTTTGCCGATGTACCGACTGTAAAGCTCAAACCATTCCTCATCCATTTCAGGTTTCATTTCCCAGCGTAAAGACTGTGCTTTATTAAGCAGCCTCTTCTGACTTTTTGATAGTCTAACGTCTGGAATCGAGACTCGAATTGGCTGGCAAGCGGTGCAATGCTCGCAATGCGGTTTATATATGGTATCTCCGCTACGACGAAAACCGTTAGCCATGAGCAACTGGTAATTTTCTTCAGTATGCAGCCTTTCATCAAGCGCCACCGCAACCCGCTCTTGCCGTTCAGGCAAATAACTACAAGGGTGATTATTCGTCAACCCTATTCGAATATGTTGTATATCCGTACTCATACTGAATCCTGCAAAACTTGGGGCTGATAGGCATCAAATAGTGTTTGCTTTTCTCTTAAAGATAGTAGTTTTTGCATAAATTCGTCACGCTCAAGTTCAAATGCGCCAAGTGATGCCAAGTGAGAATTCATAACTTGGCAATCGATTAATTGACCTTGCTTTGACGCCAAATGGTTGCATAAGTACCACAATGCAATTTTGGATGCGTTATCTTTTAGACTAAACATCGACTCTCCGCAAAAAAGTTGGCCCACGCAGATGCCATATAGTCCGCCAATCAGGTTGGTGTCATGCCATACTTCTACAGAGTGACAGTGACCAAGTTTGGCTAACTCAATGTAGGAAGTTTGCATTTCCTCGTTGAGCCATGTTTCCTCTGCAGGGCGTGTTGAAGAACATAGTCTAATCACTTCTTCTGTCGCGAAATTGAGTGTTACTTTATAGTTATGTTTACGCTGAAATTTTTTGAGACTTTTAGATGGCTTAAACTGCAATGGGTCAAACACAGCGCGCGGAGAAGGGCTCCACCATAAAATAGGTTCACCAGGACCATACCAAGGGAAAATGCCTTGATAGTAACCATTGAGGATTCTCATGGGGTTTAAGTCACCACCAAAAGCCAGCAAACCATTGGGGTCGCTGAGTGCTTTATAGGGTGAGGGAAAGTTGAACGTTTCATCGAGTTCAGTTAAATAAATAGCCATAAGAAGTCGTTACCAACATTGGAGTCAGAGGAGTTTATGATGACCTGGTTAAGAAATATCGTAAAAGTATGGCTTGGGATCATACTGTTTTTACCACTTGCCGCCAACGCAGCCTATGAAAGAAATGTTGCCAAGCCAGTTAATGAAGTAGTTTACGGGAAGATTGACTCTGTCCGTTATATTACTCAACAAGAGGTTGTTCAATCGAAAAGTAACGGTTGGAAGACACTACTTGGTGCCACTATCGGTGGTTTAGTCGGTAATCAATTTGGTGGCGGTACGGGAAGAGAAGTCGCGACGGCAGTGGGTGCGCTTGCAGGTGCCGCAGTTGCTCAAAACCAAAGTAATTACCAATACACGGTTGAATATAAGTTAGTTGAGCTACTCATCAAAGTGAAGGGTGATAAGCTAATTAATGTCATCCAAGATGTTGATAAAAATATGTTATTTAGTCGAGGGGATGAAGTTCGTATTTTATATTTTGATGATGGAGTCAGGGTTGATATCACTTATTAACCCTAGGTTGTTTTAGCCTAACGAAGCCTAATCAGGCATGTACAGTCGGGCTAGCTTATCGTCAAATAAAGTCGAAATAGTTTGCTGTTTCGCCGTGCTTCTTTCGCTCTGATTTACATCGCTGGCAATGCCTTTAATTCTGTATCTTTAGGCTGCTTGAGGATATTCATAAATTAGCACCGATTTACTCTGGTTTTGTCGTGTTTTTTTGGGTAGTCTGAATTCACGAAGAATTGTTTAGCCCTCATAAAAAATCGTATGTTGAGGGCACAAAGGATTATCAACTTTTAATGGAAAGCCTAACGTTACAACCTATCAATAAAATTCAAGGGGAAGTGAACCTTCCTGGCTCTAAAAGCGTTTCTAATCGAGCTCTTTTACTTGCTGCTCTTGCTAAAGGCAGAACTCGCCTTACTAATCTCCTCGACAGTGATGATATTCGTCATATGCTGAATGCGCTGACTAAACTAGGCGTTCAATACCAACTTTCCGAAGATAAAACAGAATGTCTCGTTGAAGGCCTTGGGCGTCCGTTTTCTGTCTCAGAACCAGTAGAATTATTTCTCGGCAATGCTGGCACTGCGATGCGACCATTAGCTGCGGCTCTTTGTCTTGGAGAAGGGGAGTATGTACTGACGGGCGAACCTCGTATGAAAGAGCGTCCAATTGGCCACCTTGTCACGGCACTGAAAGATGCTGGTGCGAACGTTGAGTACATGGAAAACGAGAACTTTCCACCTCTCAAAATAATTGGTACTGGCCTAAAAGCAGGTACAGTTTCTATCGATGGGTCCATTTCAAGTCAGTTCTTGACCGCTTTCTTAATGTCTGCGCCATTGGCTGAAGGTGAAATTCGCATCAACATCGAAGGCGATTTGGTTTCTAAGCCTTATATCGATATCACCCTGCATATTATGAAGCAGTTTGGGGTCGATGTGATCAACAACGACTATCAAGAGTTTGTGATTCCAGCCGGTCAGCAATACATCGCTCCAGGTGATTTCTTGGTTGAAGGTGACGCGTCTTCTGCTTCTTACTTCTTGGCGGCGGCAGCCATCAAAGGTGGAGAAGTTAAAGTAACGGGTATCGGTAAAAACAGCATTCAAGGTGATATTCAATTTGCTGATGCGCTTGAAAAAATGGGTGCAGAAATTGAATGGGGTGATGACTACGTAATTTCACGTGTTGGTCAATTAAAAGGCATTGATATGGATTACAACCATATCCCTGATGCTGCAATGACCATCGCGACAACAGCGTTATTTGCCGAAGGCACTACCGCTATTCGTAACGTTTATAACTGGCGTGTAAAAGAAACAGACCGTTTGTCAGCTATGGCGACTGAGTTACGTAAAGTTGGTGCGGAAGTGGAAGAAGGGGAAGACTACATCATCGTCAAACCTGTTTCTCAGTTAAAGCATGCAGCGATTGATACTTACGATGATCATCGTATGGCGATGTGTTTTTCGCTGGTGGCACTTAGTGATACGCCTGTGACGATTAACGATCCAAAGTGTACGTCGAAAACGTTCCCTGACTACTTCGACAAACTTAAGGCTTTAAGTTGCTAAATATTCTGACCTAAAACAGGAAAGCCAGAGTGAATAACACTCTGGCTTTTTTGTTTCCCAATACTATTTAACCAGCGTAAATTCCTTAGAAAGGTGATGCGCTAAGTATTTGAACATATTGAATACTGCAGTCGTATTTGAAGTTGGTAAACCTTTGTCATCAAGGAAGTATTCACCTTTAAAAACTAAAACACCTTCTTTTTCTTCTACGCTTGTTGCTCGCATCCCCTCGATGTAATCATCGTGCTCTTGGATGATTTGGTTAGCGATCAAAAGAAGGTCGAACTCTTCGATAAACGTTCTATCAGACATATTCTTTCTACCATCCTATTCAGTTAAGAACGCTGAGTATACCTACAACTAAAATGGGTTTGCATGATTAATTCAGTCAATCGTTCAGTAAGACTAAACAGATCAATTTTTAGAGTATAAGCATGATGCGGAGGAAGATGGCAGAGCATTGAACCAAACTATTTTGTGATGGGTAACAAAATTTATTGCATTGGATTAGCGGATGCTAAGTTTGCCTGTTTAGATATGCCGCTCAATACCTTTCAGAACCCTGTCTCTTTGAAGTATAAAGACGATGAATTGTCAACCAATCGGATCTGAATTTCAAAAAAGCAGTTGATCTTCTTTTCATCTCGCACAATAGTAAAAAAAGAAGCAATGAAATAGAACATTATGCGGGTGGCCTTTAAACAAGGTTTCTACCCGCATTATTATGAAGGACGTTAGAGTCAGTTATGGGTAAATCACTCGTTATAGTGGAGTCACCAGCCAAGGCAAAGACGATAAATAAGTACCTTGGTAAAGACTTTATTGTTAAGTCTAGTGTTGGTCATGTGCGTGATCTGCCTACGGCCGGTCAAAGCACTGGTGAGAAAAAAGCCGCAGCCATCTCAACTAAAGGGATGAGTCCGGAAGAGAAAGCGCGCGTTAAAAAAGAGAAAGACCGCAAAGCGTTGATCAAAAAGATGGGGATTAACCCATATCATGACTGGGAAGCGAATTACCAAATCCTTCCAGGCAAAGAAAAAGTTGTCAACGAACTACAAAAACTCGCCAAAGACGCAGATTGCGTTTATCTCGCAACCGATTTGGACCGCGAAGGGGAAGCAATCGCATGGCACCTTCGTGAGATCATCGGTGGCGATGAAGAGCGATACAAACGTGTAGTTTTTAACGAAATTACGAAAAACGCGATCCAACAAGCTTTCCAGACACCTGGCGAGCTGAACATGGATGGTGTAAATGCCCAACAAGCACGTCGCTTCATGGACCGTGTCGTTGGTTTTATGGTTTCACCTTTACTTTGGAAAAAAGTGGCTCGTGGTTTATCTGCTGGTCGCGTGCAGTCTGTTGCGGTGAAACTGTTAGTTGAGCGCGAGCGTGAGATTAACGCGTTTGTACCAGAAGAATTCTGGGACATTCATGCGAATACGAAAACGAAAGACAAAGCGGACTTTAAACTGCTTGTTGCTCAGAAAGACGGTTCTGCGTTTAAGCCAGTTAATGAGGCAGAAACCAAAGCAGCGATGTCTGTACTTGAGAATGCAAGTTACGAAGTATGTAAGCGTGAAGACCGCCCTACAAAGAGCAAGCCCTCAGCACCTTACATCACCTCTACGCTTCAACAGGCAGCAAGTACACGTCTGGGCTACGGCGTGAAAAAGACCATGATGCTAGCTCAGCGCCTCTATGAGGCCGGTTACATCACTTATATGCGTACTGACTCGACTAACCTAAGTGCCGAGGCTGTGGACGCTGTACGTGACTTTATTGGTTCTGAGTTTGGTGATAAGTACCTACCAGCGAAACCATTGACGTACGGTAGCAAAGAAGGAGCACAGGAAGCGCACGAAGCGATCCGTCCTTCAAATGTGGGTGTTAAGGCGGAAGACCTGCAAGGTGTCGATGCTGATGCGCACAAACTTTACGCTTTGATTTGGAATCAGTTTGTAGCGTGTCAAATGACGCCAGCAGAATACGATTCAACAACCATTAGCGTAAAAGCGGCAGAATACACGCTTAAAGCGAAAGGCCGTATCCTTAAATTTGACGGCTGGACTCGTGTACAGCGTCCAATGGGCAAAAACGAGGATACAATCCTTCCAGCGGTACAACTTGGCGATAAGCTAAGCTTAGAGTCACTTGACCCTAAACAGCACTTTACAAAGCCACCTGCGCGCTACACTGAAGCAGCACTGGTTAAAGAGCTGGAGAAACGAGGCATTGGTCGTCCGTCGACTTACGCATCGATCATTTCTACGATTCAAGATCGTGGCTACGTGAAAGTTGATCAGCGCCGTTTCTACGCTGAAAAAATGGGTGAAATTGTTACTGACCGCCTTGATGACAGCTTTAACGATTTGATGAACTACGACTTTACTGCGCGTATGGAACAGAAATTGGACCAAATCGCTGAAGGTGAAGTGAACTGGAAAGCTGTGTTAGACAACTTCTTTGCTGATTTTACTGGCGATCTTGAAAAAGCGGAGCTAGATGAGTCAGAAGGCGGTATGAAGTTAAATCACATCGTCATGACGGATATCGAGTGTCCGACGTGTAGCCGTCTAATGGGCATCCGTACTGCTTCGACAGGTGTGTTCTTAGGCTGTTCAGGTTACGCGTTACCACCAAAAGAGCGTTGTAAGACAACCATCAACTTGGGTGACGAAGAAGGTATTATTAACGTTCTAGAAGAAGACGTTGAAACCGCAGCTCTGCGCGCTAAAAAGCGTTGTCCGATCTGTGAAACAGCGATGGACGCATACCTGATTGATGACAAGCGTAAGATGCATGTTTGTGGTAATAACCCGAATTGTGAAGGCTACCTTGTTGAATACGGCGAGTTCAAAGTAAAAGGCTACGATGGTCCAGTTGTTGAATGTGACAAATGTGGCTCTGATATGGTGCTTAAGAACGGTCGCTTTGGTAAATACATGGATTGTACGAGCGAAACGTGTAAGAACACTCGTAAGATCTTGAAGAATGGCGAAGTCGCGCCCCCGAAAGAAGATCCTGTTCATTTCCCCGAGTTGCCATGTGAAAACTCAGATGCGTATTTCGTACTTCGTGATGGTGCTTCAGGTCTATTTATGGCGGCAAGCAACTTCCCGAAATCGCGCGAGACACGTGCTCCTTTGGTTGCTGAACTGGCACGTTTTGAAGAGCGTTTACCTGAGAAGTTCAAATACCTAGCGACCGCACCGCAAGAAGATCCTGATGGTCGTCCTGCAGTCGTACGCTTTAGTCGCAAAACAAAAGAGAACTACGTTCGTTCGGAAGAGAATGGCAAACCATCTGGTTGGACAGCGCTCTTTGTTGACGGTAAGTGGGAAGTCACTGATAAGCGTAAAAAAGCGAAAGCATAAAAACGTACGATCTAAGTAATGTAAAAAGGCAGCGATATCGCTGCCTTTTTTGCGTTTTGTTTTTGCGTAAAGGCCACTGTGTTGTTCGTATAGATCTTTGCTGCTTTGACTGAGTTTTGCTGACGCAAGAAGATCCCTGCATCAATATTTCGTAGTCGCTGATGTATTTTTTATGTAAAAAATATTCGTTGTAACTTTCATTTTGCATTCACATATTTGTTATACATTGGGCTAAAAAATCGGCGGTGTAGTGAATCCGTTCGTAAATTGTTTTCACAATGTAATCGTTTGCTTTTCCATGTGTGATCTAGATATCGTCTTGAGTACGCAAGAGCTGTATGGTACACAGAATGGCGTATTAAAAATTGTAATTTAGAACCCGCTTAGATAATTTATTACAAAAATTAGTGCAACTGTGTGCATTGTTTGCGTCAAAAAATAAGGAAAGAGTGGACGTTGCATACTGGAAGTGCCGTAGCTTTTTTATCCGTGTTGTAAGAGTTCACAGAAACTCAGAGACGGTTGCTAAATGTATTCGCTTGACTCCCCGAGTATGACTCATTCAAGCGAGTACCAAATCCAAGCTATAACGATATGGAGAACAACAAATGGCTGGTGTTTTGGGAATGATTCTTGCTGGCGGTGAAGGCTCTCGTTTGAGACCTTTAACGGAATCTCGCAGTAAACCTTCGGTACCGTTTGGTGGTAGTTATCGATTGATCGATTTTGCTCTAAACAATTTTGTTAATGCGGATCTGATGCGCATTTACGTCCTAACCCAATTTAAATCTCAATCTTTATTCCATCACTTAAAAAAGGGGTGGAACATCAACGGCATTACAGACCGCTTTATCGATCCTATTCCCGCTCAAATGCGTACTGGTAAACGTTGGTACGAAGGGACGGCGGACGCGATCTATCAAAACCTGCGTTTTATGGAATTAGAGGAACCAGAGCAAGTTTGTATTTTTGGCTCTGACCATATCTATAAGATGGATATCAAACAAATGCTGAACTTCCACTCAGAAAAGAAGGCTTCTCTGACGGTATCTGCATTGCGCATGCCACTAAAAGAGGCGTCGCAATTTGGGGTTATCGAAGTCGATAGTGAAGGTCGTATGATTGGCTTTGAAGAAAAACCAGCAAATCCGAAGTCGATTCCTGGTGACCCTGATTACGCTTTAGTTTCAATGGGTAACTATGTTTTTGAAGCTCAGGTACTGTTCTCAGAGTTGGTCGAAGATGCGGATAATGAAGCTTCATCACATGATTTTGGAAAGGACATCATTCCAAAGATGTTCCCTAGAGGTGATGTGTTCGTGTATGACTTCAGTACCAACAAAATCAGTGGCGAAAAAGAAGAGGTGTACTGGCGTGATGTCGGAACTATTGATGCGTACTGGCAAGCGCATATGGATCTGCTAGAAAAAGATGCTCCATTTTCGCTGTACAACCGTAAATGGCCATTGCACACCTACTACCCACCATTGCCACCTGCGACATTTACCGACTCTGATAATGGTCGTGTGCAGATAATAGATAGTTTAGTGTGTAATGGCAGCTATGTTAGAGGCTCAAGAATCGAAAAGTCGGTGCTTGGTTTTCGCAGTAATATTGCTTCTGCTTGCGATATCAGCGAATGTATACTTCTTGGTGACGTAAAAATTGGCGAAGGCTGTGTTTTACGTCGTGTGATTGTCGACAAGGATGCCGATATTGCTCCTGGTACTCAGATTGGTGTGAATCTTCAAGAAGATAAAAAACACTTCCACGTGTCTGAGGAGGGCATTGTTGTTATTCCGAAAGGAGCTCGAGTTGGCTACTAACAACTTATCTATTCTGTTTGTAGCTTCTGAGGTTGAAGGCCTCATTAAAAGTGGTGGCTTGGCAGATGTTGCCAAGGCACTACCGGAAGCCCTTCAAAACCTACAGCAAGACGTAAGAATTACCATCCCTGCGTACAGCAGTATTGATAAACTCGCAGACGCAGAAGTTGTATTAGAAACAGAATTAACATCATGGCCGCATACGGAGTATCGAGTTTTGCGGCTCATGTTAGGTCAAAATCCTGTTTACCTGATTGATTGTCCGCCGTATTTCAATCGACCATCAATGTATGCGGAGAACAACCAAGCGTATACTGATAACGGCGAGCGCTTTGCGTTTTTTAGTGCAGCATGTCTCGACATGTTACCCAAGCTCGCCTTTCAACCTAATATCATACACGCGAACGATTGGCACACAGGTCTTGTTCCATTTTTGCTCAAGCACAGGTATGGCAATGATCCGTTTTTTGCTCATACTAAAAGCGTCATTTCAATTCACAATGCGGTCTTTAAAGGCGTATTTAGTTATGAAGACGTGCAGTGTTTGCCAGAGTTTCATTGTAGAAACGTTCCCGATGCTGCGGTGAGTGCAACGCATATTACGATGCTCAAAGCTGGTGTAATGAATGCAGATAAGATAAACGCGGTCAGCCCTACGTACGCAGAGGAACTCAAAACAGAGCTTGGCAGTCATGGAATGGCTTGGGAGTTTCAGCAACGCGCGCAGGACTTAGTTGGTATTTTGAACGGTTGTGATTACAGTGCTTGGAACCCGGAAACGGATACTTACTTGCCAGTTAATTACTGCGCCGACCAGCAAAGTATGTCGCAAGGGAAGAAAGCTTGTAAAAAAGCATTACAACAACGACTAAATTTGCCCGAAAAAAATGTAGCTATGTTCGGTATGGTTTGTCGATTGACCCAGCAGAAAGGCGTTCATTACTTGTTGCCTGCTTTGGCCGATTTTTTGAAGCACGATGTTCAGCTAGTTGTCGTTGGGACCGGAGACCCTATTCTTGCCGCTCAGCTACGAGAGGTTGCCGCGCAGTTTTCTAGCAAATTTGCCTTTGTAGAAGCGTATGACAATGAACTTGCGCATATCGTTGAAGCTGGTTCTGATTTCTTCTTGATGCCTTCTGAGTTTGAACCATGTGGCTTAAACCAAATCTATAGTATGGCTTATGGGACATTACCGATAGTACGCGGTGTTGGTGGCTTAAAGGACAGCGTTAGCGATTATGATGTAAACCCATCTGAAGCAACGGGGTTTGTTTTTTTCGAACCGACACCGCAGGCATTGTTGTTAACGATGCTAAGGGCACTGTTGCTCTACGCTCAAAACGAGCCTGAAGTGAATAAAGTACAGTTGCACGCGATGCAACAAGACTTTTGTTGGCAAAAGGCCGCAGAATCTTATTTGCAGCTTTACCACTCAGCGTTAGTTTGACTTAAAACTGTAACGAAAGGCACCGAATGAGGTGCCTTTATTATCTTGAGTAAGGGGAGTGTGGTAGGATGGCTTTTTACTCAATAGCACGATCTTTTTGATACTCAATATGACCCAGCCGCTACTTTTTCATAAAACCTATTTGCACCCTACTAGTCATGAGTGGGTTGTATTTGTGCACGGTGCTGGTGGTAGCTCTTCTATCTGGTTCAAGCAAATTAAAGCTTACAAGCAACACTTTAACTTATTGCTGATCGATTTAAGAGGTCATGGAAAGTCAAATCAGTTACTTAAAGAGCTCATTGCTAGCCGTTATACCTTTACGGAAGTTACCCAAGATATTTTGAAAGTGTTGGACCATTTAAAGATCCAATCCGCTCATTTTGTCGGTATGTCGCTTGGTACAATTATTGTTCGAAACCTTGCTGAATTGTCATCAGAGCGCGTACGTTCGATGGTGCTCGGCGGTGCTGTCACAAGGCTTAACACTCGTTCTCAGATATTGGTGAAATTAGGTAATTTTTGTAAGCATATCCTACCGTACATGTGGCTCTACAAACTGTTCGCTTATATTGTTATGCCTCAAAGAAGCCAACGAGAATCTCGCCACCTTTTTATTCGCGAAGCCAAGAAGCTTTGCCAAAAAGAATTTAAACGTTGGTTTATTCTTGCCGCTGATGTAAATCCGTTAATGAAATATTTTAAAGATCGAGAGTTACCCATTCCGACTCTTTACTTAATGGGCGACAGGGATTACATGTTTATTAAACCTGTCAAAGAAATGGTTGCAGCACATAAGCTCAGCATTCTACGAGAAATCCCGAATTGTGGTCATGTATGCAATGTAGAGCGTCCAGAAGACTTCAATCAACACTCCATCGAGTTTATTAAACAGCAAGCTGTATGTGCTTAAAACTGAGTGCATCCACTGAATAGGAGAGCCGCTATAGCTCTCCTAGTTGATATCCACATTGCCAACATGCACCAAATTGCCCTTCGTTTATTTCATGACATTTTGGGCATTGCCAATCTTGATACTCATGCCTATCGGATTGTTTTCGATATGCTTTTACTATTTCTTCAGCTTTCATCTTTTGTGCCGTGTCAAAAAGCCACACATAAGGATCGGTATCATCACCAAACGGCAGTTCTCCTTTTAAGCCGAAAATACCTTCTCCGCGAACTTCACAGTAAATTTGTTCCACTTTAAGCAGCTCACATACAATGTGTGCTTCTGCTGGGTTTTTAGCGATAAATATTTTCATCAAAATACCCACTTCACCAATTACGAGTTTTGCTGACTTGGTGTCGGCCTTACTTTATTCATAACCCATTTAGTGATGATTGGAAATAGTCCCAATAGCGCAAAAGACGCTAATACTGCGGGTGAAACAATGCCCGATAGGCTTTCAATTGTTGCTAATTGAGTACCTGCATTCAGATATACGGCTGTGCCTGGCAGCATACCTATTTGGCTAGTGAGATAAAATCGACCTACAGACATCGGTGTTAAGCCCATCAGTAAGTTGATTAGAAAGAAAGGGAATACAGGGATTAGACGCAAGGAAAATAGATAAAAAGCTCCGTCTTTTTCGACACCTTGATTAATTGCGTTGAGTTTATTTCCGAATTTGTTTTGTACCCAGTCACGCAATAAGTATCGGCTGCTCAAGAAGGCCAGTGTTGCCCCCATAGTGCTAGCGAAAGAAACCAGTAGCAAGCTTGTCCAAAAACCAAATAAGGCTGCACCAAGTAAGGTGACTACTGCCGCTCCTGGGATAGAAAAAGCGGTAATTGCAATGTAGGTAAAAAAGTAAATCGCAGCCGAGAATACAAAATTCTGATCGATGTATGTAGTTAGTGCTTCTTGTTGGGCTTTTGCATTCTCTAAGGTTAAATACTGGCCAAAGTTAATACCTAAAAAGACGATAGCCGCTAGTAGGATGAGACCTAAAATCAGTTTCTTATTCATAATTTTGATTCCAATTTGGGATATATGTAATAAGACAGTAGGAAAACCGAAAAAATTTCACAAAAAAACCGCAGATTAGACTGCGGTTTTACAAGATAGTTTTTAGGCCGACTTTTATTGGAGGCCGTTCATCAACTCATCTCGGCGAGCTTGAGGTACCACACTCCAATGAGTGCCGTTGATAGCACCTTCTAGTGCCCATAGCAACTCAATGTTGACGGTTGCAGAGTGCGTATCTCTTATCGCTTTATAGGCGTTAAGCGCACCTTCCTCTTCAAGCTTCTCTACGGATTCGATGCCGGCTTTTTTTAGCATGCGCTCGGTAGCCAGTCGTAAGTTAGGCAAATCTTTCAAACGGTTAGGCTTTGTACTTGCTTGCTGTTCTTTCTCAAGCTTTGCCTTTTTCAATGATTGATTCGCTACTTCGATTAAGCGTTCGCTTGATTCCCATAAATCGCTGGAAATAGCGTAGTACTTTGTAACGACTGGGAAGCCACGTTTTTTATAAACGTAAGGCTTTAGCCCTTGTTTCTCGAAGTCAGATGAAGTTTTTTGGTCTGCTCTGATATGAAGCTGATTATTTACCACTAGTGCAAACATTGTTTCATCAGCGAATAGTCCGAAGCCACCAAACATTGAGCGCGACTTGATATTACCAAGTGCCTCAAATAGCTTCATAGAGTCTTTGAGTATCGGTTTATCCATGTTTTGTTATCTCGGTGTAATTAATATTACGCCACCAAAAGTCAGGTCCGAGAGAGTAGCAAACATGCGTAAAAACAATGTCATTACAGAGTAAAGTCATTGCTTACACACTTGCCATCGGTAACCCCGCTACCTTCCATATCGTAATATGGTTCAGGCCGGAGGCTTTGCGTCCCACTCTTTCGAATGGTTTGCCCTGTGCGTGACACAATGAGCATACTTCTTATATTGAATTAACATCACGGTTTAGCGTTAAAAGTGTGATTTCGGTTCAATAAAAATGATAGATTGAATGCTCTATTTTGCATATGGAAAGGTGCAAATTGGCCTTTGAAAAGGAGTTCTTAATATATATTACATTTATATAAAACAGGGAGTTAACGTTAGTCAATTGTTATTAGAGTGGTGTGAAGTATTAGAGAATGCTTAATTTTTCCAAAAAAATAAGCGCCCCTGTAGAGCGCTTATTTAACACGGTTAAATACAGTGAAATTTAGTTCATTTTTTTCACAGTATTTCGAATTACAAGCTCAGGTTGCATTTCGAAAATTCGTTTTTCGTGTTCTTTATCTTTGATACGCTCAAGTAGAATTTCGAATGCATTTTTACCAACACGACGTTTAGGTTGGTGGATAGTCGTTAGCGGTGGAGAGAAGTATTCCGCAAGCTCGATGTTGTCGTAGCCGATCACTGAAATATCTTCAGGAATTTTGATCCCGTTTTGTTGCAAGCGGCTCATTAGGCCTAGAGCCATTGTGTCGTTAAAACAGAATACCGCCGTCGGGCGCTTGTCCATTGCGGTAATTTTATCTGCAACTAATACGGCCGTATCACATTCAAAGTTACCTTCAAGGATCCAGTCTTCATTTACAGCTAGGTTCGCTTCGCTCATTGCGCGACGGAAACCTGCAATGCGCTCTTGGCAAGCAAGCTTTTCAAAATGACCGCTTAGACAAGCGATATCCGTATGACCATTGTCAATCAGATGTTTGGTTGCAATGTAGCCACCTTCTTCTGAGTTATCCATGATCTTGTCTGCTTGTGAGCTCTCTGGGCCCCAATCCATGACCACTTTAGGAATGTCCGCATGACGGTCAAGCATCTCTTTTAGTTCTTCGGTTAAGTCAGAACACATCACTAGGATGCCATCAACGCGCTTTTCAGCCAGCATACGAATGTAATCGCGTTGTTTTTCGTAAATCCCGCCTGTGTTACATAAAATCAGAGTATAGCCTTGGCGGTAACAGTAGCTCTCAACGCCATCAATCACTTCTGAGAAAAATAGGTTAGTTGATTGAGTTACTAACATGCCAATCGTACGAGTTGAGTTGCATTTTAGGCTGCGTGCAACGGCACTTGGCGCGTAATTCAGCTCGTCAACGGCTTTCATTACTTTTTCTTGCGTTGCTTCTGCAACGAAACGCGTTTTATTGATAACGTGCGAAACTGTCGTAGTGGAAACGCCGGCTAAGCGAGCAACGTCTTTTATCGTGGCCATAAATGGTGTCCTGTATCGAGCTACTGAAATATGTCGTATTGGATGTACCTGATGCTCTAATGGTTTCACACCTAGCAATATAAAATTGGCGCTAAGTGTCTCGGCAGCGGTTGATCCAAGTGCGACAAAAGGGTACGTAGCAGCATCGGTCGATGAATTTTATCTTTTTTCTATCTGATGAGAAATTGCCATCAACCTGTTAAGAAAACACAAAAACCGCTATATTTCAGCGGTTTACATATAAATCATATTTAATCGTTTGCGCTCACATTTTAGCCCTATGTGGACTGACTAGCAATGTTTTCAGCAAGAGATTTGTGTATTTGAAGTCACATTTTGACTGCTAAATAACCAAGCGTCTTTGCGCTAAGTTAAGGCAAACGAATATTATACCCAAGTTACTTACAATTGGTCACTTTCAGGCATACAGGAAGCCCGATAGGCAGGCTCCCTAAAAATAGGCGGCAATTATTCACCAAGAAGGTAGGCGCTGTCTAGTTTACAAAATGCAACTAATAGTTTCGCGACACTCGAGTAAAATCCAAATTCGTCGAATTTTTTACATTTGTCTGAAAACTGAGGTAACCAAGACATCAATTGCTGCTGGATAAAGTCGTTTTGTTTAACGAAGGCTTCTTCCATGTGTTTTTCTTGTTCAAGCTCGTTTGAGCGGATAATCATGTTCCCGAGAAAGTCGAGCTCAACGGCTAAGTGATCCGCAGGTTCCTTTAGGTTTTCGTCTACTTGAACGCCAAATTCAGCCATCAACTTTTCCATTTCCTCAGCTGGCTTGTCATTCAGTAAACCTGATTCACCAATGTACATGGATGCGTAAGGAAGAGCGCCGTATTTTTCTGTCTTCAAAAACAGTTCACAAAAGTCAGCTGCAAGCTCTAGTTGTGCATCTTCACGATCTTGTAACCGATTCAGCGCATCAACTAGGCTATCAACGGCTGGTTTTAGCGACTCATTTTCACCTAAACCTGCGAGAAAACTGCGAATTTCAACACTGTGATAGGCTTCCAATTCTTTCTCTGTTAGTTCTTTTGCGAACAAGCTCGAAAACCACCAGTAAATTTCAGCGCGTTTTTCATTAAAAGCTTTCACTTCTTGCATTTTGGGCTCCTGAATGATGCTTCAAGTCATGCATCACAAAGTCAATTAGGGATATCCCCTAAGTGTAATCAATTAAAATGAATAGCAGTAACTATAATTGTTATGTTTTATGGTCAAAAATGACCGTTTATTAATAGCAATGGGCAAGCTTGTTTTGAATCAATAAAAACGCTAAATCTTGCGTTTTAATGTATCTATGACTAGAAATGTTACTAGTTATGAATAGAATACGTCTTGGATAATAAGAAGACAGAAAAGTGGTGTAAATGAGCTATCACGTATTAGTCGTAGAAGATGATGTTGTAACTCGTAGTAAGCTTGCGGGATATTTCCAAAATGAGGGCTACCAAGTCAGCGAAGCAGAGAGTGGCGCAGAAATGCGTGAAGTTTTGCAAGCGGGCGATGTAGACCTGATCATGCTGGATATTAACCTGCCTGGTGAAGACGGCCTGATGCTTACTCGTGAGTTACGTAGCCAATCGGATATTGGTATCATATTAGTAACAGGACGCACGGATAGCATTGATAAAATCGTAGGCCTAGAAATGGGTGCTGACGATTATGTGACAAAACCTTTTGAACTGAGAGAGCTGTTAGTTCGCGTTAAAAACTTGCTGTGGCGTATTTCAGCAGCGCGCAGTGGCAGCTCGAAAGCGAATGAAACCAGTGAAGAGCACATTGTGCGCTTTGGGGAGTGGACATTCGACATTCAACGTCGCGCACTTAGCCGCAACGGTGAGCCAGTAAAACTAACTAAAGCAGAGTATGAACTTTTGGTGGCATTATCGTCTTACCCTAACCAGGTGTTAAGTCGTGAGCGTATTTTGAACATGATCAGCCATCGAGTGGATGCGCCGAATGACCGCACCATTGATGTTCTTATTCGACGTATGCGCGCAAAAATGGAGTTCGATCCTAAGAACCCACAGATTTTTGTAACGGTGCACGGCGAAGGCTATATGTTTGCTGGTGACTAGTTTGAACATAACTCAATCGTAAAAAGAAAAGGAGAGCTTCGGCTCTCCTTTTTTGTGGCTTCAAGATAATACTAGTTTGCTTCAACCATTGGTGTTTGGCCGACAGTATCACGCAACCTTTGCCAAATACTGCCCAAGTACTCATGCCAATAAAGCTCTGTTTGTTCTAAGTAACGCGCTTTAGGTGAGTATTTATCCCAAGGTTGACTTATCTCGCTAATAGCTAAGAAGTTGGTCGGGGCTGGGATTGGTTTAATGCCTGCTGCGTTGAACTCATACAATGCACGGCTCATGTGACTCGCAGAAGTGACTAACACAATCTCCTTTTGTTGAACGAATGCAGCCGCTTGACGCGCCTCTTCCCACGTATCTTTCGCATCTTCTAATAAAATGATATCGGATTTCGCGACTCCCAACGCAAGGGCAACGTTCGCCATCATTCGCGCGTGGCTAATTTCAGATCCGCCAGCATAGCCGGATAAGATTAATTTCGCGCCTGGATACATTCTTAAAATACGAATGCCCTCAGTTAAGCGCATTAATGCTGCACGGCTTAACTGCGAGGTGGGTGGAATTTCGTCATCGATAACATGACCATTCCCTAAAACCATCACGTAGTCGATGGTGCCAGAAACTGGCAAAAAGGCTTTATGCTCTCGCTCTAACGGCATAAGAAGCTTGGTTGAAACAGGTTGGAAGGCAACAAGAAAAATGCCAACAAAAGAGAATAGAACAACGAAGCAGCCAGTTTTACGTTTTGTAGTAAAACTAATGAGAGCAAGACCCAACAAGCCTATCAGCAGCAATGCCGGAAGGGGCATAAGCATGGCTGACACTACTTTTTTCAGCTCAAACATACATAAATAGTCCGAAAAAACATCAATTGATAATAAAAATGAGGGTATCCCTCTTTATTCCTGCTTTCCTTGTGCCAGAATAGCGGCACAATCCGTTATGATAACTCAGCAGAAGTGACAGAAGACCGCAATTTCGACGATATCGCCCACAAATTTGCAAAAAATATTTACGGCTCCGATAAAGGGGAGATCCGCCAAATCATTGTGTGGGAAGATTTTCTACAGATTCTAAGTGAATTAGATGCTGACCAGCAACCCCTAGAAGTGTTAGACGCTGGTGGTGGTTTGGCACAAATGTCGCAAAAGCTTGCTAAGCTCGGACATCGAATCGCTTTATGTGATCTATCTTCGGAAATGCTGCAGTTGGCTAAGCAGGATATTGAAAAAAACGGTTTGCTTGAGCAGTATCGCCTGATTCATTCGCCTGTCCAATCCATCGGTGAACATATGGATGGACAGGTCGATCTGGTTATGTTCCACGCTGTGATGGAGTGGCTGGTTGATCCTAAGGCCGCACTTGAAACAGTTCTTGAACAAGTAAAACCGGGAGGTATCGCATCAGTCATGTTCTACAACCACCACGGTTTAGTCTATAAAAACGTGGTTTGTGGCAACATTCCTCATATATTAGACGGCATGCCTCACCGAAAAAGATTTAAACTACAGCCGCAAAAAGGCTTAAAACCTGAAGAAGTCTACCAGTGGATAGAAAATTCAGGTTTTAATATTTGTGGCAAATCTGGTATTCGCTCATTTAGTGATTACATAGGCAATATGGAATACATGGGTGATTACGAGTTTGAAGATGTGTTGGCGCTAGAAAAACAACTTTGTCGACAAGAGCCATACCTCTCATTAGGCCGCTACATTCATGTGTGGGCTAAAAAGAACGATAAACAGGAATAACAATGAGTGAGATGACTCTCAATGCTGCAGAGCAACCAATCGATGAGCTGGTTGGCTGGGTTAAGCAGCACGATTTCTCGTTGAACCTGACCACAGAGCGATTGGCATTTTTGATAGCCATTGCCGTACTGAGTAATGAAAGGTTCGATGAAGAACTGGGTGAAGGTGAACTGCATGATGCATTTGCCATCGTCACTCGACTATTTGATGAGACCGGCGAAGCCTCCGCTTTTCGTGCGAACAATGCGATCAACGAGATGGTTAAGCAGCGTCTTATGAGCCGTTTTGTCAGTGAGATTACTGACGGAGCGAGCATTTACCGCTTGTCGCCATTAGCGATAGGAATAACCGACTACTACGTGCGTCACCGTGAGTTCTCGAAACTGCGTCTTTCTATCCAGCTATCCATGGTAGCGGATGAAATGGCGAAAGCGATTGAGGCAGCACAAAAAGGTGGCACACCGGGTCACTGGAAGAAAAACGTATACGGTGTTTTAAAATATTCTGTAGGCGAAATTTTCGATCAAATTGACCTCAACCAACGTGTTATGGATGAGCAGCAACAGTCAGTGAAGCAACAGATTGCTGACCTGCTTAACAAAGACTGGCGCGAAGCGATCAACAACTGTGAAGCACTTCTGTCAGAAACATCAAGCACGTTGCGTGAACTTCAAGATACGCTGCAAGCCGCCAGTGATGAACTGCAAACTCAGATCCTCGATATTCAAGAAATTGTTTACGGTGACCCTGAGCTGGAGTTTATCGAAGAAGCCTTGTTTGGTCTGCAAATGAAACTAGACCGAATCACAAGCTGGGGCCAGCAAGCTATCGACCTTTGGATTGGTTATGACCGACACGTGCACAAGTTTATTCGTACTGCAATCGATATGGATAAGAACCGTGCGTTTAGCTCGCGTCTGCGTCAATCCGTCAAAGATTACTTCGATGCGCCTTGGTATCTGACTTATGCAGATGCGGAGAGGCTTTCTGACCTTCGTGATGAGGCCCTAGTACTGCGTGATGACGAGGTCACGGGTCAAGTTCCGATGGAAGTAGAATACGAAGAGTTTCAACAAGTCAATGATGAGCTGTCTGAACGAATTGGTGACATGCTAAAAGCGCATAAAGATCAAGGCACACCAATCGATTTGAGTGTGGTACTGCGAGATTACCTTGCACAGCACCCTTACACTCATCATTTTGATTTAGCTCGCATTATCGTCGATCAAGCTGTACGTCTAGGGTATTCAGAATCGGATTACCAAGCGATTCAACCAGACTGGAAAGCAATCAACGAATTTGGGGCAAAGGTACAAGCGAATGTCATCGACCGATACTAATGAATACATGTCAGAGAATCTGGCAAAAGCAATTTCTAACCCTCTGTTCCCAGCGCTAGACAGCATGCTTCGAGCAGGGCGTCATATCTCAAGTGAAGATCTAGACAACCACGCGTTGTTGTCGGATTTCGAACTTGAGCTTTCTTCTTTCTACCAACGCTACAACACCGAATTGGTGAAAGCGCCAGAAGGTTTCTTCTACCTTCGTCCACGTTCAACATCTCTGATTGGCCGTAGTGTTCTTTCTGAACTGGATATGCTGGTGGGTAAGGTACTGTGTTTCCTTTACCTAAGCCCAGAGCGTCTTGCGCACGAAGGCATCTTCACTAACCAAGAGCTGTACGACGAACTGCTTGCTCTAGCAGATGAAAATAAGCTGATGAAGCTAGTGACGAACCGTGCTACCGGTTCTGACCTTGATAAAGAAAAGCTGTTTGAAAAAGTACGTACGTCACTTCGTCGTCTGCGTCGCCTAGGCATGATCATCAACATCGGTGAAACCGGTAAATTCAGCATCAGTGAAGCGGTATTCCGCTTTGGTGCCGATGTACGTATTGGCGATGACATGCGTGAAGCGCAGCTGCGTCTGATCCGTGATGGTGAAGCAGTAGTGCACACCAAAGAGCCAAGCCAAGGCAGCTTATTGTCTGAAGAAGATCAAGACGACCAAGCCCAAGAAGAAACAACAGAAGAGGGTGAAGCATGAGCATGATTGAACGCGGTAAATACCAATCGCTGACCATGGTCAACTGGAACGGCTTCTTTGCCCGTACGTTTGACATCGATGGTCTGGTCACCACGCTATCAGGTGGTAACGGTGCAGGTAAATCAACCACAATGGCGGCGTTCATCACCGCATTGATTCCTGACCAAACGCTACTGCACTTCCGTAACACGACAGAAGCGGGCAGCAGCCAATCGTCTCGCGACAAAGGTTTGTACGGTAAGCTACAGCCGGGCGCATGTTATGCGGCGCTAGACGTGGTGAACTCACGTAACCAACGCCTATTGTTTGCAGTAAAACTACAGCAAGTTGCGGGTCGTGATAAGAAAGTAGACATCAAACCGTTTGTGATCCAAGGTCTTCCAAGCCATGTGAAACCAACGGATATCTTGGTTGAAAGCGTATCTGCGACTCAAGCTCGTGTACGTCAAATCAATGAAGTAAAAGAATCAATCGCAGAATTTGAAGGCGTTCAATTCAAAGCGTTCTCTTCTATCGTGGATTACCACTCGCAGATGTTCGAATTCGGTGTGATTCCGAAGAAACTGCGTAACTCTGGTGACCGTTCTAAATTCTACCGCCTGATCGAAGCATCGCTTTACGGTGGTATCTCAAGTGCGATTACCCGTTCGCTACGTGACTACCTTCTGCCACAAAACGGCGGCGTGAAGAAAGCGTTCCAAGATATGGAATCGGCGCTGCGTGAAAACCGCATGACGCTAGAAGCGATCAAAACCACGCAAGCAGACCGTGACTTGTTCAAACATTTGATTACAGAGTCGACCAACTACGTGGCAGCGGACTATATGCGCCATGCTAACGAGCGTCGTAAAAAACTAGAACAGACATTGTCTTTGCGTTCAGAGTTATTTGGTTCTCGCGAGACCTTGATTGAGCAAAACAATCTGCTTAACCGCGTTCAAGAAGAGCTGGAACTGCTGATCGAGTCAGAATCTTCTTTAGAGCAAGACTACCAAGCGGCTTCTGATCACTTGCAACTGGTGCAAAACGCGCTGCGTCAGCAAGAGAAGATCGAACGCTACCAAGAAGATCTTGAAGAGCTGAGCGAGCGTCTTGAAGAACAAATGATGGTAGTCGAAGAAGCGCAAGAACGCGTGATGATGGCTGAAGAGCAAGCTACCGTTGCAGAAGAAGAGGTGGATAGCCTTAAGACGCAACTTGCTGATTACCAGCAAGCTCTTGACGTTCAGCAAACTCGCGCCCTTCAATATCAACAAGCAGTTCAAGCGCTGGAGAAAGCGAAGCAGCTACTTGGCGATGACAGCCTAACGGCAGAATCGGCACAAGCGCTTGTCTCTGAGCTTAAGAGCAAAGAATCAGAAAACACCAATGCGTTGCTATCGGTTAAGCACAAACTGGACATGTCTTCTGCAGCGGCAGAGCAGTTTGAAACCGCGCTTAAACTGGTACAAAGCATCGTTGGTCAAGTTGAGCGCAAAGACGCGTCTGAACATGCGAAAACTGCAATCGCGAAAGCGCGTGAGTCACAACAAATCGCGCAAAACGAACAGCAATGGCGAGCACAACACCGTGATCTCGAACGCAGCCTTAACCAGCAGCGTCAAGCACGTGAACTGGTTGCTGAATACAAAAAGCAATATCACGTTGAACTAACCGATGAGGTTACATTTGAACAAGAACGTGAACGTCATGCGACGCAAATCGAATCACTAGAGATAGCTCAAGAAGAAGTTCGTGATCAGCGTGGTGAACAGCGCCGTCTAGAGCAAAACGCGGCGGCAGAAATCAGTAAGCTTGAAGCAATAGCACCAGCTTGGATTGCGGCGAACGATGCGCTAGAGAAACTGAGAGAGCAGAGCGGTGAAGAGCTTGAGGATCGCCATGCGGTAATGAACCACATGCAAGTTGTCCTTGAACAAGAAAGGGAGCTGTCTTTAGCTAAAGATAAGCTTGCTGAGCGCCGTAGCCAGCTAGACGCTGAGATTGAGCGCCTAGCTTCTCCTGGTGGTTCAAACGACCCTCGCCTGAAAGGTTTGGCAGATACGCTGGGCGGTGTATTGCTGTCTGAGATCTACGATGACATCACGATTGATGACGCGCCTTACTTCAGTGCGATGTACGGTCCGGCTCGTCACGCTATCGTTGTTTCTGACTTGTCAGGCATCGAAGAAAAACTGGTAGAGCTAGACGACTGTCCAGAAGACTTGTACATCATTGAAGGTGACATCGATGCCTTTGATGACAGCTCGTTCGATGCAGAAGAGTTAGAGGGCGCGGTTTGCGTTCGTATGAACGATCGCCAAATGCGTTACTCTCGCTTGCCTGAAATCCCACTGTTTGGCCGTGCGGCACGTGAGCAGCGTCTAGAGTTGCTGCGTAACGAACGAGAAGAAGTGGTAGAGAAACACGCGAAAGCGGCGTTTGATTCTCAGAAAATGCAGCGCTTGTACCAAGCGTTTAACCTATTTGTGTCTAACCACATTCAGGTTGCTTTTGACGCCGATCCAGAACAAGCACTGGCAACTATTCGTGATAAGCGTAACCAAATTGCTCGCGTGTTGGCGGATCTGGATGCGAAAGAGCAACAACAACGTTCTCAGCTTCAAACCAGCAAGCAAGCGTTGTCTTCTCTGGACAAGCTAGCGTCACACATGGTGCTTGTTGAAGATGAGTCATTGCAAGCGCGTTTTGATGAGCTAGAAGAGAAAATCGCTCAGCTTGCAGAGGCAAAAAACTTCTTAAACAACCATGCAAAAGCCGTCACGCAATTAGAGAATATTGCGTCTGCGCTTGATGCTGACCCAGAGCAATTCGATGCACTAGAAGCAGAATACAAAGCGGCAGACGAGCGGCTACAAGATCTTAAGAAGCAAATCTTTGCACTCTCAGATCTCGTTGAACGTCGTCACTACTTCGCTTACTCAGATTCAGTAGACCTACTGAACAAGAGCAGCGAACTGAGCGAGCAGCTAAAAGCTAAACTGGTTCAAGCTGAACAAATGCGTACTCGCTCTCGTGAAGAGTTGAAGCAATCGCAAGGTCAAATGAACCAATACAACCAAGTATTGGCATCATTGAAGAGTTCACACCAAGCGAAACTGGAAACGGTTCAAGAGTTCAAACAAGAACTTCAAGAGTTTGGCGTGAACGCTGACGAAGGTGCGGAAGAGCGCGCAATGCGTCGTCGTGACGAACTGCACGAGCGTCTACACTCGTCTCGCAGCCGTAAGAGCGAATACGAGCGCACGATCACCTCTACTGAACTAGAGATGAAAGGCTTGGCAAAACGTCTGAAGAAAGTTCAGAAAGAATACGTTGAGCTGCGTACGTTCGTGGTTGCTGCGAAAGCTGGCTGGTGTTCAGTACTTCGTCTGGCGCGTGAGAATGATGTTGAGCGTCGTCTACACAAGCGTGAACTGGCTTACATGTCAGCGGATGAACTGCGTTCGATGTCGGATAAATCACTGGGTGCGCTGCGTCTAGCGGTTGCGAACAATGACGACCTGCGTGATGCGCTGCGTCTATCAGAAGATAATGCACGTCCAGAGCGTAAAGTTCTGTTCTATATTGCTGTATACCAACACCTTCGTGAGCGTATTCGTCAGGATATCATCCGTACTGATGACCCAGTTGAAGCAATCGAAGAGATGGAAGTCGAGCTGGCGCGTCTAACGGAAGAGCTAACGCAACGTGAAAACCGTCTAGCGATCAGCTCTGAGTCGGTAGCGAGCATCATCAAGAAGACGATTCAGCGTGAGCAAAACCGTATTCGTATGCTGAACCAAGGCCTGTCGAACATTTCGTTTGGTCAGGTGAAGGGCGTACGTCTAAACGTGAAGATCCGCGAAAGTCACGAAGTGCTACTGAACGGCCTAGCGACACAACAAGAGCAGCATAAAGATCTGTTTGAATCGACTCGCTTTACCTTCTCTGAAGCAATGGCGAAGCTGTTCCAACGCGTGAACCCACACATCGATATGGGTCAACGTTCTCCTCAGGTTCTGGGTGAAGAGCTACTGGATTACCGTAACTACCTAGAGCTAAGTGTAGAAGTGAACCGTGGTACAGATGGTTGGCTACAGGCTGAGTCTGGCGCGCTATCAACAGGTGAGGCGATCGGTACTGGTCAGTCAATCCTACTGATGGTTGTTCAAAGCTGGGAAGAAGAATCACGCCGCCTGCGCAGTAAAGACATTGTGCCTTGTCGTCTGCTCTTCTTGGATGAAGCCGCGCGTCTGGATGCGAAATCGATCGCAACATTGTTCGAATTGTGTGACCGTCTGGATATGCAGCTTCTTATCGCGGCACCAGAAAACATCAGCCCAGAGAAAGGTACGACCTACAAACTGGTGCGTAAGGTATTTAAAGACCACGAGCACGTACACGTAGTTGGTCTGCGTGGTTTTGGTCAAACGGATAAGCCTAAGACTGAAGCGCAAGAGATGATTGAAGAGTTTGAATCGTAAACTCCGAATCTAATAAAACGCCCGCAATGAACGCGGGCGTTTTTGTATCTATTTACGAGGTAGGCTTCGAACAACATAAGACAAGCCGAGACTGTAGGACGGCAGTCTCGGCTTATTAGCGGAACTTCACGAGGAAGCGACGTTTATTCCTCTGGAATATCGTCCCTGACTTCGATCATTTCAGCAAGCTCTTCGAGTGCTTGGACAGAAAGCTCAGACAAGCGTTGTAGGTGTTGGTCTAAGCTCTCTTGTTCTTCAAGCTCTGGTTCATCATTATTTGTTTCTTTTATTAGCATTTCCCAACCTCTCAAGTTGAGTAAGGGGAGCTCTCATCATACTCAAAAGGCAAAGTAGAAAAGAAACGATCTATGTTGATTTTGTTAGCTCGATCATTGATTCAACTTATATATGAGAAGGATGTGTTTAATAAGGAGAGTAAGTGCAAGGTTTTTGGATGCGGGAACAAAAACGCCAGTAATCATGACAATTACTGGCGAGTAATAACGAACATTATGTCGGAGGGTTAGAACAACGGCTTCACACCGAACTGCTCTGCCGCGTAAGCGACGCGTTCAATCGGTTTTGGATACTCAGCAGGTGTGCCAAGGCTCTCTATGTGTTTCAAACGAGGAAGTAAGCCTGCACCATTAGCGATTTGGATTGCCAGACCAGGGCGAGCGTTAAGCTCTAAAACCATAGGTCCTTCATCTTTATCCAGCACCATATCCGTACCCATGTATCCCAAACCTGTCATTTCCCAGGCACTTGACGCAAGCTCCAGCAAGCGCTCCCAATGCGGTACTTGAAGGGTCGAAAGGTCTTTACCTGTATCAGGGTGATGAGTCACTGGATGATCGAACTGCACCGCTCTGACGGCTTTACCTGTCGCGATGTCAATGCCTACTCCTACCGCACCTTGGTGAAGGTTTGCTTTGCCGTCGGAAGCCGCTGTAGAGCAGCGCATCATCGCCATAACTGGATAACCTTTAAATACGATGATCCGAACATCTGGTACGCCTTCATAACTGAAGCCATCAAAACAGTCATCAAACTTGATTAAGTTTTCAACCACAGCAACGTCATTTTTACCACCAAGAGAGAAAAGGCCAGCAAGCGCATTACTAATGTGACGCTCGACCTCATCCCTACCAATTGTAGAGCCGGAGGGTTTGGTATATACCCCGTTTTTATGAGACGTAACAACCAGAATGCCTTTACCGCCACTACCTTGTGCAGGTTTGATCACAAAACCAGGCCAGTTCTCAACCATTTTGTGGATAGTCTTAACTTCAGCTTGGTTATGAATGACACCGATCAGGGCAGGAACTGTTGCTCCTGCTGCCTGTGCAATAATTTTGGTCTTTAGCTTGTCATCGACAAGTGGGTATTTAGAACGATCATTGTAACGGCCAATATAGCTGTGGTTACGCTTGTTCATCCCCATAATGCCTTTATGGCGAAGCTTAGACGGCGAAGTAAAACTTTCGAACATCGTTTAGTCCTCCGCTAGTGGTTTGAAGCGTCGTAGCTCAGTGAGGCGGTAACCTGTGTAAGTACCTAGTAATAGAATACCGGCCAGAACAATCAACTGTAGACCAATGAAGTTAAAGGTTAAGTGTTGAATGTATGAGTTCGTCATTGCAAGGTAAACTAATACCGCTGTCAGCAATGAACCACCACCTTGCAGAGCAACTTCCTTCGCACCTTCTTCTTCCCATAGGATTGACATACGTTCAATCGTCCAAGACAAGATGATCATAGGGAAGAAGGTAATTGTTAGGCCTTCCGTTAAGCCCATCTTAAACGCAACAACGGTGAACACCGAGATGATCATGATAACGGTAATAATGACCGCAGATATCCTTGCTACCAGCAATAAGTTCAACCTAGACAAATAGCTTCGAATAATCAGGCCTGTACCTACAATTAGCAAGAAACCGACAATACCCGTTAATAGTTGAGTTTGAACAAAAGCAACGGCAATCAACACAGGCATGAAGGTACCGGATGTTTTCAGGCCGATAATCACACGCAAGAACACAACGATCAGAGCACCGATAGGGATGAGCATAATGGTTTTGAACATCGCTTGCTCTTCCAAAGGTAAGCTATGAATTGAAATATTCAGTAATCCATCTGCTTCTATTTTGTTGTTTGTAGCTTGTTGTGGTGTCATTTCTTGCTTAATCATCGAGAAATGCACTTGGCTATTTTTACCACCAACAAGGTCAAGTAAGGATACGTTTGATTCATCCCACACTAACAAGTTGGGTTTCACTGCTTTTTGTTCGGATTTTGGCGAAAACAGTACCCAATCTTTACCTGACCAAACCTGAACCATTGGTTGAATTGTTTGGCGTCGACGACCATCTTCTAGTTCGATAACACCGACGGTTTTGCTCTGTATACCTGCGGTAAGCAAAATGTTATGCAGTGCGTCAGTACGGCTGAAATCGTTCAGTAGTAGCGACGAGTTTTGGCTATCAGGGTCATTAAGCGCTTTGATAAGCTCACGAGTAAACGTCACATTATCGGCTGAGCGACTCATCGCACGTTCGATAAGGGCATTTGCCGCTGCTGCTTGTGGTGCTGAAAGCGTTGGTGGCGTAATGTCTTCCGTTGGCGGTAAAGGAGTGACTTTAGCCTGAGGGTCTACTAAGAACTGAGCTTTGTAGTATATGGTTTGTGGCCCTTGAGCTTGGCGAATTGACCATTCTGCACGACGGCCTGAATCGTCATTGATGTAGGAAACGCCATAACCTGATGAGGAAGCAGATTCACCGATAAGTGTGTAACCACTTTGTGTATGAGGTGCTGCAAGTGACGCTTTTACTTCGTTGCCGCTAGCATTGAACTCAATACGAGCTTCTACATCCCACACCTGGCGAGTTTCGCCTGGCGTCCAAGGCACGCCGTAGTTTTCATGTCTGAAAACACTCAGAGCAATGCCCGCAATCACCAATAAGATGATAGAAAGGTAAAACGGTATTTTTGACGTCATAATCTACCTTATTATTTTTTATCTTCGTCCGTTTGGATATAGGTACGACTTACATCGACAAGTGCTATGTCGCGCATAAATTCTCTACCCAGTAAAATAGGATGGTTCATATGTGAGCGATCTGCCAACGTAAATTGCGCTTTTTCATGAATTTTTCCAACGCGCACCCAAAGTTCTACCACAGCGCGGCGTTCTAACTCTTCACTGGTAACCTGGCGGATTTTGACGTAGCGAATGACAGGAGCTTCGATCCAAGTACTTTTCTCTTCTTCGGATTTACTGGTGTCTGCTAAGTGGAATCGGACCCATTTTTTGCCATTTCTTTCGAACTCTTCAATATCAACGGCATTTAAAGACGACGTCGCGGCACCAGTGTCGATACGTGCATCAAAAGTTTGCTTAATCGACTCTACAGTGACCTTTTCGATAGAGCCAAGGACAATATCGTGAGTTGGGGTTGGTTCCACAGGAGCGGGAGATTGGACAATAATCGGCTCTTTCGGTTTTTTTACTTCTGCCATTGCTTCATCGCGAAATGTAAGAAGTTCAACCTGTAGTTTATCGACTTGTTCTTCAAGGCTGTCGATATAGTCCGATTGGTTGCTGAGCTGTAGCTCTAGGTTGGTAATGCGATTATTGACATTCGCTTCTGAATTTTGAATCGCCGCTAACGTTTCTTGGTGGTACTGTTCGCCTTTGGTTAGTGAGCATCCAGATAGTAAGGCGATGGCAACAATCGGGGTCAATCGTAATAACATTGAAAACCTTGGGATTGGATTAAGTTGTTTATTTTTTAGGAGTTTAGCTTATATCGATAAAGCCTCACAAGTAAGAATGTTTCTCTATTACTTATTGTTTGAGGAATAGTGATGAAAAGCCAAAAATCAAGGACATAAAAGCGCATCCTTATTTAGAGCGTGCTTATATTTTGACGTGAAAAATGGATTCAAAAAACAAACTCGCTCATTACGAGGAAAGAGGGTAATGTCTTAACTCGTAAAATGAGTTAAGACAATGTCAGGAATCTCAGCGAATTATGATTTGCGAGCGACAAGAACCGCGCGGCGAGGGGCAGGATAGCCTTCTACAGTTTTGCTTGGGTCGTTCGGATCTAAGTAGTCAGGTAGAGAGTTATGCGTCATCCAATCTGTGGTACGTTGTTCGTCTACGGACGTGATGTTTTCATCAACGATACGAACATCTTCAAAACCGACCAATTCTAGCCACACTTTTAGGGCTTTTGCTGAAGGGAAGAAATAGACATTACGCATTTGCGCGTAACGAGAAGTCGGGACCAGTACTGCATTCTCATCACCTTCAATCACGAGTGTTTCCAATACGAGTTCACCTCCAGATACCAATTGATCTTTTAGTTGCACTAAATGATCGAGAGGCGAGCGGCGATGGTAAAGCACGCCCATGCTGAATACCGTATCGAACGCTTCCAACTTAGGTAGTTGTTCAATGCCCAATGGCAGTAGGTGTGCACGTTGGTCATCGCCCATTAGTTTACGAATTGCTTCGAACTGAATCAGGAACAGGTGAGATGGATCGATACCGACAGTTAAGCGTGCACCTTCGCCTAGCATGCGCCACATGTGGTAGCCGTTACCACAACCTACATCGAGTACGCTGCGATTCTTTAATGGAGAAATATGTGGAAGCACGCGGTCCCATTTCCAATCACTGCGCCACTCAGTATCAATATGGATGCCGTGTACGTGGTATGGGCCTTTGCGCCAAGGATGGAATGTACGAAGTAAGCTTTCTAGCTTTTTAAGTTCCCCTTGAGGCATCGGCTCATTGTTTGAAATCGTGACAGAATCAACAATGTCGATGTTGTCCGGTCTACCCGCTGGGATTTTGTTCAGGGCTTTCAACCAGCGACCAAAGTCACCGTGCTCTGCATTTTGCCAATCCGTTAGCTGCTGTGGAAGCACATTAAGCCAAGGTTGAAGACGGGTGTCTTGGGCAATCAATTGGTAGAAATTTGCAAAGTTAAACATAGTTAGTTAATCGCTGAGTTGATGGGTATAAATTATTAACAAAAGCCGAAATCGGTATGGTTCAGGCTTTGTATGCATGGTCTATTTAATCGCGAACATGGAGCCGAAGTTAAAGCATTGGAACCAAACATCGTAGCTAGAAAAGCCAATTTTAGCGAAACGCTCTTTATGTTCTTTCTTTGAATCTGGGCGCATTACGTTTTCTATCGCGCTGCGCTTTTGGCTGATTTCTAGTTCGCTATAACCATTCGCACGTTTAAAGTCGTGGTGAAGGTCAATTAACAGTTCGTTCGAAACTTCATCTTCGAAGACGAACTTCTCCGATAGAATCAAAATGCCGCCTGGACGCAGGCCTGCGTAAATTTTCTCGAGCAAGGAGTAACGATCTTCTGGAGAGAGGAATTGCAAAGTGAAGTTCAACACCACCACTGACGCGTTTTCAATTTCGATATTGCGAATGTCTGCTTCTACTACATCCACAGGAGTGTCACTGCGGTAAGCGTTGACGTGAAGTTTACAACGCTCAACCATCGCAGGAGAGTTGTCCACTGCGATGATTTGGCAACCTTCTTGTTTGATATGGCGACGCATAGACAATGTTGCAGCACCCAAAGAACAGCCAAGGTCATAGATGTTTGAGTGAGGTTTTACAAAACGCTCTGCCAGCATACCGATTGCAGAAATGATATTGCTGTAACCCGGTACCGATCGTTGAATCATGTCAGGAAATACTTCCGCTACGCGTTCATCGAACGTGAAATCCCCAATTTTATCGATTGGAGCCGAAAAAATAGTATCTGGATTGCTCTTAGGGTTCATAACTAAGTCTCTGCATACAAGCCGCCTGAAAATGTCAGGCACCAAAAAAGGCGCGTATTTTATGGGAATTTCGCGCCTCTGTCATGTGTTGCGTTAGAACATCTGTAACTGCGAGTTGCCATCGTCAGCTGGGAAAGGTGATAACTCAGGGAGTGTGATACGCTTTTGTATGTCTTTATATAGGTTTGCGGCCAACTCTGGCGCAATTATATTGTCTGCGGTATGGATCATGACATATGGCTGTTTACCTTCGGCAATCCATTGTGGCAACTTGTTGAGCCATGGTTTAAAAAACTCGTAATTTTGCTGTTCTTCTGGATGACCAATAAAGCGAATCAAAGGGTGTGAAGCGGTAGCAATGGCGTGAACAGGGACTCGTGGTTTTTTCATTTGTGCATCAATAATCGCCTCATTGTCGGGCTTAGCGGCAAAGACTGGGCGGCTATCCATAATAATGCGGTCAATATTATTCTCTACTAACCATTGGTTAAGTGCTCGCTCTTCTTCGCCTTTGGAGAAAAATGCCATATGGCGAACCTCAACACCGAGAGGGAAGTTAGGTGGAAAGTTCGCACAGAACTTTTTCAGCCGATCAAGGTGCTCAGGACCAAATGCGGCTGGTAATTGAATTGTCCATTGGCCCACACGGTCATGCAAAGGCTCCATGACTTTCATGAAGTCTCTCAGTTGTTCGCTGCAACCTCTTAGCATTTGCTCATGAGTGATGGCTTTAGGAAGTTTGAAAGTAAAGCGAAAATCATCGTGGGTTGCGGCTCTCCAGTTTTGCACTGTATTGAGCGTCGGTGTGGCATAAAATGTCGTGTTGCCTTCCACGGTATGAAACACTTGCGCATACCTTTCTAAACGTTCAGCGGGCTTTGTCCCGCTGCCGTAAAAACTTTGTTGCCATTGATTGTGCGACCACATCGTCAATCCAAGTCGAAGAGGTAAGTTATCCATTATTCTTTACTGCTTGCTACTCGTGTGAATACTTTACGAGAGTTTTGCTGAAATAGGTAATTTCACGCTATAATCCTCCCCAATTTTTTCGCTTTGGTGCGCTTTTGAACATTTGTTGTACTAAAAAGCACCAGTGAATGATAAAACACACGTAATTGTATGTTGAGTAGTCGATTTTCGTGGACATTCAGCGTATAACTGAATCTTTACTCTGCTTAGCAATGAGGCTGACAGAGTGTAGTTAACAACATTTGAGAGATTGGGAATTTCATTATGCGTACCCATTACTGTGGTCACCTGAACAAGTCCCTTGCAGGACAAACTGTAGAACTTTGCGGCTGGGTTAACCGTCGTCGTGATTTAGGCGGTCTTATTTTTATTGATATGCGAGATCGCGAAGGTATCGTTCAGGTAGTTGTTGATCCAGATATGGCGGATGCGTATGAAGTGGCGAACACACTTCGTAATGAATTCTGTATCAAACTAACGGGTGAAGTGCGCGTTCGCCCAGAGAGCCAAGCAAACAAAGACATGGCAACAGGTGAAGTTGAGATCCTTGCGAAAGGTCTTGAAATCATCAACCGTTCTGATGTTCTGCCTCTAGACTTCAACCAAAAGAACTCTGAAGAGCAGCGCCTGAAGTACCGTTACCTAGATCTACGTCGTCCAGAAATGAGCGACCGCATCAAGCTACGAGCTAAAGCGTCTAGCTTTGTTCGTCGTTTCCTAGATGACAACGGTTTCCTAGACATCGAAACACCAGTCCTAACAAAAGCGACTCCAGAAGGCGCTCGTGACTACCTAGTACCTAGCCGTGTTCACAAAGGCAGCTTCTACGCGCTTCCTCAGTCTCCACAGCTATTCAAACAACTTCTAATGATGTCTGGTTTTGACCGTTACTACCAAATCGTTAAGTGTTTCCGTGATGAAGACTTGCGTGCTGACCGTCAACCAGAATTCACTCAGATCGATATCGAAACGTCATTCATGACGGCTGACCAAGTTCGTGCAACGACTGAGAAAATGGTTCGTGAAATGTGGCAAGAGCTACTAAACGTTGACCTAGGTGAATTCCCAGTAATGCCGTTCAGCGAAGCGATTCGTCGTTTCGGTTCTGACAAGCCAGACCTACGTAACCCACTGGAACTAGTAGACGTTGCTGACCTAGTGAAAGACGTTGAGTTCAAAGTATTCTCAGGTCCAGCAAACGATGAAAAAGGCCGCGTTGCCGTTATTCGCGTTCCAGGTGGTGCATCTTTGACTCGTAAGCAAATTGATGGCTACGGTGAATTCGTTGGCATCTACGGTGCGAAAGGTCTAGCTTGGATGAAGGTTAATGACCGTGCAGCGGGCATGGAAGGTATCCAATCTCCAGTCGCTAAGTTCCTAAATGAAGACGTGATCAACGGCATTCTAGATCGTACTCAAGCGGAATCTGGTGACATTATTCTATTTGGCGCTGATAAAGCGGGTATCGTTGCAGAAGCAATGGGTGCGCTACGTTTGAAACTAGGTAAAGACCTAGAGCTAACGGATGAGTCTGCATGGGCTCCACTATGGGTTGTTGACTTCCCAATGTTCGAAGAAGATGACGAAGGCAACCTACACGCGATGCACCACCCATTCACATCGCCTCTAGGTGTGACTGCAGAAGAGCTAAAAGCAAACCCTGCTGCGGCAAATTCTAACGCTTACGATATGGTTCTAAATGGCTACGAAGTGGGCGGCGGCTCTGTTCGTATCCACAACGCAGATATGCAAGAAGCCGTATTTGATATTCTAGGCATCACACCTGAAGAGCAACAGCTTAAGTTCGGCTTCCTGCTTGATGCGCTGAAATTCGGTACGCCTCCACATGCTGGTCTTGCATTTGGTCTAGACCGTCTAGTAATGCTGCTATGTGGCACAGAGAACATCCGTGATGTTATCGCGTTCCCTAAAACAACAGCAGCGGCGTGTCTACTAACAGACGCACCAAGTATTGCGAACACAGCAGCGCTAGAAGAGCTAGCAATCGCAGTAACTGCAGCGAAAGAAAAAGACGCAGAATAAGCGCACAACATTTGAAGAAAACTCCCGCAACTGCGGGAGTTTTTGTTTAAATAAACCCAAGAAACTTCCAAAGCAATTTCCCAAGCAACGCTTTTAGAACATGTTTTGTTATTAAGCGTCAAAATACATTAAAAGGTGAATTATGGCTGGTCATAGTAAATGGGCGAATATTCGTCACCGTAAAGCAGCGCAAGATGCGAAGCGCGGCAAAATCTTTACTAAATTAATACGTGAAATCGTTGTTGCGGCAAAAGAGGGGGGCGGTGAGCCAGAAAATAACCCACGTTTGCGAGCAGCAATTGATAAAGCACTGTCTAACAACATGACACGTGACACTGTCAACCGCGCTGTCAGCCGAGGTGCTGGTGGTGAAGGCGACGACAACATGGAAACCGTGATCTATGAAGGTTATGGTCCAGGTGGTACGGCGGTCATGGTCGAATGTATGACGGATAACCGAAATCGTACGGTATCTGGCGTACGCCATGCATTCTCAAAGTCAGGCGGTAATCTGGGGACGGATGGTAGCGTCAACTATCTTTTCGACAAGAAAGGCGTGATTTCATATGGCCCAGGTTTAGATGAGGATGCGGTAATGGAAGTAGCATTAGAAAGTGGTGCTGATGACATTGAAACGGCAGAAGATGGCTCGATTGATGTCTACACGGCCCCAGGCGATTTTGGACTCGTAAAAGATGCCCTTGATGCCGCAGGGTTTGAGGCAGAGAACGCTGAGGTGTCGCTGATCCCATCTACGAAAGCAGATTTGGATGCGGATACTGCGCCAAAACTACTTCGTTTGATTGACGCTTTGGAAGATCTGGACGACGTTCAAGAGGTTTATCACAATGGTGATATCTCTGACGACGTTGCGGCTACGCTAGATTAAACTCAAGGTGTCGGGAGCGGTATTTGCTCCGAAGTTAGCAAGTAATAATAAAAAGACTGAGGCCGAATTAGGCCTCATTTTTAGGAACATTCATGTCAATTATTTTGGGCATTGACCCAGGTTCGCGCATTACCGGCTATGGGGTCATTCGTCAAAATGGACGCCACTTGCAATACCTTGGTAGTGGCTGCATTCGTACTTCAGAAAAAGAACTTCCGGGTCGGCTTAAACAGATTTATGCAGGCGTCACGGAAATCATTACCCAGTTTCAACCGGACGTTTTCGCGATCGAGCAAGTGTTTATGGCCAAAAACGCGGATTCAGCGCTAAAACTTGGCCAAGCTCGTGGCAGTGCAATTGTTGCTGCGGTGAATGCGGAGTTGCCGGTATTTGAATACGCGGCTCGTCTTATTAAGCAAGCTGTCGTCGGCACTGGTGGCGCGGACAAAGCGCAAGTTCAGCATATGGTTCAGCAGATGCTTAAATTGCCCGCCAAGCCTCAAGCGGATGCAGCCGATGCTTTAGGTGTGGCGATTTGTCATGCCAATACTAACAAGACTCTCGTTGCGTTAGCGGGCAAAGCAACCAGTGCCAGAAAAGGGCGCTACCGTTAAAATTAACTGGATGTCTATCCAGTTCTTTATTATCCTGTCGCAAATTCATTTCCAAAGAGTATTTATAGTGATTGGACGTCTTCGTGGCATACTGATTGAAAAGCAACCACCTGAAGTATTAATTGAAGTTAATGGCATTGGCTATGAAGTCCAGATGCCAATGAGCTGTTTTTACGAACTGCCAAATGTTGGCGAAGAAGCCATTATTTATACTCACTTTGTTGTCCGTGAAGATGCGCAATTGCTATACGGTTTCAACACGGTAAAAGAACGAGCACTTTTCCGTGAAGTGATCAAAGCCAATGGCGTTGGTCCTAAACTCGGTCTTGGTATTCTCTCTGGTATGACAGCAACGCAATTTGTTACTTGTGTGGAACATGAAGACGTTTCTACGCTGGTTAAGCTTCCAGGCGTTGGCAAGAAAACCGCAGAGCGATTGGTTGTTGAAATGAAAGACCGCTTGAAAGGGTGGGGCGCTGGCGATCTATTTACACCATTTACGGATGCTGCTCCTGCGGATTCTGGTGCGACATCCAACAACGCGGAAGAAGAGGCAATCAGTGCGCTTCTAGCTCTAGGTTACAAGCCGACTCAAGCGTCGAAAGTGGTATCTCAGATCGCTAAACCGGACATGAGCAGTGAGCAAATGATCCGTGAAGCTCTAAAATCAATGGTGTAACGCTGGTTGCACAGTGAATATTTGTTCAAGATAACTCATTCTCTAAGGTTAATGCCAATCGCTTAACGATGTTTTTTGTGTCATTCCAGCGAGCCTGGCGAGACTGGGAATCTAATAGCAGCACGCTGAGCGGTTAATGAAACAATTTGACCATAAATCGCTCGGATAGAAGATCCTGTATCACGCTCCTTCGTCGCTGTACAGGATGACGAGATATAGAAATATGCCACTTGCTGTTAAACGAGCGGCATTATTCTCTCAGGTAACCATTTTTCAAGGTAAAAAGATGATTGAAGCCGATCGTTTAATCGCGCCAGAAAACCCTGCCTTTCGTGATGAAGATGTCATTGATCGTGCTATTCGGCCAAAAAAATTAGCGGATTACCAAGGTCAGGACCATGTCCGTGACCAAATGGAGATCTTCATTAAAGCTGCTCAGTTACGTAGCGAAGCACTTGATCACCTTTTGATTTTTGGTCCCCCAGGTTTGGGTAAAACCACACTTGCGAATATCGTTGCCAATGAAATGGAAGTGAACATTCGCACTACTTCAGGCCCTGTACTTGAGAAAGCAGGCGATTTGGCCGCGCTGTTAACCAACCTTGAAGAAAACGATGTGTTGTTCATCGATGAGATTCACCGCTTGAGTCCGATGGTTGAAGAGGTGCTATATCCGGCGATGGAAGATTATCAACTGGATATTATGATCGGTGAAGGTCCGGCCGCTCGTTCTATTAAGATCGATTTACCACCGTTTACGTTAATTGGTGCGACGACCCGAGCGGGCTCTTTGACGTCACCATTGCGCGATCGCTTTGGTATTACTCAGCGCCTTGAGTTTTATAAGATAAAAGACCTCCAAGATATTGTGCAGCGAAGCGCGGATTGTTTAGGTTTATCAATGGAACCTGAAGGTGCATTGGAAGTGGCAAGACGTGCGCGTGGCACACCACGTATTGCTAACCGTTTGCTACGCCGTGTTCGTGATTATGCGGAAGTAAAAGGCAATGGTCACATTTGTGCCGATGTTGCCGATAAGGCGTTGAATATGCTTGATGTGGACGCCGAAGGCTTCGATTACATGGACCGTAAGCTACTACTCGCGATTATGGAAAAATTTGGTGGTGGTCCTGTCGGGCTCGACAACATGGCAGCGGCGATAGGTGAAGAAAAGGACACTATTGAAGACGTTCTTGAACCTTATCTTATTCAGCAAGGTTATTTACAACGCACTCCGCGTGGAAGAATCGCGACAGATCGTGCGTATTTGCATTTCGGAATTGAAAAATAAGATTCCCTCGCTGGGCCTTTGTTGCCCAGCGCTTCATTAAAGTTGACCAAACTCACATTTTTTGAATTTTTTCTCATACTGGTTTAGTAAGTAAAAAGCATTGATTGTTAACTCGATGTTTGCTTGCAACTGGTTAATTTCTCTCCTGATTACTCTCTCTTAACATCCGTATCCAATACTGGTTGATCTAGATCAATGTGATGGATTTTTGTGCAAATTCCGCGCATAAACATTGATGTATATCAAAGCGCGTTACGGCTATAAACCTTTTGAAACAATCTGTTTTTACAAGTAATATTAGCCCCAGCTATATTAGCTGATGCTTAACAATTAACTAACCAATGAAGCACATTTTTGCAACAATGAGTTGTGATAATTCAACATTTTTCAAGTGTAAATAACACCTGAATATGGATTGCAATATGTAGAGAGTGTCATTCAGCCGACACATAGGAGTTACCATGATTGACGTAGTTGATCTATCGCGGTTGCAGTTTGCACTGACAGCGATGTATCACTTCCTATTCGTACCATTGACCCTTGGTATGGCCTTCCTTCTGGCCATTATGGAATCGATGTACGTAATGACGAACAAGCAAATCTATAAGGACATGACCAAGTTCTGGGGTAAGCTATTCGGTATTAACTTTGCACTTGGTGTGGCGACAGGCCTTACCATGGAGTTCCAGTTTGGTACGAACTGGTCTTACTACTCCCACTATGTAGGTGATATCTTCGGTGCACCGCTAGCGATCGAAGCACTTGTCGCATTCTTCCTGGAGTCAACTTTTGTTGGTCTATTCTTCTTCGGGTGGGATCGTCTATCTAAACGCCAACACTTAGCGGTTACCTGGCTTGTGGCACTAGGCTCTAACTTCTCTGCTCTTTGGATTCTTATCGCAAACGGCTGGATGCAAAACCCAGTAGGCGCAGATTTCAACTTCGAAACCATGCGAATGGAAATGGTGAGCTTCTCTGAGGTTGTACTAAACCCAGTTGCTCAGGTTAAGTTCGTGCATACGGTTGCTTCTGGTTACACTTGTGGCGCAATGTTTATTCTAGGCATCAGTTCATACTACCTATTAAAAGGTCGTGACATTGCGTTTGCTCGTCGTTCGTTTGCTATTGCTGCTTCTTTCGGTATTGCAGCTATCTTATCTACCATCGTTCTTGGTGACGAATCTGGCTACGAGCTTGGTGAAGTTCAAAAAGTGAAACTCGCTGCAATTGAAGCAGAGTGGCACACTGAACCTGCACCTGCCGCATTTACGTTATTTGGTGTTCCTAACCAGGAAACGATGCATACCGATTACGCAATTAAGATCCCTTACGTAATGGGTATTATCGCGACACGTTCTTTTGATGAGCAAGTAACAGGTCTTCGTGATTTACGTGATGAACACGTCGATCGTATTCGTGACGGCATGTACGCTTATGAACTTCTAGAGAAGCTTCGTGCGGGCGACAAGTCAGAAGAAAACATGACTGCGTTTGATGAAGTGAAAGGTGACCTAGGTTACGGTCTACTTCTAAAACGCTACACAGACAATGTTGTTGATGCAACAGAAGAGCAAATCCAAGCTGCTGCGGACGACTCAATCCCAACAGTATGGCCGCTATTCTGGTCATTCCGTATCATGGTTGCTTGTGGCTTCATCATGTTGTTTGTCTTTGGTGCGGCGTTTATCCAAACGTGTCGTCAGAAGATTGAACAGAAACAATGGATTCTAAAAGCTGCACTATTTAGCATTCCACTACCTTGGATTGCAATTGAAGCGGGTTGGTTCGTCGCTGAGTACGGCCGTCAGCCTTGGGCTGTAGGTGAAATTCTACCAGTGCATGTTGCAGCTTCTGCGCTAACTGCAGGTGAAATCTGGACTTCACTCTTCGCAATTCTGGCGCTATACACGGTATTCCTGATTGCAGAAGTTTACCTAATGTTGAAATTCGCTCGTAAAGGCCCAAGTAGCCTGAAAACGGGTCGCTACCACTTCGAGCAAAATGCTGACTCTGTTGAAGACAAAGTTAGTCGCCAAGTAGAAGCGTAAGGTAAGGAGATAACAAGATGTTTGATTACGAAATCTTGCGACTCATCTGGTGGGTACTAATCGGTGTTCTACTAGTTGGTTTTGCAGTAACAGACGGCTTCGATATGGGTGTAGGCGCGCTTGTACCTATCATCGGTAAAAACGACACGCAACGCCGTGTCATGATTAACTCAATTGCTCCTCACTGGGATGGTAACCAAGTTTGGCTTATCACTGCTGGTGGTGCACTGTTCGCAGCTTGGCCTTTGGTTTACGCAACGTCATTTTCAGGCTTCTACTTAGCGATGATTTTGACACTAGCAGCGCTATGGCTTCGTCCTCTGGGCCTAGACTACCGCTCTAAAATCGAAGATCCAAAATGGCGCAATACCTGGGATATCTGTATCTCAATCAGTGGTTTTGTTCCGCCAATCATCTTTGGTGTAGCGTTTGGCAACCTTCTACAAGGTGTACCATTCCAATTGAGTGAGTTCTTGATGCCAACATACCATGGCTCATTCTTTGGTCTACTAAACCCATTTGCACTGTTGTGTGGTCTAGTAAGCTTGTTCATGATTTTGATGCAAGGTTCTACTTGGCTACAAATGAAAACAACAGGCGAAGTGCATGTGCGTGCGCGCAACGTTGCTCAGTTGGCTGGTTTACTGACGGTTGCTGCGTTTGTAGCGGCTGGTTTCTGGATCCAAAATATCGATGGCTACGTCATTGTTGGCGGTATCGACACTAACGCTGCTTCTAACCCTCTAAACAAAGAGGTTATCCGTGAAGCTGGTGCGTGGATGAAGAACTTTGAAAACTACCCACTACTATGGGCTGCTCCTGTACTAGGTGTTGCAATGCCGCTTCTCGCTGTATTGGCATCTCGTCTTGAAAAATGTGCGATTTCGTTCATTACTTCAAGCTTGGGTGTTGCTGGTGTTATCTTTACTGCAGGTTTTGCGATGTTCCCATTCATCATGCCTTCAGACTTAATGCCAAGCCACAGCTTAACAATGTGGGATGCAACGTCATCTGAGCTGACTCTGAACCTAATGACAGGCGTTGCGTTTGTTATGGTGCCAATCATCCTTGGTTACACATCTTGGACTTACTACAAGATGTTTGGTCGCCTTGATGACCAGTACATTGAAGACAACAAAAACTCACTTTACTAAGGAGCATTTACTATGTGGTATTTCGCATGGATTCTAGGTGTACTACTTGCTTGTGCATTCGGTATCATCAACGCTCTTTGGCTAGAGCACTCAGAAATGATGGATAAAGACAGTGAGTAACCTCGCTGATAAGGTAGCGAAACTTCACGCACCAATGGATAAGACTCTGCTACGAGTCTTATCTCTCATCCTTGGCTTTATGCACGTAGGATTGGTGATGTGGGACCCTGAAGCTTACCATCAAGCAATTGGTGGTTTTAACTCAATCATCGCACCAGCACTGATTTGGTCTGTATGTTCAAGCATGGTGTATGGGGTGGGCTTCAAGCCAAGAAACTGGTACTGGCAAGTTTTGTTTAGTCCTTATTTCTCGTTAGCTATCTTAATTTATCTAACGGCACTTTATTTCATTTAGGCTGAAATATGCTGTAATAAAGTCGGTTACTAAATCACCGAATAAAAGCTAGGTATCTCGCCTAGCTTTTATTTTTTCTACAAATTTCAAAAATATTTCCTTAGCTCGGTACCAATTGCTGTCGCTTCAGTTATAGTAATTACTTTAAAGAATTGAATATATTGGTACTCCCTTGCAAGGCACATCAAATCTCTTTCACTGGCCGATCACTGTGTACTATGAAGACACTGATGCGGGCGGTGTTGTATATCATTCTAATTATCTAAAATTCTTTGAGCGCGCACGGACAGAGATGTTACGTGCTAAAGGCATTTCTCAACATGTGTTACTGGAACAAAATATCGGCTTTGTTGTCCGACACATGGATATCGATTTCAACCAAGGCGCTAGGCTGGACGAGCATCTGACAGTCGTAACCCGAGTGTCAGAAATAAAACGTGCTTCTCTGCAATTCTGTCAAGAGTTGGTCAATGATCAAGGCAAGATATTGTGCAAGGCCTCGGTTAAGGTAGCATGTATCGATAATAAGAAAATGAAACCAATAGCTATTCCAACCTTTATAAATTCGGAGCTAACAAATAGTGACTGCTGATATTTCCATTTTAGATCTCTTTCTTCAGGCCAGTCTGTTGGTAAAGCTTGTGATGCTGACGTTGCTTGGCATGTCAATTGTGTCATGGGCAATGATCATCAAGCGCAGCAAAGTGCTTTCTCAAGCATCAAAAAATGCAGAGCAGTTTGAAGACAAATTTTGGTCGGGTACTGATCTTTCTCAGCTTTACCAAAAAGTAAAAGCGCGTAAAGACGAAATTGAAGGCACAGAAGAAATCTTCTACGCAGGTTTTACAGAGTTTGCTCGCCTACGTAAGAGCAACGCAAATTCACCAGCTTACATCATGGAAGGCACTGGCCGCGCAATGCGCGTTGCTGTTTCTCGTGAAGTAGATGAGCTAGAAACAAGCTTACCGTTTTTGGCAACAGTCGGTTCTATAAGCCCTTATATCGGCCTATTTGGTACCGTTTGGGGCATCATGCACGCCTTTATTGCGCTGGGTGAAGTAAAGCAAGCTACGTTGTCTATGGTTGCACCGGGTATCGCCGAGGCACTTATCGCGACAGCGATGGGGCTATTTGCGGCTATTCCGGCAGTAATGGCGTACAACCGCCTAAGCAATAAAGTGAGTAAACTAGAGCACACTTACGCAACATTTTCTGAAGAATTCCACAGCATCCTTCATCGTCAAGCGATGGCTGGCCGAGACAGCGCGGATAAGGAATAAAGCATGGCGGGTTATCAACCTAAAAAGCGAAAAATGACAGCGGAGATCAACGTTGTTCCGTATATCGACGTAATGCTCGTACTGTTGATCATTTTTATGGCGACCGCTCCATTTGTGACTCAAGGCGTCGACGTTGATCTTCCGAAAACATCGACCGCAGAATCTATGCAAGACCTTGCTGGCGAGACTGACAGTAGCTTTATTATCATCGAAATTGATAGCGAGGGTAATTTAGGCCTAAGCGTAAATGATGAAGAAGTTCAGCGAGGTTTGTCGTTGCAAGATGTTATTGTGCGAGTGAAAGCGGAGCGAGAGGTTAAGCCGGATTCACCAGTTGCGGTAGGTGGCGACGCGGCAACACCATATGCCGATGTTGTTCTATTGCTAGATGAACTAAGTCGAGCTGGTATCCCTAAGGTAGGTCTAATGACCGATATCAGGGAATAGACATCAATTATCTATGAAAGATCACAAGAAGAAACCCAACCAATACGCCAAACCGATAGCAATATCGGTTGGTTTGCATGCAATTCTAGTTGCAGCCCTGCTTTGGGGGACGGACTTCAACATGTCTAAACCAGAGCCTACAGGGCAAATGGTTCAAGCTGTTGTCATCGATCCAAAACTTGTGCAGCAACAAGCGAAAGAAATTCGCCAGCAACGCGAAAAGGCAGCGAAAAAAGAACAAGAGCGTCTTGATAAACTGAGACGCGAAGCAGAGCAGCTAGAAAAAAACCGCAAAGCTGAAGAAGAGCAAATTCGCAAGTTGAAAGAGCAGCAAGCGAAAGATGCTCAAGCGGCGCGAGAAGCAGAAGCTGCACGTAAGAAAAAAGAGCAAGAGCGCAAGCAGGAAGAAGAACGTGTTCGCAAAGAAAAAGAGCGAGCTGCTAAGCTAGAAAAAGAGCGCAAGGAAAAAGAAGAAGCCGTGCGTAAAGCTGAGCAGGAGCGTTTAGCAAAAGAAGCGGCTATAGCAAAAGCTGAGCAAGAACGTTTGGCTCGTGAAAAAGCAGCAAAAGAAGCGGAAGAAAAAGCACGTCGTGAGCGTGAAGCTGCTGAAAAAGCTGAACAAGAGCGCATTGCAAAAGAGAAAGCGGCAAAAGAGGCAGCGGAGCGAGAGCGTAAAGCGAGAGAAGCAGCTGAGCGTGCCGAGCGTGAGCGTAAAGCTCAAGAAGCCGCGTTAGATGATATTTTTGCGGGTCTCGAGGATGAGGTCAGTAAAAACAGTGCTGCGCGCAATCAATTTATTGACGACGAACTTTCTCGTATGTCATCCATCTATACTCAAAATATTCAGCAAAAGCTGATTAAGGATGACTACTTGCTGGGAAAGGAGTGTAGGGTAAACATCAAATTGATTCCGACAGGAACTGATATGATGGTCTCTGGTGTTACCGTTTTGAGTGGCGATACTCGAGTATGTGCTGCGGCGAAGCGAGCAATAGCTCAGGTAGGGACGTTCCCTAAATCTTCAGAATCAGCGGTCAATGAAAGACTAAAAGACATCAACATAACTGTTGCTTTGGACTAAAAGGAATAAGACGTGATTAGACGCCTTTTACTAGGAATGTTTGTACTGTTTAGCAGTATGACAAATGTGGCGAATGCCGCATTAGAGTTGGTCATTACCGATGGTATTGATTCAGCACGACCAATTGCTGTTGTTCCGTTTAAGTGGGAGGGCACACAAGCGCTTCCAACGGATGTTTCTGCTGTTATCGCCTCGGATTTACAACGTAGTGGTAAATTCAGCCCAGTTCCAACGAGCAAAATGCCACAAACACCGTTCAGTGAATCAGAAGTTAATTTTGATGCTTGGACCAATTTAGGTGTGGATGCGCTATTGACTGGTTCAATCAAGCAAAACGACCAAGGTGACTACGTTATCAACTATCAACTTGTTGATATTGTGCGTGGTCAGTTAACAGGTGGGAAGAGTAAGGCGCTTGGTAGTGACGGTGAATTAGTCCTGTCAAAAGATCATGTGCTGTTCAATAAAGTAGCCACTGTTCAAGGGCCTCGTATGCGTGAGTACGCTCACCGTATCTCTGATTTGGTGTATGAACAGTTAACTGGCGACCGTGGCGCTTTCATGACTCGTATCGCATATGTGGTAGTGAACGATAAAGACCGTTTCCCTTACCAACTTCGAGTCGCTGATTACGATGGCTACAATGAGCGTCTGGTTTTACGCTCTAAGCAACCATTAATGTCACCAGCGTGGTCACCCGATGGTAAAAAGCTTGCATATGTTAGCTTCCAAAATGGCCAAGCAGAAATCTTCATCATGAACATCTACACCGGTGAACGTGAGAAAATTACTTCATACCCACGTCACAATGGTGCGCCAAGATTTTCGCCAGATGGCAATAAGTTAGCGATTGTTCTTTCTAAAACAGGCTCGCTTCATGTTTATACGTTTGACCTTAACACTCGTAAGCTGACGCAAATTACGCGTGGCAGATCAAATAATACGGAACCGTTCTGGCATCCGGATGGAAAATCGTTGATTTTCACATCGGATAGGGGTGGTAAACCACAGATTTATCAAGTAAATTTGGGCAGCGGTTCTATTGACCGTTTGACTTGGCAAGGCAGCCAAAACTTGGGTGGTCAGATTACTCCTGATGGGCGATTCCTAGTTATGGTGAACCGCAGCAACGCAGGATTTAATTTGGCGAAACAAGATTTGGAAACTGGTGCTCTTCAAGTCTTAACTAAGACCTTGCTTGATGAGTCTCCTAGTATTGCCCCAAACGGTGGCATGGTTGTGTATAGCTCGATTTACAACAAGAAAAACGTACTATCGATGGTGTCAATTGATGGTCGATTCAAAGCTAGATTACCGGCAACAAATGGGCGTGTTCGAGCGCCTGCATGGTCACCGTTTTTGTAGTAATAAGTTTGATTAATAAAGGAAAATAAGATGCAACTGAACAAGGTTCTAAAAGGGCTACTAATCGCGCTTCCTGTAATGGCTGTTACAGCGTGTAGTTCAAGCGACGACGCTGCTTCTAACACTGGTGCAGCAACAAACAACAATGGCGCAGTGGAAACAACAGTAGCTACGCCAATTGATCAAAGCGGTCAGTTGACAGAGCAAGAGCTAAAAGAGCAAGCGCTACGTGAAACTCAAACAATCTACTTTGCTTTTGACAACTCAACAATTGCAGCAGATTACGAAGAGATGCTAGCGGCTCACGCTTCTTACCTAAGCAAGAACCCAGCACTTAACGTAACTATCGAAGGTCACGCTGATGAGCGCGGTACACCTGAGTACAACATTGCTCTAGGTGAGCGTCGTGCACAAGCAGTAGCGAACTACCTACAAGCACTAGGTGTTCAAGCTGACCAAATCTCAATCGTTAGCTACGGTGAAGAGAAGCCACTTCTTCTAGGTCAATCAGATGAAGTTTACGCTAAGAACCGTCGCGCGGTTCTAGTATACTAATTCGAGGTAATCCTCATGTTCAGTAACACTAAGCGCGCTGTTGCGCTTACGTTACTGGCAAGTGCAGCGAACTTTGCGTTCGCTGCACCAGCTCCAGTATCCGATCTCAACAGCACATCATCCGTCTCTAAGAGCCGTTCATCTGAAACGGAAGTAGAACGTCTAGAACGTTTGCTACAAAATCGCAATCGCGTTCAGCTCCAAATGCAACAGCAAATTGACCAAATGTCACAAGAGATCAGTGAATTGCGTGGTCAATCAGAGCGAAATAGCTACGAAATGAAACAAATGTTGCAACGTCAACGTGAGTTGTTTGTCGAGCTGGATCGTGTTCGTGGAGAGATAAAATCCACACCTGCACAAGAAGCACAACCTGTGAAAACAGGTGGCCAGTACACTCCAAATGTTGATGAGCAAACGGCATATCAGAATGCAGTTGACCTCATTCTCAAAAAGCGTGATTACACTGGCGCAATTGCAGCGTTCCAGCAGTTCCAGAAAGATTATCCTGATTCTACATATTCAGCGAATTCTCACTACTGGTTAGGTCAGTTGTACTTCGCTAAAAAGCAGGATGAGGATGCAGTGAAAAGTTTTGCCGCTGTTGTGTCTTATAAAGACTCCAACAAGCGAGCCGATGCGTTGCTTAAGTTAGGCGAAATCGCTGAGCGTAATAACAATGCAGCTCAAGCGAAAAAGTACTACCAACAAGTGGTTGATGAATACCCAGGTAGTGCATCTGCAAAACTTGCCAGCTCTAAGCTGTAAGACGTTATGTTTTGAAAAGGAAGCCTCGGCTTCCTTTTTCTTTTCCATTTTCTGTTGGTGCAGAACGGCTAAGTCGATAGCAATGATGCAGAGCCTCTGACCTTGTGTTGCACCGAATTTCGCTACTCGGAAATGCTACCTGTAACAAAGATATACGGTTAGACCGCTAGAAATCCCCGCGACAAGTTGGTTTTTGAAAATTAACGAGGTTACAATACTCGGATTAAAGGAAGTTGCGTAGAGCAAGAGCAATGAGCCATATATTAGATAAAATCGACACTGTTTACCCATTCCCACCGAAACCAGTTCCATTAAGCGAAGAAGAAAAAGCATCTTACATTGAGCGTATTAAAAAGTTACTCAAAGAAAAAGATGCGGTACTTATCGCACACTATTATACCGACCCTGAGATTCAAGCCCTAGCTGAAGACACTGGCGGGTTTGTTGGTGACTCGTTGGAAATGGCGAAGTTTGGTAATCGTCACCCTGCAAGTACATTGATTATTGGTGGTGTTCGCTTTATGGGCGAGTCGGCCAAAATTCTGACACCAGAAAAGCGCATTCTAATGCCAACGTTGGAAGCGGAATGTTCGCTCGACCTTGGCTGTCCTTCGGATAAGTTCAGCGAGTTTTGTGATGCTCACCCTGATCATACGGTTGTAGTTTACGCAAACACCTCAGCAGCGGTTAAAGCCCGTGCCGACTGGGTCGTTACATCGAGTATTGCGCTTGAAATCGTGGAACACTTAGACGCTGAAGATAAGCCAATTATTTGGGGACCAGACCGTCACCTAGGATCGTACATCGCTAACAAAACTGGCGCAGATATGCTGCTTTGGCAGGGTGAGTGTGTGGTTCATGATGAGTTCTCTGCTGATGCGCTACGAAAAATGAAGAGCGTGTATCCAGATGCGGCTATTTTGGTTCACCCTGAGTCACCAGCAAGCGTCGTAGAACTTGCCGATGCCGTTGGATCAACGAGTCAGCTGATCAAAGCAGCGAAAGAGCTTCCTCACAAACAAATGATCGTTGCGACAGACAAAGGCATTTTCTTTAAAATGCAGCAACTTGTGCCAGAGAAAGAACTTATCGAAGCGCCAACCGCAGGTGCAGGCGCAACATGTCGCAGCTGTGCACACTGTCCTTGGATGGCAATGAACGGTTTGAAAGCAATTGAGAAAGCGCTTAGTGAAGGTGGTGAAGAGCACGAAATTTTTGTTGATGAAGCGCTACGTGTGAAATCACTTATCCCACTGAACCGCATGCTAGATTTTGCTGAGCAGCTAAATATGCAAGTGAAAGGTAATGCTTAAAAAGTAGGCGTAACTGAAAGTAAATCTCAAAAACCAGCCGAATATGGCTGGTTTTTTTGTGTCTTACTATCAATGAGTTACTATTGATGCAATCAATGAATATCGAGGTCATAAATTTATGGCGGTGTGGTTAGTAGTTAAAAAGTGGCTTAGTTCACACCTTTTTAAATTGAGCAACCGAAGCCTTCTCATCTTTAGTGGCTTATATGTGAGCCTTTCATGGTGGCTGCTGGTTCTCGCTGGTGAAACCGCATTAACAGACAGTTTCGCTAACTTTATCTATTACCTCATGGTTACGGCGAGTACGGTGGGTTATGGCGACCATTCTCCAGTAACAGATTTGGGTAAATGGGTTGTCGTACTATTTGTAATCCCCGGCGGTTTGAGCTTATTCGCCGCATTATTGGGGCGTGTCGCTGGAGCAGCGATGGACTATTGGCGAGCGGGTATTTTAGGAAAACGGAGAGTAAGAGTGGAAAACCATATTGTATTGTTGGGCTGGAATGGATCGAGAACGATGCACCTTATTCGCATGTTACAACATGAAGAAGAGGGAAAGCGTCCGATTGTTTTATGCAGCCGTTCAGAAATAGAGAACCCGTTACCTGGCGAAATCAGTTTTATCAAAGTGACCAGTTATACCGATTCGCAAGAAATGAAAAACGCCAATATTGCCGAAGCCGCTTGCATTATTGTGGATAATCTCTCGGACGACATTACCTTGTCAGCCGCTCTATACTGCGCATCTGTAAACCCTTCCGCTCATTTGGTCGCTTACTTTAAAGATGAAGCGCTAGGCCGACTTCTAAGTCAGCATTGCCCGAAAGCGGAATGCATACCTGCTGTTGGCGCAGAAATGTTGGCAAAAGCGGCGGTTGACCCGGGCTCAAGTGCGCTTCATCAGGAGCTTTTGGCTTCAACACGAGGTATGACGCAATACTCAGTTATTTATCCTGAGGGTCAGTCTGCCACCACTATTGAGAATCTCTTCGTTTTTCTCAAAAGACGCCATCATGCCACGCTGATTGCTTTTGATATTGGCGATGGTATTCAACTCAACCCAGATTTAGATGCTGAAGTACCCGCGAGTACCAAGCTGTTTTACATTGCAGATGAACGTATTGAAGATTTTGCCTGGAAAGAAATGAACAAGGAACAATAATGCACATGATTGCCGGCCTGTTAGCAGGCTTCCCAAACTTTTTACTCTATTTCTCTGTTTCTATTATTTTTGTATTGGCGTTTAAGTTCATCTACGTCAAGTTGACGCCATACGATGAGTGGCATCTGATTAAAGAAAAACAAAATACAGCAGCAGCGATTGCGCTAAGTGGGGCTTTCCTTGGTTACTGTCTCGCGATTTCGGGGGCGGCAAAAAACTCGGTCAATATCGTCGATTTTATGGTGTGGGGCGTTGTCGCAATGCTTGCTCAAATTATCGCATTTGCAATTGTACGCTTTATTTTACTTCCGAAAGTGGCAGAGCGTATCGAAAAAGATGAACTGCCAGCCGGTATCGTATTAGCAGCAGTTTCTGTTTCGGTTGGCGTATTGAATGCCGCGTGCATGACCTACTAGGAGGAACGATGAAGCGGAGTTCTAACGTTAAACGTTCTTCCATGGACAAAAGCTTAAAGCTTGGGAAAATTCTTCCCTTTGCTGCCTTTGGTGGTATTTTCTTCTTTGCTACGTACGAGTCAAAAACAGAAGGGTACATTTTTTCTGATGCCGATGAGTGTAAATCTAACTCGCCTGAGTTTAGTGAACAGTGTGACATTGCATACCAAGAAGCTTTAGCTCGTGCCGAACAAAATGCCCCTCGCTACCGCAGCGAGTTCGAATGCGAGAATGATTTCTACGAGGATGATTGTTACTACAGTTCCAGTTCCCGAGCTTATGTACCTAACTTTGGCGGTTTTTTTTACAGTCGCTCATTAAGCGGGTTGAAAGGTTATAACAAGAGCTATTACTCAGAGCCGATGTACCGTTATAAATCCAAATTCTATAATGGAGCAGGACAATTCTTTGGCTCCTACCGAAATCAGCCGACCAAAGTTGCGACGAATAGCCTTAATAAACGTGGTGGCGGCACCATTGGCAGGGCGATGTCTCGAGGCGGGTTTGGTAAAGCGGTGTCGGTCAGTCGAGGCGGTTAAAAAGCACTATGTTTCGACGAGAAATACAAGAGCGCGAAAACTGGCGTGAATTAGCACGCCAGTTTGGTTTTGGTTTCCATACCATGTATGACCAACCGTATTGGGATGAGAGTGCTTACTATCAATTCACGCTGGAGCAAATTGAGCGCGATATAGAAGCGCCCACTGAAGAGCTGCATCAGATGTGCCTGGCTATTGTGGATGAAGTCGTTCGGAGTGAGCGGTTGCTGACGCAATGTGCGCTCCCTGAATCTATGTGGGAGCAGGTCGCTTCTTCATGGAGACGAAGCGAACCTTCGCTTTATTCGCGGCTGGATTTCGCGTACAACGGGACCTCGCCAGCAAAATTACTGGAAAACAATGCGGATACGCCAACCAGCTTGTTTGAAACTGGCTTTTGGCAGTGGGTGTGGCTAGAAGATGTTGTAAATAAAGGTCGAGTTCACCAGAGCGCGGATCAATTCAATATTCTTCAAGACTTTTTGATCGAGCGCTTTGCCGAAATAGCAAAATACCAACCAGGACAAACACTTCACTTTAGCTGCTGCAAGTACACTGAAGAAGATAAAGGGACTGTCCAGTATTTAGAGGATTGCGCGCGAGAGGCAGGGTTAGCAACGGCATTCGTGCATGTCGAAGATATTGGAGTGACGGAAGATGGTCTGTTTGTGGATGCTGACGACAGAGCGATTCGTTGGATGTTTAAGCTTTACCCTTGGGAGTTTATGTTTGAAGAGGAATATGCGAAGTACTTAGCGACTGCGAACGTAAACTGGTTAGAACCGATGTGGAAGTCGATTCTATCCAATAAAGCACTTTTACCGTTATTGTGGGAGCGTTTTCCTAACCACCCGAACCTTTTGCCCGCTTATTTTGCTAACGATTCAAAAGCGAACACTATGAGAGATTGTGTCATCAAGCCACTATTTTCTCGAGAGGGCGCGAACATCGAGATCGTCATCGATGGAAAACGTTTTGTTAAAACGTCAGGGCCTTATGAATCTAAATTCAATATCGTCCAGCAATACCATCCACTACCTAAGTTTGGGCAAAACCATACGTTAATTGGCAGTTGGTTGGTCAATGATAGAGCTGCCGGTATTTCGATTAGGGAAGACAGTAGCTTAGTGACTCAAGATATGGCGCGGTATATTCCACATGTAATTTTAACATGATCAAAAAAGCTCTCCATTTGGAGAGCTTTTTGTCTATTCAGTCGTTCAATCTTGATGGTCGACAGCGTTGCGTCTATTGTTCTTCAGCTAATGCAACACCGCGCTGAGTAAGACCACATAACATCACTGGCATTGCGTTGAAGATTTCCTCAAACTGCTCTAAGCCTTCCATACCTTGTTCGGCCAATGTTTCAATGGTTGTTTCTGGGTCGTAAAGCATAGTAAGAGAAAGTAAAACACCACCGAGTAGGGCATTATCTTCGCTATCCTCAGGCATCAACGTTTCCCAGTCATCACGCGCAAGTTGCCAGCCTTGTAATACACCTTCACAGAAATCGCGAGCCTGACTTGTTACAATGTCTTGCTCATCTAGCGCGCACCCTGCAGGCCACTGCCAAGTGCCTTCTAGGAGAGCGGGACGAGTTTGGTTCCACATTTGTACAATCTCGTCAATGTACTGCTCTAGTTGTTCACCGTCAGTAAATGGCGCTGTTTCTTCTCCACCCCATAAGAATGGCAACCACTCTTGAGGCATTAATACGTTTGGCGCTGCAGCCATCGCTGTTACAAAGCCTTGAGTTTTTGCTAGGTTTAGTAGTTTACCGTCAAGTTCTGGGAGAGAAAGGATGTCTTGTAGTTTCAAAATAGAATACCATTTGTTAATGGGCTGGTTGATTGCGCTCATCTTACCAATCAATTTGTGATAAATCGATATTAGGGAATGATTCACACATCTATGGAAATTCGCTCATCACTGAGAAAAAAAAGCATTCTCGCCCTGACACTGTACCTGTGTTTCTTTATCGCAACGATTGGTTCTGTCGCCTATTTGGTTGTTGAGCCACCGGTTAGACAAAAGCTAGAGCAAAACCTAGAGTTACGTACCCAACTCCTTGCTCTTGAGATAAAAGAGCCCCTCCTCAGTTCTACAGGTGTATTGAGCAGCTTAGTAGGGCTAGCCCAAGGGACTGAAAATATTCAATCTCTCAACACAATAATTCCACATATTCTTCAATTGAGTGACAAGATGCTTGTTAGTGGTGGCGTATGGCCTAAACCCGAACTCAAAGCAGAACAATGGAGATATAAAAGTCTATTCTTCAATAAAAACAGTGATAGTGGTATTGACCAAATTCACTCCTACAATAACCCCGAATCTGGCGGTTATGATAATGAACCCTGGTATGTCGCTGCCGCCGATGCTCCGGTAGGTTCTGTTAGTTGGTCTACGGTTTACATCGATACCTTTACTCAGGTCCAGATGATTACCGCATCTTCTCCATATTACCAAAACGGTCGATTCGCTGGAGTTGTAACGGTAGACCTATCACTTGATGCACTTTTTCAGTTTATTCGAGAGCACACGAACCAGCATTCTTTAGGGGTAGTGGTTCGCGATGCTGACTCAAACGTGATTATTGAGCACAACTTTCAACTGACGGACGAAATTTATGTCAGCGAGCTTGATTTCGGAGAGTTCGATTGGCGCATGGAAGTTGTCAACGCAAAAGCTAAAGTCGCTGATCAAGTGTTTGAACAAGTGATGAGCGTTGAGGGGAGGATCATTCCATTTTTGCTCTTGTGTGTCTTGGTCGGTTACTACTTACTGAATCGCTATATTGTTGAACCAATTGTTCGCATTGCCGCTAAGATTGATGACTCGAAAACTGGTGGGATCATAGATATTGACTACGATAGCGATGACGAAATCGGACAGCTTATCGAGAAGTTCAATGAAAAGACGATCTATTTAGAGCAGGAGAGAATAAAAGCTCAGGCTTCGACAAACGCTAAAACGGCATTCTTAGCCACATTGTCCCACGAGATTCGCACACCAATGAACGGTGTACTAGGAACTGCCCAGATACTGTTAAAAACACCACTTACCGATGAGCAGCGTAAGCACCTGAGAACACTTTATGATTCAGGTGATCACATGATGACATTACTCAATGAGATTTTAGATTACTCAAAAATTGAACAAGGGCATGTTGAGTTTGAAAATAAGCCTTTCCCAATTGAGTCGATTATCGGCAGTATCAAGAGTGTTTATCAAACGCTATGTGCAGAAAAAGGTCTTCGCTTTAGAGTAGTCTCGCATTTACCAACGGGTCGTTGGTACAACAATGACAAAGCCCGTTTGCGTCAAGTACTGTTCAATCTACTCAATAACGCTGTTAAGTTCACCGATCGTGGCATCGTAGAGGTAGAGCTAGCCGAGAAATCGAGTAAGGCTGGCACCAAGCTGATACTAAAGGTAAAAGATACAGGGATTGGTATTTCAAAAGAGGCACAAAAACGCATTTTTCGTCCTTTTGAGCAAGCAGAGTCATCAACGACTAGACGGTTTGGTGGTACAGGGCTTGGTTTAGCAATAGTCAAAGAAATCGCGGAACATATGGGTGGGCAAGTGGTTGTAGAGAGTCAGGAGGACGCTGGAACGACTTTTACTGTCGAAATTGCCCTTACACCTTGCAAGCCGGGTAAAGTAGAGTCAATCAATACACATAAATTGAACTGTAAAGGGTTGAAAGCACTCATTGTTGAAGACAACCGAACAAATGCGATCATTATGGAAACTTTCCTCCGAGCCAAGGGCTTTGAGTGCACAAGTGTCGAAAATGGTCAGCTTGCAGTCGATGAGGTTGCGATCAAACCATTTGATTTGATACTGATGGATAATCATATGCCTGTTCTAGATGGCGTTGGGGCCATATCAGCCATTCGAGCAATGAGTTCACCTGCTAAGTCGGTACTGATTTTTGGCTGTACAGCGGATGTGTTCAAAGAAACACAAGAGCGTATGATTAATGTAGGAGCAGACCACATAATAGCGAAGCCAATAGTGGAGTCTGAATTAAATGATGCACTGTATCTTCATGCGACACAGTTATATCAGTACCAATCGGACTTTGATGGAAATGCAGCAGATAGCTTTAATGCTGAAAAGTGGTTACTCAACTTCTATGTCGCTCTAGATAATGGACATCTTAATGAAGCACTTGAGGCTATTTCAGCGATCATTGCGGAGGCTCCCCTTGAACTCAGTGGCGACGTTTCTTCAGTCGCCGAACGGATAAGAAGTAACTTAAAGCGTCAGCAATCCCCGGACCAAGATGATATCGATACATTAACGATTTTGCTGGCCTCACCATAACTGAATCAATATGGCGCAACTGTGAATTGTTCTTACTATTCATACGTCATCCAGCGTCGTCACAAACTCTTCTAACCTGCAATGAACAGGCTTGCAGTTTTACTTTTACGAGTAAAGCAGCAAGACCTTCTACTGTGATTATATCGGTAATACTCTGAATTTTCGCAGCTTGGTAGCATAAGCTATAGGAGTGACTGTTTACAGTCCGAGTTTTGTTCTAACTTTACGTCAAAATAATTATCGTAACCCCTTTTTATGTAAGTGAAATCCGTGTTTTTGTACCATTTTTACGTAATTTTAGGCGTTTTTACTCGCCATTGGTGAAAAAAACTACTTTTACTTTAAAAGTTGGTTATAAATTTACAACTTAATTTTAAATACAGAGCCATAAGCTAGTTTTTGTGTGTTCTAATTGCATCATTAACTGGCTTGATGTCTTTTTAGTGGTTAATAGTTTTATTATTTTTATTAATTGCAGTGTTTGATTTTAAGGGTTTTGTAAATGAAGTCTCGTGGACCATTTTGTATTCGTCACGCCGCAGCGGATACCTTTGCTATGGTTGTTTTTTGCTTTATCACAGGGATGATTGTCGAGATTTTGATTTCAGGGATGACATTTGAGCAATCTCTAGCATCGCGTACGCTATCGATTCCAGTGAATATCGCCATTGCTTGGCCGTATGGGGTTTTTCGTGATTGGATGCTGCATCAAGGTAGTAAGGTGTCACCGTCTTCCTTTATGAAGAACATCTCTGATCTGGTCGCTTATGTACTATTTCAATCTCCAGTTTATGCGGGTATTTTATTCGCAGTTGGCGCGTCTACAGATCAAATTGTGACCGCAGTGGCAAGTAACGCTGTTATTTCTTGTGGCATGGGTGTGTTGTATGGGTACTTCTTGGACATGTGCCGCCGTTGGTTCCGTGTTCCCGGTTATTCTCAAAGCATGTAAATGCCCCAGTTTTGCTCAATTTAGTTACTTAGTGAGCAATCGATTCGAAAAGGGCGCTTTTTTTTATGTTTAGCCTTGACCATCAGGCACATAATCATTAAATTAGCGCCTCGTTAGCCAATGATGCTAACCAAAATTTGATTCGGTGAGTTGTCCGAGTGGCTGAAGGAGCACGCCTGGAAAGTGTGTATACGGCAACGTATCGAGAGTTCGAATCTCTCACTCACCGCCACATTCTATAAGCCCTTGTAGTGTAAGAACTTCTTATAATACAGGGGTTTGGTGTTTTAATGTAAGCTGCCTACTGGTACAAAGAGTAGGTACAATGTCGAACATCATGGCAAGTCCTTATAAGCATCCTCAAACTGGTGTTTACTACTTTAGAATGGCTGTCCCAAAAAAGCTGGTTCCTATAATCGGTAAGACAGTCTTCAAGAAATCTCTTCAAACGAAAAACCTTTCTGAAGCAAAGCAGCGATTTCCTCAGCATCTTGATGATGCGCTCAAGCAAATCGACTTCGCTAATTTAAAGCTATCTAATTCATCTGATATTGAGCTTAATGTCCGTGATTGCGCGATCATTGCCGAGCGTTGGTATCTGCGTGTTAAAGATGAGGTTGATGGTAATGGTAACTATGATTGCTATCTTCGATATGAATGGTATGGCGTTGAGGGCGATAAGCGTCTCCACGTATTCGGCTTGTCTGACACATTTGAGTTTAGTGGTCTAGATGCGTCAAAAGCTACTGAAGAGGAATACCAAGAGCTTTTGGAAGGTTTTAAAGACTTCATTGAGGAGCAGCTAAAAATAGAAGGTTTAGTTGTATGTGAGACAAGCGCTTCATATAGACGTTTGGTCTGTGCCTTTTATGATTACGCCCGTCGAGTTGAGTCTCTCTGCTTGGCTCGTCACAAGCGAGACTTTGGGTATGAGCCAGTGACCAGTTCAATCGCTAGTGAGCCCATTTCAGTGTCTAAGCCTGATAAGATACCGTCTAGGGTTTTGAAACCATCTCAGAACTCCATTTCGAGCCTATTGAAGCGTTACCTTGAGTCTGCATCTATTAATGGCAAAGCTTCTCAATCCTTGGCAGAGGTTGAGTCTCAGATAGAGCGTCTTATAGAGATAATAGGGGATCTAGACGTTGCTGATGTAACCAGAGGTCATATCTCAAAATACAAAGATACCCTGTTACAATTACCTAAGTCTAAAGCTAAAGAAATTAGAAACAAATCAGTACCTGAGCAGCTTGAGCTTGTTAAGACAAAGGGGCTCGAAACAATAGCTCCTTCAACCGTTAAGACTATTCTCAGAAAGACTTCTCCTGTATTTGGCTATGCTGTTGAGCTTGGTCTGATAGACGTCAACCCATACAAAGGTGTAACACTTCCTAAAGTGCAGAATAAGTCAGCGGTTGCCGAAGCTAAAGGCTTTAGCCCTAGTGAGATCAACCAGTTATTTCAGTTTGATATATTCACTGACGCTACTGCTAATAAGCCTTATGGCATGGCTTGTTATTGGGTACCACTTCTATGCAGGTATACGGGCTCTCGGATTGAAGAAATGGTTCAACTTAGAAGGTCAGATATACAACAGTCAGACGAAGGTATTCATTTTATTTATGTTCGTGAGGGTGAAGAGCAGAACGTAAAAAACGTTAAGTCAGTTCGACAAGTACCGATTCATGATCATCTCATTGATTTGGGCTTTTTGGATTATGTGGCGTCCTGTGGAGAGTTTTTATTCCCTGAGCACAAGCCAAACAAACACGGTAAAAGGTCTGGTGCTATTGGTAAGTGGTGGAGTAAACAAGTCAAGACGTTAGGTATAACCAAGCAGCCATCACACTCGTTTAGACACTCTTTGAGAACAGCTTTGCGTGGCCTAGGAGTGGTTGATTCTGTTAGTGATGCTATCACTGGTCACGCTCCGGCTAATATCGGAGCAGCATACGGTACGGTTGATATGAAGGCTAAGAAGAAAGCAATAGACTGTTTGCCTAGGTTGGCTGTCCAACGTCTTTGGTAGCTTTTAGTTAGTGTCTTTACACTGTTGTGTACACCTAAAGTCTCCCCACTGTACACACGTGTACACTTTGGTTTGAATTAGCCCGTAGGCCTTGTGGGATAAGGCTTACGAGCTCACAATGTCATTTCTATAACTCGTAGTTTTCTGTTACGTTAGGGGCTTTATTTCCACTATTTTTATCTTGAATACTTCCTTCGATAGTCCCAGCTTTTTCCAGCCACTTACTCCGTTGAGATATCGAGATACCTAGTTGAGAGCCCCTAGTGAACTTCCTTAAGCCTTCCCTGAAGATATCCTCTCCAAAGAACTCAACGAGGCGGCTGATGCTCTTTGAGACGTCTTTAATTTGCTTTTGCTCCCACTGCTCATCATCTTTGTCAGGCACATACTCCTTACCCTTAAAAGCATCTGAGAGTCGTCTAATCTTCGGGAAACCCTTAGAGTCCCAACAGCTTTGGGGTAGGTAATAACGTGACTCCAAGCCAAACTTGAGGTTTTCAACAAAGCTCTCTAAGTCGTTCATCTCGATGTCATTCCCTAATGCTTCTTTGCAAGCTTTTAAGCCGTTAGCGATGTGTCCAGCTTGACCACGGCTACACCCAACAAGCTCCTCTATTTGAGAGACGCTTAGGCCAAACTCTCGGTTAACAATTAGCTTGCGAAACTTAGCTTGCGTTGCTTCATCTTTAGTAACTCCAACCCCATGTGCTTGGTTGACATCTTGGGCTGCTGAGAATGCCTCAGCGTAGGTACGGTTTTCTATGATCAACGAGTTAATCATTAATTCAGCATCAGGGTTTTCTTCAAGGTACTTCAAACAAGCTCCAGTGCGGTGGAAACCATCCACTACGTAATACTTGTCATCAATCACAAAAACAGTGATAGGTTGCCTTATAGGCTGTCCATTACGAAGGTCTTCAAGAATCTCCTTACTTTGGCTCTCTTGCTTAATCTCTTGCGCTGAACGTTCTCGTTTGTCTTTTATGAGTTCAACGTCACGGGCTTGCATCGCGGGATCGAGTATGAGAGTTCGAGGGTCTAAATACGCAAATCTGCTATCTGCCATGAATTGATTCATAGTGTGTTATGTACCTGTAGGTCTATGACTGATTATTAATGTTTCTCTTTTTGGTTTGATTGGAACCCTAGGAGGGGGGAGGGTTCGGGGTAATACATATCGAATACGATTGCGGCGTACCGTTACGCACACACAAAATGGGATTTATAAAACTTCATTTTTTTGGTAATTACGGTGTACTAAGTCTTTGCTAAGGCTCTTTGGACTGTGGATAAGGAGACTCCTATTTCGGAGGCAATCTTTCTCAAGGAAAAACCTTGTGAGCGTAGCTCAGCGATACGCTGGTGGTTAGTTGTGTTAGTTGGTCTACCTTTATATTTCCCTGCTGCTTTAGCTTTCTCAATGCCTTCCTGACGTCTTTCCTGAATCATTGCTAACTCGAATTGAGCTACAGCTCCTAGCATGTTCAGCATGAGCTCAGACATATGATCACTTCCACCAGCATTAAAGCTTAGGTTTTCCTTGTGGAATCTCACGCTAACATCTTGGCTAGTCCAGTCGTTTATTAGTTGCTTCAAATCAACCAAATTACGAGCTAGGCGGTCGATGCTATGAACGTGGATTGTATCTCCTTCTCGAACGTAGTCTTTAAGAGCTTCTAATGCTGGTCGTTTAGTTGAACCGCCACTGCATTTATCTGTAAAGCTCTTATCAAAGGTGATACCAGAATCTGTAAGTTGACGGTCTGTATTTTGGTCTGTGGTCGAAACACGTAGATAAGCTATGTGTGCCATTAGGTGTACCCGTTTAACTCTAAGATGTTAGAAATTTTATTGTGGTCACAATTTTAATTCAACCCTAATCGGTACTGTTTGATCAAGGTTTGACCGTAGTCGTTTGGGTATACCTAATGGGTATGTTGAGCAATATACACACAAGGCGTCTAGATATTACTCAATCAGTTCAGTGGGTTACTTACATAATTCAAATGATATGTAATAATCCGCCCCCCAAAAAATTAATAACAACAGAGGCTGGAAATGAAAAAAGTACTATTGTCTATTGCTATCGCCGGTTCACTGCTGTCTACGGGTTGTGCTCAGCGTGTTGCGGATTTCACACTGGCATCGACCAAAAATGTCGACCTAAATGGCGGTGAATTTGTCAAAGGCCCTCGTGTAACTGGTGAGGATGCAAAGCCTATTATCATTGTTCCTTTAGGTGTTCCTAGCGTTAAAGAGGCTGCTGATAAAGCGATTGAAAATGATACATGTGCAGTAGGTCTAACAGACGTTACCGCTGATTCAGAGTTCTTTTCATTCCTTGTGGGTTTCATCTCATACAAGGTTGAGGGAGACTTAGTGATCGACAAGTCTAAATCTGGTTGTGAGAACTGGAGTAGTTAATTAGCTGCGATATCATGGGGAGTGTGTTGAGTACTCCCCAATATTTTTGTAAATGAACCTTAGCTTAACCAATCCCTCGTGGTGATTCTCTCCGCGTCCCATATTGATTCAACCACTTCACAACCATAGAGCAGAGTGTGCTCTTATAGTTCTTAATACCGCTTCGCCAAACTCCTGTAAGGATGAAGTCTTCTATCAGAATAGCCTTTCCGGTACGCATTATTATTCCACTTCTTATCTGAGCAATTTACTGTCCTGTTTATTTCTCTGTAGTTTTGTAACTCTATGAAAAAAAATTCTAAATTGTAAATTCAATAACCAGCGTTACGTATGTCTGAGTATCATTGTAGTGGTTGGTAGCTGCCCACTCACATCATGTTTACTGTAGGAGTCGATTTACCAAGTGTATTCCTGTTTGGAATCACGATTGAGAGTGTCTAGGAAAAGGTACAAAAAACTGGTACAAACAATGGAAGTTGTATATATTTAAGTGGTTGATTTTAAATGTTTTAAACTTGGTAGCTAGCAATCGAGAGTTCGAATCTCTCACTCACCGCCACATTCTAAAAGGTCTGATTTATCAGGCCTTTTTTCATATCTGCACTAAAGTAATGCGTCATTGAAAGTACACAAGAGTGCTCAAGGTGCAAGCGCCATTCTATCTACAAGCCAACTATTCACATCTCACCTCTATACAACGCCAAAATTGAAGATGCTATACAGAGGCAGCCATAATCTGATTGGTGCGGGTTAGCACATCCGCTTTAATCTAGAATTTAGCACCCATATCACATGAGGTATGAATACGGCCACAAGAATGAACGTATTGCTACTAGATGCTAAGCAAAACAGCCATGAACACGAATACAACAGCAATCATACCAAAGAGATCTGTGTTTGGATTGAGGTCATCAGGGTTAAATTTTTCAATGCTTTGCGTCGTTTTGCATCTTATCTTCATGTTCTTGTCCTTATTTCATGTACGATTTCAACAGCAACATAACATGCAATTGAGTGTTCACAAGTCATAAAAAGCATAAGTATACTTGTACCTCATTGAGCGCAAAAAATACTCAAAGCGTTTTAAAGTGGCGGTCTACCTTTTGTAACATCAAATGTTCTTTCTGTTTTTGTGCCTGTATCGCTATAGTTGAGAAACGGTTATCTCGTTCTAGTTAGGAACAAACTACTGGCTGCCGCTACATTCTCTCAGCGTTCCCACTCAGTCGCCTTGGGTAGATACTTTTGTCGTGAGTACTGCAAAAAAACGCCGCATGAGCAGCGGCGCTTTGTTGAGGAATTACCTTCCTACTTGTAGCTAAGTTCTGTCGCTTTGCCTTTGAAGATCCGGTATACCACAAAGGTGTAAAGCAATATCACCGGCATAACAATCATCACACCGTAGCCCACGATTATTAATGTCGCAGGTGAGGAGGCCGCTTGTTGTGCGGTCATCAACCCCGGCACAACTTCTGGGAAGAAGCTATACGCAAGACCAAGAAAGCTCAACGCGAAAATGACGGTGACACCAAAGAAAGGCCAGCGCACACCCAGATCATTCACCATTGGAACCTGACGCAAATAGCGATCAACGAGGAAGATGGTCGCAAACACAATCAGCGGAACTGGGGCAAGCAACAAGATTTCTGGGAAGCTGAACCAACGCAAGGCAACTTGTTGATTTACAATTGGGTTTACAACACTCACTACCAAGATACCCAGAGCCGCTAACCAACCAGCACGGCGAGACCAACGCGCCGAACGTATTTGCAAATCACCTTCCGTTTTCAGTACCAACCATGCGCCACCGATGTAAACGTACGCCGCTGTTACACAAAGTGCGCTTAACCATGCAAAGCCAAATGCTTCGGTTGATTGCTCAAACCCCATGATGTAACGACCCACCATGTAACCCTGAGTTAGTGCGGTGATTAGCGAGCCAATTCGGAAGCACCAATCCCAATGAAGCTTATGATCCGAGTTGGCTTTGGCTCGGAAGTCGAATGCCACGCCACGCATGATCAGTGCGATAAGCATGATGGCGGTCGGCATATAAAGCTCCGTCAAAATCAAGCTATGAGCGGTAGGAAAGGCAATCAGCAGAATACCGACGGCTAACACCAACCACGTTTCATTCGCGTCCCAGAAAGGGCCGATAGATGCTATCATTCGGTCACGTTGCGCTTCATTATCACTTGGCAACAGGATACCGACGCCAAGGTCGTAGCCGTCGAGCACGGCATACATAAAGACCGAGAAGCCAAGCAGCAGAAGGTAAATTTCTGGTAGATAGTCGAGCATGATTAGGCCTCTTGTTGTGTCAGTGGGACTTCATGGGCTGCAACGTCTTTGCGCGCCAAATAGAACAGGGTATGGATGTACGCAACCAGCAATGCAGCGTAAATGGCTAAGTACATAATGAGCGAAGTCATCACGCTACTGCTCGCAACCGTGGTGACGGCTTCGGATGTTCGCAATACACCGCTGACGAGCCAAGGCTGCCGACCAATCTCAGTAACATACCAACCCGCTAGTGTGGCTATCCAACCGGAGAACGTCATGGCTAATACTGTGTATAGGTAAGGTTTAGGTAGCGTTTTTTTGCGTGCTAGCTTCACCGCGCCATACCAGCTAACCAGCAGCATAAGGACGCCCACACCAACCATCACGCGGAAACCAAAGAACAAGGGCTTCACTGGCGGGTGGTCAGGCGCAAACTCGTTAAGTCCCTGGATTTCCCCGTCTAAGTCATGCGTAAGAATCAAACTCGCCAACTTAGGGATGCCCACTTCAAAATCATTGCTGCGAGTTTCTTCATTTGGCATCGCAAATAGTAGAAGAGGTGCGCCTTGCTCGGTCTCCCACACACCTTCCATCGCTGCAATTTTTGCAGGTTGATGTTCAAGCGTGTTTAACCCGTGAAGGTCACCGACAAAGATTTGTACCGGGATGAACCCAGCCGCCGCGAACAACGCGACTTTTAGGCCAAGTTTGGCTGAGCGGTGATCTGACTTTTTCATTATTTGATAAGCCGAGATACCCGCAATCAAGAAGCTGGCAGTCAGCGCCGATGCTAATAGCGTGTGCAGAAGACGGTAAGGTAAAGAAGGATTGAAAATGACTTCCTTCCAACTGGTCACATGAACAATGCCGTCAATCACTTCATAGCCACTTGGTGTGTGCATCCAGCTGTTAAGCACCAGAATCCAAAATGCGGACATACTTGTCCCAACAGCAACCAGAACTGTGGCGAGAGTATGAACCCATTCCGGTACTCGTCCTCGTCCAAAAAGCATTACACCCAGGAAGGTGGCTTCCATAAAGAAGGCGGTCATCACTTCGTATCCGAGCAATGGTCCAGCTACGTTTCCGACTCGTTCCATAAAGCCTGGCCAGTTGGTACCAAACTGGAAACTCATCGTAATGCCGGATACCACACCCAAGGCGAAAGTGAGAGCGAATACCTTGACCCAGAAGTAATAAACATCGAGCCATACGGGGGCTTGTGTGCGGTTATATCGCCACTTGAAAAACACCAACATCCATGCCAACGCGATGGTGATGGTCGGGAAGAGAATGTGAAAGCTGATATTGGCCGCGAACTGGATCCGCGACAGCATGAGGGTATCTAACATCTTGGTTCCTCAAAAACGTGCCATACTAAAAATCGTGTCTATCTGTAATTTAGTTACGAAAAGTCGGGCAGTTTGGATTTATGTATCGAGAAATACAGGTGATTCTGTTTTCTTCTAACAATGATTTATATCAACTAAGACAAAGAAAGGAGTGTAGGAAATTGTCTCAAAATGCCACTAATAGTCGCGAGAAGTGAGTAAAAGAAAGCAAATGTAACTGAAGGAGCATGGATTAAGATTAGTTCGAATTATCCTTATGATGGTTTCGATAATCCTGAAATAAAATTACAGAAACAATATTTTTAGTAAGGAAATTTGCCTTGCCTTCACTTTGAACCTCCATACTATTTATACACTAGTCATGTCGAGATCGTCTCAAACACAGCAAGCTTACTGACAGTTAAGGTGGGAAACTTTAGCTAATTGATAAACTTAAAATTGCACCGCTAATGACATATGCATCATAAGTTTGTTAGGACTCGACCAGAAGTGCGATAGGCTACATTTTTATACTAGCGAACGATTTAAAGCTAGGTAATTCGGCTTTCACTAGATCAACAAGTCGACTGTGGACCATTTTCGATTCCTGATGAGTTTCAATCCAAACTGACACTTACTTTTCAGCAAGTGTGCTAGTGTCTTTCTTGTTATTTATTAAATAATTAATAAATGCCGATATGGTAAAGAGAGTTGTGGACAGCTATCTCGAGCAGTAGACTGACGCTAGCCAGAGAGTCTGACTTTGAGGGGGGCATTCTACATGAATCTTGGATTCTGCCACCGCAAAGCTGATATTGAATTTGATGGAGATGGATAATGAACGACAGTTGGGCTAATTTCTTTCCTTACTTTGCTGGAGCTTTTAAGCTTATTGTATTAGGGATAGGAGCCTACTTAGCCATTAAATGGCATTTTGACGAAGAGCGAAGGGTAAGAGAAGCGGAAGGTGTGGTGTTTGATAACCCAAGTCTCATGAAAAAGTTTGCGAAGACGCTAACTCTGCCATTCCTTTTGTGTCTTCTCGTTCTTCTTGTTATATATGCTACCAACTGGTTCCTGTACTGACGGCTTTATTGTTTGTTGTAGTAAAGTTGAATGCTGCCACCTCTGAGAGTCGAGCCGTAGTTGAAGTTAACGCCTATGCCGAAATTGTCCAACCAATCAAAGGGCTTTGGTGCATAAAATAGCCATCCTATAGAAGCTTCGTAGTAATGCGGACTTCCAAGTTCGTCGCTTAAATCATGCGAAAGGTCGACTCTTTTAATCCCAGTAAATAAAGCTTGCTCACCGTGATAAATATTGTAGTAACCGGTGATTTCATTAGATAGGTACCAACCTTTAGGGTTGCCTATATTGCCGTTATTTGCGCTTCCCCAGCTGTGCCCAATGAATGAATTCAATGTCGAACTGGCATGCCATTTCCCCCAACTTGTGGGAGACGTGTATTTGGCTTTAATGGATGGTTGAACTATTGCCGCCCATGCTGAAACGTTAACGGCACGGCCGTCTAGGATTCTTCCAATGATGGATGAAAGTTTATTATCGGTAGAGAATGAGTTTTTATAACGCATAAGGTGAGTCGTCGTTCTGGTGCTAAGGGTGACGTTTTCACTTGCTTTGTATAGATACCCATAACCAATCGATGCACCGTATGTCCTTTCCTTGAGAAGATCCTTACTTGTGCCGAATAGTTTGAGATCATTCTCTGTTTGTATCGTAAATGCCTTAAACGACAGCTCATGTAAGTCCTCGCTGCCCTCTATGTCAAAGTTAGTCGTGTAAGGGAGAACATATACGGATTTGCTTCGACGTTCATTGATTGACTCGTCAGTCCCGAACTCTGGGTTGGCGGTATCAAATAATGCATTCGGATCAAAGTCGCCAATACCAAACGCAATTGCGTCAGTGTCGGACAGCAAAACCGCGATAGAAAAACGTTGTTGGAGAAGGTTGCTAATTTCCTTATCTAGTGGATCCGCTTGAGCTGTGTTAGGAAGAGAGAGTAGGAGAGCGAGCGAAACGACTCGCCACTCCACTGAGGCGAAGTTGGGTTGGAACATTTTGGCTCTTTCAAATGGTTCATGCATGGAGTTTTTGGACGTACCGGTACGCTAACATTAGTTTAATCGTTGAATGGTCGGTGTAACTTTGAGAAATCTATGTTTTCTCATATTGATATGAAAAAGTTCCTTAAACGAGTTTAGCTTCAATGTGTATGCTGCACCAGATTTGTTTAGCAACATCATTCTTTTCTGAAGATGTAGCAAGACTTTGTGACTAGGTTGCATTATTTTCTTTAATGCGTCTCTTGAGAGGAAAATAGCAAACTTTTTTATTGCCTTGGCGCTCAAGAAAATCTGAATCGTTCACTGTGCTACTGGTTAACTTCGAAAACTTGTAAGCATCCTGTCTGCCAACATCACGACTAACATCATCAAGGAGTACCCTTAAATACGTCAGATAAACAATGGTTTTTTTGAGCTTTAGAAGAAATGTTCGGACCTTTGCATATTCCGCGGTGGTGCTCAATCCAAGAACTGTGTTTTGTATGTGTTCTCAGTAAATCATTGATTCGATCTATTCTTCAAAATGTGGTCCCTTTTAATTCACTTTCTGTTACATATTTTTCGTTTTGAAAGAGCATTTTAATTTGCATATTTTGAAAAGATCTCTTTGTTAAATTTTGTATAAAATCAACTAATTGTTGAAATTAGAACCCTTGTCAAAAAGTCATTAGATTTCATGTTGAATAGCCTCTTTTACCTAATAGTATACTCTATTTGTTTGATATAATTTCCGGCAGTTTGTATACCATAAATAAAGAGAGTCTATTCATGTTCCAGAACTTAACGATCAAGCAGAAGATAGTGATTCCGCTGTCATTGATTATTGGATTGTTTATTGTGAGCTCTGTATTAAACGTTATGACAAGTTGGAAGCAATCTGAATTGAGTGAGACACTCAACGAACAGATCGTGCCGAACTTATTAACGATTGAGGATGCTTATCGCGATCTTTACCAAGCAACATCTGCAATCCAAGGTGTTGCACTTTCTGATACTCAAAACGATATTGATCATCACATCGGTGAATACAAAGACAACGCCTACAAAGCACTACCACGTATGGAACAAATGATTGAGCTATCACAAGCCGGTGTGATGCCTTCTACACATGGTAATGAAGTTCGAACGCTTGTCTCTTTGGGTGAAAAATGGTTAGCAAGTTATGAAGCGATGCTACGTTTACCTCAATCTCAATGGCGTGGTTACTACAACGAGCACAAACATACCTTTGAAGACCAATTTATCGAGGTTAGAGCGCAGCTTAACGTTGTAAAAGATGCAATAGAAGAAAAGCAAAGCCAGTTGAAGGGCGAAATATCAGCGGCTGCAACAAGAGCAGAACTCATTCTTGAGGCTGGCATTGTGATTGTTATTTTTGCCGCTATCGCGATGGCTTTTTTGTTGTTACAAACGGTTGTGAAGCCTATCAATGATATTAAAAATGCGATGACAGAAATTGCGTCCGGTGAAGGTGATCTAAGTCAGCGAATTGATGTAAAAACACAAGACGAAATTGGCAATTTAGCAGACGCATTTAACCAGTTTGTGTCCAAAATTCAAATGACAGTCGCTCAGGTAATTGAAAGCTCAAATACTTTACGTAACGAAATGGCAAATCTTAGCTCGTTGACCACGACCATCGCGAACTCGACCGTTTCTCAGCAAAAAGATAGCGAGGCGGTAGCGGCGGCAGTGCATGAAATGCAAGTCACCAGCAGAAATGTAAGCGATAGCGCTAACGAAGCTGCGGTTGCGAGCCAAACAGCGAATGATGAACTTACCAATACCAATGTTATTTTGGATCAAACAGTTAGCTCAATTCGTAGCCTCGCAAGTGAAATCGAAAGCGCAAGCCACGTCATTAACACATTGGATCATGATGTGAGTAACATTGCGTCCGTACTGGATGTAATTCGTGGTATTGCCGAGCAAACAAACTTATTAGCGCTTAACGCAGCCATTGAAGCGGCTCGCGCTGGAGAGCAAGGGCGAGGCTTTGCTGTGGTAGCGGACGAGGTTCGTTCTTTAGCCAGTCGTACGCAACAGAGTACGGGAGAAATCCAAACCATGATTGAAAAGCTACAATCTGGTGCAGGACAAGCTGTAGAAGTGATGCGCGGTAGCCAAAATAGCAGTGATGAAACGATCAAGTCCGCTGGCCGAGCGAGTGAATCCCTTTCTGAAATCTTGAACGCGATTTCACGTATGAACGAGATGAATACACACATTGCAACGGCTGCGAGCCAGCAAAGTACAGTAAGTGACGAAGTAAATAGCAACGTACAAGGCATTGCAGACAGTAGCACTTCAATTGTGGAAATCGTAAACCAAGCGCAAGCTTCTTTAGCCATGTTGTCAGAGCAAACTCAACGTTTAGATCATCAGGTCAGTCAGTTCAAAGTATAAGCTTGAGAACAGCAATCTCACTGACGAAATAACCCGCTTCTTAGCGGGTTATTTTTTAGATAAGTGGCGAACCTGACTTGTGAAATTTCGACTATATTTACATTCCTTTCTCACTTTAGTTCGTATACCAGAGTGGGCAAATAACCCTAGACAGCGGTAACAAACTCTGTACAGCGTGATGATGCTTTTATCATCACTTTTGCTGCTTTTTAACTATTGCAATTGCACACAGGAAAATGTGATTTCCAACCCAAAATCTTCAAATTTGAGAACTTCATAACACCTTTACCATAAACGTTTTTCGTAAGCGTATAGAACTGTAAATTTTGTTGTATGTACAACACTGGGTATTTATCATCCTAATTAATTTGTTCTGGATATACATCCATTAGTCATTATTAAGTCATTCTAGAAGCTTTTAATAAGGAATCTTGAAGGCTTGTCGGTAGATAAGAGAGAAAAATTCATGAGACGTAAAACCACGCTATCTCTGCTGATTGCGTCGAGCCTTTTTGTGGTTGGATGTCAACCTAGCGAAGAAGGATCGAGCCAAGGTGGGGGGCCTGCGCCCGCAACCGAAGTCGAAGTGTTAACAGTGCAGCCAACGCGCCAAGCATTGACAGTAGAGTTGCCGGGTCGTAGCAGAGCATTCAAAGAAGCAGAAGTTCGTCCGCAAGTCACTGGCATTATTTCGGAGCGAAATTTTGTTGAAGGTGGCCTTGTTGAACGAGGGCAGTCGCTATATCAAATTGATGATTCATCATTTCAGGCGGATTTGCTGAGCGCTGAAGCGGAATTAATCCGTGCGCAAGCTGCGGCAGAGTCGACCTATGCCACGGTGAAGCGTTACAGAACCTTGATCACCAAAAAATCCATCAGCCAACAAGACTTGGATGAAGCAGAAGCGGCATACAAAGAAGCGAAAGCGCAGGTCTTAGTCGCAAAAGCCAAGATCAACACAGCAAAAATCAACTTAGATTATACGCAAGTCAAAGCTCCGATTAGCGGGGTGATCGGTAAATCGAGTGTGACAGCGGGTGCGTTGGTTACGGCTAATCAAGCTGCCAAATTAGCGACCATTCAGCAGCTTGACCCTATCAATGTTGATATTGTGCAATCATCCGCGCAACTGCTGCGTTTGAAAGCATCACTCTCCCAAGGCCATATGCAAGAAGATGACTCTGCGCAAGTTACATTGATGCTTGAAGATGGCAGCACTTACGAACACAAAGGCACAATGAAATTTACTGAGGTTAATGTGAACGAAAGTACGGGCAGCGTGACGCTTCGTGCCGAATTCCCAAACCCTGACGGTTTGTTGCTACCTGGAATGTTTGTTCGTGCGACGGTCATTACTGGTGTCGACCCTGATGCGATTCTAATACCACAAAATACGGTATCTCGTGATGCGACAGGTAAAGCGACAGTGATGACGGTTAATGGCGAGAACAAAGTGGAAGCGAAACCAGTGAAGACTGCCGAAGCGATCAATAGCCAATGGCGCATTATTGATGGTTTGAACGCGGGTGATAAAGTCATTACCGCCGGTTTACAAAAGGTAGGGCCAGGCAGTTCGGTAACTATCCAAAACGGTGAACAGGAGTAATCATGGCACGATTTTTTATCGATCGTCCGGTATTTGCTTGGGTTCTCGCGATTCTAACGATGTTGGCGGGGGTAATGTCATTATTCAATTTACCCGTCTCGCAATACCCAACGATTTCACCGACGACGATCACCATCAGTGCTCGCTATCCAGGTGCATCAGCAAAAACCGTTGAAGACTCGGTAACGCAAGTTATCGAGCAAAACATGACGGGATTAGATTACCTTCGCTACCTATCATCGAGCAGTGATGCATTTGGTAATGCGACAATTACCCTGACGTTTGATAGCGAAGCTGACCCTGATATCGCGCAAGTACAGGTGCAGAACAAACTGCAATTGGCATTGACTTCATTACCGATGGAGGTACAAAACCAAGGTATTGTCGTAAATAAATCCAATACGGCATTTCTCATGGTTGTCGCAGTTTATTCTGAAGATCCAGACTTTACAGAAAACGATATCGGCGACTTTGTTGTAACGAATATTCAAGACCCGATAAGTCGTGTAACTGGCGTAGGACAAGTGCAGGCGTTTGGTGCGCAGTATGCGATGCGAGTTTGGCTGGATCCATTTAAGCTTACGCAGTTCAACTTGACCGCAATCGATGTAGCGAACGCGATCAGTGAACAGAACGCGCAAGTTTCTTCAGGTCAACTTGGTGCAGCACCTGCGCAGGAAGGCCAGTTGTTGAATGCAACGATTTCGTCTGCAAGTCGTTTGAGCAGTGTGGAAGAGTTCCAAGACATCATTCTTAAGTCTGACGCCAGTGGTTCGAATGTTTATTTGAAAGATGTAGCTCGTGTTGAACGTGGTGCAGAAAGTTACGATATTCGAGGCCAATATAATGGCTTCCCAGCATCGGGGTTAGGTATTTCATTAGGTACTGGCGCAAACGCGCTTGAGACAGCCAATGCGGTAAAAGAGCGTTTAGAACAACTGAGTGCAACGTTCCCAGAAGGGCTGCAGATTGCTTACCCATTTGAAACAACGCCATTCGTCAAAGCCTCGATTCAAGAAGTGGTTAAAACGCTGTTAGAAGCCATTCTTCTTGTGTTCTTAATCATGTACCTGTTCTTGCAGAACTTCCGTGCGACGATCATTCCAACGATCGCTGTGCCTGTCGTATTGCTAGGAACCTTCGCTATTTTGTATGCGACTGGATTTAGTGTAAACACGTTAACCATGTTCGCGATGGTTCTGGCTATCGGTTTGCTGGTGGATGATGCCATCGTTGTGGTAGAAAACGTCGAGCGTGTGATGCATGAAGATGGTTTAGAGCCCAAAGAAGCGACCAAAAAATCGATGGGACAGATTACTGGTGCCCTGATTGGTGTGGGGTTGACGCTTTCAGCGGTATTCGTCCCTATGGCGTTTATGTCTGGTTCTACCGGGGTTATTTACCGTCAGTTTTCAATAACTATTGTGGCGGCTATGACGCTTTCCGTTTTGGTTGCGATAATTCTGACTCCAGCATTGTGTGCTACGTTGCTGAAAAAAGGCGATGCTGAGCTTCTAGAGAAGAAAGGCTTCTTTGGCTGGTTTAACCGCAAGTTTGATGCGATGACAGCAGGCTATGAAACCGGCGTTGCCAAACTTCTAAAACGCACAGGTCGCATGTTGGTTGTATTTTTGGCAATGAGTGCAGGTGCTGGCTGGTTATTTATGAACCTTCCAACGTCATTTTTGCCAGATGAAGACCAAGGCACAGTATTCTCAATGGCTATTTTGCCGCCTAACTCAACACAAGAACAGACGGAAAAAACACTTGAGAAAATGCGTGATTTTTACCTAGTAGACGAAAAAGACAATGTAAAGTCCGTCTTCTCCGTTGCTGGATTTAGTTTCGCAGGCCAAGGCCAAAACATGGGGATGGCATTTATCGGTCTGAAAGATTGGTCTGAGCGTGAAGCGCCTGGCGCTGATGCGGCTTCCATTACGGGCCGAGCGATGGGGTACTTCTCTACCATTAAAGAAGCTTTGGTGTTTGCGTTCGCCCCTCCAGCGATTCAAGAGCTAGGTAACTCGACAGGTTTCGATTTCTATCTCCAAGACTCGTTGAATAAAGGGCACGATGCATTAGTTGCGGCTCAAGGGCAACTTCTGGGCATGGCAGCACAAAACCCGAAACTTGTCGGTGTTCGTCCAAACGGTCAGGCAGATGCGCCAATGTACAAAGTGAACATTGACCACGTCAAACTTCGTGCTTTGGATGTCAGTATCAATGACGTAAACCAAATCCTGTCAGCTGCATGGGGCGGGGCTTACATTAACGATTATATTGATCGCGGTCGTGTGAAGAAAGTGATGGTGCAAAGTGATGCGGAATACCGCATGCAGCCAAAAGACTTCGATTCATGGTACGTACGCAACGCTAAGGGAGAGATGGTGCCTTTCTCTGCTTTTGCGAGTGGCGAGTGGACATATGGTTCTCCTCTTTTGCAGCGCTTTGATGGTTTGCCAGCAATGAATATTCAAGGCGGTGCAGCTCCTGGTGTAAGTACTGGTGAAGCCATGGAAGAAATTGAAGCAATGGTAGAAAAGCTACCAGAAGGTTTCACGGTGAACTGGAATGGTATTTCGTATGAAGAGCGCCTTTCCGGAAACCAAGCGCCGATGCTATATGCGCTATCTATCCTTGTCGTATTCTTAGTTCTTGCCGCTTTGTATGAAAGTTGGTCAGTACCTTTCGCCGTGGTGTTAGTTGTTCCTCTTGGTGTGCTTGGTGCTGTGCTTGCGGTAATGACGCGCAGTATGGATAACGATGTGTTCTTCCAGGTGAGCTTATTAACTACGGTCGGCTTGGCAACCAAAAACGCCATTCTGATTGTTGAGTTTGCAAAGGACTACTATGAGAAAGGCGCTGGGCTTATCGAAGCAACCCTGCATGCTGTTCGCGTTCGTCTGCGCCCAATTATCATGACATCGCTTGCTTTTGGTTTGGGTGTGGTACCACTTGCTATCAGTTCAGGTGTGGGATCGGCAGGTCAAAACGCAGTAGGTACCGGCGTACTTGGTGGCATGATCAGTGCCACGATATTGGGTATATTCTTCGTCCCAATCTTCTTTGTAGTGGTTGAGCGATTGTTTGATCGACGTGCGAGAAAAGAGTCGGAGGCAGAGTTGTCTGAGACCAGCACTAAACCCACTCAGCAAAGCGAGTAGGACTTGGTTGTTTTAACTGAGTTATACTAGTGATAATAAACACGATTAAAGGGCGCTTCGGCGCTCTTTATTTTATGTTTTCACTTGGTGGTTACCGTTTATGACGCGAGCCTGAAAGACGGCGTGTTGTGTGCAGTATCAGCACAGCCTTTTCGGCCGAATGAAAGCCTAAAGAAGAAAAACGACGATGAAAGATCAGAAAATTTCCCCAATTTCCGTTTTGGATCAAAGCCCTATGTTTGTCTGCGGTGTGATGCAGCGCATGTACCGCAATCGTGCCCAAGCTGAGCTCTCTCGGCAAAATTTGATGACACTAGAAATGGCAAGTGCACTGGCCGCTTTAGAAGAATTTCAACCTATGAGCCAGCAAGCGTTGGCTGATGCGGTTCGAACTGAGCGAAGTGTAGCAAAGCGGATGGTGGACAATCTGGAAAAGAGAGGGTTTGTTCAAGTGTCTAAAAGTAAATCGAATCAGCGCCTTAAAATGCTAAGCATGACAAAAGAGGGGGCAAATGCTTTAAAGCAAGTTCATCAAATCATGACGAATTTACAGAAAGAGTTTTTTTCTTGTTTGTCGGAATCTGAAGCGAGTGAATTTTTTCGTCTGGTAAGAAAGCTCACTTTTGCGAATCACGACCAGTAACTGACATCAATGCCGTTTAGCGTCTTTATTTTATCGCAGACCAATTATATTAAGTTGTAGAACTTAAGAAATAGGATGCCCAACGTACAGGTCACGGTAGAAAGCACCGTAGTGAGTGCGATGATATTTGCAGCTAACGTGGCATTGCCTCCCATGGAACGCGCCATGACATAGCTGGCAGCAGCGACTGGAGAGGCGTTCATAAAGAAAAGAATACCTAGCTCAATTCCTCGAAATCCTACTAAGTACGCTCCCATGGTGATGATGACTGGCGCTACGATGAGCTTGTAACTGCTCGCAAACCAAGATGGACCTTTCTCTTTTCTCATCAAGCTAAAGTCAAGTGAGCCACCCGTACACAACAGCGCCAAAGGCAATGTCATTTTGGACAAGTAGTCTCCTGCGTCAATAACCACATTCGGTACTGGAATAGCGAGTAAATAAAAAGCCATTCCTAGAACAATGGAGATTATGAGTGGATTCCTAGTCAGTGTTCGGCCCATCATCTTTGCTGCTTGCGAGGCAGACGTTGCTCCTTTGGGAGATAAGCAAATTACCGCTTGGACGTTATAAATAAATGTGGTGACCGCGACATAGAGAGCCGCTAACGCCACACCTTGAGAACCATACGCATTGGCAACGTAAGCGATGCCAATAATACCTGTATTTGCTCGGAACCCACCTTGGATGAGAACGCCTTGATCAGGCGATGCTTTGAATAGAAGTTTGACGGAAAGATAGGTGAAAATGAAAAACGAAATACTAGCGATGACGCCGAAATTGACGAATCCACTTGCCGCGGAAAAGTCGTGTTCTGAAGCCACAATGCTGACAAATAACATTGCAGGCAAGGTAACTTGAAACACCAGTTTAGAGCCTACTTCGATAAAATTATCGTTGATTAGACCAAAGCGCTTAAAAAGAACGCCAAGTACCAACATCAAACAGATAGGTCCGGTTATCGACAAAGAGAATTGCAACTGATGTAAAACAGCTTCCATGTAAGTATCCGCAGCAAAAGAAAAAAGTGTTCCTGCTGCCTATTAAGCCACAAACCCGGAGGGTAGGACAGTAACGTGATGAAATTTTCTTCTGTTGTAGGTTCCGGAGTCATTTACACTCCAAGTTATGGACGAGGTCCCAATTTAACAAAGCGGTACTGGTCCTACGTGCGATATGTTGGTTAACTCATTGTCGTGATGCATCCACATGCGTATTAGATGTGAGGGCTGGTCATCGTAGTTATGGATAGGAGTTCATCAATGAAAAGGAAACACAACAAAACTGTACTGTGTGCGTTTGTCTCTGGTTCGGTATTTGGTGCGGTTTTGGTCATTGCGATGTCTTTACCAATGTAATCCTATTAATTGGCTGTTGGAACACTCACACTAATTCAGTACAAAACAGATTGAGTTCTGCGGTATGTGCTGTTAGTTTAAAAAACATGAAAATACACGTTCGCCCTTCATTAACAACCTTCTCTTGGTGGCGCTCTAAATAGAGCGGCGCGGAATACTTACATTCTTAAGCTGCTGGATGGTAGCTAAGAGTGTTTGATCTTTTTATCTCCAGTAGCGATCTATTAAATACTTGGAGACAAATATGAATAGCCATAAAAATACATCTCAGCGTGAAATTATACTTACCGGAGATCGAGCAACAGGTCCATTACACCTAGGGCACTATATTGGTTCATTGCAACAACGAGTCAAATTGCAAACGGAGCACGAGCAAACGATCTTGGTTGCGGACATGCAAGGGCTGACGGATAACGCGCATAACCCATCAAAGGTATCCTCTAATATTCTCAATGTCGTTGCAGATTATTTGGCTGTTGGTATCAACCCCACTCAAACTACGATCACGTTGCAGTCTCAAATTCCAGCGTTAGCCGAGTTGACAATGTATTACAGTAATCTTGTTTCTATCGCACGATTAGAGCGAAACCCCACGGTTAAAAATGAGATTCAAAGTAAAGGCTTTGAACGCTCTATTCCCGCAGGCTTTTTAACGTATCCAATTTCTCAAGCTGCTGATATTACGGGGTTTCATGCGACGCTAGTACCAGTGGGTGATGACCAACTGCCGATGTTAGAGCAAACTAATGAAATCGTGAGAAAAATAAACCATCTGGGTGGAAAAGAGGTTCTTAGAGAATGCCGTCCATTACTTAGCGATGCACCTCGTTTGCCGAGTACTGATGGCAAAAATAAGATGTCTAAAAGCATGGGGAATGCAATCAACCTAGGGGCGTCTGAAAAGGAGATTTCTGCGGCGGTGAAATCTATGTATACCGATCCCAATCATCTGAAAATTGAGGACCCTGGCCAAGTCGAAGGGAATATTGTATTCATCTACCTCGATGCTTTTCATCCTGATAAAAATTATGTCGAACAGCTAAAAGACCATTATCGACGAGGTGGGTTAGGTGATGGTTTGACCAAGAAAGTGTTAGAAGAATGCTTACAAGAGATGCTTCGCCCTATTCGAGAAAAGCGCGCTATGTATTTGAATGATAAAGCGCAGTTGATTGATATTTTAAAACAAGGTAGTGAGCGTTCTCGCGAGAAAACCGAAAAAGTGCTATTTGATGTGAAAGATGTATTTGGTTTAAATTTGTTCTGAATTAAAAGTAGAGAGTTGAACATAAGGCACGACGGCTGGTTAGCAACGTGCCTTTTTAAGTTCCCAGTCAGTCAAAGCGCATTGTTAAGAAGAAAAAAATTCACGACGAAAATCCGCGACTTCTTGTTGGTAATAGCTTTGCCATTCCGGTTCTGACAAATTTGAATGGCTAGAAGCTCTTTGCGTTCTTAGCTTGGACTCAAGTTGTTGTAATGCTTGTTGATAATCTTTGACTTGTTTTTTTTGCTCTGTAATTTGCTGCTGACGAGCATGAATGTTTTTACTTTCTTCTTTCGTTAAGTAAGTTCGTTCTAGCTCTGCGATCATCGCCAAGCGATCTGGTAGGCTTATACTATTAGGAATCAGGGTGACCGCACGCTCATATTTTTCCTGGTCGCTTGTTAGCCTGATAGCACCTGCATGTTCTTGCCAGTCAATGGTGAGTTGCTCGAAAGCTCGCAAAAAGTTATCTGGGCTTTGAGTGTCCAGCTTTTGGGCTTCTAAGTTGAAATCGTACAGCGCGAACTCATCCGCGAAAACAACATCAGCCAATTCTCCCCAGATGCTTCTTGCTTCGTTCTTCAGCTGTGCAATACGCGATGCCAGTGATTGTTGCTCATCAAATAACAAATTTCCTACACTCTCTTGCCATTGGCTGCTGAGCTGAGGGTAGTTCGCCAAAAGCTGGAATCGAGCTAAAGATAAATGCGCCTCAAACAAGGCGATCTGCTCTTCACAACTACGGTTCAACATACACTCATGCCAAAACGTCTCAAGTTCAGCGACAAGTTTCCTGCCTTTGAGTTGAGTTAATCGCTCAGTCGTTATTTGAACTGTGGAAGGGAGCTTAGCTGTTTGTGGTGAAGTATCCGTATCGGGCACGATGCTGCTTGTTTGTGGTGATGTACTGGAGACACTCTGATTTTTTGTCTTAGGGGAAGGAGAGGAAGCGAGCTCTTCTTTTTGAACATCGTGATTGAAAGTTAAAAATATCATGCCCGCCATAATGGCGGACATGATTATCAAAGCGATTTTCTTCATGGCTTGATTGTTGCGCTTACTGGGAAATGGTCAGAAAGGTTGTAGTGTTTCCATAAACTCTCTGCGGTTGTGCGCGGCACGTCTACACGGTTGTCATTGAATGATTTCACCCCGTATTCACTACTCACCATAACATAGTCAAGGTATTCCACGTTTTCGCCACCTGATAACGCTTCACCTGCGAAGTTATTGATACGGGGATCAAAGGTTGACTCCGTGTAACCAGAGTACTGAGGCTCTATGGCGCTTAAGTTAGCGATCATTTGTTGGTAGTCACCAGGGAACTTTCTTTTGTTGACGTTAAAGTCGCCGCTGTATACCACAGTTTCGCTTGAAGGAATGTTAAGAGATTGGGCGAGTGCGCGGATTTGTTTGAACTGGCGCTGACGATACTCACGAGCGGTGTCTGTATCGAAAGATGCGGTATGGGTAGCAAACACATGGTAAGCCTGACCACCTTTAATTATTTCCGCATAATTTACGCCTTTATCGGCAAAGCAGTCTGTACCAGAGCAATCGGGAAAGACATATTGCGCTTCATTCACGATAGGGTAGCGACTAACTATGATTACGCCACCATCATGAATATTAACGCCTTCTTTATCTAACATCTTTGTTTGGTAAGGATATTCCTTGGCTAACTCACGTAAGAATGCTTCACGACCGCTGGCAAACACCTCTTGCAGCGCCAAAACATCGTAACCTTTTACATGTTGAGGAATCAGTTCGTAACGATCTCCAATGTGCGATGCAATAGCCGTCAACGCCCAGATGTTATAAGTCATCAACTTAAGGTTTTGTTCTTCGTTGTCGACAGACTCCGCTACCTTGCTTGGCGTGATGGTGTAGTAAAGATCATCATATCGAGCGGTACTGTCTGACTTAAATGCCAGTTCGGTTTCTCTCGTACCAAAAGCGTTAGTGTTGGCACGATGAATGTTACGATCATCTTTGAGAGATAACTCGACATCGGCTGCGGATAAGCCGTATTCAATGGTCGAATTGTACCAATGGCCTTCCATTATTTGATTGAGTGTTATGCTTTCACCTTCGGGGCTAGAAACCACAGTTTCAAAACGGTAAGTTTGATTTGATTTCACGCCCTCCCAGCGGTTGAAGCTTAATACAGATTTAGTTTCCCACGGACCAAGTACCTGCACATGTTGTTGCCAATCTTCTCCGTATTGAAGCAAATCACTACCTTCATGTTTTACTTGAATAGTTAACGGTTGATCAGAGTTATTCGTTAGGTAAACGTCGGTATCTGCAATGCTGGGTAACGCTATCAAGCTACTTAATAAAAGGCTCCACAGCGAAAATTTCATCTTATTTTTCCATCATTTGAACTAGAGTAATCATTCTTGTTTATAAATGTTACTTGCACGTTAAATATGGATGACATCTAAGCCAGTGCTGAAAATTGTTATCAGAATGTGATCTTTATTCAATGGTGAGGGTGGAGGTATTGAGTGTGTTGCCGTTGAAGCGGTGGAAAATAATACCAACAGTCAACGAATTGCATTCACTGCAATCAAGCTGTCATCTTTGCTCTATAAGTTGTGCGGCGTCATTCATCTAGCCATATGGCTAGAACTCAAATTGATAGATGGAGCACCATGGCTAGAGCAGTAAATCCAACCGATGAAACCATCATTAAATTGTTACAAGAGCAAGGTCTGATTAGAAGTGAAGCAGAAGCGCGTTTAAAGAAAGAGGTGTACCGCTTGCAGCCTAATGAGATAGCAAAAGTAAAAAATTATGCCCAGCATTTTGGGATAAACGCGAAAGAAAAGCTCATCGATGAGATCTTGGATCTGCGCCGAGAAGCGCTCATGAAAAGATGTAGACACAATAAGGAGCATACGAGCCTATCTCTAAAATAGCATGTGATAAAACCATCAATTACTGGTCAAGATTTGATCTCTCAAGCCGATGTATATAAGAGCGTTCAATGATATCGAGCGCAAAAAACAGTGTGTTTTAGAGGTTAAGCTTTCACTTAAGTGAGAGGTTTGGAAAGGCTGCGGGGAGAAAGTGCATGCGTATTAAAGACTTAAGTGTCGTAAAGAAAATATCGGTTAGTTATTTAACCGTTTTTGCCGTGTTTGGTTTAGTGTCAGTAATGTTGGTGCAAGGTTTGTTAACACTGAATAAAGACATCTCAGTGTTAACAGATAAAAGTTTACCTTCTGTTGCGATTTTGAAAGGTATCCAAGTTGATATTACTAAAGTGCGTAAAGATGAGTTCTCTTTATTGCCAAACGCAAATCACCCCAAAATTGGTGAGTGGTTAAAAGGCCTCGACCAATGGCGTTCTGCTGTGCAGGCTGGTATTGCAGAATACGAAAAGCTCGACCTTAATAAGCGTGAAACGCAATCCTTTAGTGTTTTTAAAGAAACTTGGAATCAATACATCAAAGAAACGAAGACTTACAACGTATTGCTAAGCCAAGGCGATGCTGAAAGTGCAAATGATGTAATTTTATCAAGTTTCGATACCTACTCAAAAGCGTTGAGCAGCTTGGATGATACCCTCGCGTTGAACGATGAGTTGGTGAATTTGATTGGCGAAGAAGTACAAAGTGAAGCGGCATTTACACAATACAGCGCTGCTGTTGGTGCGCTTGTCGTCGCATTGGTCATGGTAATGTCTGCCATGCTGCTTTCTCGAGTCATCTGCGGGCCTGTTGATCGAGCATTGGAATTCGCTTCCAAAATCGCCAAGGGTCAATTGAATAATCAAATCGACGAAAGCGAATTGAGCAAAGACGAGTTAGGAACGCTGCTCAAAGAGCTTGTCGGTATGCAAACAAACTTACATTCGTTGGTTTCTGAGATTAATGACTCAACGATTCAGCTAACGGCAGCAGTAGAGGAAGTGAGTGCTATTTCTTCTCAGACCGCCTCTGGTATGCAAAATCAACAAATTGAACTTAGCTCGGTGGCTTCTGCGATGACAGAGATGCAAGCTGCTGTAAGTGAAGTGGCACAAAATACCGAAGTTGGCGCAACCTCTGCTTATTCGGCTGCGGAAGTGGCAAAGCAAGGAACGGCGACGTTACAACAAACTATCGCAGTAATTGAGCGTGTATCACAGACGATCCAAGAATCAGATGAACTGGCACGTGAGCTTGAATCGAGCTCAAACAATATCAATGTGGTCGTCGATGTGATCCGCGGGATTGCCGAGCAAACAAACTTGTTAGCACTGAACGCCGCAATTGAAGCCGCTCGGGCTGGTGAACAAGGACGTGGGTTTGCTGTTGTGGCAGATGAGGTTCGTTCTCTGGCGCAACGCACTCAAGACTCCACTTCACAAATTGTGGAAATTGTTAATCAGCTACAAGAGAGCAGCAGTAAAATAGGGCATTCAAGCCGTGATTGTCAGGAGGGTATTTCTCAGTGTGTTGAGCAAGTTAATGATGCTGATAGCCAGATAAAAGAAATTGAACATTCTGTCGATAACATAGCGCAAATGAGCACACAAATCGCAACGGCGTGCAGTGAGCAGAATTCTGTATCCGAAGAGCTGAATCGCAGTGTGGAGCATATTAATAGTGCTTCAACAGAGATGGCTGAGGGAGCTTCACAAACGGCTGTGGCTTGTCAGCAGATTAGTAGCCTAGCGCACAACTTGAAAACTCGAATGGGTTCATTCCAGCTCTAGTTGTTGTGTTTCAGCTTTATTCCTAACCTCATTGCCACAAAAAATAAGCCGGACGAAATGTCCGGCTTATTTATTCTCTGTCTATATAAGTTCAGAGTATGCTCAACCTTGGGAGAATATGCTCGCTAGGCTGGAATACCACTGTGAAACTTAAAATCTGTATCTGGCGTAGAAATTAAATCTGCCTCGATACGTCCAAAGTAGGCGATGCGCTCGCTGATATCTTTGCCTGCGATTTGCTCCGCTAATACAAGATAATCCTGGTAATGGCGTGCTTCTGAACGTAATAAAGAAATGTAGAACTTTGCGATATCGTCATCCATATGTGGTGCTAGTTTGGCAAAACGCTCACAAGATCGGGCTTCGATGTACGCACCAATGATGAGTTTATCGATCAGCGTTTCCGGCTCATGAGTCTTCATATGCGAAATCAGTCCTTTAGCATAGCGACTTGCTGGAATATTTTTATACTCAATTCCACGACTTTCCATGATCTCTAAAACTTGATAAAAGTGGTGTAACTCCTCTTTTATCAAAAGCACCATCTTATCGATCAAATCTTGGCTGTATGGTGAGTCGGACTTAGCCATGATTGCCTTAGAAATATTGCTCTTGCCTTTTAAAGTTTCCAATGAGCCTACGTTACGGTAAGCAAAATCTTCGTAGGGCTTAAACCAGTCAAGTAGAGCATGTGAACTGGATTGATCAACGGCATACTTACGAATTAAAAACATGGCAGATTGGCCAGCTTTTAGCTCGCACAGTAGGTGGTCTAACAAAATGGTTTGAAGGTTCTCTGGTTTCTTTGCTTCCTCTACCCATTCATCAGGTGTACTGCATTGCAGAAATTGGTTAATGGGAGCAAGAAGATCTTGATAGGCGTCTAGATTCATCATTTTAGTTTTAGTACTTCACATTTTTATTGGGCATATCCGTTGTCTTGCGGATAGAAAAAAGGCTGCAATTGCAGCCTTTCTTGACCTGAAGTGAATGTTACCACTTTTTCTTCTCGCCGAAGAGTGCTTCCATGTCATTGTCTCGCTCTTTGTCTGCAATCTGCTGCATTTCAGCATCGCTTTTATCTTGGCGCTTTTTATCTAAGTCACCCAACATCTCTTCAAGCTTTTGTTTCGCTTGAATAGAATAAGGATCGCTCTTAGTGCTCAAAGCATCGATACCTTTACGCAGCAGTTGAAGCGCGGTGCCTGGTTGGCCACGAGCGATAGAGTCGTTTGCTCTTTTGATGACATTTTCAATGTTGATGCGAATTTGCATCGTTTCCAAGCGCGCATTTTCTGTGACGTAAGTCTGGGTATCCAATCGGCCTTTGTTGTGCTCGTTACGGATAGTGTCGCGAAGTCGTTTGACCAGCTTAAGCATGACGATAGCTTGTTTATCACTACTCGGCATCTTGAAAGTGGTACTCTCGCCAGTAGGGCCATTCTCTTTTAGCTGCGTAATCTGCTGCTTCATATTTTCGATACGTTGAGCAAGTTGCTTGTTCTTCGGGTCCAGCTCATGCATGCTCTCTAGCGCGTCAAGAATACGATTGTTTAGACACAGCAACAGCTCTTTACTAAAAGGGATATGGTGCGCATGACCAATCAACTCTTCAGTACCATCTATCAAGGCTACATATCGCGCTGATTCCTGCCTTTTTGCGGTTTCAACTTTAACCTTATATTGCAACATAATGTTATAGCCTAGGATTAACACCAGTAGGATGGCTACCAAAGCGATTATTAAACCAATATTCATATCTTTGCGTCTGCTTTACTTTTCTGCGGCTAGCGTTAAAGAATACATGAATCTTATCTTACTCGGCACCTTATTTGTTTGATTATTTTGTCTCTCCCACGTTTTAGTTACTGATAGAAGTCACATCATAGAACTTCGGTCATTTATTGGCTCAACTTTGTGCATATTGTTTCTTGCTTGAAGATTATTAGTATGTGATTGAGGTATAAGTTAGAAATTGCTGTTCATTTCGATTTGAACGCGTTATAACTAATTATTATATCGCTCGCTTGAGTGGCCAATAAACTCTCTCATGAATAAGTAAGGGATTACGATGAAACTGCAGCAGCTGAAGTATATTGTTGAGGTTGTAAACCATAATCTGAATGTATCTGCAACGGCGGAAAGCTTATATACCTCTCAGCCAGGTATCAGTAAACAGGTTCGGTTGCTGGAAGACGAGTTAGGCATTCAGATTTTTGAACGTAGCGGTAAGCACTTAACGCAAGTGACGCCAGCTGGAGAAGAAATTGTACGTATCTCTCAAGAAATTCTCGCTCGTGTAGAAAGTATCAAAGCGGTGGCTGGAGAGCACACCCATCCAGAAATGGGGACGCTGAATATCACCACGACACATACGCAGGCTCGTTATGCACTGCCAGATGTCATCAAAGGTTTTACTTCTCGTTATCCAAAAGTGTCGTTACACATGCACCAAGGTACACCATCACAAATGTCTGAGGCGATAGCTAAAGGCACAGCGAATTTTGCGATTGCGACAGAAGCGCTTCACTTATATCAAGATGCCATCATGCTGCCTTGTTATCACTGGAATCGTTCAATAGTTGTGCCTAAAGACCACCCACTAGCGAAGAAAGACAAAGTAACGATCAGTGATCTTGCCGCTTACCCATTAGTCACTTACGTGTTCGGTTTTACTGGCCGTTCAGAGCTGGATACAGCATTCAACCGCGAAGGTTTAACCCCGCGAGTGGTGTTCACGGCAACTGATGCAGACGTCATTAAAACTTACGTTCGTATGGGTATTGGTGTGGGTGTGATTGCAAGCATGGCTGTGGATGAAGAGCAGGACGGTGACTTGGTTGCAATAGATGCGAGCCATTTGTTTGGCGCGAGCACCACGAGCATCGGCTTCCGCCGTGGTACATTCTTACGCTCTTACATGTTCGATTTTATGGAGCGTTTTGCACCGCACTTAACGCGTCCAGTGGTTGAGCAGGCGATTTCGTTGAAGTCTAATGCAGAAATCGAAGAGATGTTTAAAGACATCGAGCTTCCGGTGAGATAACACTTCATTGATGTTTCGATTCCCTCTACAATGCGCTCGTTGTAGGGGGAGCTATGAAAACGCAATTTCAGTTTATTAATGACTGCTTAATCGAAAACCAATCTTTGTGGCGATTCGAGCCTTTTAAAAGCAGCATTCACACATCATTACCTTGGCAGGAGCAACATCCTCGACTGTGCCAATGGCTAGCGTCTCTTACTCCCTCTCAAATCGAAGAATACAAAGCAGCACCAGAACTCGCGTTAAAAGCACTTAGTCCGTTTTTGCCTGAGCTTGAACAACTCGCAGAACTGACTCATTTAGAGCTTTTGTCGTTAAACGGCTTGGAACTCGCTCGTGGTTTAGATAACGGTATTCCGGGACGTAAGTTGGAGCAAATTAGCTCGATGGGTGAAGCTGCAATTCAACAACACTGTGGCGAAGAGTGGCTAGAATGGTGCTCAGGTAAAGGTTACTTGGGGCGAATCCTGACAACGCAAACCGATCAGCCTGTAACCAGCTTTGAATACCAACAAGCACTGTGCGATTCGGGGCAACAAGCAGCCAATGAACATCATTGGAAGATGACGTTTATTCAAGGCGACGCGTTTGATAGCAAAGCGAAAGCCGTGTTTAAGCCAACGCAACACGCAGTAGCACTGCATGCATGCGGTGACCTTCACGTTCGTCTAATGCAGTACGGCAGTGAAAATGGGATTGCTGCGATGACCATATCACCTTGTTGTTACCACTTGATTCAGTCGGAACAATACCAGCCGATGTCGGAATCGGGCAGGGCTTCTTCTCTCTCATTGTCTAAGCAAGAACTGCGTATCCCATTACAACAAACGGTGACGGGAGGAGAGCGCGTGCGTCGTCATCGTCAGCAGGAAATGATGTTTCGTCTTGGGTTTGATTTGATCACGCGACAAGCTTTGGGAATGGCAGAGTATCAGCCTGTGCCGAGTATCCGTAAGTCGCAATTAAGTGATGGTTTTGAAGCCTTATGTCGCTGGGCAGCGGAGCAAAAAGGCATTGTTCTTCCTCAAGAAATCGATTTCTCTCATTTTGAAAAGTTAAGCGAACAACGCTTCTGGCAAATGGAGAGAATGAGCTTAGTGCAACTTGTTTTTCAACGTCCGTTGGAGATCTGGCTCGCATTAGACAAAGTGCTTTATCTTGAAGAACGTGGTTACCGTGTTAGATTGTCAGAGTTTTGCCCTAAATCGGTCACGCCTAGAAATATTTTAATTTGTGCATATAAGATTTAGTTATTCTTTATAGCCAAACGCTCTATATGAAAAAGCCCACTTATGAGTGGGCTTTTGTAAACAAAACGTGACAAGTTATGTTTTATTTTGTCATTAATTAAACATAGCGATAGCTTGAGTTGGTTCAACGTATTCCAAGTCAAAGCTTTCTGCTACTTCTTTACACGTTACTTTTCCGTGAATAACGTTTAGACCTTCAAGGAAGCCTTTATCTTCTAGAAGTGCTTCGCGGTAGCCTTTATTTGCTAACTTCACGATGTATGGAAGTGTAGCGTTGTTGAGTGCAAATGTTGAAGTGCGAGCAACTGCGCCAGGCATATTTGCTACACAGTAGTGAACCACTTCATCAACGATGTAAGTTGGATCTGCGTGAGTTGTCGCGTGCGAAGTTTCGAAACAACCGCCTTGGTCAATTGCCACGTCAACCACTGCCGCACCAGGCTTCATCTTAGCAATGTGCTCTTTAGTGACCAGTTTAGGTGCTGCTGCGCCAGGAATTAGAACGGCACCGATAACAAGGTCCGCTTCTAGAACATGCTTCTCGATAGCGTCTTCAGTAGAATAAACCACTTTTGCGCGACCTTGGAATTCTTCGTCAAGCTTACGAAGTGTGTCTACGTTACGGTCTAGAATAGTGACGTCAGCGCGAAGGCCAACCGCCATACGAGCAGCGTTTGCACCAACAACGCCACCACCAACGATAACGACTTTTGCAGGTTCAACACCAGGTACGCCGCCTAGGAGTAGACCACGACCGCCGTGCGATTTTTCCAACGTTTGCGCGCCAGCTTGGATAGACATCCGACCTGCCACTTCTGACATTGGTGCTAACAGTGGCAAACGACCCATATTATCTGTTACAGTCTCATAGGCTATACAGACAGCTTTGCTCTTGATTAGCTCATCAGTTTGTGGAAAATCTGGTGCTAGGTGTAAATAAGTAAATAAAATTTGCCCTTCGCGGAGCATTGCTCTCTCTACTGCTTGGGGTTCTTTTACTTTTACAATCATGTCTGCTTGCGCAAATACGTCAGCAGCATGAGGGAGAATGGATGCGCCGACAGCGATGTAATCATCGTCTGAAAAACCAATGCCGGCACCTGCATTGGTCTCAACTAAAACTTGGTGACCATGTGAGATGAGTTCTCTCACGCTAGCTGGGATCATACCAACACGATATTCGTGATTCTTGATTTCCTTAGGTACGCCAATGATCATCCTGTATCCTCTTTCTATAATGGTTGTATTAACTGTTAGTAGGGTGTTATTGTCGAATTAATAACTAGTATAGTTATAGATTTGTAAAATTTGGCACCAAATATTAAAAAGTTGTAGTATATTTTTTTGCAAGGAAGTAATAAGGTGGAATAAAAAATGGCAGACAACTATAAAAAGCCGTCCAAGGAACTAGACCGTATCGACCGCAACATTCTTAATGAGCTGCAGAAAGACGGTCGTATTTCAAACGTTGAGCTTTCAAAACGTGTGGGACTTTCTCCAACGCCATGTTTGGAGCGTGTACGTCGCTTAGAGCGTCAGGGTTATATCACAGGGTATACTGCATTATTGAATCCGCAGTTCCTGGATGCATCACTATTAGTATTCGTTGAGATTACGCTAAACCGTGGTGCGCCGGATGTGTTTGAGCAGTTTAACTCAGCTGTTCAAAAGCTAGACGACATACAAGAGTGTCATCTTGTTTCAGGTGACTTTGACTATCTTCTTAAAACCCGTGTATCAGATATGGGTGCTTACCGCCGACTATTGGGCGATACGTTACTACGTCTACCTGGCGTAAATGACACTCGCACATACGTTGTTATGGAAGAAGTGAAACAATCTAACCAGCTTGTGATCAAAACTCGTTAATTTCTTGCAAAGAAAGCGGTATATGCTTCCGCTTTCGCCAGAGAGTAATTGGGTTTTTCTCCTTGATATGGTTAAATCAATTTACCGAGCGGCTTGATGCCGCTCGGAATGTTTTGCAATTTCCTATTTCATTTCCATATTCAAGTTGATTTATGTTCAAAGAGAACGCAAAGAAAGTCGAAACCATTATCAAAACCAGTGAAGAGCCCCAGTCTTCACGCTTAAATGGCTTCCAACGCTTAAAAGAGTGCTGCTTTATCGTTGGCGTTCTTAGCTCGGTATTGCTTGCGGTTGCACTATTTACCTTCAGTCCGGCCGATCCTTCTTGGTCCCAAACCGCATGGGGAGGGGATATCGATAATGCTGGTGGCCTTTTCGGCGCTTGGCTAGCCGATACTCTATTCTTCACATTTGGCTCTCTCGCTTACCCAATCCCTTTCTTGCTAGCGGCGGCTGCATGGGTGATTTGCCGTAAACGAGGAGAAGATGAGCCAATTGATTTCATGCTATGGGGTACAAGGCTGCTCGGTCTGGTCGTCCTTATTATGACCAGTTGCGGTCTTGCCGATATTAATTTTGATGACATTTGGTATTTTTCATCCGGAGGTGTGGTCGGGGATGTGTTGTCTAGCCTCGCTTTACCTACATTGAATGTACTCGGTACCACATTGGTATTGCTGTTCTTGTGGGGAGCGGGCTTTACGCTCTTCACTGGCATCTCATGGCTTAACATCGTGGAATGGCTTGGTGATCGTGCATTAGCACTAATTGCCGCGCTTGCAAATAAGGCAAGAGGTTCAGAGCAGGAAGTTTTAGAACCTCAGCTTGATGAGTTTGTAGAAGATAAAGTCTCTACGCCTAAACATAATGTAGACCATGAAATTGATGATGAGCCGCTTCCTCATTTAACGGCGTACGATGTCGATGAACCGAAAGAATCGGCGCCAACGCATGAGTATCCTATTTATATGCCGCAAGCTAAACCTGATAAGCCTGCGGAACAGGCGATGGTAGAACCGACGCCACCACAACGCAAGGCTACGGTTAATGCTGCGCCAGTTTATGCTGAACCTGAGCCTCAAACACAACCTATCCATACGGTTAACACGGATAACGTTGATCCGCTCTTGGAACGCACCAAGCAACTGAATGTTACGATAGAAGAGCTTGAAGCAGCGGCGCAACAAGCAGATGACTGGGGAACTGAAGAACAGGCAGCCCCATCATTTGCAGACACTTACTCTTCCTATGTAGAGCCACATACAGCTACAGAAGAACCGATCAGTGTTGAACCAGATTATGCGGAGTACGAACAATTTGAAGCAGAGCAAGTACAGCAGCCAAGTATTGAGCATCCTGTACATGAAGAGCCTGCAATTGATTCTGCTGTATTAGATAGCATCACGGCGCAAACAGAGTCGAGCCAACATATTGAGCCTACGATCTCTGACTTTGATGTGTTAGATGATGAAGACGAAGTGGAGTCTCAGCCTGCGCAGCAAGTACAGCCAACAACGCCTCATCAGCAAGTTGCAACACCTTCAACAACATTTGAACCTGCACCTCAAAAAGTGGAGGTAGAAGAGGTCCAAGACAACGACCAAGACGTTACCGCATTCCAAGATATGGTTTCCAATGCGCAAGCCAAAGTCGCTGCAACACAGAACCCATTTTTGGTACAGAAAGAAGAAAACTTGCCAGTTCCGGAAGAGCCACTCCCAACGCTCGAGTTGCTTTATCATCCAGAAAAACGTGAAAACTTTATCGACCGTGATGCGTTAGAGCAGGTCGCTCGATTGGTAGAGAGCAAACTCGCTGACTACAAAATCAAAGCCGATGTGGTTGGTATTTATCCTGGTCCAGTGATCACTCGTTTTGAGCTTGATTTGGCGCCGGGGGTGAAAGTAAGTCGTATTTCTGGTCTTTCAACTGACTTAGCGCGTGCATTGTCTGCGATGGCGGTACGTGTCGTGGAAGTAATCCCTGGCAAGCCTTACATCGGTTTGGAACTGCCAAACATGAGTCGTCAGACGGTCTATTTATCTGATGTCATCAGTAGCCCTCAGTTTGAGCAAGCAACGTCACCAACAACGGTTGTGTTAGGTCAAGACATTGCGGGTGAAGCTGTGGTGGCCGATCTTGCGAAGATGCCTCACGTGCTAGTAGCAGGTACAACAGGTTCTGGTAAGTCGGTGGGTGTGAACGTGATGATTTTGAGCATGCTGTATAAAGCTGGTCCAGAAGATGTACGCTTCATCATGATTGACCCGAAAATGCTAGAGCTTTCTATTTATGAAGGTATCCCTCATCTTCTTTCTGAAGTTGTGACTGATATGAAAGACGCATCAAACGCTCTACGTTGGTGTGTGGGCGAGATGGAACGTCGTTACAAATTGATGTCGGCATTAGGTGTACGTAATGTGAAGGGCTTCAACGAAAAATTGAAGATGGCAGCAGAAGCGGGCCACCCAATCCATGACCCGTTCTGGCAAGAAGGCGACAGCATGGATACTGAACCGCCATTGCTAGAAAAGCTGCCTTACATTGTCGTTGTTGTTGACGAATTTGCTGACCTGATGATGGTGGTAGGTAAGAAAGTTGAAGAACTGATTGCTCGCTTGGCGCAAAAAGCGCGTGCGGCAGGTATTCACTTAATTCTTGCGACTCAGCGTCCATCGGTTGATGTTATTACCGGTCTAATTAAAGCGAACATTCCAACTCGTGTTGCGTTTACGGTATCGACTAAAACGGACTCTCGTACAATCCTAGATCAAGGCGGCGCAGAATCACTACTTGGTATGGGTGATATGTTGTATCTACCGCCGGGATCAAGTCATACAACTCGTGTTCACGGTGCATTTGCATCAGATGATGATGTTCATGCTGTTGTAAACAACTGGAAAGCGCGTGGTAAACCGAACTACATTGAAGAGATCATCAGTGGAGATCAAACTCCAGAAAGTCTATTGCCAGGTGAGCAAATGGAAGCGGATGAAGATGTAGACCCGCTCTTCGATCAAGTTGTTGAGCACGTGGTTCAATCACGTCGAGGTTCGGTTTCCGGTGTTCAGCGCCGATTTAAGATAGGTTACAACCGTGCCGCCCGTATTGTAGAGCAGCTTGAAGCGCAGGGCATCGTAAGTGCTCCGGGTCATAACGGTAACCGTGAAGTACTGGCACCTGCGCCACCAAAAGATTAATGAACTTGTGTTACTCACCTCAGTCCAACTGAGGTGAGTGGTTCTAATAATAGGTATCTGAATGAAAAAACTATTTTCAGCGAAACTTTTCTCTGCGCTTGTTTTAAGCTTTTCCCTCTTCTCTACTGCACACGCAGCATCTCCTAAAGATGAATTAAACAAACGCCTTTCTATGAATGATGGCTTTAGTGCGGATTTCTCTCAGCAGGTTATCAGCCCTGAAGGCGAAACGGTGATGGAAGGAGAAGGTACGGTTGAAATCGCCCGCCCAAGCCTGTTCCGTTGGAGTACAACATCCCCCGATGAGAACCTACTGGTCTCTGACGGTAAGACATTGTGGTACTACAGTCCATTCATCGAGCAAGTGAGTATCTACTGGCAAGAGCAAGCAACAGAGCAAACGCCATTTGTTTTGCTAACGCGTAACCGAGCAAGTGATTGGAATAACTACAAAATATCTCAAAAAGGTGACCATTTCACTCTCATTCCTACCGCAGTAGACTCCACACAAGGTCAATTTCAGATTAATATTGATGCCAAAGGTGTGGTGAAAGGCTTCAATGTGGTTGAGCAAGACGGCCAAAAAGGTTTGTTCACCTTTAACAACGTGAAGCTGGGTAAACCAAAAGCAGACAGATTCACATTCACAATTCCAAAAGGTGTGGAAGTGGATGACCAAAGGAATTAATTGGTAGTGAGTAATTACACATTAGATTTCTCGGGGGACGAAGATTTTCGTCCCCTTGCTGCTCGTATGAGACCGGAAACAATCGAGCAATACATTGGACAGCAGCACATTTTAGGCCTTGGTAAGCCACTGCGCCGTGCGCTAGAGGCGGGTCACATTCACTCTATGATCCTTTGGGGACCACCAGGCACAGGCAAAACGACATTAGCGGAAGTGGCTGCAAACTATGCCAATGCTGAAGTAGAGCGCGTGTCTGCGGTAACGTCTGGTGTGAAAGAAATCCGTGCTGCAATCGAGAAAGCACGTGAGAACAAAATGGCGGGCCGCCGCACCATCTTATTTGTGGATGAGGTGCATCGCTTCAACAAATCTCAACAAGACGCTTTTTTGCCGCATATCGAAGATGGCACGGTTACCTTTATTGGTGCGACGACAGAAAACCCATCGTTTGAGTTAAACAACGCATTGCTGTCACGTGCACGTGTCTACAAGCTAACGTCTCTCGATAAAGATGAAATCTCACTGGCGCTGAATCAAGCGATCAGTGACAAAGAGCGTGGCTTGGGCAATACTCCCGCACATTTCGCTGATAACGTATTAGACCGCCTAGCAGAACTGGTCAACGGTGATGCACGCATGTCTCTCAATTATCTTGAGCTGCTCTACGACATGGCAGAAGACAATGCGCAAGGTGAAAAAGAGATCACGCTTAAGTTGCTGGCTGAAGTGGCAGGGGAGAAAGTCTCTCGCTTCGATAACAAAGGTGATATCTGGTATGACTTAATCTCTGCTGTCCACAAATCCATTCGTGGCTCTAACCCAGATGCGGCGCTTTACTGGGCTGCACGTATGATTGCTGCGGGTTGTGATCCTCTTTATATTGCCCGTCGATTGCTTGCGATAGCATCGGAAGATGTCGGCAATGCGGACCCTAGAGCCATGCAAGTGGCACTCTCCGCGTGGGACTGTTTTACACGCGTTGGTCCAGCAGAAGGTGAACGTGCGATTGCTCAAGCTATTGTTTATCTCGCGTGCGCTCCAAAGAGTAATGCCGTTTACGTTGCTTGGAAACAAGCGCTAGCGGACGCTCATAACTTACCTGAATATGAAGTGCCGCATCACCTTCGAAATGCGCCAACCAGTTTGATGAAAGACATGGGTTATGGGGCTGAGTATCGTTATGTTCACGATGAGCCTGGTGCTTACGCAGCAGGTGAGCAATATTTGCCGCCTGAAATGGGCGATCGTAGGTACTATCAGCCTACAAATCGTGGTCTAGAGACCAAAATCGGCGAAAAGTTAGATTACTTGGCTACTTTAGACGCAAATAGCCCACAAAAGCGCTATGAAAAGTAGGCGTTTTTGGATACATTTGTGCAGTAAATTTTTTTAACGCGTACGCTTGGAAAGTGCGCGTGATTTCACAACAAAAAGCATAGGATTAACAATGCTGGATTCTAAATTACTTCGTACAGAGCTGGATGAAACAGCTGCTAAACTGGCGCGTCGTGGCTTTAAGCTAGACGTAGATACTATTCGTAAACTTGAAGAACAACGTAAGTCCATTCAAGTAGAAGTAGAAAATTTACAATCCACGCGTAACTCCATCTCCAAGCAAATCGGCCAAAAAATGGCGGCTGGCGACAAAGAAGGCGCAGAAGAGATCAAGAAACAAATCGGTACGCTAGGTAGCGATCTTGATGCGAAGAAAGTTGAACTTGAGCAAGTAATGGCTCAACTAGACGAATTCACGCTTTCTGTACCAAACATCCCAGCAGACGAAGTGCCAGATGGCAAAGATGAAAACGACAACGTTGAAATCTCTCGTTGGGGTGAGCCAAAGTCTTACGACTTCGAACTGAAAGATCACGTTGACCTAGGCGAAATGGGCGACGGTCTAGACTTCGCAAGTGCAGTTAAGATCACTGGCGCACGTTTCATCGTGATGAAAGGCCAATTCGCTCGTCTACACCGTGCAATCGCTCAGTTTATGCTAGATCTTCACACTGAAGAGCACGGCTACACAGAAATGTACGTACCTTACCTAGTAAACTCTGACAGCCTATTCGGTACTGGTCAGCTTCCTAAGTTCGGTAAAGACCTTTTCCACACAGAGCCTCTAGCGGAAAAAGTAAACGACGAAGAGCCACGTAAACTGTCTCTAATCCCTACTGCTGAAGTACCTGTAACGAACCTAGTTCGTGACACGATTTCTGACGAAGCGGATCTACCAATTAAGATGACAGCTCACACGCCATGTTTCCGTTCAGAAGCGGGTTCTTACGGTCGTGACACTCGTGGTCTGATTCGTATGCACCAGTTCGACAAAGTTGAGCTAGTACAAATCACTAAGCCAGAAGATTCAATGAACGCACTAGAAGAGCTAACAGGTCACGCTGAGAAAGTCCTACAACTTCTTGAGCTTCCTTACCGTAAAGTGGTTCTATGTACAGGTGACATGGGCTTCGGCGCTCGTAAGACTTACGACCTAGAAGTTTGGGTTCCTGCTCAAGAAACTTACCGTGAAATCTCTTCATGTTCTAACATGTGGGACTTCCAAGCTCGTCGTATGCAAGCGCGTTTCCGTCGTAAAGGCGAGAAGAAACCTGAGCTTGTACACACGCTAAACGGTTCTGGTCTTGCTGTAGGTCGTACAATGGTTGCTATCCTAGAAAACAACCAAGAAGCAGACGGCCGCATTGCAATCCCTGCAGTACTTCAGAAGTACATGGCGGGCGCAACGCACATCGGTTAATTCGTTAACCACTAGAACACCAAAACCCAGCCTTAGTGCTGGGTTTTTTGTTATCTGCGTCGAGTGAAAATACGTTGTTATGTAATTAGCACACGCATTAGTGACGAGCTCGCCCAGAATCTGGCAGTACGAGATAAATGATATTTTTCTAAGCGGTATTTCACGTGACAAGCTAATTGCTTCATCTGCCCTTGTTGTTAAACGTTATGCCAGTAAATCATCTTTCATTTCTCGTAACTTTTGCGCTTACCTTACTCGTTAGTGAGAGTGTTATCGCAAGTAAACTTATCCAGCCTCAATACTTAGATAGTGAGCGAACCGACCGCTTTTTTGCGCGCGAATTAGCGCAACCTTCCAAAGAAAATATGGAGCTGCGTAATTCACTAGACTGGGGGTACGGGCTTGAGTTGGCAAGTGCGTCTGGTGAGACGGAATCGGTGTCTAATTGCAAAGACTTAGCGATTGCAAACTCTGCGGGCTTTACTGCGGCTAAAGCTTATGAATACGGCGCGTATAAGGCGTATTTAACTCAGTGCCAAACATGGAGTGAGATGGCAAAGTTAACCGCCTCTAAGCGCTCATATATATCGAAATTTAAGTTAGATGATAGCTTTCCTAGTTTGACTCCAAGTGCGCTTGCTTTTGTTATTTCTAACGAAAGTGCTGAGAAAGCAAAGACACTATCAACGTGGGATGAAGCAGACCATATCCAAAGAACTCATGTCTCCAGTGAAGTGAGAGCAGAGTACTTTGACGCGACCGATGGCTTTCAAGTCATTACGATTGTAGCAAAAGGTGATTACAACGCTGACGGCATCGAGGATATCGTCATTGAGAAAGAGAATAGTGTACTCAGTGGCTCATATTCATCTTCACACGGATATGTATTAACCCGTATGTCTGAACAAGCGCTATTTAAAGTGTTGGCTGAATGGTAATGAAACGATTTGTGGCCACTTGGGGCTTAAGTGTTGCCATGATGAGCACGGTTGCCGTTGCTAGCACCTCGCCCAGAAAAGTCTTTGAATGTTCAGTAAACAAAACTATGAATTTTAGTATTTCGATAGAGCAAGGCAAAGGTGGGCTTATCTTTAATAAGTTCATTGTGAATCAAAGCCCAGTTTTACTGCGCATTAAACCTCAAGATTATCGTATCAAACATTACCATCGAGCGTTGGTAGATGAGAAGTCACTGGAATTTAGTATTGGTGAGCGGGTCATATTAGTCAGTGAGTACTTTAGCGAGGAGTTTGGTGAGGTAGAGAAGATACTCAGTGTTACTTTGAGAGAGCCTGAACAAATCCAGTACTTTGAATGTGAGGAAGGGAGTATGAGTAACCTTGCATTGCTTTTCCATGAGAGTGTTGAATAATCGATTGCAGAGTAATTATTACCAAAGCGTAATAGTGTTTTCGAATTTACCCTAATTATCTTGTTATTTGTAATCGATATAATCGTCCACCTTACCACGGTAAGTAGATTTTCTCATTCAAGTAACGAGGAGGGCTTATGGCCGTAGGGTGGGCAAACGACGATAGTGTCAGCCAACAAATTCAAAACACAATAGACGACGAGATTTCTCGTGTTCGTGGCAGTATCACAAAGGGTGAGAGCGCCCATTACTGCGATGAGTGTGGTGATGAGATTCCGGAAGCTCGTCGTCTTGCTATGAAAGGCGTTCGTCTGTGTATCGAATGTCAGTCAACAATCGAATTGGTATCTCAACGCCAAGCATTGTTCAATCGACGAGCGAGTAAAGACAGTCAACTCCGATAACTTTACTGTTCTAATAAATAATGAGACGGTTTGAGTCTCATACTCAAACCGTTTTCGTATTGAATTGGACTATGAAGCGAAGCAGTCTTTACGTTGCAACGCCGCATCAATCGCGTTAACTAGCTTCTCAATATCTTCCGGCTTGCTGATGAACGGCGGCATCATATAAATCAGTTTGCCAAATGGACGAATCCAAACTCCGTGTTCAACAAACAAGGCTTGGATGGTTTCCATATTCACAGGGCGATGCGTCTCCACTACGCCAATGGCACCTAGCCAACGGGTGTTCTTCACCAACTCGTATTCTTCAAGTTTTGGTAGTAACTCAGAAAACAGCGTTTCAATTTGTTGGGTTTGTTGCTGCCAATTACCTTGCTCAATCAATTCCAAACTTGCGGTGGCAACAGCACAGGCGAGTGGATTCCCCATAAAGGTTGGACCGTGCATAAAACAGCCTGCATCACCACCACAAACGGTGTCTGCTACGTGTTTGCTCGCCAGGGTCGCAGAGAGGGTCATGTAGCCGCCAGTGAGTGCTTTCCCGACACACAGAATGTCTGGTTGAATGTCTGCATGTTCGCAGGCAAACAACTTACCGGTACGACCAAATCCGGTAGCGATCTCATCTGCAATCAATAACAAGCCGTATTTGTCGCAAAGCCTACGCACGCCTTTGAGAAATTCTGGATGGTAGATGCGCATGCCGCCTGCGCCTTGAACAATAGGTTCTAGGATCACCGCAGCAAGTTCTTCATGGTGCGTTTCAATCTTGTGCTCGAAGTCGGTAAGGTCCTCTGGCTTCCATTCATCCCAATAACCACAAGTTGGTGACTCCGCAAAGATATGCTCAGGCAAAAAGCCTTTGTAAAGAGAGTGCATTGAGTTATCAGGATCGGTAACCGACATAGCCGCAAAGGTGTCGCCGTGATAACCGTGTCGCAAAGTAAGAAACTTCGGTCGGCGTTCGCCTTTTGCATGCCAATATTGCAGTGCCATTTTTAAGCTGACTTCTACGGCAACGGAGCCTGAATCGGCAAGGAATACATGTTCAAGGTTATTTGGTGCAAGGGACAATAGCTTCTTACACAAACTGATTGCTGGCTGGTGGGTAATCCCGCCAAACATCACGTGAGAGACCTGATCGATTTGCTGGTGAGCGGCTTGATTTAAATGCGGATGGTTGTAGCCGTGGATCGTCGACCACCAAGAAGACATGCCATCGACCAGCTCAGTACCGTCTTCCAATTTAATATGAACACCATTTGCCGATGCCACTGGGTAGCAGGTCAGAGGTGTCAATGTCGAAGTGTAAGGATGCCAGATATGCTGGCGGTCGAAGGCGAGATCCATGTGCGATTCCAATAATAATTGAGGTTAAAAAATAGACAGATGTAAACTTTGTTCTTTTGCGTTGTGTTGACAGTTTATCGAGACTCAGTAGACTGTCAACACAACAACAAAAGTGACTAAAGGAATACACGTGGAAGTTCGTCATAACTGGACGCATGCTGAAGTGCGCGATCTCATGGAAAAACCATTCATGGATCTCCTATTCGAAGCGCAGCTTGTACATCGTCAATATCAACAAACCAACCATGTTCAAGTAAGCACGCTTCTGTCGATTAAGACAGGTGCTTGTCCAGAAGATTGTAAGTACTGTCCTCAGAGTGCTCGTTACACCACAGACATCGAGAAAGAGCGTCTGATGGAAGTAGAACGCGTACTCGATGCTGCGCAAAAAGCCAAAAATGCTGGTTCTACTCGATTCTGTATGGGCGCAGCATGGAAAAATCCAAAAGAGCGTGACATGCCGCATTTGACCGACATGATCAAAGGCGTGAAGGACATGGGTTTAGAAACGTGTATGACATTAGGTATGTTGACACCAGATCAAGCAAAGCAATTGGCAACCGCAGGTCTGGATTACTACAACCACAACCTAGATACCTCACCTGAGTTCTACGGCAACATTATTACCACACGTACTTACCAAGACCGTTTAGATACTTTATCTCACGTACGTGATGCTGGCATGAAGATCTGTTCCGGTGGCATCATCGGCATGGGTGAAAGTGCTAACGACCGAGCAGGTTTGTTGGTTGAATTGGCTAACTTGCCGGTACACCCTGAAAGCGTTCCAATCAACATGCTCGTGAAGGTAAAGGGGACACCATTGGAAGAAGTGGATGATGTTGAGCCTTTCGATTTCATTCGCCTGATTGCGATTGCACGAATCATGATGCCTCAATCAGCCGTTCGTTTATCCGCCGGCCGTGAAAACATGAACGAACAAATGCAAGCGCTGTGTTTTATGGCGGGTGCAAACTCCGTTTTCTATGGCTGCAAACTTCTGACCACGCCAAACCCTTCTGAAGACAAAGACATGATGCTGTTCAACAAGCTCGGTATTAACAGCCAAGAGGTGTCTCAAAAACCTGATGAAATCGAAGAAAACGAGTTACTCGATCGCGTCGTAGAGCGCGTTGCTGCTCGTCCAACAAAAGACGACCTTTTCTACGATGCCAGCGTTTAAATCTCGTATCGAGTCCGCCCTTGCTGAGCGTAAAACGCAAGGGTTGAATCGTTCTATGAATGTGGTGTTTGCCGGTAACCAGTCCGTTTTGGAACACGAAGGCAGACGCTACATTAATTTCTCAAGTAATGATTATTTGGGCTTGGCCAATGACCAAGCGCTTGTTCGGGCTTGGCAGCAAGGTTTAAGCGTATACGGCAGTGGCAGTGGGGCATCATCAATGGTGACTGGCTTTAGTGCAGCACACAGCAATTTAGAAGCCGCACTAACTGAATGGTTGAGCTACGACAGAGCAATTCTGTTTGGTTCTGGATTCAGTGCTAATCAAGCCTTGTTGTTCACCTTGTTAGAAAAAACAGACGTATTGATCCAAGATCGTTTGAATCATGCTTCACTGATGGAAGCGGGGATGTTGTCACCAGCTAAGATGAAGCGTTTCAAGCACAATGACATCGATCACCTGAAGTCGCTGATTAATAGCGAAGGCAACCATCTAGTTGTGACTGAAGGGGTATTCAGCATGGACGGTGACTGTGCACCACTAGCTGATATCGCTGCTGTCGTTGATAGCCACAATGCATGGTTTGCTGTCGATGACGCTCATGGAATTGGTGTTCTCGGTCAATCCGGTGGTGGTTCTTGCGAGTTGGCAACGGTTAAGCCTGAGTTATTGGTCATTACCTTCGGTAAAGCGTTTGGTATGTCTGGCGCGGCTATTTTATGTGACCACGCAACGGGGGACTTTTTAACTCAGTTTGCTCGTCACCATGTGTATTCCACGGCGATACCGCCAGCACAAGCGTATGCGTTGACTCATGCAGTCTCGATGGTTCAAGAGCAGTCTTGGCGACGTGAAAAGCTCTCTGAGCTTAGTGAAGTGTATCGAGATAGCCTTAGCGACCTTGAGGGGTTTGTTGAGACTCAAACTTCGATTAAGCCCTTTTTGATTGGTGAATCTGAATTGGCTTTGCGAGTAGCAGGTGCTTGTCGCCAAAACGGTATTTGGGTGACTGCTATTCGCCCTCCGACGGTGCCTAAAGGAACGTCTCGTCTTCGAATCACACTCACTGCCAATCACACCAACGAACAAGTTAAAACGCTTTCAATGGCATTGAAGCAAGCATTAGGAGCGCTGTAATGGATAATGCAACTACCGCATTAGCGCAAACGCTCGCGTTAGAGAGTTTCCATCAAGATAAAGACGCGATTGCCTCTTCGTTTGGTAAAGCAGCAGAAACATACGATAAACATGCGGCTTTTCAACGTGATGTCGGGCATCAGCTGCTTGATAAACTTCCTGAAAACTTGACGGGAAAACGTGTATTGGATTTAGGTTGTGGCACGGGTTATTTCTCCCAACTACTTCAACAACGCGGTGCGGAAGTAGTCTGCGGCGATATCTCTCAAGCCATGTTAGATAAAGCAGAGCAGCGTTGTGGTGCAGTACGAATGCATTACCAAGTTGCTGATGCTGAAAACTTACCATTTGATGATGATAGCTTCGATTACGTGTTTTCAAGTTTAGCGCTGCAATGGTGTACAGATTTAAGTTACCCACTAAAAGAAGTGCGCCGCGTGCTAAAAAATGGTGGGAAAGCGTGGTTCTCTACACTGGTTGATGGATCACTGTATGAGCTGCGTGCATCATGGGAAAAAATTGATGCATATCAACACGTCAATAACTTTCTAACGCTCAATCAGGTAAAAATTGCGTTAGCGCAATCTCGATGTGACAGCCATCAACTAGACTTGACCACCATCACAGTTTGGTACGACTCTGCATTTTCAGTTATGCGTGACCTCAAAGGTATAGGTGCAAATCACGTAAGCGGGCGCTCACACGGTTTAACTAGTCGCGAGACTTTGTTAAAAGTTGAGCATGCGTACCAAGCGTTTAAAAACGATCAAGGTCTTCTACCTGCAAGTTATCAGGTTTGTTTTGGAGTAATACATCTATGATTGATGCTTTTTTTATTGCTGGTACGGATACTGATGTTGGAAAGACGGTAGCGTCTAAAGCCATTTTGCAAGCGATCGCTGCAAAAGGACTAAACACTATTGGTTATAAGCCAGTGGCAGCAGGGAGTGACAAGACTGAAGCCGGATGGCGTAACTCTGATGCTTTACACTTACAAGACGCCGCAACACTCGATGTGGCCTATGATGATGTGAACCCATACGCTTTAGAGTTGCCTGCTTCTCCCCACATTGCAGCGAAGCATGAACATGTCGAAATAAGTTACGATGTTCTGAGTCAAAAACTGGCTCAACATAAGCAGCAAGCCGATGTTGTTCTCGTTGAAGGTGCTGGAGGCTGGCGTGTGCCAGTATCCGATACGGACTGTTTATCTACATGGGTAAAAGAAGAGCAGTTACCTGTTGTACTGGTGGTTGGCATTAAATTAGGCTGTTTGAGCCACGCTTTACTCACAGCGGAGAGTATTAAAGCGGATGGTTTGAATCTTGTTGGCTGGGTGGCAAACCGCGTCAACCCTGGCACAGAGCACTACGCTGACATTATCGAGATGCTAGAAGCACGTATCGATGCACCTAAGCTTGGGGAAATTCCATATATTCCAAGTGCTAAACGCAAAGAGCTAGGCAAGTACATTAATGTAGAGCCGTTGCTAAACACTGACTAATGGTGTTTAGGATAAAAGACTAAAAAACCCAAAGGGCTGCGCAATGCAGCCCTTTCTTGTTGGTGTAACCTAAAAAGTCAGATTACTTATCTTGGCTGAGCCCCATCAATGCTTGTTGTGTTTCTGCAACACGCTGAGACATATGATGATCGGTTGAAATACCAAGTTGTTGCTTTGCCTCGTCCTCTGAGATGCCTAGGTGACAACGTAGTAAATCAATAGCCATTTGATAGTCGTTAGTTTCTACCATGGTTTTTCCCTCAATACATGGAGTTTTTGAGCTCACCCAATGCACTTTTTGCAATGTACTTAGAGTGGCTCTGTTTTGTTCATCTCATTCGAATTTAGCATGTCCATGTGGCCGCACAATAAGACCAAAGTCTATAGCAGAGCTAACGTACTGTTTTTGGTCTATTAAAAAATTTCTAGCTAAGTTGCTAAGAGGTGATAGATTTAACACCAAGATCATCTATCAATAGATGATGGGTAGCTCAGAGCTTATTTTATCATTTTGATAAATGTATATGAACGGAGGTTCCAGCTCCTACCAAAGCATGTTTTGAAATCGCTTGAATCAAATATTTCAGTCCCGAAAACAAATGTTGCAATTTATTGCTTAACCTTGTTTTTATCGCGGATAGACTATATCTATAACGCACGGAACATGAAAATCAACGGAATTGGCTTTTATAGCGATTACCATTTGTTCCTTATAACAATCCGTTTTAAAAAAACGATAAGCTTCCTCGGAGAAAAGTAATGAAGCGAATTATGTTATTCCTAGCAACTAACCTAGCTGTCGTGCTAGTGCTTAGTGTTGTTCTGAATATTGTTTACGCTGTAACTGGAATGCAACCAGGCAGTCTGTCAGGTTTACTTGTAATGGCTGCTGTATTTGGTTTTGGTGGCGCATTTATTTCGTTGATGATGTCAAAGGGTATGGCGCTACGCTCGGTTGGTGGTATGGTCATTGAAAGCCCGCGCAACGAAACGGAGCATTGGTTAGTCGAAACTGTGGGTCGTCAAGCTCAACAAGTGGGTATTGGTATGCCAACGGTGGCTATTTATGATTCACCAGATATCAATGCATTTGCGACAGGTGCAAAACGAGATGACTCTCTTGTCGCAGTTTCTACTGGTCTTTTACACAATATGACTCGTGATGAGGCAGAGGCAGTACTTGCACACGAAGTGAGCCATATTGCAAATGGTGATATGGTCACGATGACGTTGATGCAAGGTGTCGTGAACACGTTTGTTATCTTCCTATCACGCTTTATTGCCAATATCGTGGCATCGAACGATGATGAAGAAGGCCAAGGTACAAATATGATGGTTTACTTTGGCGTATCCATGGTGCTTGAACTGGTATTTGGTTTCCTAGCTAGCTTCTTGACTATGTGGTACAGCCGTCATCGCGAATTCCACGCGGACGCAGGTGCTGCGCGCCTCGTTGGCAAAGAAAAAATGATTGCGGCTCTAGAGCGTTTGAAGGTGAGTCATGAATCTCAACTGGATGGCACCATGATGGCGTTTGGTATCAATGGCAAGCAGTCGCTGACTGAGCTACTAATGAGCCACCCTCCGCTAGATAAACGTATTGCAGCGTTGCGAGGCCAGCAATACTAATTGTTCCTACTTAAATAATTGTTATGACCCGTCCTGATATGGGTTGACACTTTTTAACTAAAACGCTCGATGTACTTCATCGGGCGTTTTGTATTTTAAAGCCGTATGAGGCCTC
>NZ_JAWOUQ010000012.1:0-157403 GCF_033339475.1 Vibrio sp. 2304 | reverse complement strand
TATGCGTTGGTTTTGGTGTTTAAGGTGGTATGCGGTGGCTTTTGTATTGCGTTGCTCACACCTTAACAGGGCGTTAGGCAAATAGGAGTAAATATGGACATTGCAGTACTAACTTTTGACGGATTTAATGAACTGGATTCATTTATAGCAGCGGTCATTTTGAACCGCATGAAAGACGCCGGTTGGAATGTGCAAATAACGAGTCCATCTCAATATGTCACTTCAATGAACGGAGTTACAATACAATCGCAACAACCTCTTGAGTTTGCTAATCAAGCCAACGTCGTATTATTTGGCAGCGGTTCACTAACGCGTGATATCGCTCAAGACAGAGATATACTTTCAAGGCTACAGCTTAATCCTGAAACTCAATTAATTGGTGGGCAATGTTCAGGTACGTTGCTCATGTCAGTACTTGGTTTACTGCATCAAGTACCAGCTTGTACAGATTTAACAACGAAACCTTGGGTAATCGAATCAGGAGTTACTGTTTTAGAGCAGCCTTTTTATGCTAAAGGAAATCTTGCGACAGCGGGTGGTTGTTTGTCGTCAAAGTACTTGGCAGCATGGGTGATTAGCAAGTTATCGGGTAAGGCCGACGCTGAATCGGCAATTCATTATGTCGCGCCAGTTGGTGAAAAGGAAAGTATGGTTAAGCACTGTATGTCAGTAGTAGGTGCGTACCTATAAAATTTGCCTAACAAAGCATTCAAGAGGGATTCACAACGCTTGGCAGTTTTGGTTTGAATTAGCTTAAGTGTTTACGGCACAATGGTTTAGTTTGGGTGGTGGCGTTGTTCACCCCTTAATGCGGCGTTATAAGCTTCGAGGAAAATTATGGAAAGTATCATAAAACAAGCAATTGAATTGCGGAAACAGGGTAAGTATCAAGAATCGAGAGCTTTGCTAAAAACGCTGCTAAACGATGAAACTTGTTCTGCTAAAGCTCACTTGCAAATTGCTTGGTCATACGACAACGAAGGTAAAGAGCAAGAAGCGATTACTCATTATCTGTCATCTCTTTCAGGTCTTTTATCGTCGGTAGAAAGGTTTGATGCTTTGTTTGGGCTAGCGAGTACCTATCGAAGCCTTGGCATGTATTCGGAGGCTTTAAGCTACTTTGAACAAACTCTAAGAGAGTACCCTAGTTCCATTGAAGTTCAGCCTTTCTATGCCATGTGTCTCTACAACTTGGGACGCCATAAAGAAGCAACATCATTACTACTCGAACTTTTAGTATCAACCACGAACAGTGATGCAATTAAAGAGTATCAGCGAGCTATTTCTTTATACGCAGAAGATTTAGATAGAAAGTGGTAAAACGAAACACGCTTATAACAAACTGTTTAAGAGTGATTCGCAACACGTGGCATTTTCACTATGCGTTGGCTTAAGTGATTAAGGTGGTATGCGGCGGCATCGGTAATGCGTTGCTCACACCTTAACAGGGCGTTAGTACTGGGTTGGCATCAAAGGCTAAAAGTTTCTGTTTTTATTGGTTTCTTTTCCTCGCTTTACATCTGATCAAATGTGCCTTTCAGGTTCGCTCCGGTGGCACTAGATGTGAAGTTTTCGCTTTGGGTTTATCGTTTACGGTTTCTAACTTTCGGGCTATTTCTCTGGCGTGGTTTCTTTGGCGCTGAGAAATTTTCGGAAAAACAAGCGTTTCTTTGTCGCAGCTGTTCAAGTTTGAAGCCCGTATTCTTTGCTAATTTGAAAACAGTGAAAAGGGCAGTGAAGCATGTTTTTCTTCTAGCCAACTTACGTCTTGAAGTTAGTTTTCAGTTTGGCTGTTTTCCGTTTAGCTTCATGGTTTTAAGCCAACAGCTTCGTGCTATATTTCAATGTATTGGTATGTACCAAAGGCTTTGCGGGCAGCGTACTAACAAACAATTCAAGAGGGATTCGTAACGCGTGGCATTTTTACTATGCGTTAATTTTAGTGATTAAGGTGGTTTGCAGCGGCATCTGTGTTGCGTTACTCACCCCTTAATTGGGCGTTAGCTTACCACGCATTTTTCAAGTGAGGATTTCTAAGTGAGTAGTACGTGGTTACCGATAATAAAAGACATTGTGGTCGCAGGTTCAGCATTTGGTGCTGCGTTTATAGCCTATCGTGGGCTAAGTACTTGGCAAAGAGAGTTAAAAGGTAAATCAGAATATCAGCTTGCAAAAGACGTTCTTCGTTCCGTCTATAAGGTTCGCGAAGCTTTCAAGCATGTTAGAAACCCTGCGATTATGGGGTACGAATACCCTGAAGAACTAACGACCCATTCAGGGCACTTGAAATCTGAAAGCCGGTATGAGGGAAACTCCCATGTATACCAAGAACGGTGGAAAAAAATGGATGCTGCATTTTCTGAATTAGAAGAACTTAATTTAGAGGCTCTGGTTGAATGGGGCTCTGAGCATCAGGATAAAATTGTACCGTTAAGGCGTTGTAGAGGTGAATTGCTTATGGCGATTCAAGATATGCTTCATAGATACAAGCACCCCGAAGAGGGAAACTGGAAAAATAAAGAAGAACAAGCTAATGAACGCTCTATACTTTACCACTTGGGAGACGACTCTAAACACGATAAATTTACTCCTGAGATAAACTCCGCCATTAAATTGTTTGAGGATTGGCTGAGAGTATATATATCGAGAAAAAAGTAAGCTAACAATCTGTTTAAGAGTGATTCGCAACGCGTGGCATTTTTACTATGCGTTGCGTTTGGTGTTTAAGGTGGCATGCGGCGGCATCGGTATTGCGTTGCTCACACCTTAACAGGGCGTTAGTCGCCAGAAAAAGCTAGCAGTCAAAATCATGTTTCTAAGCTCACAAATTGGCTACTGGTTGTTTGATTCATAGTTCCATCTTCGACGGTCGAAGCTCTGTTTCATCGGTTCTAAATCAATGCATTGCTATTTTCCAAGCGGTTGTTTCGTTCTTTGTTGGTGATAGCGCGGGGCAATCGAAAATCTGTTTTTGGTTGCAAATCTGCTCGGTGAGTCTGTTGGTTTAAAAGCTTTTTTTACTTGCTGAAAGGGCGTTTTCTCTGGTGCTGTATGTTCCACGTGGTTTCAGTGACTTTGTTGAAAGTCCGTACTGTGAGATTGGTTTTCCAAAAGCGCTTTTTGGTGTTGTCAGTCCGTTTTCTACGGCGTTGTTTGTTCTAAGTGGTTTCATTGAGTAGTCGCTTTGAGACTACGCCTGACTTAAATGCATCAAAGCACATAAAGTTTGTTGTTCGCAAAGTTTAGTTCGGCTTAAAATTGTCGCTCGGTGCCTCGCGACTAACAAACTGCTCAAGAGGGATTCGCAACGCGTGGCATTTTTACTATGCGTTGAATTTAGTGATTAAGGTGGTTTGCGGCGGCTTCGGTATTGCGTTGCTCACCCCTTAGCAGGGCGTTAGGAGATTCAATGGTTTCGTATCAACAAACAGAAGATTTATCAGCTTCGGCTAAGATTACTTACGTAAATATGCGCTCATACTACGAGCACTATTCTGTTGATTGGGATTGCTCAAAAATCGAAGAACAAATTCAAGATTTAACCAATTTCGATATCCTGTTCAATGGTGAGGTCGTTGGAGCAATTCGTTTGGCATTTGATAACGACGGTTGTTATGTCCGCGATTTGCAAGTCAGCGAGAAATACTAAAATAAAGGCATTGGTGCGTTAGCACTTTCTGAATGCGAAAGGTTGGCCATTGAATCAGGCGCTAGTCGACTTAGGTTACGTGTATTTAAAATCAGCCCAGCTTTCCATCTTTATGAAAGAGTTGGTTTTGTGGTTGATAACTCTGATGATAGGTTTTATAGCATGTCGAGAAGAATCTCCTAACAAACGCTTCAAGACGGATTCGCAACGCTCGGCGGTTTTGGTTGACTTAGCTTTTGTGTTTACGGTGCAATAAGTAAGTTTCGTGGTAATGTTGCCCACCACTTAAGCGGGCGTTATGTTCTCCGAGGAAAAAATGGAATATTGTATAAAAAAAATAGAGAAAGCCCTTCTCGAATATTTTCGTTCAAACCTTGAAAGGTTGTCAGATAAAGAAATTGATCTGATCGATATTGGGGTGTTTCCGTGGCACTCTAAGATAGAAGTCTCTTTCTATGAATCTGGAGATTCCGCATCATTGGATGATATTGCAGCATGGGAGTTATATGATTTTTCCAGCATGAATGAAGGGCATTGGAATTTGGGTTTAGATGTTGCGGAAGATTTGTCTAAAGAATGGGATAAAAGTAGAGATATTTTACCATTTTTGTTTGATTTTTCATCTGCTGTTACATCGGATGCTGTAAGAGCAGCTATCGGTGAATATAAACTGTCAAACAACTTCTGTGTTCAAATTCTTGATCCGGACAAGCCCAATTCTAAAAACTACTGTGAGTGGTAAGAAACTAAAAATAAGATGTCGTTTCTAATAGATAATGCGGCTGTTAATTCAACAAACATAACAAAGCATTTAAGCGTGATTCTCAACGCTTGGCATTTTCAGTTCAAGGTTGGGTTTCGTGTTTACGGCGCAACGATTTAGTGTAGGTGGCAGCGTTGCTCACACCTTAATGCGGCGTTATACGCTTTATGAAAAATGATACAAAAAGGATGTTATGAAGTTATCTGAGTTACAAAGTCATATAAAAGAATTCGATTATGCGCCAGAGCAATCTGAACACTATTTTTTGAAACTAATCGAAGAAGTTGGCGAATTATCGGAATCAATTCGCAAAGGTAAACGTGGGCAACCAACGCTAGATGAACTCAAAGGTTCAATCGCAGAAGAGTTATATGACGTCTTGTACTATGTTTGTGCTTTAGCCAATATTCATGATGTAAACCTTGAGAAAACGCATGAACTAAAAGAAGTTTTGAATAAGGTTAAGTACAACCGATAGGACGCGTATAACAAATTGTTCAAGAGGGATTCAGCACGCGTGGCATTTTTACTATGCGTTGGTTTAAGTGATTAAGGTGGTATGCGGTAGCATCGGTGTTGCGTGCTTCACCCCTTAACAAGGCGTTATGGCGCAGGGCGAAAATGGACAAAATCGTAGAATTAATTAAACAAGATCCAATAAGAGTTGAGGCACTTGCACATGTGTCCCAACTAGGCTTGCCCCAATGCTATATTGCTGCAGGTTTTGTTCGAAACTTAGTTTGGGATTCATTGCATAATTTCAATGAACCGACGCCTTTAAATGATGTCGATGTGATCTACTTTGATCCGATAGAATCTAACTCCAGTGCCCACTTGGATTACGAAGAGCTTCTTAAAGCCCGCATACCCAAACTTAACTGGCAAGTGCGTAATCAAGCGACAATGAATGAGCGTAATGGTGATGAACCCTATCAAAGCTCGTTGGATGCAATGAGTTACTGGCCAGAAAAAGAAACAGCGGTTGCTGTTCGCCAAGTAGGGTCAAATAAGTATGAGTGTATTGCTGCTTTTGGCTTTGAATCCCTATTTAGTTACTGGGTCACACATAATCCTAAAAGGTTACGAGAAACCTTTGAAAATCGTGTAAGTTCAAAAGGGTGGCTAGTTCGGTGGCCATCTTTGAGAATTGCGCCATAACAAAGCGTTTAAGGCAGATTCGCAACGCATGGCATTCTCGGTTCAAATTGAGTTTTGTGTTTACGGTGCGGTGGTTTAAGTTAGGTGTAGGCGTCGCTCACTACTTAACGCGGCGTTATGCGACCTAAAGGAAATTGAGATTTATGGATAAATTTGAAATTCTTCAAGAACTTGGTGCGGGTGACTTTCAGCACCTAAACGGTTCATTGGAAGCGCACTTAAAAGGGACTCAAGAAGTTCTAATGAACTGGGGTAGTAGCGAATTACTTCAAGTTGCAGAGCTCTTTCACGCTGCTTATGGAACAGCGGGTTTCGATGAAAATATGGTTTCGCTAAGTCAGCGCCAAGAAATAGCACGAATTATTGGTAGTGACGAGGAAGCTCTAGTTTACTTGTATTGCTCATGCGATCGAGACTATGTATTGCCTCAATTCGGCAAAGCGCCAGAAATCCAATTTAAAGACAGATTTACAGGTTCAACCTTCAAGCTTGACAGTGCAATGGTGAAATTGTTTTGTGAGTTAACTGTTGCTAACGAGCTAGAGCTTGTATTTAGCAGTGACGAGTTCAAGCTCAAGTATGGTGCTGAACTATTTGAGCTATTTCAAGGCATGGACAGTTACTTAAGTGCCGAGGCCAAAAAAGCTTACAAATCAGCATTATCGAATTTCGCATAACAAAGCGTTTAAGACGGATTCACAACGCTTGGCATTTTCGGTTTGAATCAGCTTTAGTGTTTACGGCACAATGGTTTAGGTAGGGTGGTAGCGTTGCTCACCACTTAACGCGGCGTTAGTAGCAATTTTTAGCTTTCAACATTTGAGGATATAAATATGGACCAAGAAAAGGTATATTCAATCATTGATGCTTTAGCTAATGGTATCGATCCGAACACGGGGGAGTATTTCCCAGAAGATTCACCTTATAATCATCCAGATGTTATTCGTTCACTATTTTATGTGCTCCGTAATAAACCAATTCAGAAAAAGCAGAAAAAGTCCCTCGAAGAAAAGCAGCAAGAGAATATTTCCAAAGGTTTGCCGAAGAATTATGGCTTGCCTTGGACAGATGAAACAGTCGAGTACGTTATAAGTCAATATCATACAAATACATCCATAGATGTCATAGCTCAAGAGGTAGCAAGAAAGCCAAGCTCGATCATTGGGTTGCTAAAGAAGAAAGAAGTTATTACTGAGGAGCAGGCGTTTTCTATGGGGTTACGTTATCAAAGCGCTCGTGCATGAAATTGCTACTAACAAATTGCTTAAGAGTGATTCGTAACGCGTGGCATTTTTGCTTTGCGGTGGCTTATGGTGATTAAGGCGCTGTGCGGTAACTTTTGTATTGCGTTACTCACACCTTAGCAAGGCGTTATGTGTCAATGGGTTTCTAAACAGAGTGAGAAAGATAAAAATGCAGTTTATTTGGGAAGTCTCGGACGTAGAAATAGATACCTTGTTACCTCAGTGGAAATGGTTGCTTAATCCTACAGGGAAACCTTTGTATCTAACCATCATGGGTGACTGGCTATTTGGTGAAGTGGATGGCTCAATTTCATTGTTATCGGTTTTAGATGGTACCTATGAAACAATTGCTTCGGACTTTCATGAGTACAATAAAATGAATAAATCACAAGATTGGTGTGATAATGTCTTTTTAACTAGTTGGTATGACTTGGCGCTCGAACACGGGCTACAACCAAAACAAGACGAATGCTTAGGTTGGAATCTACATCCAATTATTGGTGGTGAGTTTTGTATGGAAAATTTGCAAGTATTTACTATGAAAGTATATCAATCACTAATGTCTCAGTTGCATTTTCAACTTCAGCACGCAAACACATAACAAACTGTTTAAGAGTGATTCGCAACGCGTGGCATTTTTGCTATGCGTTGCGTCTAGTGTTTAAGGTGGCATGCGGGAGCATCGGTATTGCGTTGCTCACACCTTAACAGGGCGTTATGTTTGCAAGCGGAATTATAAAGTCAGGAGAACTATGGAAGTAGAATTGGCATGGTCATCTTTGTTGAAAATTATGAGCTTAGGTGTGCTTACATATGTTGTTGCTCCATTATTAATGGTGGTTCGAGATTCCATTTTATGGTGGGTGATTAATAAGTTAGTATTCACCAAAAAAGCGCGAAAGGTAGTTGCAGAATACGTTCTCGAAAAATCTTGGCTCGACTGTGCTGATATATTGCCTTTTCGAGTTCTGGGCTCGGGTGAAGAGCAACGGTTTTACTTAAATGAAAGAGAAGTTACTCCAGAGCTTTGGTTTCATCAAAAGGAACACTGGGAAAAAACATCAGAAAAAGTAGCGAAGCAAGAAGTTTACTTAAACTCCCTTGAAAAGCGCATTGATCGATTGTTGCAGCACTACAAACTAGAAGATGTTAATCCTGCTAGAACCATGCGGGAAAAGTCTTATGAAAATTTCTGCAAAACTTATGAACCAAGGGTAGAACATACGGAACCACAAACATAACAAAGCATTTAAGAGTGATTCGCAACGCTTGGCGCTTTCGCTTCGCTCAAGTATAGCCAAGCGGCGCTCACACCTTAATGCGGCGTTATAACACAGAATCAACTTCTTGCTCAAAAGGCTTAGTTGAACTATTATTTGTACGTTATTTTGTACTAATGGGAGTTCAATATGAGTCGTATTCATTTCGATCAAGATATTCAGCCTTTGTCTGAGTTTCGTGCCGGTGTAGCTTCATACATCAAACAAATCAATGAGACTCGTCGTCCATTGGTTATTACGCAACGTGGCAAAGGTGTTGCTGTTGTTCTCGATGTTGCTGAATATGAAGCAATGCAAGAGAAAATCGAATTACTGGAAGAAATGCGCACAGCAGAAGCTCAGTTAGCTTCTGGTCTCGGTGTTTCCAATGATGACGCGCGTGCTCAAGTACTTGGGCGCATTAAGAAATGAAAGTAGTCTGGTCTCCATTAGCACTTCAGAAACTAGGTGATGCCGCGGAGTTTATTTCTTTAGATAATCCACTTGCGGCAGAGAGGTGGGTAAATGAAGTTTTTGATAAAACTGAACTACTTGGAAGTATGCCTGAAATGGGGCGGTTTGTTCCTGAAATGCCCCACACGAACTATCGCGAAATCATCTTTGGAAACTATCGTATTATCTACAGTTTAAGTCACGAAATCCGCGTACTAACAGTTCGTAATTGTCGTCAAATTTTATCGGAAGATGACGTGTAATACTGTGTTATAACAAACTGTTTAAGAGTGATTCGCAACGCTTGGTATTTTTACTATGCGTTGTGTTTAGCGTTTAAGGTGGTATGCGGAAGCATCGGTATTGCGCTGCTCACACCTTAACAGGGCGTTATGTTTCACTTCTATTCAGAAGAAATAAAAGGTTTCTTGGCGCTTATTTCTTTGGCCTCTTTGGCAATTCGTTCGGGTTATCTCAGCAATTCAATATTGTCTGTCCAAAGTTCATGAATCCCTCAAACATAATCACGCTTCAAAGTTCGTGGGTTGCTTCAATCTGAAATCGCGTCTGCGTGTTGGTAATTGGTCTGGTTTAAAGTCGCTTTGGTTCTATTCCCCAATTAGCAAATCGGCAGCGGGGCTTTCGGCAATTTAAATTTTGTCTTTCGCTGTTTTGAAAGGGATGCCGTCATTCGCTGAAAGTTATCAAAGTTGCCTCAATAAAACTCGTGGGAATTACAAGTTTTGTATTTATCACTTTTGTCGGATTATTCCACAAAGTCGTGTGACGCAAGTTAAACAATTCTTTATGCAATAGAGTTCTTTGCCATGTAAGCGAGTCAGTTGTGGTAAAACATAACAAAGTGTTTAAGAGGGATTCGTCAACGCGTGGCATTTTCACCTCAAATCAGTTTTAGTGATTAAGGCGGTCATATCCGCTTTGGCGGTAGCGTTGTCTCACCCCTTAACACGGCGTTAGTACGGGTTTGACATCAAAGGTCATAAGTTTTGGTGTTTATCTGTTTTGGCGTTCGTGTTTACACCTTTCAGTTTGTACCTTTCACGTTCTTTCCGGTGGCACTATATGTGTTGTGCTTGCTTTGACTTCACCGTTTACGGTTTCTAACTCTTAGTCTATTTCTTTGGCGTTTCTTTATTTTTGTGGCGGCTTCTGAGTGAATCTTGGTTGCAATTGGTGCTGCCGTCGGAGTGCGAGGATCGAATCCTTTCCTAATTTGAAGTGAGTGAAAGTAGGGGGAGTTCAGTGCGCTTTTCTTCTAGCCAACTCTCGTTTCTAAATCGAGTTTAAGTTTTGTAGCTACCCGTCTCACTTCAGTGTTCAAAGCCTTTCATATCATCTCAGTTTTCAATATCTTGGAGCGCATAAATAGAAGTAGCGCATGTACTAACAAATTGCTTAAGAGTGATTCGTAACGCGTTGCATTTTTACTATGCGGTGGCTTATGGTGATTAAGGCGCTGTGCGGTAGCTTTTGTATTGCGTTACTCACACCTTAGCAAGGCGTTATGTTTTCGGGAGGAATTAAATGAATCCAAATATCCAATCAGCTCTGAGTTCGAAGGACAATATTCAAACCAAGATAAATGTCGGTGAGCGATATAGGTTGATGCACAAAAAGATAAAATCAGGAAGCCTTTGGATTGAGGTACAAAGGGAAGCGTATCGAGTCAAAGTTACAGGTGAAGTTAAGCTTAGGCTACAAAATTTTATCACTAAGTTAGTCGATTCCGAACCAAGTGATGATCAAGGTAATCCAGTTTGGCACGTACCATTTGGTAGCAGCCTCAAAACTATTATATGTGAGTACAATCGATTGGCTTAGGCTACAAACATAACAATCTGTTCAAGAGGGATTCGCAACGCGTGGCATTTTTACTGTGCGTTGGTTTAAGTGATTAAGGTGGTATGCAGCGGCTTCGGTATTGCGTTGCTCACCCCTTAACAGGGCGTTATGCTTTTCAGGAGGATATATGGAAGTTTCGCTGTATAGCGCAAAAGGTTCGAATAGCTCTGAAAGGGTGGAATGGGTGCTCAATTTTAAGGGGATACATTACGATAGAATTGAGATCAGCTCTGACGAACTAACAACAACATACCTAGATGTAAATCCTTTTGGCTATGTCCCATCTCTTTGTATCGATGGTTCGGTATTTTCTGAATCAATGGCAATTATTGAGTATTTGGAAGAACGCTTTCCTAATCCAGGATTATTTGGAAAAAGCCTCAATGAAAAAACGCACATCCGCAGAGTTTGTGAGTACGTAAACTCCAGTATTCACTCTCCCCAAAACAGGACAGTATTAAGGTTCATGCGTCCAGAGCTAGATGATACGTCAAAGCGCAAACTTCGTGGGGACTGGATTATGCGGTGCTTAGAGAAGTTAAGTACATCGATCTGTTGTGAATCAGAATTTGCAGTGGGTAACGACTTTAGCGTCGCCGATATATTTGTGGCTTCAATCTACAAAAAAGCGTTGCAACATGGTTGTGCGAGAAACGGCTTTTACGACAAGCATTTGATGTACATAAGGGCAAATAACAATGCCGTGGTTTCAGAACCACAAGCATAACAAACAATTTAAGAGTGATTCGGCACGCGTGGCATTTTTACTATGCGTCGGTTTGTAGTGATTAAGGATGTATGCGGAAGCATCGGTATTGCGTGCCTCACACCTTAACAAGGCGTTATACGAATAGAGGGAAATTATGTACAAAAGTACTGATTTTAGCTTGGATTCAAAAGAGTTCAGGTTTAAGAAAGACTCATATCCTTTGTCTAAGATAAACAATGTTAGGGTTAAAAAGTTAAGTTTTCTTGATAACTTAGGTCAAGTTTTATTCTGGGTGTGTGTTTTTTCAGGGGCAGTTTGGTTAGTTATTCCAAGGTTGGAAGAGGTACCACAATGGCTACTAGTTTTAGTTCTTAGTCTGACGGTTGTAGGTTTGGTCTTTGCTCTTCTTCGTTGCTCTAAATATGCACTTCAAGTCGAGTTTCGCCACATAGATGAAACGGGCGTTCAATGGGTAAATGTCGCCAAGTCATACTCAAAGTCAGATTGTGAGTTATTTGAACAGCAAGTGTTGACACTGAAGAAATTCGTATAACAAATTGTTCAAGAGTGATTCGGCACGCGTGGCATTTTTACCATGCGTTGGTTTTAGTGTTTAAGGTGGTATGCGGAGTCTTCGGTATTGCGTGCCTCACCCCTTAACAGAGCGTTAGACAAATAAAAGGAAAACATATGACACTTGGGTGGTTAATTCTTCTTTCATTTCTACACATTGCAGTTTGTCTTTTTAGCCCTTTTGTGTTTTTCATTGTCGTATTTCAACTGCGTGAATTTGAACTTTCTAAACATCACTCAGATATCTGTATGGCTTTAGGTGGAGCATATGTCATTTCGACAATTGTGAGTGTAATTATAGTTTTTAATTACTACCTTGCTGATAGTCAGGAACCATACTATTGGTGGTTTGCAATGCCTTGGGCACTATTGGGCGCTATTATTGTGTACATATTGAAAGTAGCGAAGGTAAAATTTGCCTAACAAACTGTTCAAGAGGGATTCGCAACGCGTGGCATTTTTGCTATGCGTTGACTTTAGTGTTTAAGGTGGTAGGCGTTCGCTTCGGTAATGCGTTGCTCACACCTTAACAGGGCGTTAGCAATCAGGGAGAAATTGGAGTTGAGTGGTTATCAATAGAATTTAGAAAATCAACTGAACATGCTCAGCGAGACTTGGGATTCATTAATAAGTAACGGAATCACCAACGAAACAGAGTTAGTTCTAGAATTTAGTTACTTATGTCCAAATAAAGCATCAGCCATTCAACTAAACGATGCTCTCGAAAACTATGAGTCATTGATCAGAAGTGAGGGGTTTATTAACCGTTCATGGTTTGTTGAAGGATATTCTCACCCGACAACGGTAACCAAAGACATCCTTGCTCAATGGTTAGACTTTATGGTTACAAAAGGTTGGGAGTTTTAATGTACCTTTGATGGTTTTGGGGCTTCGTTTAGTTAAATTGCTAACAAACTGTTTAAGAGTGATTCGCAACGCGTGGCATTTTAACTGTGCGTTGAGCTCAGTGATTAAATCGGTATGCGGAAGGTTCGGTATTGCGTTGCTCAACTCCAAAAGGTCATTAATACTCAAAGGTCAAATATGGATATTTACCCAGAAATCGAGTTATCTAAAGCGCAGCATAATGCAATTGAAGCTCTTAGAAACAAGTCGTTTCCTGAACACCAAGTTACTCGCTCTTACTATAAGCAACTCCCGCATATGAGAGTTCTGAATTACGAAGGTGATCAGTTAGTTGGTTACATGGGATTAGACTACAGAGTTGTTCGCGTTGGTGATGAAATTTATAAAGTATTAGGTGTGAGTGACTTTTGCGTCGAGAGCACAGTTCAAAGACAAGGTATTGGCACAACAATGTTGTCTCAACTCAGCGAGTATGCGTCCACTAAAGATGTCGACTTCATCATTTTAGTCTCCGATTTGGAGCGTTTTTATCTGGCTAATGGTTATCAGCGCCTTAACTCTCTAAGTTCTTGGTTGCGAGTTCACGAACATAAAAATTACGGTGTTGCTGTAGAGCAACTAGATGATTTATATGTTAAACCTATCAGCGGCAAAACTTGGGCTTTTGGTCATATAGATTGGTTAGGGTATATGTATTAGTCTGTAGTGGGCTAATAATTGGTTCACAACAAGAGTGGTTACACATGGCATTTTCACTATGAGTTGATTTAAGTGATGTGGGGCAGTTTTGTATTGTGATACTCACTCCTTAATAATGTGCTGCAACTCTTAGGAAGCAAAAGGTTTAATTTATGAAATGTAGAGTACTAGTAACCAGCATAAGTATTGCTCTTTGTAGTGTAGGAGAGGCCGCGAATCCACTAAGTATTCAAAGCGATGAGCAACTGTTTAAAAACTTCGCTCTCTCATCTTGCATTGCGACTAATTACAAAGGATCAGCTGTTGCGAAAGATGCGATAACGGCGATGCAAGGCTACAGAGAGTTTTCCGAGCTTCCTTTGGAGTCATTCTTTGGGGTTAGCGAGCTATTGGAAAAATATGATATGGCTATTTACAAATCAAAAAATGGTAACGTGATCAAATTGGCCTACTGTATAGACTTTTCTAATTCAGACGATGTTCATAAGCTATACATTAATGCGAAATCAGAGTTATAACAAACTGCTCAAAGTTGATTCGCAACGTGTGGTATTTTTACGGCGCAATACGTTGAGTGATTAAGATGATTTTTAGTGGCTTCTGTATTGAATTACTCATCTCTTAGCGGGGCATTATGCGGTGATGTAAATATGAAGATATTTTTAATAGTAGCAACACTCGTTCAGTTTACTCTCCTGAGTTTCTCGAAATACTATTGCTCAATTGCAAATGAGGTGCTTAGAAAGGCGGTGGAAACTAAAGAGAGTAATTTTCTATCTTTCCTTGATAAGTATGATTATTACAATGACTTAGATAATTATCTAGGCTTAGCGTCCGCTACAGTGTGGGTTATGGTCGTGCTCGTGATAAAGTTGAAAAATGTATCAAGCACCGACATGGCTCATGTGGCTGTTTGTTTGCCGTTATTTTTTCATATGGTTTTGATGTCGATGTAGTTTCAATAGTTGTGGTTGGGTGATTAGGTACAACAAACGGTTCAGGCTAGCGTACCATACATGGCATTTCCAATTAGCGTTTCTTATACGTTACGAGCACGTTTTCCCACAAGGAGTAATATGTGATTGTAGTAGCAAGGTTTTCTTTTCCTCATGAAGCTCATATTGCGAGAGCAAGCCTAGATAGTGTCGGAATAGAAAGTTACATCGCTGACGAGCACACGGTAAATACTCAGTGGCTTTATTCAAATGCAATAGGCGGCGTCCGTCTGATGGTGGCCGAAAGTGATGCAGAAGATGCGAAACAAATACTTAGTAGCGATTTCTCAGAATCATTGGGAAATGAAGTTGACGTTGATGAAGAAAAAGACGTTTGCCCTAAATGTAGTAGTAAAGATCTATTTGTATTTACAAAAGGTAAACGCCCAGCTTTCTTAGTTTTTATTTTACTGGGTTTTCCACTGTTTTTTTACAAGCATGGTTATAAGTGTAAGCAGTGTGGGGAGTTTAGTGAAAAACTTTAAATCTTTAGGTAACAAGGCATTAAAGAGATAACTTGTACTCGTAGTATTTTTACGATGAGTTAGGTCTAGTGCCTATACAAGAAGTCAGAGTTACTGCTTGCTTACAAGCAAAGCATTATACGATAGTGAAGGAACAACATTGAATGAGTGAAATTAAAACAATAGAGCAGTTAAAAGAAATTTACGCAGAGCCAAGTGCGAGAGCTAAAAATAAAGCGCTGCCTGTGCTGGATGTTCATGCGATTACATTAATTAATAATTGCCATTTTGCAGTTCTAAGTACCGCTGATTCACAAGGGTATATCGATCTCTCTCCTAAAGGAGGGGAGCCTGGCTTCGTAAAAGTTTTAGATGAATCAACATTGTTGCTCCCTGATAGCTCGGGGAACAATCGTATAGATAGTCTAAAAAATATCATTAGTAACCCCAAGGTAGGGTTGTTATTGATGGTAAATGGTATTGATGAAGTGCTCCGTATTAAAGGAATCGCAAGTATTCACACCGACGCCAACTTGATATCTGCTTGCCCCGATGGAAGTAAAGATCCTAAGGTTGTTATCAAAATAGTCATAGAGAGTATGTACTTTCATTGTGCGAAAGCGGTGATGAGAGGGAAACTTTGGTCTGATGACTATAAAGTAAATCGCTCAATTCTCCCTTCATTAGCTCAAATCTTTAAAGATCAACAAAAGTTAGAAAGTAAAGCGCTTAATCAAGAAGAGATGTTGAAGTATTACCAATCTAGCCTTTAGAACGAGCTTGGTAATATATTGAAAAGATAGCAAAATCAGGTTCGACCGTGCTCTGCGGAAGTATGGATTAGGTTTAGTGGGGATGTTACTGTCTCAATAGCGTTAGTTCACAAATAAACAATTGTTAGTCCAAATTTTAAAATGAAAAATGCAGAAAAATTTACTCTAGAAAATTACGTTTTGGCTAGTCCGGGAGTTAGGTGTGTTGGACAAATGATTGATCTTTTTGTCAGTTTTAGCATTTTTACTCTCGTTTTATGGGTCGGCTTAGAAATCGGTATTGAAAAAGAGCTTGTGCGCGCTACAGCAGTAACTGCGACTGTATCGTATTACCTTTTTTCTGATTGTTTACCAAATGGTCAAAGTGTGGGTAAAAAACTTTTGGGCATTGCAGTTATAAGTGCAAGAACGGGTAAAAAGTGCAATATTTTTCAGTCGCTCTTTCGAAATGTTATTACTCCATTCTTAGGTTTTATTGACTCAATTTTCATTCTTGGTAAAAAGAGGCAACGGCTCGGTGATAAGTTAGTGAGAACGGTGGTGGTAGTGCACTAGTTTGTTGAAAAAATTGATAGCGCTGAGGACTTGCGTTCAAGTCGGGCTTTGTTTTCGTGGTGGAGCAGCCTTGCTTAGGTGGTAGCGTTACTCACATACTTAATGTAGCGTTGTAAGAAAATTGGTATTGGAGTCCAAGTTTTATGTCAGAAAAAGAGAAAATGTTAGCAGGTGAGCTTTATGACCCAAGTGATGAAGAGTTATTAAAGTTAAGGTTGAGCGCTAGGTTACTAACTGAAAAATTGAATGCTACCTCTGTTGAGCATAAACAAAAGCGAGTTGAAATAACTAAGCACTTGTTCGGCACAACAGGTGACGATATTCATGTTGAATCTTCTTTCAATTGCGACTACGGATCCAACATTCACGTTGGAGATAATTTCTACGCTAATTTTGGTTGTGTGATTTTGGATGTTGCGGAAGTTAAGTTTGGTGATAACTGTTTACTTGGGCCTCAAGTTGGAATTTATACTGCGACTCATCCCTTAGATCCTATCGAGAGGAACAGTGGTTTAGAGCTAGCAAAGCCCATAAACATTGGTGACAATTGTTGGATAGGTGGCCATGCCGTAATCAACCCTGGCGTAACACTTGGGAACAACGTGGTGGTAGCCTCTGGCGCAGTCGTTACAAAGAGTTTTGGAGACAATGTCGTTGTTGGTGGCAACCCAGCCAGAGTACTGAAGGAAATCGTCACTAAGCGATAATAAAGTATATGGACTATTTTGAGCCTGAGTTTAGGACTTATGATCAACTCACCCCAAGCTTTGATGCGTTCAGCGGTTACTTGTTGACGCACTTGAATGTCTAAAATTTGCTTCAATATAGAATCGTTACACGTGGCGCTTTTGCCGTGCGTTGAGCTTGTTTAAAAGTCTCATACGAAATCATTTGTATTAGTGTCTCATACTTTTATTGGATTTTCGTCACCAATAACAAACCAAAAGGCTGACCCCAAAATGTTAGTAACAAAGATTGAAACGGAACGATTAATTCTAAGAGAGCTAGTTGAAGATGATGCAAGCGAATTGTTTGACATCTTCTCAGACCATGAGGTCATGAAATATTGGAACTCTGGCCCTTGGGTTTCAATTGAAGAAGCGCGGACATTTATAGCCAAGAGTACACAGGCCATGAATAGCAATACAGAAGTGACACTAGGCATCTTCCTAAAGAGCAATGGCCAACTTCTGGGTAAGATAATGCTGTTTAATCACGTGAAAGAGTCTAGGCGCGCAGAAATTGGCTTTGGCGTTAGTCGTCATTTCTGGGGTAAAGGCATTGTATTAGAGGCGGGAACTGCATTAATCGAACACGCATTCAAAACACTGAATTTACGTCGAATCGAGGCTGAGATAGATCCAGACAATGCTTCTTCAGGTAAAGTCTTGGAACGGTTAGGTTTTATAAAGGAAGGTTTCCTTAGGCAGCGTTGGGAAGTGAATGGAGTAGTCTCAGATTCAGCAATTTACGGGTTGTTAGCTAAACCCCTGGACAGCGTTTAGTACCCAGCCTTAAAAGCATCTAATAGATCTAGCCTGCTCGTACTCAATACACAGCCTTACACTTGACGGCGAGGTTTCTTGAATTGACTTGGTGGTCACTGAATGTACTATCACGGATAGGACTTACTGCAAGGATAGCAGCATGAGCGAGAAATTATTTTGGGTTAATCCCTACCAAACAGAACTTAACTCAAGAGTGACCAATGTAGACGGAAATAAGGTTGAATTGGACCAGACTATCTTCTTTGCAGAGTCTGGAGGCCAAGAGAGTGATAAAGGAACGATTAATGGTATTCCGGTTTTGATTGCTCAAAAGTTAGGTGTTCGACTTATTTACACATTGGAATCCTCTCCAAATTTTACTCTTGGTGACATTGTAACTACGAATATTGATTGGAAGCGTAGATATGCCTTAATGAAGCTACACTTTGCGGCTGAAGTGGTGCTCGAGATGTTTTATCAGCGTCGGGAAGGCATTGTTAAGATAGGCGCGCATATTTCTGAAAATAAGAGTCGCATAGATTTCGAGTGGTCTGAAAGTATTGGCCCGCTATTGAAAGAAATTGAAACTGATGTGCAAGATTTGATTAACTCTGATTCAGTTATTATTAGTGACTTTTCCGATCAAGAGAGTGAAAGAAGGTATTGGAGAGTGGATGGGTTTGCGCAAGTGCCTTGCGGTGGCACTCACTTAAAGCGCACATCAGAAGTCGGCCAAATTCAATTAAAACGCAAGAACATCGGTAAAGGCAAAGAAAGGGTAGAGATAACCTTATGCTCGTAAGTCGATAGGGCATTAGAAATAGATTCCTAACACGTGGCATTTAATTCATGGTGAGATTCACATTTGCGATATGAAGGTTGAGATTGAGGGCGTGTTGGCTACTTCTGAACAAAAGGTTACAGGGGTGAGAGGATGATATGTCGAAAGTAACATTGAAAGGCTTTATTTTAGTTCCGGAAAAGGATTTAGAATTAGTAAAACATGAGTTAATAATTCACAAAAGGCTCACGTTAGAAGAGTCGGGCTGCCTTACTTTTCTTGTGACTCAAAGCTCGACTAATCCGTTTCGTTTTGATGTCTATGAGGAGTTCGTCGACAAAGCCTCTTTTAAACAACATCAGGAAAGAGTTCAAGCCTCACATTGGGGAAAAGTAACAGCCAATGTTAAACGGCAATACGAAATCTTTGAATGTGTGCATGACTAATCGAATCGGAGTGATTTAGAGCGTTTACGCTTTGTTTTTTAGATTGCTCTACGCTCTACTATGTTGCTTTATTCATCTATTAACCTGGCTTAGTGTTCTTGATACTTTGCCGTATTAAATCTAGAAATTTTAATGGAAGTGTTATGTTTAGAGTTGTGTATGAATGGCGTGTGCCAAGTGAAAAAATGGATGAGTTTCAAAATATATGGCGTTCGACGACAGATTCAATTCATGAGTCAGTAGATGGGGCGCTTGGTAGTTTTATGCTTCGTTCTTACGATGTACCGGAAAAGGTTTTAACTATTGCCAAGTGGCGAACACGTGAAGACTGGGAGCGGTTTTGGGGAACTAGTAACCCAGAAAAAATGAAGAAGATGAGTGAAATTGCAGAGCGTATTTCAGTTGAACCATTCGATGAAATTGAAGATAGAACTAAGTAGGGCAATAGAAACGTTAAAGTGATGCCTAATGAACAGTTTGACGGACAATATGAAAGACAACCTTAATCAAGGAATAGGGTTATGCAGATTTTAATCGTTGGAGGTAGTAAAGGGCTAGGAAGGTTCTTGGCTACGAACTTACAGGGTACAGAAATTTATGCGATTTCTAGATCAAAGCTAGTTAAGGGGGGAGTCGCCTCTGTTTGTATTGACGTTGATCCCGGTAAAAAACCAGATTATACGTGCTTCAAAGGTGTAGAGTTTGACATCATAGTTTATTTGGCGTCGATGTGGGGAGAGTCTTCAGAATTGACAACAAACGAACTGATTGAGTTTATGAATGTTGGTCCGATTGGGTATCTTAATTTAGTCAATGAGCTTAACGCTTTAGGTTCACTTAACGATAAATGCAATATTGTATCTATTGGCTCTACAGCAGAGCTTTCAGAAAGTAGTGAATACCCTGCATTCGCCCTCAGTAAAAGATTACTCAAAGATATTTCTAGCCAGCTGCAAAACGTTTATCGTGATTACCGCTTTACTCACTTTACAATAGGTGGGATCGGGCATGCTGAAGAGGAACGTATTGAGTATTCGAGTGTTTTGGAGATTATAAATATGCTAACCAAGCTTGATCCAAACACATACCTTTCAAATATGCATATAAAGTCCAAGCTAGGAATGTAGCTCTCAAGCTGTATTACGTACCTGCTTCTATGGTTTGGCATCATGTGCATTCTTTTTATTGAGCTATGGTTATAACTCCAATGAAAGGAGTTTACTTATGTCATACATTGATGGGTTTGTCGCTGCAGTGCCGACAGCGAATAAAGAAAAGTATATCGCACACGCAAAAATAGCAGCAGAAATGTTCAGGGAGTTTGGGGCCTTAAAGGTTGTTGAGACGTGGGGGAGTGAAGTACCAGATGGTGAGATCACATCATTTCCCATGGCAGTTAACGCTGAAAGCAACGAAACCGTTGTGTTTTCGTGGGTAGTCTGGCCTTCAAAAGAAGTTCGGGACTCAGGGTGGCAGCGGATCATGGGTGATCCTCGAATGAGTCCAGATAATAACCCAATGCCCTTTGATGGAAAGCGTCTCATTTATGGCGGATTTGATGTTATTTTGGAGCAGTAAAATACCAAAGAATCTCAACTCGATTCGTGACACTTGGTGTTTTAATCAGTATTACGCTTCTGATGTACGTTCAATAGAGTATTCCGCGATAAGTGTTGATAAAACTCCATTTGGAGGCTTAGAGTAAAAATGGAAGAGATAAATTATTCACTGATTGTCGTATCAGCTATCGCTGCCATCGCTAGCCCTGGACCTGCAACTCTTGCGATAGCAGGCACGTCAATGAACCACGGTCGGCGCTTTGGAGGGTATTTGGCTGCAGGTGTTTTAACGGGGTCTTTATTTTGGTCAACCTCAGCCGCTTTTGGTCTCGCAACCATACTCTATAGCAATGTTTGGCTTTTTGAAATTCTTAGATATTGTGGGGCATTTTATCTTTTATATTTGGCTTTAAAGTCCGTACATTCTGCCTGCAACATCGAGCAGCTAAAGTTACCCAAAACATACGTAACGACAGAGAAGGGTAACTACTTAACCGGAGTGTTAATTCACTTAACTAACCCAAAGGCTATTCTGTTTTTTGGTGCGCTTTATTCGATAGGGGTTCCTCCTACGGCCAGTCCGTTGGAATTGTTGTCGGTCATTTTTGTTGTAGGGCTGGTTAGTGCTTTGGTTTTCTTTGGCTATGCTTTTCTTTTCGCGTATAAAAAGGTCAGGCAAACCTATCTCAGATTCAAAGCAGTTTTTGAAGGCGTGTTCGCGTTATTTTTTGGTGTGGCAAGTATTAAGTTGCTGCTTAGTGAGGCAGGAAAATGAAGCAAAAAAGGCTTGAAGAAATAAGAATAGATAATCTATCTGATTTGACGGTCTATTAAGTATACTAAGTAGCCGATTTGTTAACTTCCATAAGAGCTGCTGGCTAGAAAAAGCTTACAACCAAACGATGCTAAATATTATCATTCAAAGGGCTAACAAAGGCCCATAATTTAATTCGTATCACTGTTCATGATTGTGCTCTTCGCGCAGTGCTGTAGTATTAGTAACGTGTTGTTAATACTAAATATAACCAATTGAAACCTGGACGTTGCATTACTTGTAGTTCGATGAAATGTTATCCCGCAAGACGTTAATTTGGAGAAAAGAATGGATTCAAACTCACTATTATTATTTGTTGTCGCTTGTCTCGCTATCAACATGATTCCTGGACCTGATGTAATTTATATTGTTTCCAATACAATGAAAGGTAAATTATCTGCTGGGCTGAAAGCGGCTCTGGGGCTTGGTATTGGTTACTTTTTTCATACACTAGCGGCATGTTTAGGTTTGTCAGCAATAATTCTGAGTTCATCTTTGGCTTTTAGCGTTGTTAAATGGTTAGGGGCCGCTTACCTAGTTTATTTAGGTGTTCAGTCATTACTGTCTATGTGGCGTGGAGAAAGTAAAATCGTTGAAAACAAAAATGTTGATAATAATAAAAATGTGTTTGTTCAGGGGGTTATCGTCAGCGTCTTGAATCCAAAAGTAGCGCTATTCTTTCTCTCGTTTCTGCCTCAATTTATTGATACGTCTGCAAGCTCAACATCAATGCAATTATTAGTACTTGGTTTGCTGTTCAGCGTACTTGCGACGACATGTAACGTTTTGTACGCCTCTGTGGGTAATTGGGTATTTAGTCGTCCACACTCTCAGCGTTATTCAAGAACTCTTGAAGGTGTTTCAGGTATTCTACTTATCAGTCTAGCGAGTAAAGTGGCATTTAGTGATCGTTAGATACAGGGCATTTTATTCTCGTGATTATTATATGGCTAATGTTTGCTCAATCCATACGTTAAATGAGTGCTATTGCATAGGTTGAATCACAAATTTCAAAAATACCAATAAGTGAACGTATTTATTTATAGTATGGTTGGCGCGATTTTATCGTAGCTAGGTTAATAACATGAAAAATAAAGTAATTCTGTGTTCCGCATTCCTTTTGGGTTTGTCAGGTTGTGCTTCTGTTCCTACTGTTGATTCGACAGTATCAAATCAAATGAAATCATTTGAAGCACCTCAAAAGGGGAACGCAGGGATTTACATTTACCGAGAAGATGCTTTTGTCGGAGCAGCGCTTAAAAAGTATGTTTACGTCGATGGGGAATGTATTGGTGAAACCGCTCCTGGTGTATTCTTCTACCATGAGGTCGAAGGCAATAAAGAACATCAAGTAAGTACAGAGTCTGAGTTTTCGGAAAATCACTTAACTATCTTAACGGAAGAGGGCCGTAATTATTTCGTTAATCAATACATTAAAATGGGTGTATTTGTTGGTGGTGCGGGCGTAGAACTCGTGGACGAAAGCAAAGGTAAAGCAGAAGTACTAAAAGTCGACATGGCAGAAAAAGGAAACTGTTCTTCGATCTAGTTTTACTAACAGACGCTTTTTAGATTAAAAACACATTATCAATGTAACCCAACGCTTGATGAGATCCATTCAGCGTTGGGTTTTGTATTTTTGGCAAACAGTATACCTATTTCAGACCGCATGATTTGCCACCTCCTAGCTTGAGCCAATTTATCGTTCAAAGTATCTACTTGTGAAACGTGAATTTTCGAGAGGATTTCGTAGGGAGCAATCCTACAAACGCGATTAACTGATATGCCATTCCATCATTAACCTTGTCGAGTGTATTGCTAAACTAGGTAGCGGTGTGTCTCCTCTCATTAAACAAATAATAGGTATATCAGTTTTAGCTTCTATGCCTTTACATCATGCACTCGGAGCGCAATTTAAAATCAAAGGGCTAACACCAATATTAGAGAAAAATCTTGAAAGTCACCTTACACCACTAACGAAACTCTCTGTTTCAAACATTACCTCAAATCGACTAACGCAGATGGTTAATAATGCGTTAAACCCTTATGGCTACTATCATTCCGAGCTCAATGTTCAGAGATCAGATAATGATCTCATCACGCTTGAGGTTGACGCGGGGGAGGTTATGTTGGTCAAAAAATCTAATATTGCTGTGTCGGGAGAGGCCAGTAACGATCAAGATTTCATCGAACTAATTAATCAAGCTCAACTTAAACAAGGACAGCCGTTGCTTCATTCTGAGTACGACACGCTAAAACGAAACTTGATTTCATTGGCTCAGCAAAAAGGTTACTTAGATGGACGTTTTATCGAATCGTCTTTGGAAGTCATTCCAAGTTTGAATCAAGCCCATGTGAATCTGCATTTCTCTAGTGGTTCTCGTTACCAATTTGGAGAGCTCTCTGTCCTTACGTCGGGTATCGAAACGGCTCGAATAGAAGCGATGAGAACATTTGAGTGGGGCGACGATTTTGACACTGTGAAATTGAGTCAATATCAGGCCGATCTCTCCAGTACTGATTGGTTTCGCAGTGTGATTGTGAAAGCGGATTTCGAGGAGGTATTCGATGGCTATAAGGTGCCGATAGAAGTACTCGCAGAGCCGAATTCACGCAATATTGTGCAAGTCGGTGGAGGGTATTCGACAGACTTGGGGTTGCGCGCTTCGCTAAACTGGACCAAGCCTTGGTATAACGCACGTGGACACAGTTTTGAGGCACAAGCGTACGCTTCCAAACCGGAACAATCGCTATTACTTGGTTACAAAATTCCCACCCAAAATGTTCTAACGGATTACTACGGGATTCAGTTTGAATCTAAGCATGTCGACTATCGAGACACATCGAGTTTTTCTAATGATTTATCGTTTGAAAAACACTGGCAGTTAGACAGTGATTGGCAAAGCACCATGCACGTTCGTTATTTGCAAGAAAGTTATCAACAAGCGTCGGAGAATAACGAATCACAGTTGTTATTACCGGGGGTGACATTTTCACTGCTTGATCGCAAGAACGATCAATTAGAAGTAAGGCACCATCACGTTTACTCATTGGAATACTCAGACCCTAATTTTTTCTCCGATTCTCGTTTGCTGCGTATTGAGGGCAATAGTGTTCTGTCTTGGGACATTAGTGAAAAACACAAGTTTCACTTTCGTTCTAATGTTGGCATTAATGTCGCTGACACTTTGAGCGATATTCCATCATCATTACGTTTCTTTGCGGGAGGTGATGGCAATCTTCGGGGTTATGGTTATGAGTCTATCTCTCCGAGAGATGAAAATGGCGATTTAACCGGTGCTCGTTACATGTTTACTGCTGGGCTGGAATATCAATATCAGGTCTACCGATAATTGTGGCTTGGGGCATTTTATGATGTCGGTGATGCCTTCAACGATAGGGTGGATTGGAAAAGCGGTACAGGGTTGAGTTTGATATGGAGCTCAAAATACGTGCCCGTCAAAGTGGATTTTGCTTACGGTTTAGATGCTCCGCAAGGAGACCAATTCCGCGTTCACTTTTCGCTAGGCACGCAGTTTTAGCGGGCATTAAAAAGGCTCTCATCCTTGCAGATAGAGAGCCTTTTTAAGCCTTGATTGTTTAGAGTTCGAACTCACCATTCAGTTTCTTGAATATCCAGTTAGGCGCGTTATGCCATCCACCATAGTTTGGATTCTTAGTATGGGTTTCATTCATTGATTGCCACTGAGTTTGGCCTTGTCCATCTCGAGATACTCGCCAAAACAGTTCATCTTGTTGTCGGGTTAAGTAGTGCATGACATGTTCTGCAAAGGCTTCGCTTTGGACCAACACACCAAATTCCACATTGAGGAAATCCGATCTTGGGTCGAAGTTTGATGAGCCGATATAAGTCAGCCGATCATCGAGTATCACCGTCTTGTTGTGATAATAAGTATCCGCATGGAAGTAATGGTCATCATTTTTCGCTTGGTTTTTATACTCAAGTATATGAACGCCCTTATTCAACAAGGTTTGGCGGTGCTCCTCGTAATAAGCCGGAATAAAGCCAGAATCATTAGATGCAGACGAGTTCGTCATTAACGTGATGTCCGCTTTTTGCTCCATCAAGGTATCAATAAAGGCAAATTCACCATCACTCGGTACCACGTAAGGCGTTGATATCACTGCTTTGGACGCAGTGGTTATTTGTTGCCAAACTTGGTGTTCTGCCCGTTTTCTAAAGTAGGGTTTGTTGTTTTTTAACTTGTTTAATGAGTCGAAAACGGGGGTGACTTGCGCAGTGATGAAGTTGGGACTAGTCAGTTGCTTAACTTGTTTTTCAACTTCCGCCTGAATGGTGCTTTTGTCTTTCTCACCTTTATTAAGCGCTTTAGTAAACGCGGAATAGTTTGGGGTAACGTTAACGATGTTTTCTATTGGCGTGACATGCTCGCTGTCCCAAAGTTGTTGGTAGTTCTGGTCGAACGCTCGAATAATGCTGCCTTTGAACAAGACATCTATATCAAAGAAGTTGGCTTTGCGGCTGTAACCAAAATAGTCGTCGCCAATGTTACGTCCACCTAGAATCATCCATTGATGGTCGACGTTGAAGTACTTCTCGTGTAGACGATTGTCCAAACGTTGCTGATGAGTAGAGAAGTTGACGGCGCGACCAATCCAACCTGACTTACGTGAATCAAACGGATTGAATAAACGGATTTTAATGTTGTCGTGAGCGCTGAGATCAGCAAGCCATTTTTCGTTAAACACCAATAAATCATCGAGAGTGAGTCGAACTTGCACGCCTCGATCTGCTGCTTGTTTGAGTTCATTGAGTAGCATCAAACCAAGCGTGTCACTTTCCCAAGAAAAATAAGTCATATCGATGCTTTGCTGAGCGTTTCTTACCAGTTCAACGCGACGAGCAAAGGCTTCTGGAGCGGTAGGAATTAAGTAAACTTCGGCTTGATGCTGAGTAGTTTGCCAATTGGCTTCAAAATCCGGTTCAACTTGAGGGTAGGGCTGGGCACAGCCAACCAATAGCACGCTGAAGATAAAGAGTAGCAGAGCGCGAAGGGCGTTAGGAAACATGAGTAAACCTTCCTAATGATGTTCAAGGAATGAGGATGAAAAAAGCCAGCGAACTGGCTTTTAGGTATTCGGTAACGAGTTTTTAGTGGCTGAAGATGAAGTTACATGTGGCTAAGAATTAACCCAAGTTCCTCGAGACCGTTGAGGCGACCTTGGCGCAGTTTTGGATCGATGCCTGAGTGATGAGCATTGTCCCAGTCTTGTGTGGACTGAATACCGCCATCGTTATCGATCAGCAATACTCGGTCAGTCGCGCTGTTGTATTGGAAGTCCTCAAATAAACGTTCGCTAAACCACATACGAGAGAGCTCGTTCATCATCGCTTTGTCTTTGCTACCTGGGCGAACACTTGAACCATCAAGCTTTAATGCCTTGTTAAACACAAATGGTAATTCCGATGCATTACAAGCGCCCACAATACAACTGATGCTTTTGAGTAAATCACCAACGTCGAGATCGCCATTTACACCTTTGGTGTTGTAAGTCCATACGTTGAATCCAGGTTTGTAGTCAAAGTAGTAGAAGCTTGGCGTTGCTCCTGTTGCTTCTTCCGTTGAAACTTTATGACGGTTTGGACCCGTGAAGAGCAAATCATGCAACGTGGTTTTGAATTGCTGCATGTTTTTGGCCGCGCCATTCAGTTCGCTTTCATCGTTAGGGAAGAAGTCAGTCAGAGCAAGTAACTCCGTGGTTGAATCGGAGTTCCCCAAACCGAAGAACAACTTAGTCATCGCCTCATAAGCGGTGCTAGGTAGCAGTTCAAATAAGTCAGAAAGATCGAGTTCAATTGAAGCTGAATCGCTGAGTAATGAACGATATTCAGCACGTAAACGGTTTAAGTTCGTTTCCGATTCTAGCCACTCAACCATGTATTCGACGATTAAGGTTTCGTCACCACTTTCAATGATTTCTGGCGCTTCTTGGCTCAAGATTTCAATAATAGTTGGGATCAAAAATGTCAGGCTCGGCAGCATGCCCAGAGTATTGCTTTCTGCACTGTTTGAGCCAATTACCGTCGGTACGATCCATTCACTCTCAATCGCTTGTTCAGTAAAGTGATAGCCCGGTACTTCTTTCACTAGAAACGCTGGTGGGCGATGCTCGATGTAAGGCGAAAATGGCATCAACGTAGCTAATGGGCTGTTGTCGCGTGTTGGGCTTATAACCGGAATATTCGCGGCGGTCAGTACCCAGTTCTTAAGACGTTGAATAGGGTCAAGCATCTCGCTCTGTACCTTCATAACCTCTTCAAGTGGCAGTAACGCAAGATCTTCAACGCTTTGCTCTGGTCTTTGGCTCTTGGCAACATCGTAACTTTTATATTCAAAGCCGTAAGCGTTGCTTTGCATGATGGCACGTTGAAAGTGCTCACCTGCGATTGCAGCATCGCCTTTTGATTGCTGTAAAATTCCCACAGACATGGCACCCGCACCTTGACCCATGAGTGTCACGTTTTGCGGATTGCCGCCGAATGCCTCTATGTTTTGTTGAACCCATTCAAGCGCGTGTTTTTGATCGCCTAGGCCAAAGTTACCGCCCTCTGGGTTGTCCAAACCATCGACCCAAACACTGCCCAACAAGCCCAAGCGATAGTTAAAAGTAACTGCAATAAACGGGTTACCATCGTCAGCACCTTGTGCAACCACCATATCACCATGAATCAGCGGTTCTGAGCCCGCGCCGTATTCAAAGTCTCCACCGTGAATAAAGACATACACTGGCAAATCTGCGTACGCTTCTGTCCCTGCTGGTCGCCAAATGTTTAGGTTCAAACAATCTTCTGATTGCGTTTGTGCCGTGGTTTTTAACTGCGGGCACGCATCACCGAACTGAGTCGCATCAATATCGCCTTCAAGTGGGATCGCAATGCTGTGCTGAAAGCGGTCTGCTTGCGCAAATTGGATACCTTTGAACGCCTCTACCGCTTCTAGTTTTTCATCCGCAGCAAGAGGCGTGATGACAAGGGACTCTTTGGTCGCTTGAATGGTTGCATCGCCAATTTCCAAAGCGATTTGCTCTGGTGGTAAGGGTTGTAGTGGCTTCGGGCCGTTAGGAACGCTAGGTTTACCAGAGTCATCACTGCAAGCTGCTAAGGCAAGAGTGATGGTAATGGCTAAAGTTGAGCGATTGAGTAAAGTCATTGTTATGTCCAAAAGTCATTTGGTGCGTACACCGAAAATGTTAAACGGCATCTAACAAGCGACGTCCTGACGCTTTGGCATTAATCCGTGAATGGTTGGATGGCTTGTTGTATTGATGGCTCAAATGGTAGGACATCGGCGACAGTTTCAGTAATCGCCTTTGTAGGATGCAGTCCTACCATAGTCTAGGGGCGGGCTCTTTATGAGAGCTAGAAACGGTAACCAAGATTTAAGGTTACTGACTCTCGAGTTTCCCCTTTGTTATAGAGAAAGGTCAGGTTGTAGTTTTTGCCGATTTGCTTATTGAAACCAGTCAAAAACGCCCATTGATTAAGATCTACACCAATGTCGTAATCGAATTCGATATCACCACTTTTTACATGCCCGTCCATTCGAGCGTCCAGTCCTTGATATTCTGCTCCGACAAAAAACTGCGTGCGATAATCGACAAGTTGATAACCCAACATCGGCTGTACAGTAACAATACCATCGCCCCAATCATCTAAGCCCTTTAAGCGAGTTTGCGAATAGGTACCAGTGACAGAAGCAAAGAATTCTTTATAGCCAACCGAAAGGGTTGTACCTATACCACGAAGGTCATATTCCAAATGCAGCGGCACGTCTAGGCGTCCGCGACTACAAAGTGCAGATAAACCATCGCAAAACTTATCACCTAATCCTGGCAGTTTATCGTTCAGCTTATCTTTTATGTACTGGCCACCTTCACCCGTGTAGGCGGCATCAACATTGGCATCGACATTAACTTTTCCGATGTAACCAAATACATTCCAAAATGGCAGGATGTTTACATCGCCACGAAGCGTCATGCTCTCAGCACTCACGATGCCGACACTGTCTTCTGGATCAAACAGTTCATTAAGGCCGATGCCTTCAATCGTGAAATCATTAAATGGAATATTCATATCTTGATTTCGATACGCTAGCGACACACCAAACGGCAGAGGCAAATCGATACCTTGACGACGAACCATATCACCCATTAAAGGAAAAACTCGGTCTAGCTTAACACTGGCTTCTTGCATGCGTGGATCAGAGACCTCATTCAAGCGTTTTTCGTCTAGTACTTGCACGCCAATCTTATCTTCATAAATCGCTACCGGTTTTACGCTGCTCATCATTTCGAGTGGTTCATTTTTCTTTGAACCAACTATCTTGGTGTTTTTACTGGCAATCGCAATTTTGCCTGGTGTTAATTTCTGGAAGAGGATCTCTTGATCGTAAGAATCCACTTGGTAGTTGTGATGTGTGAACGGTTTATCGTTGGTAATGACCATACGTTTCGGTTCACCATTAACCAACTCAATATCAACGCTTAAAAAGCGGAAGTAGGCGATATCTTGAGGAAGACCGTATTTTGAGTAATTAAAACTGATGATCACATTACCATTCTGATCCTCTTTGGCTCTTACTGATGACGGATCAAAACTCTCCGCGTAGTTTCGAAGGCGGTATTCTGTTCGTGTGAAAGCTTCGATCTCATCAAGTACTTTTTCATTTTCATCGAGTTGTTCAGGGTTGTACTTGATACGCAGATCAATGTTGCCTTTGTTATCGGTGTTCTTAACCAAGTAGACGGACGAATCGCGAACGCTATCACCGATTTTAACACTTCGGTGGGCATGCTCGACCAAATGCTCGCCTTGAACTAGAGAGCTGATGGCCAGTTTTGGTAAATCATGGCTGATACCGTATTTGTCGAAGAGTTGGCGACCTTGTTCCATGACTTCGTTGTAAGTTGTCTCTTCTGCGGCGAAGCTAAAAGTGGGGGTAGTAAGCATTAGTGCGCTCGCTAGAACAGTAAGAGAAGATGTCTTGCTAGCGCGTATTTCAAAAAAACTCATGACGATTTCCACTCTGAATAGCCTCAAACCTTCGAGACTCAGACAGTTAATGTGTCACTGAACTTCTTGTTCAGTTAGATAGATGTGTTTGCTGTGATTGATGTTGTGAATGCCGTGTTTTTAATTGCATTTCGTAAATCAATGAGAGGATTTTATGGTGGGTAGAGAAATCCCGTTAATCGCTTTTGATGGATACTATCCTCGCTTTAAGGGTGAGGCAGGAATAGGGCAGTGAACAAAGCAAAAAGCCCCGCAGAGCAAAAGCAATGCGGGGCTTTAGTTTCAAGAACGGAGGTGACGCTTAGGCTGTAACGCGAACACGGAACAGATCGGTAAACAACTTGGCAATCATCAAAATGATCATAATGTTTACCAGCATCAGCAATGGCGTTTCAATTCGATACGCTGGGGTTAAGTTGAGCGCACCCGATGTCAAAACAACCAATAAGTTAATACCTAGAATTCTGTGTACCATCAGTTTTGGTGTGGAAAATACCTTCCAAATTACGATGATGTTGATGAAGTAGAATAGCCCAAGCTGCCAAAGCTCGGTCATCATTGGCATTATGAAAATGTATTGCAATAGAATCACCGTGCCAGTGCCTATCACACCAAAAAATGCATCTTTAATAATGCTTGGTGGCATAGTAGGAACGATTGAAGAGAACACGCCTGCTAGCATCGGAAAAATGAAACCTCCGGGTACGGGTAGATAAATCCAGAACAACAAAGAAGTGACGAACATGGAGACACCTTGCAGTACCTTTCTACCGTCTTCATTCAAATGCTGGATAAACGTTCTATGCTCGTGATGCCAAACCGTGTTTTTCTCTCTTTGCATAACATAAGCAACGTGACCAATGAGCGACGTACTTGGATTTTTAATATCAAAGCTTTGAAGTTGCTGCGTTAGCGTTGGCCAATCGATGTCACGACTTTGCGATTTATCTGCTTGTTCTAGCAATCGGTCTTGGATTTGTGCCATCTCATTTAAACGCGCACGCCATAGCTGACGATGTTCTTTCAAGTGGTAGCTGCCAGTAAGTGGTAAACCGACCAGTTGGAACAACTTTTCTATGTTGGCGCTGTTGGTCTCAAGAGCTTCAATATCTATATCATTGGGCGATTTCATAGCGTTAAGCATCGCCTCTCTGCTGGTCTCAAAACGTTGAATGAAGTTTTGTTCTGTACTGACTGGCCAGACTAATCGGTACACAACAGAAAACGTGATCACACCAAGAATCGTCTCTTGCATGCGAAGAACAGCGAAGTGGAACGTTGCTTGACTATCAAATCCTCCCATACATGCGATGATGGAGCACACAGCAAAACCGATAGAGAACACATAACCATACTTTTCGTCGCTCGACATAAAAATGCACGCACCTAAAAACAAGGTGAAGAAGGTGAGAAACAAAAAGCGATCTTGAGAAAACGTCGTGATGAGGAAAAAGGCATAACCGATGCCAAGGAGGGTTCCTAATAAGCGATTATGACCTTTATTTATTGAGTGAGCGAAGCTTTCATTTAATGCCATTACCGCGACTGCGATCGCTGCCCAATACGGTTTCTCCCATTGAAACCATAAGGCAAGGCAGATCGCGATAACGATAGACAGCGCAGCTTTGATTGCTTCTTTGGTTGAGGCATTAAACATACATTCCACCGCATTATTGTTTGATGATTTTGATAGAGGCCGTCATACCAACACGTAGTTGAAAATCTTTCGGTAAGTGATCTAATTTAACTTTAATTGGAATGCGTTGAGCTAAGCGTATCCACTGAAAGTTAGGGTTCACATTGGGCAAAAGATCGTTACCAGTACTACCATCTTGCTTCGCAATGCCGTAGCCAATGCTTTTGATTTTGCCTTCCAGCACAGCTTCATTGTGCATCATTAAGGTCACGTAGGCTTTATCTTGTGGATCAACGCCAACTAAATCCGTTTCTTTGAAATATCCTTCGATCCAAAAGCTGTCTTCATCAATCAAAGCCACGACTGGGGAGTTAGCGACGACTTGAGAGCCGACGCGTAAGTTCAAATTAGTGATATAACCATTCGTTGGCGCATAAACTTTTGTGTAATCAAGGTTTAGCTTGGCTTCTTCAACATTGGCTTTCGCGAGTTCTACGCTGGCAACGGCTGTCTCCACCGCATTGTCTAGGTTATTCAATGTCAGTACAGGTACGGCGCCAGGTGTGCGCTTTTCTAACTTAAGTGCGCGCTGCTCTTCATTTTTGGCCTTTGCTAGTAATGCAATGGCTTGCTTTTGAGCTGCTAGCGCTTTGTGGTACGCCGCTTTATAGATGCTTGGGTCAATCTCAAACAGCAAATCGCCTTGTTTCACTTGCGAATTGTCTTCAACGTAGACTTGGATGATTTGTCCTGTTACGCGGGGGGTTATAGAAACGATGTGCGCGCTAACTTGGCCATCTCTAGTCCAAGGGTTGTCAGAGTATGATTGGTAGTAGCTGAAAATCACGGTGCCAGCGGAACACAGTAGTAGCAGTGTGATGAGATAACGTTTTATCACGGAATTTGCCTCAAAATATCGTAATGAATCGACCAATAACGCCAGTAAAAATCACAATTAGGCTTAGCTCTGCGAGTGCAGGAAATGCAACGTATTTGTGGAGTCCCAGTTTTGTAGCAACGGTTCCGACCAAAATTGTGAGCATGTAAGCCAATGCAATAACCAGCAACAAGGGTGGGAAGTAAACTTCGCCCCACACAAGTTCATGTGGCATTGAGTTCATGGTGTTTTTCTCTATTAACTTGATGAATGGAAAGATAAGGCAAATGATGGCATCCGTGATAATCGCTTTTGGAGGATCTAATCCATCAAACGAAAGGTGTTATGCGCTATATAGAGGGAATGATGCAACCAAACCGCTTTTTGAAGCGTGAAAACAAAAATAAAATTATTTTGCGATTTATCTGGTGTTCATTGCAGAACGCTAAGTTATTAAATTTTCGACAATTATTGATCGATTTTTGCTTTTGAATATGCGAAGTGATGGTTTCATCCTTCAAATGGGATTACGAGTTGTGAGGTTTTGTTCCTAATATTCGCTTCGAAGCAAACGAGATGCTTTTTAAATTAAATAATCCAACAAATATGAGTGACAGATTATTCGTTAGATTATTTGAGTTTTATATTTATTAGTAAGAGTAAAATTGTCATGGAAATTATTTCTAATCTTTTTGACATGGCACCATTTGTTGCTCTCTTTATTACGCTCTCTCTCGGTTATATGGTTGGTAAAATTACCATTGGTCGATTTGTTCTTGGCGGTGTTGCCGGAACATTATTAATGGGTGTAATTATTGGGCAATTTGGTGTTCATATTGATCCCGGCGTAAAAAGCATTTTCTTTGCGCTCTTTATTTATGCAGTAGGGTATCAAGGTGGTGCGCAGTTCTTCAAAGCATTGAACTTTAGAACCATCAACATTCTACTTTCTGCTGTAGTGATGACGGTGTCTGGCCTGCTTTGTGTACTAGCAGCAGCTTGGATGTTTGATCTAGACAGAGGTACGGCAGCAGGCCTTGCAGCTGGTGGTTTGACTCAATCGGCAATCATCGGTACAGCGGGTGATGCGATCGCACGTCTTGGTGGTGTGACAGAAGAAGCGAAGCACCTAATGCAGACCAACGTCGCAGTAGGCTACGCAGTTACGTACATCTTTGGTTCGCTTGGTCCAATTCTGATGGTGACATGGGTATTCCCAACACTGATGAAGTGGGATATCCGAGCAGAAGCGATTGCGCTAGAAGAGAAAAATTCAAATGGTAAGCGTGATTTAGCGCCGGGTGAGTTCAACGCTGTCACAGCGCTGGTTACACGAGCATTTAAAGTGAGCAAAGATGGTGGGCTAGCAGGCAAAACCTTAGCCCAGTTAAACCAACACGCTATAGCTGCTTGTATTGAATTGATTCAACGCGATGGCAAAGTGCTAGACGTGGACAAATTCACAGCACTGAAAGAAGGGGATGTCATTGTTGTAACAGGTCGCCGTAATGCAGTACATCAGCTGCAAGATGGTTTGGCTGACAACGAGATTGCACTTCCAGAAGGCTATGAAGTTATTGAAGAAAACCGTCAATTGATCGCAGACAACCGCAAACTGATTGGTAAGTCTCTGCAAGAGATTAAAGAGGCTTCGAACCAAGGCTCTATGCGCGGTATTTATGTGACAGACTATATTCGTGAAGGCAACTCAATTGAAATGACGCCGGATCTTGTGGTGAAGAAAAACGACGTCATCCAGCTTACAGGTACCGCAAAAGACATCAATCGCGTTGAGAAAAACATTGGTCAGCGAATGGGCTCAGCAAACGTGACTGACTTAGTCGTGCTTGGTATGGGCATGGTGGTTGGCCTATTAATTGGTCTAATCAGTTTTAAGATTGCTGGTATTCCCGTCACTATCGGTTCTGGTGCAGGTTGTTTGATCTCAGGTTTGATTGTCGGTTGGTTGCGTAGCCGCAATCCGCATGTTGCTCAGTTTCCTGTGGGTGCCGCGAACTTTATTCGAGATTTCGGTTTGGCAGCATTTGTGGGCATTGTTGGCCTTGAGGCTGGGCCTCAAGCGGTCGACACCATCAAAGAACACGGTATGTCTCTGTTGTTCCTTGGCATGGGTGTAACGATTATCCCTCAGATTATTTCGTTCTTCTTCTCATATTTTGTATTGAAGATTAAGAATCCAGTTGAAGCACTTGGCTGTGTTACAGGTGGACGAAGTGCGAACCCAGCATTCGCGGCTTTAATGGAAAAAACAGGTAACGCAACGCCAGTATTCTCATTCACCGTGACTTATGCTGTCGCCAATGTACTGCTCACCCTATGGGGTCCTATTATTGTCGGCATTATTACTTTAAACGCCGGCATGTAATTTAAATAAATTCGAACATTCTTATCGCCTTATTAAATAGGCGGTAGGGAAAGTATTATCCAAATTTCACTAAATAATAAGTTCAGGTAAATATTATGACTACGCAAAATACAACAATTGATTTTTCAAAATTTGCAGATTTAAGCCCATTTGAATTAAAAGATAAACTTATTGAAGTGGCACAAACTGTTCCTGACCGCGCGTTATTAGATGCAGGTCGTGGTAATCCTAATTTTCTTGCGACACTACCACGTAAAGCGTTCATTCGTTTGGGTGAGTTCGCAATATTGGAAGCCGAGCGCACTTATTCATACCTAGATGGTGGTTTCGGTGGCATTCCAGATGGTGTGGGCATTGTTGAACGCTTCGATACGTTTGCAAGCAAGAATAAACAAGACCAAGGCGTACAGTTCTTGGAAAAGTCGCTGAGCTACGCAAAAGACCGTTTGGGTCTAGAGAAACAAGCATTCTTGAATGAACTGGTTAACGCATACCTTGCATGTAACTACCCAGTGCCACCACGTATGTTGACGAACATCGAAACCGTTGTGAAGCAATACATTGCAGAAGAGATGTACGGCCCAATGCCAATGACAACAGACTTCGATCTGTTTGCAACTGAAGGCGGTACGGCGTCTATGACGTACACCTTCCAAACTATGTTCAACAACGGTCTATTAAAGAAAGGTGACAAGGTTGCGCTAATCACTCCAATCTTTACGCCGTACCTAGAGATCCCAGAGCTTAGTGAATACGAACTGGAAATCGTTGAGCTACGTCTGGATGAGACAACATGGCAACTGCCGATGGCTGAAATCGAAAAGCTTGCAAATACAGACATCAAACTGCTTTGTGTTGTTAACCCAGCAAATCCAGCGTCTGTGAAGTTCTCGGATGAGACTCTGGATAACCTATCAAATTTTGTGAACAACGAACGCAGCGACCTGTTCATTGTGACTGACGATGTATACGGCACATTCGCGGACGATTTTGTCTCACTGTTTGCAAAACTGCCATACAACACGCTTTGTGTGTATTCGTTCTCTAAGTACTTCGGTGCAACAGGCTGGCGTTTAGGCTCGATTGCGATTCAACACAACAACGTGTTTGACGATGCAATGCGTAGCCTTCCTGAAGTGCGTCAACTTGAGTTGGACGATCGTTACAAAACGCTGACTCCGGAACCTCGTGAGATCAAGTTTATTGACCGTATCGTTGCCGACAGCCGCAGCGTAGCGCTTAACCACACAGCAGGTTTGTCGCTTCCTCAACAAGTTCAAATGGCGCTGTTCTCATTGAATTGTCTGATGGATTCAGAGAAAAACTACAAAGAAGCATGTAAACGCATCATTCGCGAGCGTTACAAAACTCTGTACAAAAACATGGGTGTAGAAATTGAAGAAAACAAAGATCGTGTGGACTACTACACACTGCTTGAGCTCGACACTCTGGGCGGCAAATTGTACGGACCAGCATTCGTTGAATGGTTCAAAGCGAGCGAGAAGGGCAAAGACTTCCTGTTCCGCCTTGCACATGAAACCGGCGTTATCCTGCTTCCAGGCCAAGGCTTCGATGTAGTGCATGCATCAGTTCGAGTTTCGCTAGCAAACCTTACTCACCACGAATACGAGCTTATCGGTCGTGCAACACGCAAAGTGTTGGATGAGTACTTCGCTGAGTTCCAAGGCTAATGAATCCAGCCTGATTAAGAATAAGCCTCGGCGTTGTCGAGGCTATTCCGACCAAATAAGCACAGTGCGCGGCATTGTGTTTATTTAGTCGCCAAGCTAACAAACTTCCCTATTAAGAGTGACTTATGAAAAGCATTATTTCTATTCAATCTCATGTGGTTTATGGCCACGCCGGAAACAGTTCTGCAGTCTTCCCAATGCAGAGAATGGGCCTCGAAGTATGGCCAATTCACACGGTTCAGTTTTCAAATCACACTCAGTACCAGCAAGGTTGGACTGGACAGAAGTTTGGGGCAGATGAAATTCATTCTCTAATGAGAGGCTTAGATAACATTGAGAAGTTAGGCGAATGTGGCGCGATACTGTCCGGTTATCAAGGCAGCGCAGAGCAATGTCGAGCGGTGGCCGAAGCGGTAAGTTTAGTCAAATCGCGTAACCACAGCGCGCTTTATGTGTGTGATCCAGTTATGGGTGATCCAGACAAAGGTTGCATTGTGGCAGACGGTGTCAAAGAAGCGATAAGCCATAGCTTGTTGCCCATCGCTGATGTGATTGTTCCTAACCAGTTTGAACTGAGCGAGTTAACAGGTGTGAAAATTGACTCTCTTTATGATGCGGTCACTGCATGTAAAAAAGCCCTAGAGCTGGGACCGAAAATGGTATTGGTGAAACACCTGCATGCACTAACAGATGACGCCTTCAGTATGATTTTAGCGACGCCGAAAGCAAGCTATTTGGCCCAACGCCCTAGTGTTGAATTTGCTATGCAGCCAGTCGGTGTCGGTGATTTAATTTCTGCGATTTTTACCTCTTGTTTGGTGAAGAAGATGTCTCCTGTCGCAGCCTTTCGTCATACACATAACGCCGTTTACGGTGTATTGGAGATCACCAAAGGCTATGGCACATGGGAGCTACAGACGATCAATGCCCAATACGAATTTGTCGAACCGACGCATGAGTTCAACGTCGTGAAAATTGCTTAGCGCAGTACCTAATTAACGGAGAAGCGTAAAGTTAGCATATAGAAACTTGGCATAATTGCTTTGATGGATAGCATCCTACAATCGCGATTATGGGGTTTAGTCGTGCCTAGCTATAGTAACTCCAAACAACGAAACGGACTTCATTTTGACCCAATTAACTTCAAACTGAGTCTCTGGTCATACGCCAGAGAACATTAAATGAGACTGATTATGAATCGTTTAATTTCCTCTGGTGTGACGGTTGCACTTTCGCTGCTGATAGTAGCTTGTAGTTCACCTCATACGCTGGATGTTCGTGTTTCTCAAAGCAACTATAAAGATGTCGAGATCGCGAGTTCGACACCAAATGAGCCACTTCGAATGTGGGCCAATGAAGCGCCGGATTTTCTCTACTCAGCGCACAATCAAACCACACCGATCAAAGTAGAGGGTGAACAGCTCAATATTTTGGCCTTATCGGGTGGTGGCGTAAACGGCGCATACGGGGCCGGCGTTTTGATGGGGCTACAGGAAAAGGGGGAGCTAAAAGATTATGCCATCATTACTGGAGTCAGTGCGGGTGCCCTAATCGCTCCTTTTGTTTTCATTGGCGGTGATGCGATGCCAAAGATGAAAGAAGTCATGCTCAACATCAATGATAAGAATATTTTGGGTAAGAAGAACTTCTTAAATACCCTGTTTAAGGACGCGTTTACCGATGGTGAGAACCTCTATGATTTCATCGCAGACGCTTACCCTGAGCCCATGATCGAGGCGATGGCGCAGCAACACCGCAATGGTAAACGCCTCTTTATTGGCAGTACCCATTTTGATTCAGGCGAACTGGTGATTTGGAATATTGGTGCGATTGCGAACAGTGATTTAGCGGACAAATCTGAACTTATTTACAAGGTGCTTGCTGCGAGCGCATCGATCCCTGGTGTTTTCCCTCCACAATTTATCGATGTTGAACATGATGGAGAAACACTTGAGGAGTTACACGTAGATGGCGGTCTCGCAGCGCAGGTGTTCTTTAATCCGTCTAACTTCAACTATCAACAAATCTCAGATGCTTTGGGGTTAGAAAAAGCGCCTCAGTTGGATGTGATTCGCAATGGTGCGTTAAAAGCGCCGTATCGTCCACTAAAAGACAAAGGTTTGGACTTGGTATCGAAGAGTGTCTCAAGCCTTACGCTAGCGCAAACTCGTGGTGATCTCTATCGAATGAAATACATCAGTGAAATCAACGATATCGAGATGCAGTTTACCTACATTGATCAAGATTTCAGATACGCCAAAGTAACGAAAGATATGTTCGATCACCGCTACTTGCTGACGATTTACGAATATGGATTCAAAAAAGCCACCCAAGGGCAACTTTGGGTAACTGAACTCCCTTAATACAGGAAAACGATACAATGAAAAAAGCCGTTCTTACACTCATGATGCTTACCGCTTCCGCGACTGCATTCGCCCAAAGTGGAGCCCATCTTGACCAGCAAAAAGTGGATAGTGATATGCAGCAACTGTCTGCAATCAAAGAAGAAGGTGCAGCCTTTATTATGATTGACGAGAACTCGAGTTACGTGGCGGTCGAGTTCGTGGGAAAGTGGGAAGAGATCAACAACTATGTGTCACACAAAGAAGCGAAACAACGTAAATTGGAAAAAGTGAACAAGCAGTTCGTGTACTCTCAGGTCGGTGAAACGTTGGAGTCACTTGAGCAAAAAGTCGTTGACCACATTTACGCTGATCAACCTAAATATTTCAGTGTCGATGTCTACCGTGATTACCATGGTGACTCAGGAGAATTCAACTATTTAGCTCGTGTCGTTGAGTACAACTAAGTTAGAGAAAACCTACTGACGCTAGTAGGTTTTTTTTGTGTTGTCGAGAAGGAATTCAAACGCAGATTGTTACCGTTACCAAGTAGCAATTCTACGATCTTGTGGTAATTTAATTAGATAACTCTAAAAAGTAAGCACAACCTATGAATTTTAGTTTTGAACAACTTCTCGCGTTCGTAACCGTTTATGAACAGCTTTCGTTTAGTAAGGCGGCGGTCAAACTCAATAAGCACCGAACTACAATAGGGCAGGTGATTACCAATCTTGAAGATCAACTGGCGGTCAACCTGTTTGAGCGAGTGGGGCGCTCGGTAGAACCGACAGAAGATGGTCATCTTCTTTACCACTATGCTAAGCAAACCATCGAACAAGCACGTACTTTCGATAAAGTCGCATTAAGTCTGGCTTACGGTGGGTTAGAGAATGTTAGTATCGCCTATTCAAGCGCTATACCACACCGTTTTCTTGTATTGCTTCGTATTCAATTAGCAGCAGATTTTCCGATGATGCGAGTTAACTTTCTTGTTCGTAATCGCAACGAAATTAAAGAGGGTTTACAGAATGGTGAGTATCAATTCGGTATTGTCAATGTACATGATAGTCGAGCAATACATAGTTTGGATGCGACGTTTTTAGGTCATTTTGAATTTGTTCCTTTCGTCCAGAAAGGTGGTGAACTCGCTTTTGTGGCACCAGATCGAGTATTGACAGCCTTGAGGAATAGTAAACAATTTGTACTGCGGTCTCTTATTGAAGAGGGAATGGGCGAAAAAGTCATCGTAAGTTCGAACCATGAAGAGGTCGACCAATTGGCCCTTGTAGTGAAAATGGTTGAAGCAGGTTTAGGATGGGCGATTCTCCCCAGAACGTTTGCCCATTCGGAGTTTTCTAATAATCATATAGAGCCAGTGGAAGCTTCTGAATTATTGGAAGGTTTTAAGTTTGGTTTTGGCCTATGGTGCCAACCCTCTAAGCAAGTCGGTGATGTAAAAAATTCAATCATGAAGGTCGTTACAGAATACCGAGAGAAAATAATCCGTGATATGACTTAGCGGCGACATGTATCCTGCTCATCCCTATCAACAACAAGACTCAATGTGAGTCTTGTTTTTTGTGTCTGAAAAACGTTATCGTTCTAGCGAAGAGCTAATGTCTATTGGAAGGATATAACCCTCTATATGAGAGTATGGAGTCCATAGTTTTTGGCTTAATCTAACCTCGCTCAATGGGTAAGCCCAGAGCAAAAAGTGTTTTTACCATATGTCCGCTGCAAGGACGCAGATTTTCAGCCGGGTTTAGTTACCCGGCTTTTTTTATAGTAATAAAAAATGTCAGCTGTCACCCCAAGCTCTCTGTTACAACAGGCTTGTTACTTCGCTTAGCAATCCAGTACGCAACGCTACCCCAAAGCACGGTGAGTGCCCAAAGCGCCGTCCAATGTGGAGCGACTTGTTGCCAGGTTGCCCCCATTTGGTTTAGCGCTAAGAAAGCTTTTATCGCCCAAGTGCTTGGGCTTAAATCAGCAATCCATAATAAGGGAGTAGGTATGGCTTCAATTGGCCAAATAAAACCAGCCAAGAAAATGAGTGGCATAGAGCTCACTAAGACGACTAAGGTGACAAGTTCACGCCGAGGTAATAAGTAACCTAGCCAGAAGCCTAGTCCGCAACAACCTAAAAAGAACGGGAACAACATAGCCAGCAATTCGCCCGCATTGGCGATATGGTTTACGTTTAAACGTTCGAAGCTAAAACCAAAATAATAGGCGCCGAGTAAATAATAAATTGCCACAAATACTAACGTTCTCACAAGCAGCAGCGATCCCGTTGATACTTGTGACCAATAGCCACGACCATGACGCTGTGTTCCCGTTTGTAATCCAACCGCCATGATCAACGTTTGTTGTAAAATCAGAACAAATACTGCCGGCACTACGTATTCGATGTAACCCATGGTTGGGTTGAACGTTGGTTTCATATTAAGCTTAATAGCAGAGTAATTATGGCTAGCCATACTCATGGGCACACCATCTATCACCATTTTACTGACTTTCACTTGGGCCCCTAATGTGCCTCCCGCTTGGGCCAATCCTTCTACCACGGTTCCGTACACGAGAAAATACGAGGCGTCCGCAGCGTAGGCCAGAGTCGGGCTTTTACCTAGCATTAGGTCTTTGTAAAAGTGTTCTGGTATGACTAAAAAACCGGTGATCTCTCGTTGTAAAAATGCTTGCTTTGCATCGGCAATCGTATGAAGTCGAGTGACTACGTTGACTTGTGGGGTGGCATCAACCATACGTTCCAGCTTTAAACTCGTCTGACTACCATCTAAATTAACAATCGCGATTGGTTGTTCACGAGGCGTTTGTTGTGCATAAGGCAAAGGGTATAAAAACGAGTAAAATACGACACCACCAAACACGGTCAACGTAACGACTGGATTGGTTAGAACGGCCTTAAGTTCCGCTTTAATCAGTTGCCACAATGTCATACCGCCTCCTTCGCTTGGCGTGTTGATGAAGCTGTTCGATGTTTACCCATCAAGGCTGCGGTAATGAGCAGGGGCACAACATAACCAATCATAGGCCATAGCGAGCTTAAAGATTGTGCGGCCGATGCTCCATAGCTTGCTTGACTCACTTGTACTTCAATGTAATGGGTAATCGGCAATAATGAACGCCATGCATAAGCGAGCGTGTTCATCTCAGAAACTGGGAATGTAATTCCCATGAACGCGAAACTTGGAGCCGTAAACGCGCCAGCAAAACTCATCGCACGTGCAGGATCCATCGACAAGAAGAAGAACAACGCTCCCATAATGATACAGGCGATAACCGTCGCCAATTGTGCTAGTAGCATAACCACAAAACTGCCTTCCATTGGCCAATCAAGCACGGAATAAAACCAGTACAAGAACAACGCACCTTGCGCCATAAAGACCGGAATGTACTGACTTAATAAGGTAGTGAGCCTGGCGTATGGCTTTTCGCCCAAAAATGCAAAGCTATTCTTTCCACCATAAATGCGAAAGTGCGCGGCAAGAATCAAAATAGTGCTTACTACAATACATATTTGCCAAATGGCTGGCACGATAGCCGTTACCAAAAATTGTGCGTAGTTATTGTTACGGTTAAATAATGCGGTTATTTGTGTCGACACGGGTACAGCCTGTCCAGCCGCTGCTAACGTTGTGGTGTTACCCTTAGCCAAGTTGCCCATTACTTCAACCTGAGCGTCGAAATAGCCTTGTGCTTGCGCAACGGCAGAGTTGATCAGTTTCGCTACCAAAATGTACTGACTGTTGTAAAAGACAGAAAGTTGAGGTTGGCGGTGCTGGAGAATATCTTGGTCGAACTTAGATGGGATGACCGCGTAAGCGTAGATATCGCCTTCAATCATCGCATTTTTTGCTTCGCTTGTACTGGTGTAGTGATAGTTAACAGCCAGACTCGACGACGCATCCAAAGATTGAATGAGCTTTCGAGAAAGTTGGGAATGTTGTAGATCAACCACACCGATTGGCAGATCCCGGGCAATGCCCGCAGAGAACACTCCCCAAATCATCATTGCGAGCAAAATCGGTATCCAAGTAAGGCACGAAAGCAACCACTTGTCTCGTCGTAAGATATGCCGCTGTGAAATCTTAATCGTCATAGCATTAACCTAGTGGTTGTGATTAAAGTTCAACGACAACACTCATTCCCATACGCAGTTCAGGTTCGGGTTGAGCTGGACGAGCTTCTACTTCAAAGGTACGAAGATCAAAACCTTGAGAAGCATCGGTTGCTCTCCACGTTGCAAAGTCACCCATAACGGCAACATGCGTTACTTTGAACTCAACATTTTTGTTTAAGGCAGGCAAATAGGCATCAAAGGTTGCTCCTTTTTTAAAGTGTTGAAGGTAATCTTCACGCACATTAAGTGTCGCCCAGGCATCTTCTGTATCTATCACAGTAACAACCGGGAAGCCCTGAGGTGCTAATTCACCACTTTGAAGTAGAACTTGAGAGACTTCGCCGTCAAACCAGCTGTAGATCTGAGTATCTTTCGCGTACGCTTCTACTTCGGCTACGGCACCTGATGCCATGCGCGCTTTTTCCGCCGCAGCCACTTTGGTTTCACTTCTAGCGCCTTCTTTTGCCATTTCGTACATTTGAAACGCGGCACTTTCTGTGTATTTCGCTGCTTGCCACTGAGTTAAAGCTTCATCGCGTTTTTGTTCTGCAACCACGCCATCGTTATAAAGGTTATTCACACGATTGTAGGTTTTTTCCATTAAATTCGCAGCGGCTTTGGCTTTCATCCACTGATCTTTTGCTGCTTGGATTTGTTGCTCACGTGCGCCTTTCTCAGCTTCTTGAGCTAAGGCGTCCGCCGCTTTTTCACCTGCTTTTGCTTGTTCTAACTTCGCTTCAATTTCAGGACTATGAAGGGTAAAAATAAGCTGACCTTTCTCTACATCGTCGCCTTTACGTACCATGACCTCATCAATACGCCCTGGGACTTTTGAGGAAATGCTGTATTGCTGGGCTTCAATTAATCCCTGTAAGCGGATCGGTTCTGGTTGATAGGCTTGGTAAAATTGATACCCAACCCAAGAGGCAACACCCAAAGCACAAAGTGAGAGTAAAACGGGTTTTAGTGATTTAGCTGCCATGATTTATTTCACCTCTTTGGATGTTGAAGCAGGGATATAAGCGGTATTTTGATATTGTTCGAAGCTGTTCATTTCACTGCTCAATGCGAGTAGCTTGGTTAAAGATATTAAATAGCGGAAACGCGCCGCTGAACGTTGTGTTTCTATACTCGCGACATAAAGTTGTGCATCCACAACATCCAGAGAAGACGACAGACCCTGAGTAAATGCTTTTTCACGCAAGCGCAGATTTTCGTTAGCGAGTTCAATGCTAGATGCGAGCCCTTGTACTTCATCAATGGCTTGCTGAGCCTCCAAGTATGTCTTTTGGACTAACAGCGATAAGTCTTGTTTGGCTTGGGACTTTAATGAGTCGACCTGCGAGACGACGCTTTGAGCGGCTTTGACTTTTTCGCTTCGCCCTGATGATTCAATCAGTGGAATGCTGACACCAACACCAACTAACCAGTCAGGCTTCATTTGGCTTGCGAGAGAATCGTCTTCATACAAGCTGTAGTCGCCGTAAAGATAAACTTCAGGGTAGTATTTCCCTTTTTCTGCTTTGATTAAGCTAGAGGCTTGTTTGTGTTTAGCGCTCAGAAGTTCTAACCCCGGATAGGTAAGCAACGTTTGATCGACAAAAGCAGTAAGAGGGGGAAGACTGTCGTTGATAAACAAAGATTCAGCGGGCTCTACGGCATCATCTTGTGCGAGTAATTTACCTAATGCAGCCTGAGCGATACTCAAATCGCTGGCTGCTTTACGTGTTTCTACAGATGCTTTATCTAAAGAAGCCTCGGCTTGCAGGCGCTCAACGTGCGCGATTTGTCCTTGCTCTTCAAGCTTAATGGCAAAATCTCGATGCTTTTTTAGCCCTGCTTCAACCGCTTGCCGCGTTGCGAGTACTTCCTTTGCCAGTACGACAGAAAAGTAGTACTTCGATAAATCTTCAAAACGCGCTTGTTGTTCCATTAGAAGCTGACTTTTCGCCTCATCCGTTTTGCCTTCTGCTGCTGATTGAGCCGCAGAAATTCGACCACCAGTAAAAATTGGCCAAATCGCACGAATAGACGAAGAGAAAATATCGCGCTCGGTTATGGTCGAAGTGGTATTAGCTAAGGCACCAAAAATAGGCTGAAAAGCAGGAGGTACGTTAATGTGTGCTCCTGTGCTGTCTAGGATCTGTTTTCCCGAAAGCGTGATATCGGTATCTAAACGCGTGTAATTCGCGCCAATAGTAACCTGAGGTAAGTTGAGATTGCTGGTGGCACTCTCTTGGTATTGGTAGTTCTCGACGTTTGAGCGTTGAGCTTTGAGAGAATAGTTGTTTTCTAGCAATAGCTGCCATGCGGTATCAAAAGTGATCGGTGCCGCATGACAGGCAAGGGAAATCGAGCTGCTAAGTAAGCCCAGTATCCAAACCTTTCCTGTTTTTTTCATAATGGCTGCTTTGTCGTAGAGTATTAGCTCTAATATAAAGGATTCGTAACTGCGTGTTAAGTAGGAGGGAAAATTGGGCAGTAGTATGCGCCCAGTTATATTTGTGCTGGGCGCGGGAGATGTTACAAATTTATTTCGTATATGGACAGTGAAACTCCGCTCTCCACTCTAGCTGACGAGAACCTCGCATCGTATTCAATAGATCTTTTCCACTCATTTGAGGGAACGATAACAGGACTTTGAGATCAGAAGTACCGCCTCCGTTTTTTTCATAAGCCCTGACGTGTGTAAATGTTGAATACATATTCTCTGACAGCATCGCCTTATTCAGGCATATTCCAAAGGTATCGCGTTCCATGTTTGGTGTTCCTTCTAACTATAAATGCACCTCTGTTTATAGTTTTCCAGTTTTCAGATGGTGTCTAAGTGTTTGTCATATAGTCAGTATTTGTATTTTGTTTTATTTGTGTCCAAACCACTGACGTCAATGTTGAGCTTTTAATAGACTTCCAGCTTCACTGCTTTCAAACCGAAACTCTCATTGGTTTCGTTGATTAAAAATTATACGTTGTAAAGTCTAAAAACGCCTCAAAAACCGCTAAAATCGATGTGATCGCGATCATGATTTTAAGGGCAATTTATGTATGGAATTGAGTATCAGAGAGGAATGCTAAATTTGGTGAATGGTTGTAATTTTATGTTTCAGCTCGTCGATTAATTAACCGTAAACTCTGCGGTTTGTTTGCCTTCCTCACAGATTTATCACCGCGACAACGTCATGCTGTTAACTGAGTGTTAACGTTACGCTCAAGAGTGAATCACAAGGATGTATCAATGAGTTGGAAAACCATCAGCTTTCGTAAGCGGATGCTCATTATTATGACGCTATCGGGGTTGATAGAGCTGTTATTGCTTGTCGCCGCGGGGTTCACTTATCTCAAAATCAATCAAGAGCAAGAAATGGGAGAAAAAGCACTGGGTGTTGCCCGTTTTTTAGCGGACTCAGCGGTTGTTCGTGAAATGATCGAAACCCAAAACCCCCAGCCATACCAACTTCGCTTTCGAGAATTAACCGAAGCCATAGGTGCTGCATTCATCGTTATTGGCGACCATAAGGGAGTACGCTTAATCCACCCTGTTGATGAGCGGTTGGGCAAGCCAATGAGAGGTGGCGACAATCGTCGAGCGCTAGAACGGGGATTGTCTTATGTTTCGACGGCACAGGGCTCGTTAGGTTATTCAGTTCGTGGTAAAGCTGCGATTTTTGACGAGCAAGGGAACATCATTGGTGTGGTTTCGGTTGGCTATTTGCTCGACCGACTGCAAGACCGCATCGAACCATTTTTGGCCTTTTTGATTTTAATGGTCATCGTAGTTGTCGTCGCTAATGCCATTGTATCCAATTATGCGTCGAGAAAGTTTCAGCGCGCCATTTTAGGCTTTGAGCCTGAAGAGATAGGGCGGTTGTACGGCGAATTAGAAGTGACGATGAGCACCATCAAAGAGGGCGTGTTAAGCATTGATGCCCAAGGGATACTTCGCTCGATAAATCGTAGTGCCTGCCAGATTCTCGGTATTGATAGAGAATCAGCGCTCAATAAACCTTTGACTGACACGCTGCGTGATAGCGATCTATATACAGTATTAGAAAGCGGGCAGGAAGATCATGATATTGAAATATTCCTTAATCATAAGCGCCTGATTGCAAATCGCTCTCCAATTTATGTTGATGGAAAAATCGCGGGGGCGGTATCGAGTTTCCGTTTAAGGGATGAAATTAATGATCTAACCGAGCAGCTATCACAAACCAAGGAATATGCAGATTTGTTACGTTCGCAAACCCATGAGCATCGAAATAAGCTCAACACCATTAGTGGGCTAGTACAAATGGGTGAGCTTGATGCGGTGCAAAAGTTAATTGGACAAGAAACCGCACACTATCAAGCAATGATTGAGTTTTTAAGAGATACCGTTAAGGACCCGCTAATTGCAGGTATGTTGCTTGGAAAAACTGAACGTGCTCGCGAGTTAGGCTTACAACTGGTGGTTGAGGAAGGCAGTCGTCTGGAGCCCCTACCTGAGTGGCTAAATTCGGAAGACCTTGTCACAATTTTGGGTAATTTGATTGATAACGCTTTCGATGCCACGTTAACTTCAATTCGCGATGAATCAAATGTTGCGTCAGAACGCAGAAACATTGATGTGTCCGTTAGCGATTACGGAAATGAAGTGATACTTGAGGTGATAGATCATGGCTGTGGCCTCCCAAAAACAGTGGATCCACAAACATTATTTACAAAAGGCGTTTCGACGAAATCTCGTCAAAATCGAGGTGTTGGGTTACACCTTGTCAATCAGCTTGCTACTCGATATCACGGCCATGTTGAGATGATACCCAATACAAATTATGGGACAAGAATAACGGTGTACTTACCCAAGGAAGAACAAATATGAGTATGGCGACTCGCGTAATGATCATTGAAGATGATCTGGCTATTGCTGAGCTGCACCACAAATACTTAAGCCAACTGACAGGTTTGGAAGTGGTTGGAATTGCGACCACGAGAATGGAAGCAGAAATGCAACTCGACATTCTTAAGCCAGATTTACTATTGATGGATGTCTATCTTCCCGATGGCACAGGGCTTGAGATACTAAATACACTGCGTGCAAGTAACCAAACGTGTGATGTCATTTTGATTACAGCCGCAAGGGATGTCGATACATTACAACAGGCGATGAGGGGTGGCGTTGTCGATTACCTGTTAAAACCAGTGATGTTTCCACGCTTAGATGCCGCACTGAAAAAGTATGTGTCCCAACGCCAACAACTAGACATCGTAGAGAGTTTGGATCAGAACCTCGTTGATAAAATGCTGCAGTCTCACGCCAATCAAGACAACTTGCCGAACCGATTACCAAAAGGGATTGATGGTGTAACCCTAGACAAGATCAGAGAGTTGTTCCTAAATGGCAGTGCGCTGACCGCTGATGAGGCAGGTGAAAAAATCGGAGTGAGCCGAACAACGGCAAGGCGCTATTTGGAGTATCTGATCAGCACTGGTGAACTAGAGGCTGATTTAAACTATGGCTCTGTTGGTAGGCCAGAAAGGTGCTATCAAAAAGTGACACGGTAGCGTTTATATTGATGCTCTATGCAAAATAAAAAGCGATGGCTTATTGTAGAAACCATCGCTTTACAAATTACTGCTGTTCCGCTCTAAGAGGTTAGAAGTTGTATTCTAACTTCGCTTCGATAGAGCGCTCAGCGCCATACCAACAGTTATTTTTGTCGTAACAAGAATAGTATTCTTTATCGAATAGATTGCTTGCAGAAAGCGTGACGCTAGCCCCTTTCATTGATTCAGATACCGTTGAGAAATCGTAACTTGCTGCCAAATCAAACAAGGTGTAGTCCGGTACTTTTTGACTATTCTGTGCATCAATTTGTGCTTCTCCGACATAGCGAACGCCAGCACTGGTACGAAGGCCTGAAAGATTTCCTTCAAAGAAATAATTTGCCCATAGAGAGGCCGTTTGCTCAGGTACCCAAACCGGCGTTTTACCTTCTTGGTTGTAATAACTGTCCTCGGTAATCTCCATATCGGTATATGTATAGCCTAGAGTGAAATCAGCTTGTGCTGTGGCTTGCCATTTTGCCTCAAGTTCAATACCTTGTGATACCACTTCGCCCGCTTGATAGTTCGGTGCATAAGGATTATTCGGATCGGTCAAGATCGCGTTTTTCTTCGTAATATGGAAGAGTGCTAAGTTACCTGAGATATCACCAGATAATGGGGCGTATTTAAAGCCTAACTCCCATTGATGACCGGTTGATGGCTCAAATGCTTTACCAGAAGAGTCGGCACCCGCAATTGGCTCGAAACTTTCCGAGTAAGTAAGGTATGGCGAGAGACCAAAGTCTAGCTCATACAAACCACCGACTCGGAAAGATACGTTGGTATCGTCTAACTCTTCCTTGCTCTTGGATACTGTTCCTAGATAATCGCTAACGGCGTCTGTATTTGAATCGTATTTATCCCAACGAAGACCTGCAATCATTACAAGTTGGTCGTAACGAACTTGATCTTGGAAATAAACGCCAATCTGCTTCGTTTTGATATCCAAGTTTTGTTTGTATTGGAAATTCAGTGCATTACGATCAATGCTGTTGTGGTCAGGATTAAAAATGTCCTGAGTTAGCGAATACCCAAGCGTGTCTTTGTATTTTACATCTGAGTCTAGATACTGATAATCAAGCCCGAACAATAAGTTATGTTCAAAATTTCCTGTTTTAATGTAGCCCGATAGTTGGTTGTCAATCACAAAGGATTTGGACTTTTCATCGGTTAAATAGGCATTTCGACCAACGGTACGGTTATCCGCTTCAAGTGCACCGTTATATGTGTTTTCCTGATAGGCATCGGCGGTCATGTAGCGGGCATTCTGTAGAAATTGCCAATTGTTGTTAAAGTCGTGTTGGACTTTGTAACCCATCATCAGAACTTCGCGTTCGTAAGTGTTCCAGTCCTCATCCCCCAAATAGGTGCTTGGTGACATCGAGCCAAGTGGGTTTTTAATCACTGAGCCAGATGCAGGCACAGTCGTGTAGATACCTGCTGATGGATCATTTTGATAGTAAACATTCACGTTCACTAATGTGCTTTCTGTCGCTTGCCAATTGAAAGATGGGGCGAGTACATAACGTTCGTCTTCAGACGTATCGGCTTGACCATCTCGCTGTTTTGCCAGGCCGACGATACGGTAATCAACATTAGAATCACCAATTTGTCCTGTGGTGTCGAACGTCAGTTCTTTTAGGCTGTTAGTCCCAGTACTAATCGAGACAGAGTGTGAGGGTGTTGACTGAGGCGCCTTGGCGATAATATTGACCATACCTCCTGGTGGAATATTGCCGTAAAGAACAGACGTTGGCCCTTTAAAAACCTCGATTTGCTCAAGAGCAACGGAATCGACCTGCGGTTGAAGGTTCCAACCGTTGTACAGCAAAGGAAGACCATCATAAAAGTTGGTGTAGTTAATAAAACCACGAATATTGAATAGGTCAAGTCGGGAAACGGCACCGCCACGCAATTCTGTATTTACGCCAGGCGCGTAACGCAATGCTTCGCTCACCGAGTTTACGCCGCGTAGGTCCATGTCATCTTTAGTGATTACCGTGATCGCTTGCGGTGTTTCTTCCGGTTCTAAAACGGTTTTAGTTGCGGTGTTTCGGTATGTTTCTCCTAGCACCGTAATCGTTTCGTGTTGGGATACGCTCTCAGTCGCATTGGCGTGGCCAGCGAGCAATGCGGATACGACGATAGCAACCGCTGAACGATGAAATCGAATCGGACTTTCCATATTTATAAATTCCACTACTTTTTCTATTTATTGATAATGATTGTTATTTGTATTCTATATTCAAAGAAATAGGAAAAGTTAACAATTTGGTGCAAAACACTAATCTTTGGAACTTATTCTTCTGTTCTTAGGTTTTAAAGATAGCGAGTCGTTTGGCTCGACAGGAATCCAATACTGCATTTGTGCTTGTTCGCTATCAACATCATAACCTTCTGGATAAAGCTCTAACTCATAACCATCGATAGCATGATAATTAGAGTAGGGTAGCCAATGTAAAATAAACCATTCCAGCGTTGAGGCGAGCTCTGATGCTTTGCCTATGTGTGTAATGACGGCGTAGGTTTGCTCAGGAACAGCCAAGAGGTCTAACCCCGAGTTGGAAGAGTTCGTTGATCTTGGTGCGTTTGCTGTTGGACTGCACTCATAACCTGCCCAATACTCAAGTTGTTGGTTGTTTGAATACGCTTGAGTCACATCAATCACGCCAAAGTAACTACTTTCCGAATTGTTAAGGTTTTCGGATGAATAAAGACGTGACCAAAGTGACGGTACTTTGGATTGGAAATCGGGCGTAGCGGAAAACAATCCGTGAATAGGTTCATGATAACCAGCAAGTTCAAAAGCCGGTTTTGTTTCTATTCGAACTTCAATAAAGCGCTGATGTTTTTTCTCTTCTTCTGGTGTCTTACGCAGCGTCAAAGGTTGCCTCAACCCGGAGAGTTGTTGCGTTTTTCGATATTCGCGGGGGCTTTTTGAAAACATATTCCTGAACGCACGGCTAAATGCGTGTTCAGATGTAAATCCCATTTCTATCGCTATATCTAACGAGCGGTCAGAAGTATGGATTAAGCGCTCAGCCGCAAGGCTAAGTTTAAGCTCTCTGATGTAGTGAGCGACGGATACGCCAGTGTGTTGTTGAAATACGCGTTGCAGTTGCCAGCGCGACCAACAACTTGCTTTCGATATTTCATCTACGCTCAGAGTGCTGTCTAAGTTGGTGTGAATGTAGTCAAGCACCGATTGTATTCGGTTTATGGGATGTGGGTTAATGGCGCTTGATTTCATGGCGTTCTACTTTCACATTAATAGTGATTTCATTATCTTTAATTGAGTATCATTATCAATAGGATGATGAAATAAAAAGTAAGTAACACAGATCACGATAAAACTGTAATGGATTGCAAGGATGAGTGATTATTGTCCACATTAGAGTTTTTGCTTAAATTTTGGAGCGTTCAGATGAAACTTTTTTTATCAATAAAATACAATCGCTTATGACGTTTTGTGCAACTTATTTAAACGTTTGCACTGGCAAGTGTTGATGTAAATCAAATAGTCGTAGACAATATTGCCCCGTGTCGGACTCTCCTCCAGCGAGTACAGTGTGTACTTTTGAGACATAAGTGACTTAAATGACCTCAATACGTCGTGTTTCCAAGAATCGGAAATGCAACTTCTTGAGGTTCTTTGGGCCCATAGACTTTACCTATCAACGTAATAGGTAAGACCAATTTTCTATTTTGAGGTGCCATTGATAGGGTTGGCTCATTCTCTAGCCGTATCCGGGCACACAATAAGTACCTCGTTTTTAAGGGAAAGATGATGGTAATACCAGAAAACAGCAGCATCGTTATTTTTGGTGCTTCAGGTGACCTTACGTACCGTAAGCTCATTCCTGCTTTATACCACCTCTACGCGAACAAGCAGCTTCCAGAGAATTTTGCCATTCTGGGTGTAAGTCGCACTGAATACAGTGATGAGTCTTACCGCGCGAAGCTGAAAAAATCGCTTCAGGAAATGGAAAAGACTGAGCCAGAAACGCTTGATGCATTTATTAACCATCTGCACTACCAAGCAATTAATACTTCTGACACACAAGATTACGGTAAGCTATCTTCTCGCTTAGACCAACTTGCGGACGAATATCAATTCGAGCAACGCAATATGCTTTTTTACTTAGCAACCCCACCAAGTTTATACAGTGTGATCCCTGCAAGTCTTGCAGCACATGGTCTTAACAGTGAAGAGGATGGCTGGAAACGCCTGATCATTGAGAAACCATTCGGCTATGATCTTGAATCGGCGCGTATTCTGGACAAAGAAATTCACGAGCACTTCCAAGAGCATCAAATCTACCGAATTGACCATTACTTAGGTAAAGAAACGGTACAAAACCTACTTGTGCTTCGTTTCTCTAATGCGATGTTTGAGCCGCTTTGGAACCGTAACTTCATTGATTACGTTGAAATCACAGGCGCAGAATTCCTTGGCGTAGAGGAGCGTGGTGGTTACTACGACAACTCTGGCGCTGTGCGCGACATGTTCCAAAACCACTTGCTACAAGTATTAGCAATGGTAGGTATGGAACCACCAGCGCAAATCAATGCAGACTCGATGCGTGATGAAGTGGTAAAAGTGCTTCAATGCTTAAAGCCATTAGACGAAAACGCTCTGCGCAATGACCTAGTATTAGGCCAATACACGGCGTCTGAAGTTCGTGGGCAAAGCCTACGCGGCTACCGTGAAGAGCCGGGAGTTGCAGACGATTCTCGTACAGAGACTTACATCGGTTTGAAAGCGTACATCAACAACTGGCGTTGGAATGGCGTGCCATTTTACGTGCGTACTGGTAAGCGTCTTCCAACACGCGTTACTGAGGTGGTTATTCACTTTAAACAAACACCGCATCCTGTGTTTGGTCAAAACGCACCAGAAAACAAGCTGATCATTCGTATTCAACCAGACGAAGGCATTCAAATGAGCTTTGGCTTGAAAGAGCCAGGCGCAGGCTTTGAAGCGAAAGAAGTGAAAATGAACTTCCATTACGCTGACCTGCAAGAAACGCAAATGCTAACGGCATACGAGCGCCTTCTACTTGATGCTTTGAATGGTGATGCTACGCTATTTGCACGTAGTGATGCGGTGGAAGCGTGTTGGCAATACGTACAGCCAATCTTAGATTTTAAGCAAGATCCACAATCCCTCTTCGGGTACGCATGCGGCACTTGGGGACCTAAAGAGTCAGATGACTTGTTACAGCGTGATGGTCGCGCTTGGCGTTTCCCATGTAAAAACTTAACAGATACGGATTACTGTGAACTATGATCAACCATAAGATCTACCAAACAGCAGAACAGGTAGTTGAAAGCCTAGCTAACGATATGAAAGCGTTTAGCGAAATGGGCAGACCTGTTCACATCTCTCTTTCTGGCGGCAGCACTCCTAAAATGCTGTTTAAACTACTGGCTTCAGAGGCTTACGCAACCTCCATTCAATGGGAAAACCTCCACTTTTGGTGGGGTGACGAACGTTGTGTTGCCCCTGACGATGCAGAAAGCAACTACGGTGAAGCGAACACATTGTTGTTTAGCCAAGTAAATATTCCTGCAGAAAACATTCACCGCATCCGTGGCGAAGATGAGCCTAAAGCAGAAGCCGAGCGCTTTGCAAAAGAGATGGCAGAGGTGATCCCGAGTGAAAACGGCACACCTGTGTTTGACTGGATCTTATTAGGCGTTGGTGCAGATGGTCATACAGCTTCTCTGTTCCCTGGCCAAACGAATTATGATGATGCGAACCTATCTCTTGTGGCGTCGCATCCTGAATCGGGCCAACTTCGTGTGTCGAAAACCGCACGCGTATTAGAAGCAGCGAAACGCATTAGTTACTTAGTGCTTGGTGCAGGAAAAGCGGACATTGTTGAAGAAATTAACAGTTCACCAGCACACGCACTGCCATACCCAGCGGCTAAGATTCAAGCGAAATCGGGCCTAACGGAATGGTATTTAGATTTAGACGCGGCAGCAAAAATTGCTTAAGACGCTGCTCGTCGATGAAATAAAATTGGAGAGAAACAATGAAAGGTGATATCGGTGTAATTGGCCTAGCAGTAATGGGTCAAAACCTTATCCTAAACATGAACGATCACGGTTTTAAAGTGGTTGCTCACAACCGTACTGCTGCTAAAGTAGACGAGTTCCTGGAAGGTCCAGCAAAAGGCACGAACATCATCGGTGCATACTCTCTAGAAGAACTAGTAGAGAAGCTAGAAACGCCGCGTAAAGTAATGTTGATGGTTCGCGCTGGTGACGTTGTAGACAAGTTCATCGAAGCGCTAGTACCTCTGCTAGACAAAGGCGACATCATTATTGACGGTGGTAACACTAACTACCCAGATACAAACCGTCGTGTTGCTGCACTACGTGAAAAAGGTATCCACTTCATCGGTACTGGTGTATCTGGTGGTGAAGAAGGTGCGCGCTTCGGTCCATCTATCATGCCTGGCGGTGCTGCTGAAGCATGGGAAGCGGTTAAGCCTATCTTCCAAGGTATCGCTGCGAAAACTGACGCTGGTGAGCCATGTTGTGACTGGGTTGGTAACGATGGTGCTGGTCACTTCGTTAAGATGGTACACAACGGCATCGAATACGGTGACATGCAGCTTATCACAGAAGCTTACCAGTTCATGAAAGACGGTCTTGGTATGTCTGCTGACGAGATGCAAGCAGTATTCGCTGATTGGAACAAGACTGAGCTAGACAGCTACCTTGTTGAAATCACGGCTGACATCCTTGGCTACAAAGATGAAGACGGTGAGCCTCTAGTTGAGAAGATCCTAGACACAGCAGGCCAAAAAGGTACTGGTAAATGGACTGGTATTAACGCACTAGACCTAGGTATTCCACTAACACTTATCTCTGAGTCTGTATTCTCTCGTTGTCTATCTGCACTGAAAGACCAACGTGTTGAAGCTGAATCTCTATTCGGTAAGACAATCACTCCGGTTGAAGGCGACAAGCAAGAGTGGGTTGATGCACTACGTCAAGCGCTACTAGCTTCTAAGATCATCTCTTACGCTCAAGGCTTCATGCTAATGCGCGAAGCATCGAACGAGAACGGTTGGGACCTAAACTACGGTAACGTAGCACTAATGTGGCGTGGTGGTTGTATCATCCGCTCTGCGTTCCTAGGCAACATCCGTGATGCGTACGAAGCGAACCCAGACATCGCATTCCTTGGTTCTGATGAGTACTTCAAAAACATCCTACAAGGCAGCCTAGCAGCATGGCGTAAAGTAGCAGCGAAATCTCTAGAGTCTGGTATCCCAATGCCATGTACGATTTCTGCGCTATCTTTCCTAGACGGTTACACAACAGCTCGTCTACCAGCGAACCTGCTTCAAGCTCAACGTGACTACTTCGGTGCTCACACTTATGAGCGCATTGACCGTCCACGTGGTGAATTCTTCCACACTAACTGGACTGGTACAGGCGGCGACACAGCGTCTACAACTTACGACGTGTAATCGTTTTAAGTAAACCGACTAAATATAAAGATATAAAGGGATGCCCAAGTGGCATCCTTTTTTGTGTCTGTAAGATATTGGTAGATTTAAAAGTTACATTAAACGTTGATTCGTCACGCACTTCTCAGAAATGGGAGAGCATGCATTTGCTAGCAGTTTAATATTTCTCTTCGAAGAGTGAAGCTAAGCAGCTCTCTGCCGTCTCCTCAACTATAAGGTAATAGAAATGACACAACAGAAGCATCCATTTCACACAGCTTTCGTGTTGCTTATGTTCATATTACTGATTACTTACTCTATCTATCGCCTTTATCATCATTTCGTTTTCGAATCTCTACCGCTTCAGCTCAGTAGTGGTTTTCAAGTGCTCTACATTGATGCGTCATATGTTTTAAGTATCGCAAGCTTACTCTTATGCCCTACATTATTGGTCTATATTTTATTTGATCGAATGACTCAGTTAGTCAAAGTGCCGATTAAAGTGATAACTATAACAATTGTCTTGTCCCTTATCGTTGCTATTCCAGGTCAAATTTTTGAATTTGGGCGATTGAAGTATATTGCAGAAAGTAATGGTTACTCAGCGTGTCCACCTTTCACAATTGCATCAAGCGGAATGTTTGTAGAAGCTATGGTAAAAGAAGAAAAATACTGTATAGAACCAGAAATTAATCGTATTGGTATGTATGGTTATTTTCACGAACTCGAACGGATTGATAACTATATCAAGTCACACGGAAATGACATCCAATAGAAAAGAGCGCCTAGGCGCTCTTTTCAGTGGTCGTTTTCTTGTTTTGATAAAACCTGTCTTTTAGGTAGAGAATTGCACTGACCACAAGAGCCACTAAAGAAACAGTAAATAGGGCGTACATGCTGAGAATCCATGCGAATGTGGCCGTCAAGAATGCAATGAAGGAAAACATCCTGCTGAAAGACATCACATGGCCAAGTTTGTTACTTTTCATAAACGCCTCCCGAAGCTAAGTGGGAATAGACAATTGTGGTCATATACCACACTTTAATTGTCTGCTCTTTTGGGACGTTTCACACAAAAAAGTGGCTAAAGATTTCTCAAAAAAGGTGAAATATTGAACTGGTAGACAAATCGTTAAACTGAGTTGCACAGATATGACTTCGGTTGTCTATCACTTCAAAGTTTTTAACTACGCAGATTAAGGGCATGTAGCGTTATTATTATCGTATTCGAACTCTACGATACACAATTGCAAGTGAACCTACACTCGTAAGCTCATCCCTGTCGTCAGTTACAGTAAAAGCTTTTTTCTCTTTTTAACAATACCTTAGTAATTACGGGCAATTAAATCCGTTTTTCGATCGAAACTCAGATTGCACAAAAGGTGAAAAAGAGTGCTAGGTAAGCCTTTAAACTACGCCTATAATTAGCGCCCACATGGAGGATGTTTATTATATGAACATCCTTTATTTTTTGAAACTAGCAACAAGGATCCAGTAAAACATGTTTTTCTGGTTTTGTTTACGTCGACCAAGAAGGTAATTAACACAGCAAATTGAGGTTCTAAGATGACTCTTAACAAGTACTTTGTTTTCATTCCAGCAGAATTGGAACAGGAAATGCACAAGGACAATCAAGTGATCTCTGAGAAGGAAACTCAACGTCAGGCATTAGTAAAACAGGCACAACAACAAGGCGGCCTGTAAGCTAGGTTTCAAAGAGAAAGAGCACCGCAACGGTGCTCTTTTTGTATCTGAGGTCGTAGAATTAACTTAATATGCCAAGGCTTTTCAATTTTCTGTAAATGGTATTTCGGCTCACACCAAGCATACGAGACGTTTTGCTAATGTTCCCCCGGTTGGCTTGATATGTTTTGAGCAACTTATCTTCGACGGTTGCACGCAGTTCTGAAGTTGGTTCAGCGGATACTACTCCTTCTTGAGCTTGGCTGAGTTTCTTACTTAGGTGGGCTGGGACGTGTGTGAGTTCCAATATTTCTTCACCTTGCGCCATTAAGGCGGATACTTTGATTAAACTATCGAGTTCACGCAAATTTCCTGGCCATGAGTAAGACAGCATCAGAGAAAGTAGGTGAGGGCAAAGCTGTTGTTCAGATTCGGCGTGACGCCGATGAATGTTCTCAATCAGTTGTCGTTTATCTTCACGCTCCTCAAAGCGAGGTAGCTCAATGATCAAGCCATTAAGGCGATAATACAAATCTTGGCGGAACAATCCTTCGCTGACCAAATGTTCCAGATCTTTATGCGTGGCTGCAATGATTTGCGTATCGACTTGAATGCTTTGGTTGGAACCCACGGGAAGCACGGTTTTATCTTGCAATACATGGAGCAATCGGCTTTGAGCTTCCAAGGGTAAATCCGCGATTTCATCCAGAAACAAAATCCCTTTGTGCGCTTGGCGAATTTTTCCCTGATAGCCTTTGCTGTTTGCGCCAGTAAAGGCACCGGCTACGTAGCCAAACAATTCAGATTCAACCAGATCTTTTGGTAGCGCTCCGCAGTTGACGGAAACCAACGGTCCCGTTTTTCTCTGGCTGTTTTTATGGAGCGCTTTCACAAACTCGTTTTTGCCAACACCAGTCTCTCCGAGAATCAACAAACTGATGTCTTTATCGATGACGCGATTGGCTTGCTGCCAACAGTGCTCAACAGCGGAGTCGCCATAATGAAGATCATTGGACGCCGCTACAGCACGAGACTTGACCTTGCTATCTTTATCGGTAAGCGGTTTTGTTTTGAAAACGAAAGGGTGCTCATTTCCCCGAGTGGATAGAATGTCGTCTAAGGATTGCCCAATGATACTTTTTTGCGCAAAAAGTTGAGAAGCTACTTGATTGTGAGCCAAAACTTGTCCGTCTTCATTTGCAATGATAATTCCTTGCCAACCACTATTCAGTAAACCTTTTTCGCACGCTAAATCCACACGAATATGCCCTTGTGGAATCAAGTTAAGTAGTTGATTCTCCACTTGCTGGACCATGTTTTGTACTAGTACTTGCGTTGAGAAGTCATGTCTCTTTTGCTCGCTCGTAATATCTAATACGCCAATGAGGTTACCAAGATGATCGAAAATAGGATTAGCCGAACAGCTAATAAAACGATGGTGTTGGATAAAGTGCTGATCACCAATAACAGAAACGGGCTTTGCTTCAACCAAGGCTGTACCAATCGCGTTGGTGCCTTTGACCTTTTCTTGCCAGCATGCTCCAGAGCTTAGCGAGATTTCCGTCAACTTCTCACGAAATCTAGGCTGTCCCCAACTGCCGATGATGACACCATCTGAATCCGTCAAAATTAAGCGACTGTCGCTATGAGCAAATAGCTGATTAAACAAAGGGAGCGCAAATTGAGTGACTGCCTCTAGCAAAAAGTTGAGTTGGTGACGCCTATTTTGGAGCGTTGCTGTCGTTACTCGAATATCTTCAGGGCGTCGACGCTGTTTTAAACCCGCTTGTTCACTTCTGACCCATGAAGTTGAAAGCCAATTGTTATCGCTAATATGTTGAAGTTCCATGACTGTACCATTTTGTCACAGTGAGGGTGTGCCATTTTGGAACACTTGAACATTGGTGTTCACACCATACATCCGCTCAAACGTCGCTCACTTGGTTTGTTATCGCTTGGTAATCATAGTTTTACATTTAATTAACAACAAGTGTGGTGTAGTTGGCGTGTGACTTGCGTAATGCTCTTTGTGAACAGTGCGATACGACACTGCAATAACACATTGAACGAGAAACAAAAGGAAGAGTTATGATCTATGCACAGCCAGGTAGTGAAAATGCCATTGTTAACTTTAAATCGCATTACGATAACTTTATCGGTGGGGAATGGGTAAAACCAACGGGTGGTGAGTACTTTGACAATATCTCACCAATCAACGGACAAGCGTATTGTAAAGTTGCTCGCTCTGGCGAGGAAGATATTAATTTAGCACTGGATGCCGCGCACAACATCAGAGCAAAATGGGCCAAAACCAGCGTGACAGAACGTTCGAACATCTTGCTGAAAATTGCTGACCGTATTGAGCAGCATCTAGAAGAGCTTGCAGTTGCAGAAACTTGGGAAAACGGCAAACCAGTTCGCGAAACCTTGGCGGCAGATTTACCTTTAGTAGTGGATCACTTCCGTTACTTCGCTGGCTGTATTCGCGCGCAAGAAGGCAGTGCGGCAGAACTGGATGAGCACACCGCAAGCTACCACTTCCCAGAACCGATTGGTGTGGTTGGTCAAATTATTCCGTGGAACTTCCCAATGTTGATGGCGGCTTGGAAACTAGCACCGGCACTAGCGGCGGGTTGCTGTGTGGTATTGAAGCCAGCAGAGCAAACCCCAACATCCATTCTGGTTCTGATGGAAAAAATCGGTGACCTTCTTCCTCCTGGTGTCATCAACGTTGTAAACGGATATGGTTCTGAAGCGGGTCAAGCATTAGCAACCAGCAACCGCATTGCGAAACTCGCGTTTACCGGGTCTACGCAAGTTGGCAACCACATTCTGAAATGTGCAGCAGACAACTTGATCCCATCGACAGTTGAGTTAGGTGGTAAATCTCCAAACATCTACTTCTCAGATATCTTCGATTACGAAGATGAGTATCTTGATAAGTGTATCGAAGGTACGTTACTTGGTTTCTTCAACCAAGGTGAAGTTTGTACCTGTCCATCTCGCGTACTGGTTCATGAAGCGATTTATGACAAGTTTGTAGAGAAACTGACGGAACGCGCACATCTGATTAAACAAGGTAATCCGCTCGATACCGATACTCAAGTCGGTGCTCAGGCTTCTCAAGAACAGTTTGATAAGATTTTAAGTTACCTGGAAATCGGCCGTGAAGAAGGCGCAAAAGTGGTCTTTGGTGGTGGAGTGTCAGAACAGCCAGAGTCTATCAACCAGGGGTACTACATTCAGCCAACCATGTTGGAAGGCCACAACAAGATGCGAATCTTCCAAGAAGAAATCTTTGGCCCAGTGATTGCTATCACCAAATTCAAAGATGAGGCTGAAGCGTTGGAAATCGCAAACGACACCGAATATGGCTTAGGTGCAGGTGTTTGGACACGTGATGCGAACGTCGCATATCGTATGGGCCGTAATATTGAAGCTGGTCGAATCTGGATTAACTGTTACCACGCTTACCCTGCACACGCAGCGTTCGGTGGTTACAAAAAATCGGGTATCGGGCGCGAAACGCACAAGATGATGCTGGATCACTACCAGAACACGAAGAACTTGCTGATTAGCTACAGCATCGACCCGTTAGGCTTCTTCTAGTGAAACTAAGTAATTAATAAAGAAAAAGCAGTATGAATCAAAACCCCGAATCTTCGGGGTTTTTTATTAGCGTGAGCTTGTCGGCTAAAGGGTAACTTAGGTGTTTAACCTGCTTATATTGTGATATCAGGAACGTTGAATTATCGCCACTTTTCGTTCCATAAGCTTTTCTACGGCGGCGTTTTGCTTGTCAATATTGAGTTGCGGATCAAAGTCCAAAACGCGATTGCAAGATTCGAGACTGGCAAATTGATTTAAACATTCACCAAGCTCTCTTTTAGAGCTTGTTCGCGTCATGCTGCTTTCTGATGAGGAGAGTAGGGTGACTTTACGGCCATGAAACGTTCCTTGCGGCACTGCATCACTTTGCTGCGCTTGTTGAACGTCATGAACCGATGAATTGGTGTATGTGGATTGGATGTCATTGGACATAAAGACACCTAAACTCTCAAGTCTAAAGTTTGTGGCATCGGTGGTGCCTCATCAATGGTTACATGAGAAGACAATAACGCTTCCCACGACTCGCTGTGCGTCAGCAATTCTGCTAAAGCTGTTTCAAAATATTCGTAATCCAGTCGCCTAATGTTAATGAGTCGGTTTAAACATAGGACATGTCGGTGGTTATCTAAACTAAAAAATAACTGGTGCTCAGGCCAGTGATAATTAAAGGCCAAGAAAGAGCGATAGAGATCGGAATTTACAATTTGAAGGCCAACAATCTCAGCTTCGAGCTGCAAAGTTGTCGATTCAGGATGAAAGATGATATGCACCCTTAGATTATCATCAAAGGCTAAGCTTACTTCATTTTCCGTTAGATGCAGTGCAGGCAAGCCTATTTGATGAGCAAACTTTAGCAAAATCTCATCGATAGTTTGGCGTGCTGACATAGGAATAGTCCCTTTTGAAATTTTATCAAGGAAAATATTAGATGTATCTCTTCATGTTTATCAATATTAGTCGGTTGTTATTATATTTTGGCTTTTAAATGTGTTGAGATAAATAGAAAGATAAAAGTAAGTGTGTTCAGATGCATATCTCGATGGCAATGATATATATGAATATCACTTTTCTCTAATGAACTTCAATTAAGGAAGGAATGAAAGAGAGCAGAAACTGTTTTTGAAATTACAGTCCATGTTAACTACGTGTTGTTGAAAAATGCGATTTATTGTCCGCTTGTAGTATAAATATAAGTTGATCTTTTATATTTTTACATAAAGAATTGTGTGAATTTCAAATGAGCTAGATTATATAAAATACGTTTATGGGGTCATAATGAACAATTCTATATGGGCTGGTTTTATTGGGTTATTCATACTGAGTGGGTGCAGTCAGACTGTGTCCGTCAATGGGGTGGATGGCTTTGATACACAGAGTCAGGCATCAGTCTATGGTTGGGTTTCTGTCGACGGCTACTTTCCACCTTCGATTACTTCTCTTGAGGTGGAAATATGTAAAGTTATTGATAATCAATGTTTTAAATCGGCATCTCAGAGCTACCAAGGCGTTCAGTTGCCTGTGCAGTATTCGTTTTTAATTGCACCAATTCAAGCTGGTGAAGGAAAAATGAAGATTATTGGAAAGCTTTATTCAAACGGTGATCTCGTTGCGGAAAAAGAAAAGAACTATTTATTTTTAGAGGGAAATAAACAAGAAAACTTGATTCTTGTTCCAAAAATAAACAGATAAAATTTTAAGTACTACATTTTTATTAGAATTTTCTAATTTATAAAAATAAAGACTATATCTTTCCTGTTGTGAAAGATTTGTTGTCTTTTATAAACATTAATTACATGACTTTGAAGTCATCGGGTCAGTTGTTTTTTAGACTCATACTTGTTGCAAAAACAGTATTTTTTATGATTATATCTCGCTCCTTGAACACGTTGGCTTGGCGTTTAGGCTATAAAACATACATTTTTATGATTTTGGAAATTTAATTTTGCTCTCGAAACGATGCCGAAATCTATTTAATTGTATTCTAATGTATAACAAAACAACCAAACTTAAATAACGAAATGATATTTAAGTTTTGGCTAATGATAAACGCTATCTGATAAAAATAATAAAGACGGACAGCAGAAATTTACTAAGTCAAACTTTTACCTTTAGGTAAAGGTAATGCTTGGGTTATTCGCTAATTATTCGGGGGGTATGGTAAGTGATAGAACTTCTATGCTCTTTTCTTTGCTTCTTTAATTCATACAGCAGTACTTAGAAATAACAACAATCAAAGTAGTGCTTTGAAAGTTTCTCAACATTTGCACTGAGAAACTCAAAATAATGAAGGGTAGAAAATGGATGTGTCAGGCCAACTAAACTCAGAAAGGGTCGACTCGAGTTCACGAAAAATTCGTAGTTTTTCCTGCTATGAAAAATCTGACGAAGTATTTCACTCAGACCAGTCTCACATTGTTGTCGTTCACAATGGTCAGCTTCGAGTTCAAACAGGTGATTGCACAATCGATGTTGCTGCAGAAAATGGGGTATTTCTATCTCAAGGGGATTACTTGTTAGAGTACTCTCCGCTAGATGGGGCATACAAAGCGTCGATTATTGCCTACGACAATGAACTCGTTAGTCAGTTGCTGCAAAAACACAGTGATCTCTTGATGATGCTGCCTAAGGTAGACAAAGTTTGTTCTGGTTTGTTTACTTTTGGTTTGAACATACTCGTTGAACAAGTGCTTTCTAGCATGCAGACGCTTGAGCAACAAGCGTACCCTGATGCCATTATGTGCCTAAAATACGAAGAACTACTCATTCTCTTGCTACACAGCAAAGGAGGAGAATCACTGTATGCGTTGCTGTCACAACAAACAAACCGTACGTCGGAACGGTTACGTCGATTTATGGAACAGCATTACTTAAAAGAATGGAAGTTGACAGACTACGCGCAGGAGTTTGGTGCCAGCTTAACCACTTTTAAAGAGCTTTTTAATGAGCACTATGGCATTTCTCCAAGAGCTTGGATCAGTGAGCGTCGACTACTGCATGCTCATAAACTGCTGTTGACGAGCAAGATGAGCATCGTAGATGTGGCGATGGAGGCAGGGTTTTCCAGTCAGTCTTACTTTACGCAGAGTTACCGTCGTCGTTTTGGAACGACCCCAAGCCGCGTACGTTCGGGAGACGATCAAGTGGCTATCGCGAAATGAAATGACTTGGGACTAAAATTTTCTGACTAATTTTGAAAGTCACTCACCAGTGTAAATTCTATTATGTATCGTGTAACAACGAACGATTAAAAATTATTACATCTCTTTCTTTCTGGATTGTTCGAAAGGGGTGCGGAGACGAACATAAATGAAAAAGCAGCATTGGCGACGCCGTTCGCTTTTTCCAGACAGCATAGTGACACAGCGGAAAGTGACTGTTTTACAAAGAGGAGCTCGTTATGAAAGCGCCTCGAAACCTACGCAGGATCTCAATGTTGTGCACGTCAATCACCGACAATTGTTGAGTGAAGGCGTCATAAATTATGAGCAGTTATCTTTACTTCAACGCTTGTTGGATAGAAATGTCGTCGATAGCCTATGCGCTAGCCAGTTAGTTAAAACGTATCAAAAACTTGGTGCTTCGATAGACCGGTTTGCCATGCGTTTATTTTTGGAAATTGGATCGCAGCTCAGTGATAGCAGCACAATCACAACGTTCGAACAAAGGCTGGACTACATCAACTCTCGTCTGGGCTTTCGCTTTAATTTGGCTGTCCCAAAAACGTTGATGCTTTGTTTCCATTTATCACTCAACGAGTGGATTAACCGACAAGTCGATCAAAGTGCTCTTCATGCTTCGATTAAAGTTGAACAACTTATCAATCAACTCGATATTCAGAAGGAATATTGGTCGAAGCTATCAGGGGAAGACACCAGTGCCGTCTTTGTTCAACAGCAACTCGATCTTATTAAGAGCCAGCAGCATCAACTTAAAAAGCAACTTGGGACGTTAAGCGAACAACAGTTGCAAGTGATTGAATGTCATCGTTCGTTAATTGACAAGTGGCAACCGTCTTTAGACGAGCTGAAAGGGTTCGCGGAGTACACCTCGACAACCGAACAATTTATTTCTGAGTGGAAAAATTGGTGTTCGGAAGTGCGACTTGAAGCCCCTGAGCTGAACGAAGTTTGGGATGCATGCGATGTGGTTTACAACGACCAAAATGCGGTTGCGAAAGTATGGCAATGGTTCAAGAACATGCAAACTGTTGGTGATATCGATCACTACTATTTTGATACTCAAAGTGGTCAGTGCGGCCAGGCTTGCAATCACCTCAGCCAGATCTAAATAGGGCGTTAAATGTTAGATAAGATGATGAAATCTTTAGCGGAAGCGCTAAAGGTAGGGGATTTTATTGCCTCAGAAAATGGTTCTTACAACATCGAGGTTGACCAGTTATCACTGACCATCAAGCAACATGCGTCATGGATTTTATGGGAAGCGACGTTACCCTTCCAGTTTAAAGAGCATCTAGATTATCAACAAGAACAAGCGTTACAACGTTGCATGCAGCTCTCATTAAAAACCATTCGTGAGGATGGCGGCGTACTGACAACCAATGATGATCAGCAATTGATTTTGCAAAGTAAAGTAAGGGTTGAGGACTGTTCGGTGGAACGGTTCTCTACTTTACTTTCTAAGCACGTCAATCTATGTGAACGTTACATTGCATTATTGGAACAAGAACGCGTGAACCACACAATCAACCATACAGTGTGGTTACCATGATGCAAAAAATCTTTCCCAACATTAGACGTGCTGCAACAAAGGCATTGTTATGCGCAGTGAGTGTTGTTCCTTTGGGATATGCGCAAGCAACAGACTTACACTGGCCTGAACAACCGTTCCGCTACTATGCAGATAACGACTCATTAAAAGAGTTGTTGAATAACTTCGGTGCAAATTATCGTGTCTCGGTTTCTGTTAGTGACAAAGTCAACGATCGAGTGAATGGGCGTTTTACCCCTGAAGATCCGGCGGAATTCCTCGATTACTTATCGCAAGTGTACAACTTGATGTGGTATTTCGATGGTGCCGTCTTACATGTCTATAAGGCGACAGAAACTCGCTCACGTTTACTTCAATTGGAATTACTTACGGCTAGAGAGCTACGCAGTACGTTAATTTCCACCGGCGTTTGGGATTCTCGTTATGGTTGGAGAGCCGCTGAGAGCAAAGGGTTAGTCTATCTTGCGGGTCCTCCACGTTATGTCGACTTAGTGGTACAAACGGCGGAGGCATTGGAAACGCGCTTGCTGCAGAAATCGAATTCAACCGACGAATTATTCGTTGAGATAATTCCTTTGAAGTACGCTTCTGCAACGGATAGAGAAATTGCATATCGAGATCAGACAATTACGGTCCCTGGCATCGCATCGGTGTTAAAACGGGTCGTGTCTGGTGTTCAAACTCAAGTGACGAGTGCGTCTAGCAAAGAAGTTACCAGTTCAGATAAGCCTGTAAAAAGTAATAAAACCGCCTCAGTTCATGGTGGCGCAACAGTTGAAGCAGAGCCGGGCCTTAATGCAATTATCGTTCGTGATACTCAAGCACGATTACCGCTCTATCGTAAACTGGTCGCGCAATTAGACCAGCCGCAATCAAGAATTGAAGTCGCGCTATCGATTGTCGATATCAGTGCCAACGATTTAAGTCAGTTAGGCGTGGATTGGCGAGCGGGAGTGTCTGTCGGAAACAACCGCATTGTCGATATCAAAACAACAGGTGATGTGAATTCGGGGGATGTGACGCTCGGCAGTGGACAGAACTTTAAGTCCTTGCTTGATTCAACCAACCTAAATTACTTGCTGGCTCAAATTCGTTTATTGGAATCCAAAGGCAGTGCTCAAGTGGTTTCAAGACCAACATTGTTAACTCAGGAAAATGTCGAAGCGGTACTGAACAACAGCAGCACGTTTTACGTCAAGCTGGTTGGTAAAGAAACCGCAGCGCTGGAAGAGGTCACGTATGGCACGTTACTGAGAATTGTCCCACGTATCGTTGGTGATAGATTTGCTGCACGACCTGAAATTAACCTGAGCCTTCATCTCGAAGACGGTGCAAAGATCGCTGATGGTGGCGTCGATGATCTTCCTTCCGTTCGTAAAACTGAAATCAGCACCTTAGCGACGGTTAAACAAGGGCAAAGCTTACTTATCGGTGGTGTGTACCGAGATGAAGTGAGCCATCAGTTACGTAAAGTGCCATTGCTAGGAGACATCCCATATTTAGGCGCGCTGTTTAGAAGTAATACCAATACTAAGCGCCGCACAGTACGAATGTTTATTTTAGAACCTCGAATTGTTGTGGATGGTATTGGCGATAGTGTGTTGATTGGCAACGAATATGACTTGCGACCAAGTATCGGCAAGCTTAACAACATCTCCAACAATAGCGCTGAATTTAAATCGGTAGTGGAAGTATATAGCTGCACATCGAGGGTTCAAGCCGAGCGCTATCAACAAGACTTATTGTCACAGCAAAAGTCGTCTCAATTAACGCAGTGCCGATTACCAACAGGGCAAAAGGGTTGGCGGGTGAAAGTATTGGAATGTGATGACTCACAAAGTGAGTGTGTGCGCCCTTCAGAGGAGTCTTAACCGCGATGCAGCAATGGAAAATTCGTATTTTATCAGGCGTGCATACCGGAGTAGAAGTCACCTTACCTGAAGGTGCTCTCGTGCTTGGCAGTGACGACTTTATTGCTGATCTTGTACTGTCTGATGCTGGGGTCGAAGCGAACCATTTCACCCTCGTTTGCCAGCAAGACTCGGTCATTTTACGAGGCTGCGAAGAGGCAAATATTAACAGTGAAGACATCGCTGTTGCAGGTGATGGTATCGAGTTGTCACGCCATGCTGTTGTCTCGGTCGGCGTTGTGAAGTTCGCTCTGGGATACGCGGAAGATGCGTTAATTGTGAGTAACGTCAGCGACGAATCTAGCCAACAGAATACACCTGTGGTTGCTGTGCAACGCTCTAGCTGGAAAAAAACAACGCTCATCGCTTTGCTTTGTAGTTTTGTCCCGAGTGTCATTTTTGCTGGTATGTGGTACAGCCAAGTTAACGGAAGCAACAATGAAATTGTTACAGAAGCAGAACCCATTGTTTTGGTACGCAACATCTTAGGCGAGCTCAAACTTAGCGACGTTCGTGTGGAATGGAATGCCGCCGCACGCCAAGCAGTCCTAGAGGGCTATGTTGAAGACCGAACACAGAAACTCGATCTGCTTGGTCGAATTGATGTATTGGGCATCAATTACAAAAGTGACTTAAGAACGATGGAAGAAATCCGTCGCGGGGTTCGATTTATTTTGCGCAACCTCGGCTATCACCAAGTGAAAGTCGAAAATGGCGATGAGACCGGCACACTGCTGCTGACGGGCTATATCGATGATGCAAGCCGCTGGAACCAAGTTGAACAAATCTTGGAGCGAGACGTGCCGGGTCTTATTGCGTGGAAGGTTGAACTGCAGCGAGCGGGTGCCTACATGGATACGCTAAAAGCGTTATTAACGGATGCGGAGCTACTGAAAAAAGTCCAGTTGGTCACCAGCGGTGATCGCATCGAAGTTCGTGGTGAGCTTGATGATATCGAAACGACTCGATTTTACGGTGTGACCCGAGACTTCCGGGAACAATATGGTGAGAAGCCGTACTTAGTTTTGAAATCCATACCTAAGGTGAGTAAAGGCACCAACATCGATTTCCCGTTTCGTAGCGTTAACTTTGGCCAGGTTCCATATGTGATTCTGACCGATAACGTTCGCTATATGGTCGGTGCAAGAACGCCTCAGGGCTACCGAATATCCAGTGTTACACCTGCTGGTATTGAGTTGGTTAAAGGCGGGCGGGTGATAACAATAGAACTTGGATATGAAGGCGAGACGAACAATGACAAATCTTGAACAAATTCTAAATAACGACACAAACGGTGCGGAAGTGCACAAGATTAAGAGCAAGCTCTTAGAAGCACAAGCGGTGGTGAAACGTCAGTTGGATTTAGGGTGCTCACCACAGCAGTACCAATTGCTACTCAAACAGTATGAAGCTTACACAGCCGCCCATGCGGTCGTTGAATCATACGAAGCTAACTAAAAAATACGAGGAAGTCTTATGTCATTTTACGATGCTAGTAACAGTGTAAACCTTGATGATGTTAAAGCTAAGTTAGAACAACAAGCGAAAGATGCCAACACAGAAGTGACGGCAGCCATCAAGAACCTAGAAACCAATGCCGATGATCCATCAAAGCTTGCCGAGCTTCAGCACGCGATCAACAAATGGTCTGTTGTTTACAATATCAATGCGACCACCACTCGTGCGATTAAAGATGTGATGCAGTCGATTCTCCAGAAGGTGTAAAGCATGGAACGAGAAACGCGCCAACTGCTGGCTGAAATCGCGCTGATGGCAACAGGTATGCATCGTCATCAAGAAGCCAACACGATTGCAGATGGCCTTGAAGCAAGCTCAGGTTCTGAAGAGACCGTTGCGATGATTCGTGCAATGAGCCTCATGAATAAAGGCTTGTATGAAGAGGCTCATCAATTACTCGAACCACTTTGTAACGCCTATCCAGATCTGATCAGCTTAGCGGCTCTTGCTTCTGCCAAAGCCGGTTTACTGAGCAAAGCGGAAAGCTGGGTAGAACTTGCGTCACAAGGAAGCGAAGAAAGCCAAGCATTTGCTGCGAGCTTTTCTCAGGACATTAGGAATCTTGGATGATCATTGATTCAAGCAACCTAAGTCTTCAACACCAATCTTTGCGTCAGTCGGAGTCGCGCCATTATGAGCGGAGCGATGAAGACAAGATGAAAGCACTCATGGAGCGAAGTGACAAGCAAGAGAAAGTTTCACATGTTTCTCCAAAAGAGACGCTAGAGAAAACAGAAGCCAAACTGGCGGAGATTAAAGCGTGGTACGAATCATTAAAAGACGCAGAGGTTGTCAGTAAACAAAGTGTCTTATCATCGTTAAATGAAGCGTTCTCCGACCCTCAAGTTAAACGAGAGGCAATGTGGTACGCCTTTCATGAGGCGAAGAGTGCAAAAGGCAACGAACAGCCACAATCTGATTTGTTAAAGGTGTTGAAGCAGGAGTTACTAGGGAATTTTTCGGGACAGCTTATTGCCGAACCACCTGCTGATAAAACAGCACTAAAAGCAATGCTAGCGCAGCATTTTCCACTGGGTGCCCAGAAAGAACAAGCCTTATGGCATTGCTGGGCAGAGTTGAAGTCGTTACCTAATATGGCATCAACACTGGACATGGTTCGTGATGAACTTAGCTTCATGATCCAAAAAAATGCGATGGTGAAAAACATCATGACTCACAGTCACAAGTTAGATTTATCTTAGGAGTACATATGATAAACACGCAGTACACCGAGGTGATGCAAACCAACATTGATAAGTTGCAGGATGCGCAAGTCGAAGACGGTTTAAGCGAACGCTTTGAGCAAGCTATGTCGGTTCCCGAGGCGAATAATGGCCTGGAGGGAGGTTTGCTAGAAAACATCAGCGAGTTGAAAAACACTATCGATAACGCGAAAAGTAACCTGCAAGACAACATGAAGATGGTGGGTGATGATCCGGCGCAATTACTGCAAATGCAGTGGGCGCTGACACGCATTACTTTTCAAGAAGAGCTGATCGCGAAAACCGTGGGTAAAACCACACAAAACGTAGAAACCTTATTGAAGGCACAATAGTGATGATGAATAAAATGAGAGCAGTTTTCATCATGCTCACGTTGTTTCTGGTAGGTTGTCAGACCGAGTTATACACCAACGTTACTCAGAAAGAGGGTAATGAGATGTTGTCGATCTTACTATCCGAAGGTGTCGTTGCAACAAAAGAGCCTGACAAAGACAACACCGTCAAGTTAATGGTAGACAGTTCTCAAATCGCCTTCGCGGTAGACGCGCTAAAGCGAAAAGGTTATCCAAGAGAGCAGTTTTCCACACTGAAAGAAGTGTTTCCCAAAGACGATTTGATCTCGTCACCATTAGCAGAACGAGCACGTTTGGTATACGCGAAATCTCAGGAGCTCTCCTCAACCTTATCTCAGATTGATGGCGTGCTAGTGGCACGTGTTCATGTTGTTTTGGAAGATCAAGATCTGCGTCCAGGAGAGCGCCCAACTCCAGCTTCTGCCTCCGTATTTATTAAACACGCAGCAGATATTGCGCTTGATTCATATGTTCCGCAGATCAAATTATTAGTGAACAATAGCATTGAGGGGCTGAACTACGATCGAATCAGCGTAGTGATGGTACCCTCATCAGAGGTTCGAGTTGCTACTCAAAACAATCAATTTAAAAGCATTTTGTCGGTTCAGGTCACCAAAGAGACGGCGAATAATCTTATCGCCATTTTGGTGTTCTTGGTAGCGGCACTCATCGGCTCGAATATCGCTACTTTTACATGGTGTCGTAGGAACACGAAGCGTGGTTAAACCAGAAACACCACTCGCGCAGGTACTACACCAGTTTAACTATGCGCCTTGCCAGTACATCCATAGAAGTTGGATAGAGCAAAAGCAGCCTTGGTTACTAAATATCGAAGGCTGGAGAGATAACCCCATGTTTAACCAATGGTGCATAAATGAGTGGGCGTTATCTCCCGTTCCTGAGACGGCTTTTAACAAACCTTGCCATAGCTTGGCGTTGCTCCCAGCGGATGCGTTGAACCAACTCGTATTGATGGTGGGCGGAGCTTTACATTGTGTGGCAATGCGAGGCGTTGTTTTAAAACATCCTAAACAGGTTCTGAACAACGTATTTGGTTTGGAAGGCGCTCGGTTCCTAATTCAAAACGGGCCTATGCTGTTATCCAGCTGGCCGCAAGGCTGGCAGCGTTCGTTACCAGAACTACTGGATGAAAGGTCTGTTGAAGCAAGCATGAGGGCGCTGGGATATTTTTGGATGAGGTTTATTTTGATTAACTCACCGGAAGATGTTGTTCTTCGTTGGCAATTCAAATTAGAAAAGCAACTTAGCGAAAACGCGGAAACAGCTAACTGGTTGGAAGCGGATCAACGAGATCTGGCGTATCGACTCACAAAAAAAATCGCAAAACAGGTTATTCCTCAATGGTTTCATTTGTTGAAATAAAAACAGACAATTTGCAGCTGGCACCTGGCTTAAAGGTGCTGAAAGCGAAAGATTATGCCAGTTATCTGGATTCGCAACACTTAGTTGAAGCCGCGAACTCCAAAGCTGAAAGCATCATTGCTAATGCCCAGCAAGCCTACGAAACCGAAAAACAACGTGGTTATCAAGATGGCCTTGCACAAGCCAAGATTGAAAATGCGCAAACGATGGTTGAAACCTTAGCACGTTGTAATGACTACTATCAGCAAGTCGAAGAAAAAATGACAGGTGTGGTGTTAGAAGCAGTACGCAAGATCATCGATACCTTCGATGATGTCGATACCACGGTGAGTGTAGTTCGAGAAGCGTTGCAACTGGTGAGTAACCAAAAGCAGGTCATTTTACATGTCCACCCAGAGCAGGTTGTTGAGGTGAGAGAAAAGGTGGCTGGAGTATTAAGTGATTTCCCTGAAGTCGGTTACGTTGACGTGGTAGCAGATGCGCGCTTGAAAAATGGAGGCTGCATTTTGGAAACAGAAGTTGGGATCATCGACGCCAGTATTGATGGACAGCTGCATGCGTTAAAGCAAGCTATGGTGAAGCAGCTCAGCGAGCGTAAAACTACGATTCATGAATAAACCTTAAAAACTCAGCACTTGCTGAGTTTTTTCATTTTAATGCCTTTAAACAAAAAAAATCCGACCATTTCTAAAATATTCACTGCCATAAATCCTTAAGAATACACCTAAGAAAGCTGCTTAGTTGATAAGTGTTGCAACCAAGCAGCGCCTCTAAAACAACAAAAATAGGATTATTTAGTCGAATGGCTAATGGATTTATAACTTCTTTACTGACAGATTTTGCCAGCCGCTGCCAATTGGAGCCGTTGGTTTTTGATGAAGATGATTGTTGCCATCTACTCGTTGAGCAAAACACAGCAATCACAATTCGTGCACAAGAAGATCGTGTGACGCTTATCGGGCTGATTTCAGGTGATGAACCGAGTGCTGATATTTTGCATCAACATATGAAAGATGCCTTAACGCAAGGTTCTCCAGCGGTATGCTGGGAGGAAGAGACCGGATACATCGGTTTCATACACCTGCCTCAGCAACTGCTAACTGCATCTTTTTTCGATGAGTCATTTGCGAATTTCATCGAGTGGTTAAAAAGTGCGAATACACAAGAAGTAACCAACAAAACAACCGAAGTACCGGAAACGAATACCACTCATTTTTCCACATTAAGGGTTTAAAACATGATCAGTTTTGGAAGTGTTAGCGCGTTGCAGGCCGCCATGCCGCAAGCTCGTAACGAGATACTTAACGAAGGTAAGCTGAGTATTGGTGGCAAAGAATACCAAATCAACGCAGCGACCCAAGAATTTACTCGTACCAATCCTACGAATGGTGCGGTAGCGCGATTTTTTGAAGCGACAGGAAAACTGTTTCGCGAAGGTAGCCCACAATCGGTAGCGAAAGCCCTTACAAAAGCCGTATTTGATAATGAGCAAGGACAAGCTCAGCGTTTACAAGCTGCTTCTTCTGTTGAGCATGGACAAATGTTCTTCAAAGATGGAAGCATAAAAACCGCATCAGATGTCTTAAATGCCTTTGCGAAGTTAGACAGTAAATCAGTTCAGTCGAACTCTGCTGAGCTAAACCAGTTAGCAGAGCGAGCGATGACAGAGGCAATGTTAGAAACCGATTCTGGTAAAAACCTCACATCACTGATTGGCGAAAGTGCAGCGAAGTCGCTTGCTGGACGTGTAGTAAAAGACTACGGCGGTGGTGTATCTGCAGCGCAGAAAAACCCGGCAGGTAGCATTAATCAAATGCAAGCGGTGTTTGATATGGAGGTGATGCATCTTAAATCGGCGCAACGTCATATCGAAGGTCTAGCAAGCACCGATCTAAGCCAAGGTGTATACGCTGAAGGACTGGCAGAGGATGCGTTTAACAAAAGTGGCGTAACCAATAATGTTGAAAGAGCTGCGGCGTGGATCATTAATGCTTCTAACTCTAAAGGAAACGATGCCGAAAATATTACGTCTTTACTTAAAGAGTACGCGTCTAATGGTAAAGATTTATTGAATATGGAAAACCTAAAAGAGCTACACGCTCGATTGGTGCCTAATGTTGAGCGTGATTACCGAGGGCCAAATATTTCGGGTGGCACTTTGCCTTCAAGTATTGGCGGTGAGGGCATGTTAAAGCAGCACATTGAAGGCTTTTTGAAAGAGAACCCTGTAGAAGATAAAGACTTAGGTAAGCATTTGTTCGCCGGAGTTATCGGGTACCATGGCTTTACCGATGGAAATGGTCGCATGGGTCGCATGCTATACGCGATAGCAGAACTTCGTAACGACTCGTTCAATCCTTTAGCTATGGATGCAGAAAATAGCCTTCACGGTATTAAGTGATTTTTTACTTCTATTTAATTTTTGGAGCGGCGATTGCCGCTCTTTTATTTTCCAGCTTAACCTTAATTTTTCTTCTCAATAAAACGGCTAATAGCAATAAAAATGAGACGTTGAAATAAAGTGTCGGTTTCTATCTCGCCATAAAATCTCTTTTATCCTTATTCGCTTATTTAAATGAGCCGTTATACCCAAGTGGCTTCGCTGCAATAAATATATCGATGTCACTTAGTTATAATAAATTAGACAGGACACAACATGGATACAGGAAAGATTAATATGCTTCTCTCTGAGCTAGGAGAAGTGCTGAACCTTGAGCGCGTGACAGCGTATGACGATCAAATGTGGTCACTGCATTTTGCTGAAAACAACAGTGTCGATGTTCTGCTCGTAGAGGAAAAAGGCGAGTTATTGATTTCCAAAAACCTGCTTATAGAACAAGATGATATTACGCTAGATAAACTTCAAGTTTTACTTGAATACAACTTTTTGTATCGAGAAACAGGTGGTGTGCAGTTTTGTGTGAATCCAACACGCAAAGACGTTGTTCTTCAAGTTGCTATCGCGACTGGAAGTGAACTCACCAACATTGCTAACTTAATCATTCAGTTGAACGAATTAGTTGATACTTGGGGACAGTTATTTCAAAACAACACGGTTGTAGATTTTAGCCAAACAGACGTACACGCATTTATTCAAGTTTAAGGCATCACACATGGTCAATATTAATACATCGCAAATGCACTCGTTGAGTCAGTTAACGTCACATTTGGCGACACAAAATCAAGCTGACGACAAAGAGGTTCGAGCACACAACGGTAAAGATATTTTTGTTAAAGAGGGCGCACCAAAAAATAAAAGTATCAGCGCGCGTATTAGCCACCAGAATAAAGCGAAAGATATTGTAGTGAACCTGCTTACTAAGCAGGGTATTCCTAAAGATGTTGCGAAGCTCATGCTGAAAAATGTGTTGAACGGTGAAAACAAGTTAACGCTTGGGAGCCTGAAAAATCTTGAGAGATTGTCGTCTGGTCCTAGCTCAAATTGGCCCACTGTACAAACGGCAGCCTCTTCTTCCAAAACCAATAAAGCCTCATCGAGTGTCGCGCTTATCAACGAACATAAAGCCAACCTTCAAAAGCTTGGTGATTTTGCCTGTACGGACTTAAATACGTTCGGTGTTAAGGGGTCACAGTTTTATGAAACAAAAGGAAAGCCACGACTAAAAGAGCTTCACGCGGATCAAGCGCGAATCATGCAAGATCACAGAGCGACGATGTCCGCAAACGGAGTTCAAGCTGCAGCACAAAGAGGAACCGCACCGCAATTAAGCACTCTACAGAACATTGCTAAGGCAGTACAAACCGCGAAAGCCGGCTGCTGTACTACATTTGCCTTTGCTGCCGCCGCTGAGATGATTCAAGGCATGTCAGGAACACCTGAAAGTGAACCCAAAGTAGAAGTGGTTGCGTTTAAAAAGGGTCATTCAGGTACACACCTTTATGTACTGGTTGGTCGACAAGAGGGGAGCGACATAAAAGATCCATCAACGTGGAGTAAGGATGTGAAAATTGTTGACCCTTGGGCGACATCTGCATTCGGTGCACCAATGTTTGGAGATGCACAACGACCACCTGTTTCGAATATGTTCCCGCCAACAGAAGTCATTTTTGATAGCCATAAACTGGGTTAGTCACTCTGCAAAAGAAGTGAGCAAATACACCATGCTAAGCATCTAACCTTTATTGAAAGAGCAGCTCTGAGCTGCTCTTTTTTATTACTCTGGCAACTCGATTTTAGAGCGAGATTTCTGCGGAAAACCTCACAATGAAGGCGAAAAAGTGACAAAAATAAAGCCATTACCGACATCGTTCAATCTGCAATCGTTGTTCAATAGAGTTATTGAAACAAAAGGAAAAAGTTATGAACACGATTCAACAACTGCTCTTGGAGTTTTGCCAACTCAATGAGTTGCCCGAACTGAATTTTGAAGAAAATGAACGTTGTCAGCTACTGGTCGATGATCGCTACATGTTGTATTTCATCGCGACAGATACGGATGATTTGATGTTGTCTGTAACGTTCGGAGGGTTAGAAAAATCCGGTGAACAACGACTAAAAGGTTTAGAGCTTCTTGCTCATGCGAACTATCAAGGAATTGGTAGTGGCAACCTCGCACTTGCTTTGGCTCCAAACGGTCGACAGCTTGTCTTAGCAGGACGTAAACCCGTTGAGCATCTAAATACGACGAACCTTACCGCTTGGTTTCACGAAGTTATTGAACAGGCCGAGCTGTGGCAAGCGCGTTTCGCAATGTTGGATCAAGCGATTCCAACCACCTCTAATCATGAACAAGCTCATGTTCAATCACTTCGTGTGTAGGAGAGAAAAATGGTTAATACAACACAAAAAATCAGCCAAAGCCCAGTACCTGATCTAGAGCAGTTTCGTGCAGTTGCTGCGCAAAAAGATGACCGAGTGATCAGTAAAAGAGGTGAAGTAAAAGAACCTTCCACATTCCACAAAGGTCACAAGTTTGCTTCTATTCACGAAGGCGTATTGAGAAGCAAATACACTAAGTTTTTCCAAGAAAACATCAAAACTCACCTTGATTTAAAACAAGCGCTACTTAAGCAAGAAAAACCTGAGGTTGCGCTGTTGGCTTACTCCCTAGTGAGTCCTTCAGGCTATCGCGGTGAGCCACTTACTGAGCGTAAAATCTTAGAAGTTGTCAGCCTATTGGATGAAATAAAAGTGAGCAGCGATACGTACCAGCAGCTTAAAAATACGTTTGATGCGATCAGCAAAGATCCGCGTATGCAGGTGAGCTTAGAAGCCCAGTATCCGGGAAAAATGGATGGCTTTGCTGCTGAACTGCTGCAGATGGGCAAAGAAAAGCTAAAAGGTTCTGGTGTTAACGCCGTTATTAACTTGGCATTACCTGGCGTTGGCTTATTGATTTCTACAGGTCGAGAGCTGCACAAAGCGGCCGTAAATGGTGATGCTGAGGCTTACCATCATCAGTTAGAACAAATTTCACAGCTGCCAGGGCGAGATCAACGTCTTTCTATGCCGATGCAGCAAACCTTGGCTCAAGGTCATGCGATACTGTCGGCTGAAGGTGGCATTGGAGCTACATTAGGTATGGCGACGGGGAGCCTGGGCACGTTCGGTGTTAGCTCTGTAGCAACGGTGGGCGTCACACCGATAGCAAAAGAGGCAATCGGTTCTGCGGCAACGACTGCTATCATGAGTGGTGGTGGTTTTGTTGCGAACCAAGCTGGAGCATACGGACTAAATACAGAAGTCAAAGAACAACTCATGCAAGGTGAGATGTCTGGTGTTTTACCAAGGCTTGAAGTTTCTAATGCCAAAGGAGACTTTACCTTTAGTATGCAAGATCCGGCTTCTGTCCGCGCATTAATGGCGTACCTTGGTCCTAAGGAGAATACTGAAATGACTTCTCCTCAAGCGCCTAAAGAGGCACAAGAGATGGAAGCCGCTCGATTAACACTGAAAAAGATGTTGGGTTCAGAACCAAGTGAGCACTTGGTTCCTGACGTAGACTCTATCTTGAAGCTAAGCCCAGAGGATGCACCAAGTAAAACCGAGTCTATTGCTAACGGGGCGTTTAAAAAACTGTTAGGAGAAGATTGGGATTGGCTCATGCCAGCTGTTCGAGCGATTGATAAAGGGGAAGCAAGTAAAATAAACGAAAAGCTAACCTACAAGCTCCCCCTAGATGCAGCAAACGGACGAGTTTATCTTGATAAATGCCCAAACCTGAGTGACGTCCAATTAGATGCGCTAGAAAAACTAGGCTCACCAAGTCAATTGCGATTGATGTACTTGGCAGAAGGCTGGGTGTAATTTCAAATGGTAAAGTAGGGAGTAGGTGCTGCTCCTTACTTTATCTACCGTCAGCGTTCCTTTTTGGGGCTGGCTAATATCGGTTTAATTTAACTTTTCGACTGAAGAAACAAACACACAAGTGTCAACGTTATACCAACCCAACCAATGAAAGAAATTTCTTCCCCAACAATCGCAACTGCTAGTGCTGCTGCGATAACAGGTTCAAATAGCGTGAGTATGCTAGCTCCACTGGCTGTAACAAACCGTAGCCCAAACCCAAAAGCGACGTAACCTAACCCCATTGGAATCAAGGCCATGTAGAGCATGACCGCCGTATTAGTTGACGATGCAAATAGATTATCACCCGTGATGAAAAGTGTTGGTAGAAGCAAAACTCCACCAATACCAAAAACACTTCCCATGGCCGTTTGCGATTCAATGCCGTGGTCAATCATAGCCTTTACTCCCCATGAGTAAATGGCGTACGTCAAACCTGCCAATAGGCCAAGTAATACACCCCAATGCTTCATATCCTGATCAAATAAGCTATTTGCGGATGACTCAGAAGCCAGCAACAAGGTAATGCCAATGACCCCGATTGCGAAACTCATCATCCAGCGCTTGGTTATGGTCTGATTTCGGCTAAAGAGACACTCTAACAAAGCAGAAAAGAAAGGAGCAGTGGAGATAGAAATAACCGTACCAATAGCCACACCAGCGAATCGCATTGATGAATAAAAAGCCAGTGGGTAGGTGGCTAAGGCGATAATACTAATCAGTAACGTTTTCTTCTTATGTACGACTTTTCGAAAATCTCTCTTCAGTGACTTCGCAGATAGACATGCTTGCATAAACCCACCAATACCCATAGAAAATGCGCCAATGGCGAGAGCACTGACATCCGGTGCCAAGCTGGCAGCGGTGCCCGTCGTTCCCCACAGGGTTGAAGCAAAAAGTATGGATAAAGTTCCTAATTGATAGTCGGTGAAATGTTTTTTTAACACTGTAATTTCTACCTAGTGAATGGCTGTTTTAGGGTAGAAAGAATAAAAGAAAGCGATAGAGATTTTTGTGCTGAAAAGACGGAATACTTGTTCCAGAAGACTATTTTAGTGACTATCGGGAAAACTCTCTAGGAGACATACCAAAATGCATTGAAAACCGTCGACTAAACGCGGAAAGGTCACTATAACCAACTCGTTCAGCTATCAACTGAACTGGAAGGTCTGTATGAGTCAGTAGTGCTTTGGCTTTTTCCATACGTTGTAGTGTAATGTACTTATGGACGCTCACTTTTAGCTGCTCTTTAAAAAGCTTTTTAAACTGCGTCGGACTCAAGCAAGCGGCATTCGCTAATGAGGCAATGGTGAGTGGCTGATCAAGCTGCTCCGCGATCACAACCTGTACATCTCGAATACGCAAATCCACGGAGCGAGACCGCTTTTGCTGCTCCAGCAACAGATAGAAGGTTGCAACCATTGAGTTTTCAATTTCATCATTAACCTGATACTCAAGTTGCTTTTCGACAAACTGGATAAAGCTCAGTAGAGGCGGGCTAATCGAAAACACAGCCACACTATTATCCATCAAATGAGTGGGCAAAGTGGTCATATCCGCAACAATAAAGCGTGATGACTCTTCGGCATTAAACCCGTGAGCACAACTTTTGGGGATGACTATGCAGTCGCCAACCGCCACCTTTCCGACATAGCTATCCATATCAATATGTATGTTGCCCTGGAGAGGAAGCACCAGTTGATGATAATCACTATGAGTATGTCGGCTCATACGTTTCGTGTAGGAGCGAATGCTTAAGCTAGATTTCATAAAAACAACATACAGTTAAAGGATACCGCATTATAGCGTTGAAAGTATCGAGGTTGAAAGCTGGGCAGTTGTAAGCCCAGATCTTGAATGGGATGTGGTTTGTTAGTCCGCCTCGGACTCTAACGAAGCCAACCAACGAAGCACTTCCGCAGTTGCCTCAATAAGATCGCTTGGGATGTACTGGTCGACGTTACCGTCGGCGTATAGTGCACGAGCAAGAGGGACTTTTTGCATCACAGGCACGCCTTCCTCTTTAGCGATTGCGACCATACGTTTGGCTACCGCATCGGTTTCCATCAAAGTGATGACGGGCAGGGGCGTTTCGCCTTTCTTGTAATAAAGGCCAACCGCGATATGTGTTGGGTTTGTAACTAATACATTAGAACGTTTAACGTTTTCACGTTGATTAGAGGCTTGTAGCTCTTGGTGTAACTGACGACGTTTGCTTTTTATTTCTGGACTGCCTTCCATCTCTTTGTATTCGCGCTTCACTTCGTCCTTGCTCATTTTGAGCTTTTTCGTGTGATCAAACTTCTGGTACGCAAAATCTGCGGCAGCGATGACGATGAAGCCTACCGAAGAGATAATCATTAATTGTTTAATCATGACGCCAGTAATGGTCGGGACACATTCTAGCCCACAAGTTGGAATTTGCATTAAAGCGTTGATGTTACCGCGTAATGTCACCCAGATAATGCAGGAAAGAAGAGAGACTTTAAGGATCGACTTGATAAACTCAATCACACTCTTAAGGGAAAAAATGCGTTTGGCCCCTTCGACGGGATTGATCTTTTTGATGTCGGGTTTAACGGATTCACCACTAAATAGGAACCCGAACTGCCCCATATTGGAAAAGATGGCGACGAGTGCAGCAACCAGAATAATCGGAGCGAGTAGATAGGCAATTTCTTTTGCGATGGCGATAGCGACATCGACTAGCGCATCTTGGAAACCCTGATAAGCAAGCTTACTTGGTAGGAGAATAAGCGCTGAGATGTGCGACATGTAATAATCGGCGAACGCAAACAGTACAATTATGAGCGCCAAAATTAATGCAGACGATACGATTTCTTGGCTTTTGGCAACCTGACCTTTCTGTCGAGCATCGCGTAACTTTTTTGCGGTGGGTTGCTCTGTTTTTTCTGCACTCATAAAGAATCCTAAGCGTTATTGCCAAATGGTATTGAGTTGTTCTGCGAATCGGGTAATGCCGTAAAACTGTACTTCAAAGTGATCCATCATTATTCCGAGATACACGATCAGTAAAACACTCGCGATGGCACTTTTTATTGGCATGGCAAGGAAAAAAACATTCAATTGCGGTGCAAAACGACTGATAAGCGCCAGACCAAACTCAGCAAGAAACATTGCCAACACTAGTGGAGCGGACATCAACACACCAAGCCACATAAGCTGTTCAAATTGCGCGTAGAAGAAGCTAACCCATGCGTCGCTAACGGTTGGGAAAAAGTCCACGATCGGCCAAGATGTATAGCTTTTGAATAACGCATAGATAAAAGTGACAAAGCCACCGCCAGAGAAGAACAGGGTAATCAGCGTTTGGGTTAGTAATACCGCTGTTGGTGTGGATTGTGAGCCTAGCGTTGGGTTAAACATACTTGCCATGGCAGCCCCACGTTGGTTGTCGACCAGAAAACCGGCCGCTTCTATCGCCCAAAAGGGGATAGCAGCAACAAACCCTATCAATAGCCCAATTAATACCTCCTTACCCAAAATCATTATCAGCCAAATGCCGTCGGTTTCTGCAGGCAAGGTTTGCTGATTAATCATCGGAAATATAAACAGTGCGAGTGAGCAAAGCACACCATTTCTCACCATGGTGCCGCCTAACATTTGCTTGCTCAAAATAGGCAAAAAGATGAAGCATGCCATTAACCGAGGTAACGTCAGGCTGTACAAAAATAAAGCCTGGTGTAAGTCGTGATAACTCATCGTATTTGAGGAATTTTATCCATAGCAAGCGAGGCGAAGGCGTGGAGCTCTGCCCCTAGCCATTGCGTTGTGACGAACAGCGTAATAATGACCGCGATAAGCTTGACCACAAAGCCTAACGTTTGTTCTTGGACCTGAGTTAACGCCTGAATAAGCGACACCAATGTACCAACCAATGCTGCGACTAAAATCGGCGGTAATGACAAGTACAACACTAGGGTTAATGCTTGAGTCGTGAAATGAATGATTTCAGCAGAATGCATACTTTCTCCGTGATTAACCGTAACTCAACACTAAGCCGTGGGTGAGCTTTGTCCAGCCGTCAAGCAAGACAAAAAGCAACAATTTGAAGGGGAGGGAAATCGTCATTGGCGATACCATCATCATCCCCATCGCGAGTAGGATATTCGACACAATTAGGTCAATAGCGATGAACGGTAAGTACAACAGAAAGCCAATTTCAAAAGCGCGAGTAAGCTCGCTGACGGTAAATGCGGGCAGTAAGAGCAATAAGCTGTCCGACTCTAAACGGTCTACGTACTTCTGTGGCCACAATGTGCGTGCAGCATCAGTGAAGAATATGGCTTCGGTTTCCCGAATATGCTTTTTCAAAAATTCTCGATAAGGCTGTAAACCGCTTTCAATGAGGCCTTCTACACTTGCAGAATCTTCAAGGGAGATATCATGCTGCTTTACATAGTCGTAGGTTTCAAACCCGACGGGAGCCATGATGAAAATTGACAAAATAATAGCCAATCCGTAAAGCGCCATATTCGGCGGAATTTGCTGTACACCGAGAGCGTTACGCAACAGTGAGAATACAACGGCGAGTTTCACAAACGACGTCGCCATCATGGCGATAAATGGGATCAGTGCCAGCAGTGCTAAGCTGACAATGAGATTGAGCTCGTCGGGTAACTGGATCATGCTGGCTCCTGCGTGCCACCGAACAGCTCCAGTACGCGCACACCTAAATGTTCGTTAACATTAACCAGTTCACACTCACCAATGATTTTGCCGTTGGCACGCAATGTTACCGGCTTAGATACAGGCTGGTTTAGCTCGAATACGTACCCTGGCTGAAGCTGGTTAAGCTGCTCTAGCGTGATGGTTTGATGGCCGATATCAAACGTGAGTTCCACAGGCAGTTGCTGGTGGTCGGTTAACATTTCTGAAGTGTTTACGTCATTCATATTGGTTTCTTTTTCCATAATGTGAAGAGTTTGGTCATCCAGTTGGCAGCGCCAGAGATTCTGGTTAGATACTTGAAAAATGGCTTGTTGCTTGGCGATGTAACCATCGTCAAAAAAGATGACATCTCCCAGCTCGATCGAATTAAATTCGCTTAACGTCAAATGGGTCCTTCCAAGACTTAACCACACAGGTAAAGCGAGGTGTCGAGCTTGTAGAGCAGCGCTGTTTGGTAGCGCATCCAACAACACGTCTGATCCTTCGCTAACCCACAAACAAAGAGAGCCGTTAGGCTTATTGAGGGTTAACATTAAAGTATGCTCTTGGGCCGGGCTCGCCTCGAACGGCTGTAGTTGACTAAGAATGGGTAACTGACCAAATAACGCTTTGATTGCCTCACTATGCGGTTCTATCTGTGAGCTCAAAAGTGCTAACTGGAGGGAGTTAGGCAGGGACTCAAACGCAGTAGCATTTAAGGTCGATTTCAGCCAATGTTGGAGCTGCGCACGAGAAAAGTCTACTTGTAGGGTTTGCCCTCCAATCAACGTGGTTAAACGGAACCCTTCAAATGAAGGGATTTGAGCAACAGTAATCGATACGCTCTGACCATCAGTCCCTTGGAAGTGGCACTGTTTTGCACAAAGTTGATTGCTGAGCGCGATACTTTCTGCATCCACTTTGGGTATTATTAACGGTGTCATAGGTCATTCTCCGCTTGCCATTCTTCATACACGCTGCGTTGTTGGCGTGAGTGTTGTTGTTCATGTTGTTGTTGATCGAGCTGTTGAGTTTGTTCGCTGATCGCTAAGCGAAGTGGCTGCTCACCACCGAATCGGTTTAGCCGTTCAGCAAGATCTTGTCTAGCTTGCTGGCTAATAATGGAAAGGGCATGCTCTTGTCGAATCGTCACGCTATACCCTTGAGCGTCCAACTTGATGTGGATTTCGCCACCTTTTAATTGTCCTTCACTTAGAAACAGCCGAACCTCTTTGTTGTCCGATGCGGTTGGCAGAGCAACATAGATTTTATCCACCAATTGCTGGAGTAATTGGTTTACGTCTCGCGTTGGGCTTGGTTGAGCCTGCGAAGCAACACTTTTTAGGATGACATCGCCTTGTGTTACCGCACTTGCAAGGGGTTGAGAAGGCACTTTTTCTTCATCCGTTTTAACGGCGACTAGTGCGCTTTTCGTCACGATTTTTTCAAGAGGCTTGGTTTCAGGCAGGCCACCAGTTTGGTCTGATCGTTTGCCTGTATTCTGTAGCGGCGGAGTTGCACGCTTATTGTGCGTTTTTTCAGTTTGCCTTTTCGTTAAGCCAACAATGTTAATCCCATCTTGAGCGAGCTCTGTCGCTGTCGCATTTTGGGGGAGCAAGCCAGATTCAAGCGTAGAGAGATACTCCGGCGAGGTATGTTTATCCATCGGCGTCGGTTTATCATCTTTCAAATGAGCTTGAAAGTGAGGATCAACACGCTCGGTAGAAGGGGAGCTTAGAACTGTGTCGCCATCGCTTTTTCCATCATGTTTAAGCAATTTATTGTTTTTGCTAATTATTTCTTCGCTATTTGCTGCGTCGTCTTGCGATTTCTCTATATCTCTCTTACTGACGACGTCACTTTGACCTTTTAAAGTGGAGATGTTTTTGTCAGCGTTGGCTTCTTGGTTCGATAGGTTAAGTTTCTTATCTAGACCTTGAGATGTCTTATGCCTTAGCGGTATGTCTTCTTCGCCAGTATGATTTTTTTGGGGATTCCCAACGATAGACTCCTTTCCCTTGCTAGGCTTCTTCGTCATTGCATGCTCGAATTGTGATTGAAGCTCGGCCTCCTTCTCGAGAGGCGCTTGTTCCGGCGTTGATTTGTGCAGCGTATTCGATGTTTCAGTTGTTGGGGTAATGCGCATAGTGAACCTTTAGATAATGTCGACAGTGCGAAACTCTTCCTGTTCGAGTTCTTCTTGGTATTGCCTTTCTCGCGATTTTTCCGCGACTTCTTGTTGCTGCAACTGAACGAATTTTTCTTTGGTTTTATGGGCTTGTCGCGCCTCTTTTTGCTTTTCTTTAAGTGCCGAGCGTTCGATTTCAAGCGCTTTTTTTGACTCGGCCACACGTTGTTTAAGTTCGGCTTCTCTCTCTCTTAACAACGCGATTTCTTGTCTTAATGTTTCCAGCTCTTTAAGAACGAGCGTTTGTTGTTTTGCTTTAGCAAAACGTCGCTCTTCTTCTTCCTGGCGCCAAACGTGATAGTCCGCGACAGAACGTTCGGCCTTTTGAACCTGTGCTGCGGCGTTTGACACTCGGTATTCTTGACGCTTGACGGCTTTATCCGCACGGTCAGCGCGAATTTTTTTGATTTCTAATAAGCGTTCTATCATTGTTTCGCCATCCCTTTAAGTTGAGCGATAGCGCCATCAAGATCGCTTAGTTCATGAGTGCCTTGGCGTAAAAAGGCGCGTATATCATCACTTTGTGCAATGGCCATATCCGCTCGGCTATCTGCGCCATGTTGGTATTCGCCAATTTTGATTAGCAGTTCAACTTCTTCATACTTAGCTAACATTTCGCGAATATGAGCAGCAGACGCCTGATGATCGGATTCAACGATTTGATTCATCACTCGGCTTGCTGAGCGAAGTACATCAATGGCGGGATAATGGTTCATTGCCGCAAGTTTGCGCGAGAGAATGATGTGCCCGTCTAAAATTGAGCGAGTTTCATCCGCGACAGGCTCCGTCATGTCGTCACCTTCCACCAACACGGTGTACAGTGCCGTAATTGATCCTTTGTCTGATTGTCCAGCTCGTTCCATCAGCTTTGGCAAAGCGGCAAAAACAGAAGGCGGATAGCCACGTCGTGTTGGTGGCTCGCCTGCGGCTAGTCCAATCTCCCTCTGTGCGCGGGCGAAACGCGTTACAGAATCCATCAGCAGTAGCACGCGTTTACCTTGGTCACGAAAATATTCTGCGATAGAAGTGGCAACAAAGGCGGCTTTGGCGCGCTCCATTGCTGGGCGATCAGAGGTAGCGACCACTAAAACCGATTTGGCCATTCCTTCTTCGCCTAGGTCATGCTCAATAAACTCGCGCACTTCGCGTCCACGTTCACCAATCAAAGCGAGAACGGTCACGTCAACTTCTGCGGAGCGAATCAGTTTTGCCAGTAGGGTACTTTTACCCCCGCCAGCCGCTGCAAAAATACCCATGCGCTGACCTTCACCACAGGTCAGTAGCCCATCAATGGATCGAACGCCAAGAGAGATTGGCTTTTCAATCAGTTTACGTTGCATTGGTGGTGGCGCATCGCGATAAACAGGATACCAAGCACTTGGTTCCTGACTTTGCGTACCATCGAAAGGACGCCCAAGCCCGTCAAGCGTTGTACCTAACAGGTGGTCGCCAACACCCACTTCGTGCATTTTGCCCATTGGGCTTACTTCTGTATTTGAGGAAATCCCAAACATATTTCCTAACGGGGTGAGCAAAGCGTGATGCTGCTGGAAGCCAACCACTTCCGCTAACAAAGACAGAGTTTGATCGGGATTACGCAACTCACACAGTTCACCTACACGAACGCCAGGGACGACAGCTTTGATAATGGTGCCGGTGACTTGTGTAACGCGCCCGCGAATTTGGATCAAACGCGTCTGTTTAATCGCAGATTGTTGGATATCAGTGATGTATGAGAAATCGTTCAAGGTAAAAATATGCGCAATGATTGATGCTGAGAGGATAGAAAGTATAAGAATCAATTTATAGTGAATATCAGTCGGGAGTTTTTAGAAAACTGAAAGCGCACTAAAAAAACACGTCTGATTTTGACAGCTTCAAAAAAGCGCACTTCCTATAATTCGCCTGTATTGTGCGGAAGGAGTGCAAGTGAATGAGTATTATCAACAATCATATCGCAACAAATCCAAAGTTTGATGCGTCTATCCAAAACGGGTTGGAATCGTCTCGCCCCGACGTTTCACAAAAAGGCAATTATCGCGGTGAAACCGTCCGTGTTCACAATGCCACACAATCACTTTTTGATGCGATGGAAGAACTCACTTCACTCGGTTCCGAAAAAGCAGAGAAAGATCTGACCAAGCGCAAAGTGAAAGACAGTGGTGTTCGAGTTAATGAAGCACATGAACTCGTTTCGGACTATTTAAGAAAAGTCCCTGATCTTGAAAAGAATCAAAAGATCAAAGATTTGGCTACAAAAATGGCGGGAGGAAATATCTCGACCATCGCGCAATTACAAGCCTACTTGAATGGGTTTTCCGAGGAGAAAAGCCATCAATACCTCGCCCTAAAAGCCGTTAAAAAGTTTTTGAGTGCGAGTCCAGAAAGTAAACACCTACTAGCGCTGATTGACCAAGCACTTCTAAGAATCGAGCAAAACCCAGATACATGGTCTCAAATTGATACGGAAATCCGTGTCTCAAATTTTGCTGATGAATACAGCCAAGAGCAAGAGTTTAGCTCTTTGCATCAGCTGCGCGGCTTCTACCGCGATACCGTTCATAGTTATCAAGGGCTCGGCGCGGCTTATCAAGATGTAGTGGCGCGCTTTGGTGAGCAGGAGGTATCGACTGCTGTTGACTTTATGCTGCAAGGCATGAGTGCAGATCTTAGTGTTCAAGGTAGCAGTATCGATTCGGTTAAGTTGCAGTGGTTGATGTCCGATATGCAAAAACTCAAAACTCTAAATACGTTGCAAGATCGTGTGAATCAGCTGTTCCAAATGTTTAAACCGGAAAGGACGAATTATGGCTTATCAAGTTTCTAATTTGATGGCTGATGTGATTGCGTTGGTAGAGCAGCGATGGGTAAGCAGTGATGAGATATGGAAAGTCGCCAACGCAATGGAATTGACGGCGGTAGAACAAAAAATCGATTTTTTTCGAGAGTTCCATAAGTTAGTTCGCGCAATCCCAATTGACGTATTCGCCGATGAAGAACAACGACAGAATTTAATCCAAGCGGTACAAAAGGCGCTAGACGAAGCCATTGATATAGAAGAAGAGGAAGCGTGGGAAGATGAGTTGGATTGATGCATCCGTCGATGAATTTTGCCGAGGAATGGGGCTCGATGCCGTCGATTTCTCATCAGCTGGACGGGTGCAGCTGGATTTTGAGCAAAGTGGTACGCTGCATATTGAGCGACAGGGTGAGCAGTTATTCTTGATGTTGTCTCGAGCGTTATCTTGGCATCAAACCAGTGACATTATTCAAAGTGCACTGTGTTTGTGTCATGCCGATCAAGGCTGGCCTTTCGAAATTAAAACCGGCTTGTTAGATGAACAAACTCTGGTTTTTTCAGCAAGGCTAAAAGGAGAAGAAGTAACACTTCCGACCTTAGAGCAAGCGTTTACGCTTTTGGCTCGTCTACATAACGATGTGGCAGGCTCATGACTCGAGTCAGCACTTTAAACGTAGGCATCGAAGCCTTTACGCATGTTACTCATAGTGAAGTTAAGGCCGATTTCCCAGAGCGATTTCAATTGCTTCCTGATGGTCAGGCGGTCGCTACTCATTTAGAGAAGCTCTATGACCTCCGGCCTTCAGACCAATATCTCATCGCGTTAACTAAGCCCAAGCTGCTGCACTCAGAGTTGTTGCGTCCAGAAAAATACCGTCAACAATTTGATGAAACGTTAGCTCAGCTGCAAGTTCTTGCACAGGATTCAGGCTCCGCTTCTTTTATCAAAGCATCTGAAACGCTACAAAGTACACAACTTGATCAGCGTTACCTCACTATGGCGCTCAATCTCCTTATCCAGGTCTAACCAACATGTTGAGATCCAAAGACATTGAACTCTTACTTGTTCACGCTGCGCTACAAGTTCAATACCAAAAGCCAGAGCATGCCATTTCTATTCTCGATGCGGTTCTAGAAATAGAACCGCATCACAAAGAGGCGATGCAAACACTTGCTGTGGCGTGTTTACAAAGTGGTCGATATACCCGGACGATTGAGGTGTGTGAGCACTTATTAAAATCCGACCTTCATCCTGACTCGGCAGGACTCTGGTTTTGTTTAAGCCAAGCGCGTTGGAAACAAAATGACGTCGATGGGGCACGCCAAGCGCACCGACGCTATCTGCAATCTTTAAATAGTGAATCACATGAATAAGTTGATCGATATTCTAAACAAAGTAGGGCAACGCAAAGACATCATGCTTGCGGTGATGTTACTCGCGATCGTCTTTATGATGATATTGCCACTTCCTACCGCACTGGTGGATGTGCTGATTGGCACCAACATGAGCATTGCGGTGGTGCTGCTTATGTTAGCGATTTACATCACCACGCCACTTGAGTTCTCTGCATTTCCTGCGGTGCTATTGATCACGACATTGTTTCGTCTGTCTTTATCTATCACGACAACCCGCTTGATCTTGCTACAAGGCGATGCTGGTCAAATCGTTTATACATTCGGTAACTTCGTTGTGGGCGGTAACTTAGTGGTCGGTATTGTTGTGTTCCTGATCATTACCATTGTTCAGTTTATGGTGATCACCAAAGGCTCAGAAAGGGTAGCAGAAGTTAGTGCGCGCTTCTCACTCGATGCGATGCCTGGTAAGCAGATGAGTATTGACGGTGACATGCGTGCTGGAGTAATTGACGTACACGAAGCTAGGCACCGACGATCACTGATTGAAAAAGAAAGCCAAATGTATGGCTCGATGGATGGCGCGATGAAGTTCGTTAAAGGCGACTCCATTGCGGGTCTGGTCATCATTGTGGTCAACATCTTAGGTGGCGTCACGATCGGGGTAACGCAAAAAGGCATGAGTGCTTCTGAAGCACTTGAGTTATTTGCGATTTTGACCGTTGGTGATGGTTTGGTGTCGCAGATCCCGGCACTCTTTATCGCGATTACCGCCGGTATTATCGTGACGCGTGTTTCTCATGAAGACTCTTCTGATCTTGGATCGGATATTGGTGGGCAGGTGATTGCTCAGCCACGAGCACTTCTTATTGGTGGTGTGCTTTTGGTGCTGTTCGCACTCATCCCTGGGTTTCCAAAAATCACTTTTCTGGTCTTGGCCGCCGTGGTTGGTGGTGGTGGTTTCTTCCTTTTCTATCAACAGAAAAAACAAGCGGAATCAGATAGCACCGACTTATCAAGCTTTGTTTCGCAAGGGGCCGGTTCGCCAGCAGCGAAGCCAAGCAAACCCACGCCTTCTAGAAACAGCAAAGGTAAGTTAGGTGAGCAAGAAGAGTTCGCCATGACGGTCCCGCTGTTGATTGATCTTGACGCGAGCCTTCAGGAAAGCTTGGAAGCGGTCGCATTAAATGAAGAGCTAGCAAGGGTTAGACGCGCACTATATCTTGACCTAGGCGTGCCTTTCCCAGGCATCCACCTGCGCTTTAACGAGGGGATGCAAAATGGCGAGTACTTAATTCAGTTACAAGAAGTCCCGGTTGCACGAGGACGAATTGTTAAAGACCAACTCTTGGTGACAGAAGGGAATGAACAGATCGATTTATTAGGCGTGCCTTATGAGCAAGATGAAGATTTTCTACCTGGTATTTCTAGCATTTGGGTGGCGCAGAGTTATGAGCAAAAACTCGTAGCCAGTCATGTCGGTTTTCTCACACCCGACAGGATTTTAACGTACCACTTGTCTCATGTTCTCAAGGAGTACGCACAAGACTTTATTGGTATTCAGGAGACGCGTTATCTGTTGGAGCAGATGGAAGGCAGTTATTCGGAGCTAGTCAAAGAGGCCCAGCGTATTGTTCCGTTGCAAAAAATGACGGAAATCTTGCAACGCTTGGTTTCTGAAGACATTTCTATCCGAAACCTTCGCGTGATCTTGGAAGCGATGGTTGAGTGGGGCCAAAAAGAGAAAGATGTTGTACAGCTGACGGAGTACATTCGTTCCAGCTTAAAACGTTACATTTGCTACAAATACGCAAGCGGACAAAACATGTTGCCCGCTTACTTATTGGATCAAAATCTCGAAGACACAATACGCAGCGGTATTCGTCAAACCTCAGCAGGGAGTTACTTGGCGTTAGACCCGTCAGTAACGCAACAATTTGTCAGTGATGTGAAACAGACCATTGGTGACTTAAGCCGCATGCCGAATAAACCTGTGCTAGTTGTGTCTATGGATGTACGCCGATATGTGCGAAAGCTTATTGAATCGGAATACTACGATCTGCCCGTTTTGTCATTTCAAGAACTAACCCAGCAAATCAATATTCAGCCACTTGGAAGGGTGGGGATGTAATGAAAACAAAACTAATACTCTCGCTGGCGCAAGCGGGGATCGAAGTGACGCCATACTTTTGGCAACAAAGTGAAATTCAACTTGGTTATCGAATTGAAGTTGAGGGCTTAGAGCTCGTTTTTCGGGTGGAGGACGGTGAAATCATCATCGTTCTTCTGAAACGCGTTCGTCCAAAATTGGGGTTGAGTAACCCCTTTTCCGGCTTATTTCTCTTGGCTGAACATGCCATTCAACTTTATCCCTCCGATTGGGTCATTCGCGGCAACGTCGATGTGTTACGTGGTAGCAACATGAGCAGCCAGCGATTGGCACAGTTCTATCTAAAAGCATGCGGTGCAAGCCATGATGAGCTAGAAGACTGGTACTGTTTACGCCTAGCAGATTATAGACCTTTGAAAAAGTTGAAAAAGTAAAAACTCGCGACTGTTACTGACAGCACCGATGAGATGACCCGCTTTAAGATAGGAATCAAGATGAAGCAACCGTTTACCGATGCGATTGAGAACGCTGAGCTTGCCATTAGAAAAGCTGAAGACAGAACCGATATTTTTAACGAGCTATTGGAAGGCTTAGGTGTTGGTCCTGTTGCGGGTGATGTTTTACTTGGCGGCATAAAAGCACCAGTAGATACCATGAAACGTGCAGAGCAAGAGCTAATAGACGAAGTCCAGCGCCGCCGGCAACAACAAACTCAGCTACAAGGTACGTCAGGTAAACGCAGAAAGCGTCCCACAGTGATGCGCGGCATGATGATTTAGAGGTTTGGAAATGACGAATATGAAAACGACTGGCTCTACGACAGGAGCAACAGACACAGCTGCGAGTAGTGCACCATTACCCACTTTCCAACAAAACTTGATAGAGGCATGTCCCCCTGTACTGGGTGAAGCAGAGACTCAGCAACTTGCCTCTCTAATCTCTTCATTGCCAACTATCTCGGGACAAACGGAATCACAAAGCATCGCGCTTTATGTTGATACACTTGAAAGCCTAAAAGCGAAAAATAACGCGTTTGCTGGTATATCATTGACCGACACCGCATCTGTTTGGATAAAGTCGCTACAACGTGCTAACTCAGATGGCGAATTAACCGCAGCCGAGTTTAATGCTCAAACAAACCAAACGCTATCAAATCAGTTTCAGGCTTGGTTTAGTAAGTTACTGACGGAAAACGTAGATAGCTCGTTGTCTACTGAGTTTGTTAGTCAATTTAATCTGGGCACTCAGAGTAACCAAGCGGAGCAGATCGCCAACCTCTCCGAGACAGGTCTGGCTAATGCCACCAAAGAAATTTCTCTTTTTGTTGCAGAGCTTGCTAATCAAATGGGCTCCCGTGAAGTGAGAGATGCTTCTATTTCTTTTCTTCGCAATGCCTTTAGTAGCTTAGGTTCCGCTAATCTCGCGCAACTGAAGAGCTCGGATTTTCTGTTGACTAAAGAGAGTTTCGCTCTTCAAGTCTCAGCTCAATTAAAAAGTAGTTTTCAAGGCATCGGTATTACTTTAAGCACCGATGACGCAAGTGCGCTAGCTAGCAGAATTACCTGGACTCCTGGTATTTCTAAACAGCAGCTTAAAGAAGCGTTAGATGAAATGGCCGCTCAAGTGAAAGGCCAATATAGCGCAGCTTATGGTGAGGCGAGTGGAACGAACAATCTAAAAGCAGCACTTAATACTGTCATTGGTGGAACTGAGCCTTTGACCCTTTCTAGTCTGTTCGCCAACTTCGCGGTGAGTTTAACAAATATAGAAATCGACGACTTTTACCAGGACAGCGCGATAGCCGATGTCCAAAAGACACAAATAACGGCAGCTCAAGTTAATTTGATCAAAGAAAACACCGAACGAGATATCCGATTACAGTTTGAAAAAATAGTAAAAGGTGAATCTACCGGGGCTTCATTTACTGAGCGATACGAGGCATTGCGCAAAAACTTAGGGGCATTGAAAGAGCGTCTACTCAATATCACCGACAAAGAGAAAGCGGATCGCGAGGTGAGAGCAGAACACTCTCTAACGGCTCGTGATTTGTTGGCCGTTGTTGAGTCCAGCATTGGAGACCGTTTTGATGAGCAAGTGCTGCTTGCACTAAATGAGCGTCGTGTTAACCGTTTAGAGAAACGTAATGACCAGAAAGAGGCATTAGAGGATCTCACAATACAGCTTAAAGTTTTTGGTGTTGTGCAATCAAAAATTCACTCTACGCAAAGTGTTGATGGGGTTTATAAACCGGGATATCCAGAAAGTAACTTCAAAGCGAGTGACTTTAACTACAGCAATCAAACGGATTTTGAAGCTTCACCTGAGTACAAGTATTTGACGGATAATAAGATAACCAACCATCGAGACTTCCTTCAAACACAAGGTATTACTATCGGTGATGGTGCGTCGTACCAAGACGAAGAGAAGTCGAAAAAACTGTCTAATTTTTCTAGTTCTGTCAGTGCTAAATCCAAGCTGCTTAACGATGAAGTGCAAATCAAAACCACTGAGCTGAACGACACCAGTTCTCAATACAACTCGACCGTTGAAGCGATGAACAAGTTTGTTCAGAAGTACCACAGTATTTTACAAGAAATCCTACGAGCCATTTAAGGATAACCAACCATGACTAAAACAAACGCGACCGATCCATCCCAAATGCAAGCAGAAGAGCTGCTGTCTTTTCTGGAAGAGGGAGGCACGCTAAAAATGTTGCACGATGTGTCTCAGGACACCATCGAACACATTTATGCCGTAGGTTACAACTTTTTCCAATCGGGAAAGATTGAGCAAGCAGCGAAAGTATTTCAATTACTCAGCATGCTTGATCATTATCAGGCGCGATTTTTCATTGGCCTTGGCGCGGCTCGTCAGGAGTTGGGTGAGTATCTGCAGGCAATAGACGCCTACAGCTACGCAGCGCTAGTGGACGTAAATGATCCACGCCCACCTTTTCACTCTGCTGAATGTCACCTGAAACTGGAACAACTGACAGAAGCAGAGAGTGGGTTTTATAGCGCGAAGGAGATGTCTGCCGGAAAATCACAATATGCAGATTTGCATGAGCGTGCAGGCATCATGTTAGAAGCGGTGAGAAATAAAAAGGAGTAATTAGACTATGAGTTCTATTGCACTTGACCGCATCCAGACACAGGTTTATAGCCCTGAATCTGGCCAAGCCACGTTAGATAATGTGCAGAAAACGGCGTCTACAGCGACGCCTTCTGTGACGGTAGAAAACGTGAAGAGTAAAGATGCAGATGTACTGAACACCGGAAAAGTAAAAGTTCAGTTAGATGCACCTAACGCAGCTGTTAGTGACAAAGTGAATGATTTGACGCTAAAAGCCATGGCACAGCTGCAAAAGATCGTCGATACCATTGCAAAATCTCTCCATGCAGTTGCAGACCAAACAGGTTCGATTGCCGTCAAAATCATCGCAGGATCTGCTGATGATTTTGAAGTAGAGCTTGCTGCTATCACGGATAAACTGAAAAGTGCTCAAAACGAGCTGAAAATTCAGGAAGTGAAGGTCGCAAAAGCTAAACACGAAAAAGAGATGGTGGAAAACCAAGACAAAATCAAAGAATCGGAAGCCGCTGCAAAAGAAGCCCAAAAATCAGGCTTAGCAGCGAAGATCTTTGGTTGGATCAGTGCGGTGGTTTCTATTGTTGTTGGTGCCGTAATGGTGGCAACGGGTGTTGGTGCAGCAGCCGGTGCACTTATGATCGCTGGTGGCGTTATGGGAGCAGTGAGCATGGCGTTGCAAGAGCCAGCCGTTCAAGATGCGCTAAAAGAAGCGGGCGTAAATGTCGATGTGCTAAACAAAGTCGTAATGGCATTAGAAATCGCCGTCGCGGTTATCGGAGCTGTTGTGACGTTTGGTGGTGCAGCAGCTGGCGGTATCGCGAAACTTGCAGCGAAAGGTGCTGGTAAGGTAGCTCAAAAGGTCACGGAAATCGCTACGAAAGCCGCTGCAAACATGGCGAAAGTGGCGGATATGGGCACAAAAGCTGCGACAACAACAGCGAAAGCGATTCGTTATGGCGCAGAAACCGTCGATCTTGCCGTCAACGTGGGTAAAGGCGCAACGGACAGTGTCCACGCTGCTAACAATGCTCACGTGACAGAGATTCAGGCTGATATCACAGACCTTCGAGCCAAAATGACGTTAAGCCAGGCTGTCATTGATAAGCTCAAAGAAGAGATTGGTAAGTTGATGGAAGACTTCCAAGAGCTGATGAGCCTCATCATGCAAATGATTCAAGCGAAAAGTGAAACTATGCAAACGGTGTTAAGCCGTCCTGCAACGGTATAAGGAGTTTATTATGCTAGATAAAGTAGGCGGAACGGGTCGTGGTGAACTATACGGTTTAGGCGATACCATTAAAACCAACAAAGCAGAAAAAGCACCGGAAACAAAGCTTGAAGCGGGCGCCGTTAAAAGCCAAAGTGAGTCAGGTGTTTCTGGTGCAGCACGCTACCAGTTAGAGACACCTAAAGCTCCTACAGTGAGTAACCAAGCTCAAGTTGTTGCAAACCTAATGAGCGCTCTTGCACCGACGGTGAGCTCATTAATGAGCACAACGATGAAAGCGCTTAACGGTGAGGAGGTGATCAAGTCACCATCAGATGCGGTATCACAATCGTTGACGCTATTAACATTGTTGTATCAAGTATCAAAGCTGAGCCGTGAGCAACAAGTGCTACAACGTGAAATTGCTGTTGAAGCAAACGTCGCGAGTTTAGAAAGCCAAGCGGCAGAACTAAACAACTCGGCAAGCGCGATGATCGCGATGGCAGTCGTTTCGGGTGTACTAGCGGGTGCTACCGCAATTATTGGTGCCCTTGGTTCTTTCAAAGCAGGGAAAGAAATCAAGAATGAAATGGCGAGCAATAATGTACTTAAAACGCAAAAAGCTGGCTTCGATCAAGCAGAAGAGTTATTAAATAACAATAGCTTGTCTAAAACGCAGCAAGATCAGGTTAAGCGTGCGCACTCACTAGCGAAAGACAATATCGCAGACACGACAGCGCAGCTGACAAGTGGTGGCCGTAAGTTCGATAAGTTGATGAGCTCAAACCAAGCGAAGAACGCGATTCTTCAAGCTTTGGGCCAGATGGCAAACTCAGCATCGAATGTAGAGCAAACCAAAGCGCAAGCGCGCAGCAAAGATGATGAAGTACAAGCGACTCGCGCACAAGCAGCCAAACAGAAAGCCGATGAAAACATTGGTTTCCAAGAAGGCTTATTGAAAGAACTACGTGACTTGTTCCGATCTATCTCAGATAGCCAGAACCAAGCGTGGCGAGCATCAGTCCCAACGGTGTAACCATCCGTTTCACTAACTACAAAGCGTTGTTTATACAACGCTTTTTTTATGGGATAAAAGTATAAACGCTATTTATCAGCAGGTTAAGTTGATAAAAAAGTATATATCTATAAATCAACCTCCAAGGATGAGAACTCAAACGTTATCAAATTGTTAACGGTTGCTATACTTAAACGGTCATCAACACAAGTAAAAGGGATGTTCAATGTTTAAGTTTAAGCAAATCGCACTTGCGGCTTCTTTGGCGGCACTCACAACAGGCTTTTCTGCGTCTGCGGAGGAAACGTTTGTCACGATTGGTACCGGTGGCGTAACAGGGGTTTATTATCCGACTGGTGGCGCTATTTGTCGCTTGGTTAACAAATCGCGAGAAGATCACGGTATCCGTTGTTCGGTAGAAAGTACTGGGGGATCGATTTATAACATCAACACTATTCGTGCTGGTGAATTGGACCTCGGTATCGCGCAATCAGACTGGCAGTATCATGCTTACAAAGGAACCAGTAAGTTTGAAGAAAGCGGGCCTTTTAAAGAGCTACGCGCCGTATTCTCCGTTCATCCAGAACCGTTTACTGTCGTTGCACGTAAAGACGCGAACATCAAAACTTTTGATGATTTGAAAGGTAAGCGCGTTAACATTGGTAATCCTGGTTCTGGTCAGCGAGGTACTATGGAAGTGCTAATGAACCAGTATGGTTGGAGTAACGACGACTTTAAGCTTGTCTCTGAGTTAAAAGCAGCAGAGCAATCAAAAGCACTTTGTGATAACAAAATTGATGCGATGATTTATACCGTTGGTCACCCAAGTGGAGCGATTAAAGAAGCCACTACGTCGTGTGATAGTAATATCGTAACGGTAGCTGGACCTAATGTAGAAAAACTGGTTGCAAACAACAGCTTCTATCGTGTCGCAAATGTCCCAGGTGGTATGTATCGTGGCACAGATAGTGATGTTCAAACCTTTGGTGTGGGCGCGACGTTTGTTTCTTCTACTGCGGTACCAGAAGATGTGGTTTATAACGTGGTTAAAGCGGTATTTGAAAACTTCGATGATTTCCGCCGTCTCCACCCAGCGTTTGCAAACTTGAAGAAAGAGGAAATGGTAAAAGACGGTTTATCTGCGCCTCTTCACCCAGGTGCGCTCAAATACTACAAAGAAGTAGGGCTGATTAAGTAAGCGTTACTTTCTCTTATTATTGATGTAAAACGCCATCTTTCTCGATCAATGCCACTCGTTTAACCGCGAGTGGCATATTTCTATTTCTCGTCATCCTGTACAGCGACGAAGGAGCGTGATACAGGATCTTCTATCCGAGCACTTTGTGATCAAAATGGTTTCATTAGCCGCTCAGTGTAGTGCTATTAGATTCCTAACCTCGCTGGAGTGACACAAAAAATCGTTAAGCTATCTGCATTAATCTTTCGCGCTGGTGTTTTTGTAGGAGTGTTATCCACTTGTACAAGTTTTGCTTAAACATAAACATCAATGAAAAAGTAGATAGTGATGAGAATAGAAGAAAGAGCAACAAACCCTTTAACATGATTGGGATTCAGTTGACGAGATACACGAGCTGCAAGATACCCACCTACCAACGTACCGACCAAAACAACACTACCTGTGTGCCAATCAATGGAGCCATTGGCAACAAAAATCACGATAGCAATGAGTGAAACACACGTAGATACGAGCAATTTCAAACCGTTCATTAAATTAATGTCTTGGTGACCAGCTACTACCAGATAACTCAGAACAATAACCCCTAAACCTGCGTTGAAAAAACCACCGTAAGCAGAGACACCAACAAGTAGTAAACCCAACGCGATTGCTCCGAGTATGCCAGCATGTTTGTGCTCTTTCGCGACAGTTTTGATTAGCATTGTTAAACGAGAACCGGTGAGAAAAAGCACGGTGGCAAATAAGAGTAACCAAGGGATGGCTTCCATAAATAGCGATTCTGGCGTGTTGAGCAACAGATATGCTCCGACAGCGCCGCCGACTAAACTGAATGAGACTGTGAACAGCAGTTCATGCTTGTTCTTCATGATCTCTTCTCTGAACCCGACGGCTCCACTAATGTAACCCGCACATGAAGCATATGTGTTTGTTGCGTTAGCCATAATAGGAGGAACACCAACTGCCAATAGAGCCGGAAAAGTAATAAAGCTTCCGCCTCCCGCTATGGAGTTAATGATCCCACCAATTACGCCAGCAATGAATAAAAGTGAGAGTTCTAAAAGCATAAACAATCCTTGTTATGTTCTTTTTCATTGTTAGAGCTTCAGATGATCTAACCTACATGCTCTAATGTTCTGATATGAGGTTTACTTTACCCGCTCTAAAACAAAATTGTTCAGTTCTGTAACGTTTTTGATGACATGAACGGCTTTACTTTGAGAGTACCCTTCGAGGCGATACATAAAGTCATCATTCCAGAATGCGGGGCATTGCTGAAGAACTTTGTAGCTTTGTAACGTTCCTTTCAGTACCGAACTACCATCAGGCCAACCTTCAGGTTTTATGAATAGTCCTTTAAGGAGACGTTTCGTCACAAACCAATAGCTTACGGAGTATGGTAGATCAATATAAATGAGAGTATCGGCTGCATCTAAACGAGCGTTGAAAGAGCTGATCGGTCCAAGGCCATCTATAATCCAACGATCTGAGCTTAGTATATTGCTATGGGCTTCATCAAAAACGTTACGCTCGACGGGATCACCGTTTGGTTTATAGACTATTGAATCTAATTGATGAAGAGGAAGACCGGTAGCAGACGCGATTGCTTTACTTACCGTCGATTTTCCACTGCCGGGTTTACCAAAAACTGCTATTTTTTGCATTGTGACCGCCTCCAAGAGAGCTTTTCCCATACGGTAGAGACAGAAAACCCACCGCTATGGGTGGGTTCGATAAATACTGAGCGCATCAAAAAATCCCACCATTCCTATGGAATGATGATAATTCGTTGGTTAAGTTGCGCTAAGTGTGTGTTCATACAATCACCTTCATATAACGACAGTGATTTGTCAATACCATCTGCACAATAAGCGAACGATTTGGAGGGCGGAAGATAAAGCCATCACGATGGATGGCTTTATCTAGGTTGAAAGAGACAGCGATTACTGCTCAACGCTGACTGGCTGTGCTTTAAACTTTTGAATCAGCTTTACGATTAGTGGACTTGCCAATACCAATACAGCTAAAACAGTAAAGGTAAGGGTAATAGGACGCTCCCATAGGAAACTCAGTTCTCCATCTGAAATCATTAATGCGCGGCGTAAGTTCTCTTCCATTAATCCTCCAAGGATGAAGCCCAGCAATAAAGGTGCGAGCGGGAAGTTAGCGAGCCGAAGTGCAATGGCAGCCATAGCCACAATCAGCATCACGAACACATCCATAGTGTTAAAAGAGACCAAATAAACCCCGGTGATTGAGAAGAATAAAATCATCGGTAGAAGCACCGTTCTCGGAACCGCCAAAAGCTTTGAAATGTACGGAATTAATGGTAAGTTCAGGATCACAAGTACGATGTTGCCGAAGTACATGGAAATGATCACTGACCAGAACACATCTGGGTGTTCAACAAATAGGCGAGGGCCAGGTTGAATACCATAAGCGATCAGCGCACCGAGCATTATTGCTGTTGTACCAGAGCCCGGAATACCAAGCGTTAATAGCGGTACAAATGAACCACTAGATGCTGCATTGTTCGCAGACTCTGGCGCAACCAAACCACGGATACTGCCTTTACCGAACTCATCCTTTTTCTCTTTAGGTGCGAGGTTGCGCTCCATACCATAGCTTAAAAAAGCAGCAATGGTTGCCCCTGCGCCAGGAAGAACGCCAGTGAAGAAACCTAATATTGAAGAGCGAATTGAAACAGGCGCAACATCTTTGATTTCTTCCTTGGTCACTTTCATTGAGCCAATGTTGCTCAGCTTTTCTTGTTCTTCATCGCTGGTGTCTTTTGATGGTTTAAGGATGCCCATCAGTGTCTCACCCAGTGCGAATGTCGCCATTGCAAGCAACAAGAAGCTAAAGCCATCCATTAAATCCGTTAAACCGAAGGTAAAGCGTTCAACGCCTACGCCTTTATCGATTCCAACTGTAGATAGCATCAAACCAAGAATGGTCATCATCCACGCTTTGATTACCTGACCTTTCCCCGCAAAAGCCGCGACTGCTGATAACCCAAGTAGCATCAACGCAAAATAGTCCGACGATTGGAAGCTAAGGGAGACGCTAGCCAATGCTGGTGCGGCAACAAGCAACATAATGGCAGATAGCGTACCGCCAGTGAAAGACGAATAAGCTGCCAAAGCTAATGCTTTACCTGCCTGGCCTTTTTGAGCCATTGGGTAGCCGTCGAATGCTGTGACCACGGTTGAAGAACAACCCGGCGCGTTAATTAAAATCGACGATGTAGAACCACCAAATACCGCACCGTAATAAACACCCGCCATTAAAATAAGGCCAGAGGAGGGCTCTAGGCCATAAGTAATTGGGATCATCAAAGCAATGGCTGAGATCGGCCCAAGTCCAGGTAACATGCCGATAAATGTACCGACGAAGCAACCAACGATCACCATCATAATGTTCATTGGCATAACTGCGGTGGATAAACCTTGTAGAATTCCATCTAACATAATTCAGTCCTTTCTTTGACTACCAGATGGTGAAAATCAAACCCGGTTCGAGATAGATGTCCAAACCTTGGGTGAGTAATAAGTAGAACGCGATCACGAATGGAAACGACGCGCCAAACAGAACGGGTTTACGTCTTTCCCCGAGCAGATAAAAGCCAGCCAATAAAAAGAAGCCAGTAGCTATCACAAAACCTAGATAAGTCAGGCCCACTCCGTAGAGCGCCATTAAAATTAAAAAGGCAATCAGTAACTTCCAATTGAAGGTCAGCACTGCGCCACTTTGTTTGTCTGGTTGTCCTGTCACCAGCAATAGCAAAGAAAGGCCGACACCAACGTAAGTCAGGATGGTTGGCAGAGTACGTGCGGTGAATGGTTCATACTCATCACCTGGAAACAATGGAATTTGTGAGGTTTGATAACCGTAGCAAAGACAGAAGAGTAGAAAGATCATTGCGCCGACGCGGTCACGACAGAGCAAATACTCTTTGGTGAAAAAGTTGGTTGAACGAGGCATATTCAACTCCTAACAAAAGTAAAAAAGACCGCATATGGACGTCAATGAATAAACTAAACCATTAACAATTAAGCATTTCGCTGCTAGTCGAGCCGCTTTGGGTATATAAACAAAGGAGTGTGCATGCCGATTGTCGACAATGTCCATATGCGGTGAAACTTAGAGTGCAAATACAATGGGGAAATACCAACCTACGTTATTCATTGAGGTTGGTATCTGAGGGACCCCAATTCGACTGTTACTTCAGGAAGCCTAACTCGCGCATTAAGTCACCCATCTGTTGCTCTTGATCTTCAAGAAACGCGAAGAATGCTTTATCCGCTTTATAGTTGTCGATCCAACCATTGCGGTCTCGAACGACTTGCCATTCGTCGGTGTTATACATTTTAGTAAATGCGGCATTCCATTCATCTAGCTTTTCTTGGCTTGTGCCTGGTGCTGCAAAGAATCCACGCCAGTTAGCAAAGACAGTTTCATTACCATATTCGGTGAGAGTTGGAATGTTAGGCGCAGCTTCTAAACGTTTTGGTGCTGTAATCGCTAACACTTTCACTTGCCCAGACTTAGACATTTCGAGTACTTCACCTAGCCCTGTAGAGAGCAGTTGTGTTTCGCCTGAAAGTAGGGCTGCCATGGCTTTTCCACCTGCATCATAGGCAATGTAACGAACTTTACGCGCATCAAAACCTTCACCTTTGAAAGCTGCTGCTATAACCAAATGATCCATAGAACCGCGAGCAGAGCCACCAGCAACCTTCACCTTACGTGGGTTTTCTTTAAAAGCTTTAACGACATCTTCCCAAGAGCTGTAAGGAGAATCGGCTGATGTAACAATGGCGCCATAATCGGCAACCGTTGCGGCAACAGGAGTCAAGTCGCGGAAAGATTGTGGGAAGATCCCACTGAGCGAGCGAACGACGATCGGTGTTGAGTTCACCATGAGTGTATCTTCTTGACGATCAGCCGTTTCAATCAAATGTGCGATTGCTTTGCCACCGCCACCACCAGATAGGTTTTGAAATGATACGGTTTCGACGATGTCCGACTTTATTAATACATCACCAGTACCTCGGGCGGTCATGTCCCAACCGCCACCGGCACCTCCAGGGATAAGAAAGTGCATTTTTTCAATATCTGCAGCAAGAGCGTTGAATGAAAATGAAGCTGCGATGATTGAAGCGGCGAGCGTTGGTTTGAGTACCTTTAACATGTTCACGTTCCTTATGTTAGCGACTCTATTTAGTTGAGCCTTATTGTTTTTGCTCAGTTGTCATGCCTTGTAAGCGTTAAAGCTGAACTTGGTGTAAAGGTTAATTAAGTGTTAAATATCTGTCTGTAAAAGAGATATAAAGAGAATATTGAGCATTTCGGTTATTTTGTTCATAAAGTTCACGGCGAGAAGTTGGTGTTAGGTCACGCGGCTTTACGCTTTGGTAGGCCATAATAAAATGACGGAAAATGAACGAGGAAAAGAGAATGAAAGGGACGTGTTTGTGCGGCGCAATTGAAGTCATCGCTGAGGTTAAAAATGAGGTTAGCCTGTGCCATTGCTCTATGTGTCGAAAATGGTCGAGTGGCGCACTTCATGCGGTGCATTGTGGGCCTAACGTGACGTTTAAAGGTGGCGAACCTAAACGTTATCAGTCGTCAGACTGGGGAGTGAGGGGGTTTTGCGGTGAGTGTGGCACAAACCTTTTCTATCATTTGTTGCCGACAGGTGAGTACATTCTTTCCGCTGGTTTGTTCGATAACCCAGATTTCAAACTCACTTTAGAGATTTTTACCGATGAAAAGCCAGCTTATTATGACCTCAATTCCGCTTCACAAAAGATGACTTCGCAACAAGTCTTTGATCAATTTGTACCTAAAGAATAGTTTTTTATCCGATTATTGTTCGACAGCTGAGCTTTTAGTTTTTAGATCATAAGCTTAAAGGTTTACAAGTTGTCGACAATATGAGTTCCCCATTCTTTATTTCTGCTAAAAACGGCACTTAATGGGCATTTTAGGCCAATTTAAATTACGACCTTAGTCTAAATTGTCGACAATTTACTTGATTGTCGACACTTTGATCGACTACTTTATATTCAGGTTAAGAAATTGTAGACATTTCGATGTCGGTAACAAGAGTATCTGAATATGAACTCTGAGTTGAAAGCTCGTTATAAAGTGCTGGGTTCTGAGAAAGAACACACCAAATCCGAAACGCTGACCGAAACACTCATTGAAGTCATTGTTAATGGCGACGTGAAGCCTGGCCATAAGATATCAGAGCCTGAGCTAGCAAAGAAATATCAAGTCAGTCGTGGGCCTTTGCGTGAAGCATTGATGCGCTTAGAGGGGCTAGGGCTCATCGAGCGAATTCCTCATGTTGGGGCTAGAGTGACCACTTTTTCTCCGGAAAAGCTGATAGAACTTTATGCCGTTCGAGAAGCATTGGAAGGCATGGCGGCAAGGTTAGCTGCGCGACACATTACGCAAGAAGAGCTCTTGAGCTTGGAAATGCTATTGTCGACACATTCCAAGCATATAGACCAAATGGAAGGCGCGTCTTACTTCCATCAACATGGTGACTTTGATTTTCACTATCGCATCATCCAAGCGAGCAGAAACAGTAAGTTAATATCTCTGCTGTGTGATGAACTCTATCACTTATTACGGATGTATCGTTACCAGTCGCCACGTGCGCAATCTCGCCCGAATGAGGCGCTCACCGAACACAAATTCATTTTGGAAGCCATTCGCAATCGCGATGAAGAGCTTGCAGAAATGTTGATGAGAAGACACATATCAGGAAGTCGAAAGCTCATCCAATCTCAAATTATACATACAGAAAGTTTAGACAAAGACTAGAAGGAATTCGTCATGAGCTTAACACCGGGAGCGAAATTCAGACTCGCCATTGAACAAAATAATCCACTACAAATTGTCGGCACTATAAACCCGTATTGCGCCATGATGGCAAAAAACTTGGGTCACCAAGCGATTTACTTGTCTGGTGGCGGTATCGCAAATGCTTCATACGGATTGCCGGATCTCGGTATCACAACATTAAACGACGTTTTGGTTGATGTTGACCGTATTACTAACGCATGTGATTTGCCTCTTTTGGTTGATATCGACACGGGCTTTGGCGGTGCATTTAACATTGCTCGCACGATCAAAGCGATGGAAAAAGCGGGCGCGGCAGCGGTGCACATGGAAGACCAAGTCGCACAGAAACGTTGTGGTCATCGTCCGAACAAAGCAATAGTCAGCCAGCAAGAGATGGTTGATCGTGTAAAAGCCGCGGTTGATGCACGCAATGATGAAAGTTTCGTGATTATGGCTCGTACTGACGCGTTAGCTGTTGAAGGCATGGACAGCGCAATCGAGCGCGCGATTGCGTGTGTGGAAGCTGGCGCAGACATGATCTTCCCAGAAGCGATGAACAAGCTGGACCAGTACCTTCAGTTCTCAAATGCGCTTGAGCAAGCGACCGGAAAGCACGTTCCTATTCTGGCGAATATTACAGAATTTGGCGCGACACCGCTGTATGGCTGCGATGAGCTAGCGAAAGCAAAAGTGGACATGGTGCTTTATCCATTAAGTGCGTTCCGTGCCATGAACAAAGCTGCTGAAACGGTCTACAAACATTTGCTAGAAGTGGGTAATCAGGAAGCACTGGTTGATTCGATGCAAACACGTAAAGAGTTGTATCAGCACCTGAATTACCACGACTACGAAGACAAACTTGACCAGTTATTCTCTGAAGGGAAATAGCGGGGGAAAAGCAAAAATAAACGGAAGCCCAAGAAAAAGATAATCGGAATTTATCTCATCTAATAACGTGAAATTCGTTTGGCTAAAAACACCCCAGAGAGGGAAAAGTCAGATAGAAAAGGAGTTCAAACAATGTCTCAAACTGCAGAAAAGAAAGCAGAATTAGGTGGCGCAGGCCTTCGTGGTCAAAGCGCAGGAAGCACAGCTTTATGTACTGTCGGAAAAACGGGAACTGGTTTAACTTATCGTGGATACGATATTACTGATCTTGCGAACAACGCACAGTTTGAAGAAGTGGCTCACCTTCTGTTACGCGGTCACTTGCCGAATCAACAAGAACTTGATGCGTACAAGACACACCTACTCAGCCTTAGAGGTTTGCCAGCCGAGCTAAAACAAGCTTTAGAGTTGATTCCTGCAAGCGCACACCCAATGGACGTAATGCGCACGGGTTGTTCTGTATTGGGTAACCTAGAGCAGGAAATGAGCTTCGAGGAGCAACTGAAAGCAACCGAACGTATGCTTGCCTTGTTCCCTGCCATCATCTGTTACTGGTACCGCTTTAGTCATGATGGCGTGCGTATCAACACAGAGGATCAGACTGAAGATTGCATCGGTGGTTACTTCTTGCGATTACTTACAGACAAAGCGCCATCTGCGCTGCACAAACAAGTGATGCATTGCTCGCTCATTCTTTATGCTGAACATGAGTTTAATGCTTCTACATTCGCAGCACGCGTTTGTGCATCAACGTTGTCAGACATCCATTCTTGTATCACGGCAGCAATCGGTACGCTTCGTGGACCACTTCACGGCGGCGCAAACGAAGCGGCGATGGAAATGATTGAAGATTGGCAAACGCCCGATGAGGCGGAAGCGAACATCATGAAAATGCTAGCCAATAAAGACAAGATCATGGGCTTCGGTCACGCGATTTATCGTGAAAGTGACCCTCGCAACGCCTTAATAAAACGATGGTCCAAAGAGCTATCGAAACAAGTTGGTGATACTCATCTATATGCGGTTTCTGAGCGTGTTGAATCAGTGATGAAGCGAGAGAAAGGTCTGTTCTGTAATGCGGACTTCTTCCATGCATCGGCTTACCACTTCATGGACATTCCAACCAAACTATTTACCCCAATCTTTGTGATGAGTCGTTTAACGGGCTGGGCTGCACACGTTTATGAACAGCGTGCCAATAACCGTATTATTCGCCCAAGTGCCGATTATACGGGCCCAGATCATCAAGAATGGGTGCCTATCGAGAATCGCTAGCGCGAAGGTCAACGAGGGCATTATATGCTTTGGTTGACCACCTCCTTCCTTTGTCATTCTCTCTAACAGAGGAAGGAGAACCTCTCATCACTGTGTTTCTGGAGCAATGGAAAACCTTGATGAAGGCAAGATGTAAAGACTGAATGGAAGCAAACCATGAACACAAATATTAATACCCAATATCGTAAGCCGCTTCCGGGAACTCAACTGGATTATTTTGATGCACGCGAAGCCGTCAATGCCATTTCTCCTGGAGCCTATGAAACACTCCCTTATACCTCTCGCGTGCTAGCTGAGCAACTGGTCCGTCGCTGTGACCCGAACACATTGACAGATAGCCTGAAACAGTTAATTGAACGCAAACGCGATCTTGATTTTCCTTGGTATCCAGCACGCGTTGTTTGTCATGACATTCTTGGTCAGACCGCTCTAGTCGATTTAGCGGGTCTACGCGATGCCATTTCAGATCAGGGCGGCGACCCTGCAAAAGTGAACCCAGTGGTTGAGACACAATTGATCGTTGACCACTCTTTAGCGGTTGAACATGCGGGCTTTGACCCTGATGCCTTCGACAAAAACCGCGCGATTGAAGAGCGCCGTAATGAAGACCGATTCCACTTTATTGAGTGGTGTAAAACAGCGTTTGAAAACGTCAGCGTGATTCCAGCTGGGAATGGCATCATGCACCAAATCAACTTGGAAAAAATGTCTCCTGTGGTACAAGCAAAGCAGGGCATTGCCTACCCTGACACCTGTGTGGGTACGGACAGTCACACGCCTCACGTAGACGCTCTTGGTGTTATTGCGATAGGTGTCGGTGGTCTGGAAGCAGAAACCGTCATGCTTGGCCGACCATCAATGATGCGTCTACCAGATATTGTCGGTGTCAAACTGACGGGTAAACGTCAACCGGGCATTACCGCAACGGATATTGTCCTCGCGATTACTGAGTTTCTGCGTAATGAGCGTGTGGTATCTTCGTATCTTGAATTCTTTGGAGAAGGCGCACGTGATCTAACGATCGGAGACCGCGCAACGATTTCAAACATGACACCAGAATACGGCGCAACAGCTGGCATGTTTTATATTGATGAGCAGACCATCAATTACTTGAAACTAACTGGTCGAGATGAAGAACAAGTTGCTTTAGTAGAAAATTACGCAAAACAAACCGGTCTTTGGGCAGACGATCTTGATAGCGCAGTTTACGAGCGCGTACTTGAGTTCGATTTATCATCAGTTAGCCGTAACTTGGCTGGTCCGTCAAACCCTCATCGTCGTTTACCAACTTCTGAGTTGGCACAGCGCGGCATTTCTGGAGCGTGGGAAGAGAAAGAAGGCGAGTTGCCAGATGGTGCAGTGATCATCGCTGCTATTACCTCATGTACGAATACTAGTAACCCAAGAAACGTGGTTGCTGCTGGCCTTGTCGCGAAGAAAGCCAACGAACTTGGTCTTGTACGTAAGCCTTGGGTGAAATCGTCTTTTGCTCCGGGTTCTAAAGTTGCACGCTTGTATCTGGAAGAAGCGGGCTTATTACCAGAGCTAGAGAAGCTTGGCTTTGGCATTGTTGGTTACGCATGTACAACTTGTAACGGTATGAGTGGTGCGCTGGATCCAAAAATCCAACAAGAGATCATCGACCGTGATTTATATGCGACAGCGGTGCTTTCTGGTAACCGTAACTTTGATGGTCGAATCCATCCGTACGCCAAACAAGCTTTCTTGGCTTCACCACCATTGGTTGTCGCTTATGCGCTAGCGGGTACGATTCGTTTTGATATCGAGCGCGATGCGCTTGGCACGGACCAAAACGGCAAACCAATTTATCTCAATGATTTGTGGCCAAGCGATGAAGAGATCGATGCAGTTGTCGGTACTCATGTTAAACCTGAGCAGTTTAAGCAAGTTTACATTCAGATGTTTAAGCTGAATGATCAAGAGCAAAATCCCAACCCGCTGTACGACTGGCGTCCGATGAGTACCTACATCCGCCGACCACCGTACTGGGAAGGTGCGCTAGCGGGAGAAAGAACATTGTCTGGTATGCGTCCATTGACGATTCTGGGCGACAACATCACCACTGATCACTTATCACCATCCAACGCGATTCTCGCAAGCAGCGCAGCAGGTGAATACTTAGCGAAAATGGGTGTGCCAGAAGAAGATTTCAACTCTTACGCGACTCACCGTGGCGATCACTTAACGGCGCAACGAGCGACCTTTGCTAACCCGAAACTATTTAACGAAATGGTGAAAGAGAACGGTGAAGTGGTTCAGGGTTCTCTGGCGCGTGTAGAGCCAGAAGGACAGGTGGTTCGTATGTGGGAAGCGATTGAAACCTACATGAATCGTAAACAACCATTGATCGTGGTGGCTGGCGCGGATTACGGTCAGGGGTCATCCCGTGACTGGGCAGCAAAAGGCGTTCGACTGGCGGGCGTAGAAGCCATTGTTGCTGAAGGCTTTGAGCGTATTCACCGTACTAACTTGGTTGGCATGGGCGTACTACCACTGCAATTTAAGTCGGGCGTTAACCGCAATACGCTAGAGCTGGATGGTACGGAACTTTACGACGTGGTTGGAGAAATCAAGCCGGGCGCTGATTTAGCGCTGGTTATCACACGCAGCAACGGCGATAAAGTCGATGTTCCGGTCACCTGTCGCTTAGATACCGCTGACGAAGTGCATGTGTATAACGCGGGCGGTGTTCTGCAGCGTTTCGCGCAAGATTTCTTGGCACAATAAGGAGTGCGTATGTCAAATAATACTCCGAATCAAACAAGCCAAATAAAATTGCCCGCGACGTACATGCGTGGCGGCACGAGTAAAGGTGTCTTTTTCAACCTAGAGGATTTACCTCAAGAAGCGCAAGTGGCTGGAGCCGCACGTGACAAACTGTTGCTACGCGTTATTGGCAGCCCTGATCCTTACGCGAAGCAAATTGATGGCATGGGGGGCGCGACGTCAAGCACCAGTAAAACAGTGATTGTTTCGCGCAGCAGCAGAGCCGATCACGATGTTGACTACTTATTTGGTCAAGTGTCGATCGACAAACCATTCGTCGATTGGAGTGGTAACTGCGGCAACTTGTCTGCGGCAGTTGGTCCCTTCGCCATTCATGCTGGGCTGATTCCACAAGACCGCATTCCAGAAAATGGAATTGTGACGGTGCGTGTTTGGCAAGTGAACATAAGCAAAACGATTTTGATTCACGTGCCAATCGTCAATGGTTTCGTCCAAGAAACCGGAGAGTTTGAACTCGATGGTGTCACGTTTCCAGCGGCAGAAATTCAAGTGGATTTTGTTGATCCTTCCGATGGCGAAGGAAGTATGTTCCCAACGGGTAACTTAGTTGATGATTTGGTGGTGCCGGATGTGGGTACGTTCAACGCGACCTTTATTAACGCGGGCATACCAACCATTTTTATTGATGCTGAATCGATAGGATATCAGGGCACCGAGCTGCAAGACGATATCAACAACGATGACACAGCATTAGCGATGTTCGAATCCATCCGCGCATATGGCGCGTTAAAAATGGGCCTGATTTCTGATTTAGAAGAAGCTCAAACACGCCAACATACGCCGAAAATAGCGTTTGTTTCTAAACCGAAAAGTTACCTGTCTTCAAGTGGTAAAGCCGTTAATGAGTCGGATATTGATGTGCTCGTTCGCGCGCTGTCGATGGGCAAGCTACATCATGCAATGATGGGAACAGCAGCCGTTGCTATCGCTTCTGCTGCGTGTGTGCCCGGAACGTTAGTGAATTTAGCCGCTGGTGGCGGTGAAAAAGAGTCCGTGACTTTTGGTCACCCGTCAGGAACGTTAAAAGTTGGGGCACAAGCGAAGCAAACTGAGCAGGGCTGGGTGGTGCAAAAAGCCATTATGAGCCGAAGTGCGAGAATACTGATGGAGGGATTTGTGCGTGTACCCTTCTATGTCTTCGATTAAAAGAGACGATCTTTGGATTAAAAGAGCGATCTTTGAGTAGAACGAGAGCAATGTCAGGACATACTGGAGGAAGCAATATGTCTTCATACGAAAAAGAATACTTATGGGCGAAGAATGAACCGGAGAGTTTTTGGCGCGCTCAAGCGGAGAATATCGATTGGTTCGAATCTCCTAAAACTATCTTGAAATCTGATGAAAACGGCATAGAACGTTGGTTTCCAGATGGTGTAATGAATACGTGCTGGTTAGCATTAGATTACCATTGCGAGCAAGGACGCGGTGATAATACTGCACTCATTTATGACTCGCCAGTGACAGGTCGTAAAGCCACGTACACCTATAGCGATCTACGTGACCAAGTAGCAAAAATTGCTGGCATGCTGTCTGCTCAAGGTGTTGAAAAAGGCGACCGAGTCGTTATTTATATGCCGATGATCCCAGAAGCCGCAATGGCGATGCTTGCCTGCGCGCGTTTGGGGGCGATTCATTCCGTAGTATTCGGTGGTTTTGCACCTAATGAGCTTGCTGTACGAATTGAAGATGCAGAGCCGAAAGTGATCATGACGGCGTCGTGCGGGATTGAGATCAACAAAGTCATTCCATACAAACCAATGGTAGACAAAGCCATTATGGACAGCCGTTGGAAGCCTGAGAAAGTGTTTGTTTTCCAACGTCCAGAGTGCGACGCTGAGCTAAACCAAGATAGAGACTTAGATTGGCAGCGAGAGTACAACCAAGCGCTGCCACATGGTTGTGTTCCGGTGTTAGCAACCGAGCCGCTCTACATACTTTATACATCGGGTACGACAGGTAAGCCGAAAGGCGTTGTGCGTGATAACGGTGGTCATGCTGTCGCGATGAAGTACTCCATGAGCGCAATCTATAACATTCCTCAAGATGGCGTCTTTTGGGCGGCATCTGATGTGGGCTGGGTAGTAGGGCACTCTTACATTGTTTACGCTCCACTGATTCACGGTTGCACTACTATCCTATTCGAAGGCAAGCCTGTTCGAACACCGGATCCTGGCGCATTTTGGCGAGTGTGTGATGAATATAAAGTAGATGCGTTGTTCTCTGCACCAACGGCGTTTCGTGCGATTAAGAAAGAGGACCCGGAAGGTGAGCACTTAAAACAGTACGACTTGTCGAATCTGAAAACCATCTTTATGGCGGGAGAACGCCTCGACCCTCCGACACTGGAGTGGGTTCAGAGCAAAGCGGACAAGCCCGTTATTGACCACTGGTGGCAAACCGAGACGGGCTGGGCCATCGCGGGCAACCCGACAGGTGTCGAAATGATGCCAGTTAAAGCTGGTTCTTCGACGAAGCCCATCCCGGGTTATCAGGTCGAAATTCTGAATGAACTTGGAGAGGCTGTCGGGCCTAACCAACAAGGCTTTGTCGCATTAAAACGTCCGCTACCACCAAGTTGTCTGCCAACGGTTTGGCGTAATCATGACCGTTTTGAAACTGGTTATCTTAGCCAGTTCCCAGGCTACTACGTGTCAGGTGATGGTGGCTATCTGGATGAAGACGGTTACCTGTTTATTATGGGACGTATTGATGACGTGATTAATGTCGCGGGACATCGATTGTCGACAGGTGAAATGGAAGAAATAGTAGGAGGCCACCCAGCGATTGCAGAATGTGCGGTGGTTGGTATCCACGATGATCTAAAAGGTCAGCTTCCACTTGGCTTTGTGGTACTAAAAGACGGCGTCAAAGTGGATGAGCTAGACCTTGAAGGTGAGCTTGTGGGCAAAGTGCGTAGTGAGATAGGTGCAGTTGCTTGCTTCAAGCATGCGTTGGTTGTAGACCGTTTACCGAAAACACGTTCAGGTAAAATTTTGCGTCGAACTATACGTCAAATAGCTGATGGTGAAAAATACACCGTTCCGTCAACGATTGATGACCCAAGTAGCTTGAACGAAATTGAGCGAGTGCTACGACGCTGAGAAAAACTCAATTCTAACTAACCCCTGATCCTCGAACTCTGTTGGTTGGTTCTGCCTCTGTACGTTTATTAAGTGCAGGGGCCTTTTTGTTGTTCAAACAGTACAAACGTATCGTGAAAGCATTTGTGACTTGCCAATACGACGTTTTCCTCACAAACTACAGCCATTCCATTTTTAGTGACCCTTTGTATGACCACGTTTGCGATTAAACCTGCGTGTTTTAGCGACCTAGAGTTGCTCAACGATCTTATGTTCGAGCTTCATGATGAGCATCATCTTCAATCTCCTGAGCTTTTCAAAACGGCAGAGGAGATAGAACAAGAAAAAAGCATTGCTCGATATATTGACGACCCTGAGTGCCTTGTTTACGTAGCAAAACAAGGAGATGAAATTATTGGCTTTATCTCTGGTCACTTCTGTGAACTTATTTCTACCGTCAGCCAGCCAGTTATGATGGGAAGTGTGGATGAGCTCTATGTGCTGCCTGAATATCGAAAACAAGGTACGGCGCAGGCATTGATTAATAAAATTGAGTCAACGTTCTCTGATTACGGTGCAAAACAGATGTTTGTTGAAGTATGGCATTTTAACCAGGGCGCAATATCTTTGTATGAAAAACAAGGATTTGCACATCATATCCACTATTTAAGAAAACCGCTGAACGAATAATCGTATTTAACTTTAATATTGTGATTTAGGTTCTATCGAATTGAAATCATTCAGTTCGTCAATAGACTTTTCTCTATAAGTTGCTCGCAATGTTAACAAATTGATATGCACCCACATTGGTATCGGCGTTTTTGTCTGCTTGTTTATTAGTAGCACGAGGATCGTGCTTACAAAAACAAGAGGACAATATTTTGAAACTAACAAAATCGTTACTTGCTTTAGCCGTTTTGCCAATGTTCGCAAGTGCTGATGATTTGTCTCAGACGCAAAATCACACTATCCAACCCCAGATCGTAGGCGGAGTAACTGCCGACCCACGTGACTGGAAATTCTACACCCAAATTGTTAGTCGTTATGGTAACCGATCGTATTGTGGGGCCAGTTATATCGGGAATGGTTACGTCCTGACTGCTGCACATTGTGTTGAGGGTGATTCTCCGAGTCAGATTGCGGTTAAAATCGGTGGCGTTGTTTATAACGGTAGTGACGGTGTTCGTGCAAACGTCAGTGAGATCCATATGCACCCGGCATATCGCCGCGCGACGCTTTCTCATGACCTCGCGGTATTGAAGCTCGACTCTGTGCCTCAAGGTGTTTCTTCAGTTGAGATTGCGAATGGCAGTCTAACGCAATACGCGAGCATCGGAGATTGGCTTAGTGTTGCTGGCTTAGGGCGAACTTCTGAAGGAGGAAGCTCTCCGTCTCGATTGCAAGAGGTTGACGTCCCACTTGTGTCGGATATGACTTGCCGTCAAGCCGGTGGCAACTACGCAACGGTTGGAGAAGTGTCATTCTGTGCGGGTATTCCTCAAGGTGGGATAGATTCTTGTCAGGGAGATAGTGGTGGTCCAATCGTCATTAATCGCAGTGGTGTAATTACTCAACTTGGTGTGGTCAGTTGGGGAATAGGTTGTGCTCGTCCTGGTATGTATGGGGTTTATAGCGATATCGCTGCTATGCGCAATTTTGTCGATGGTGTTATCGGAACAGCAACACTACCAAAAGAGAATGTTTCTGTTGGATACACCACCGAACAGACACTGGCATCATTTAATGTTGGGGAGTTACAGCAACATAGCTTTGTTATCCAGAATTCAGGGAGCACCACGTTCACTGTGGAAAATGTTCGCGCGTTTGCTTCGGGTGTTACTGATGCAGCTGTTATTGCCAATGATCAGTGCTCTCAGGCGACGTTAGCAATGAATGCAAGTTGTCGTGTTGATGTTGAATTTGGTGCTACTCAGAGTGGAGAAGCAAGAGTGGCTTTGAACTTCAACGTTGATAAGACCAGCACACAATACCAAGCGTTAGTATCCGCTCAAGCGAAAACGGTGACAACGCCTCCCACAGATAGCTGTACAACTGTATGGCAAGCCAGCTTAGTGTATCTCAAAGGAGATACGGTTACTTGGAATGGTAAAGTTTGGCAAGCGCAGTGGTGGACTCAAGGTGATAATCCAGCAGACTCAGGGCCTTGGGGTGTTTGGCAAAAAGTAGGCGATGCGAATTGCAAGTCTAACTAACGATCGGGCCAGTGAATTTGATTCGTTGACCATGAGATAAGATTCATTCTTGGTTTCAACGATCAGTACATAGTTATTATAACTGGGGTTTATTGTTTGCGAATAATAAGCCCTTTTTTATTGTGTCAACTATGAGAACCCACAAAATGTGTATGACTTTGTCCTGACGTTATCTTTATATAACTGGCAGAATTGCGATCAACATTTTATGTTTTGTCTGATTTTTGTCAGGTTTGCATTAAATTATTCTCCAGTGAGCGTTGAGATCAGGTTTTACGCGATCAACTCAGTTTGGCATAACTCGTTACTTAATTTTTGTCGAAAAAGATAAGATTAACTGCCATGATTCATTGGTTATCATTATGTTTATTTAAGGTCATATTTTGTGTTGAGACAGCTGTTATTACTCATCCTTTGTTTTATTTTGTTACCTGTTTCACCGATTTCTACGGCTAAAGCCACTGCGAGCGAAGTTAAAGGAGCGCTCTGTATTGTTCGCGCTGATGACAAGTTAGTGCTAGTTCATGAAGTATTAACGGATAAGATTTCTCTACCTGGCGGAACCATTATTGATGGTGAGTCTCCACAAGTTGCTGCTCAACGAGAAACGTGGGAAGAAACCGGTATAGTGGTTACGGTTGGAGAGGAGCTTGGCAGAACGGACACTGCGGTTTTTTACGACTGTATATCAGACTCTGACATTATCGCTTTTTCTATGAATAATTCTTTAGGTGGAAATGAACTGCCTATTTGGTTTGCCCCTCATTATGGAGTAGAAGTTGCGTCAGCGATGTTGCTTAGCCCATCTGAATTACCATCATCTTTATATCGTTATCCTGAGCAATGGCCACAAGCCACTCAGTTTTTTGATCAAGCTACCAAGCAATCAGTATCTTATGTGACTCAGTTGATCGAATCCGCGCCTTCATTTCGTCAGGTTGAATTGGCGTGGCTGATAGATTTACAGAGTTGGGTAGGGGCGTTGTCAGAAACGAGTTACGAGGTAGCTAGTCAGATCTCGAAACTCGTTATAGATCTGACAGAACCGACGGTACTACTCTTTCTATTTCCTTTTGCCATGATGCGCTTTGGTAGCCAGTTTGTGTACCGACTCTTTTTCGCAATTAGTGCAACTTCGCTTATGGTGCTTGTCGCTCAACAAGGCTTTTCGTTACCGCGCCCACATGTCTATATACCAATGATGGAGTTAACGCACAGCTTTGGCTTTAGTTTTCCTAGCTTGCCTATCGCTGTGTGGTTTTGTGTTCTGACGTTCTTGTTTCATAGAACCCAGTATTTTGGTTTGAATGGAACAACGGCAGTCTTCGTGTTCATCACTCTTACAGTGGTGTTAGGTAAGTTTTTCCTCGGCAGTGCCTTTATTTTAGATATGTTATTTGGCGCGCTGTTAGGCAGCTTGGTGGCTTGGCATGTTCTTCGACTGGAGACAAATCAAGATGTGAACGTTGATCAAGTTCTAAGCTCAAAAGGCGTCTGGTTCATTATGACTGCGGCAACATCGGTCATCTCCGTCATCTGGCCATTACCTGTGTTTGGTCGCTGGCTAGCAATTTTAATCACTGCATCAGCGTTGGTCATGACATTTAAAGAGTCGAAAGCACATTTAGATACTCGGCAGATGATCTTTGTGACGCTGGCATTGTTGCTTGTTGATCAACTCTATTTGTACTCGGCTAATATCGTATCGTTTAGCGGTTTGTGGTCATTAGTCTTGTCGACGTTACATTATCCATTATTAATGTTGTTATTTATGCTGCTTGCAAGGAAGCTGACTTGTGAAAACCAACCGAGCAAAACGTTGCTAGATTGATGGCTGTATTTGTTATCTATTAGTATTTGAGTAAAAACAAAGCCTTGCATTACAGCAAGGCTTTTACACGTTTAGTCCACGAACAACGCCGCTTGCCTATCTTGGACGGCTAGGGATGTTAAACGTAAGAAGCTTAACGCAACAGACATGGCGGAAAGGGCTATGCATTGAGCACGAACTTTTCTATAGCTTTAGCGACACCTTGCTCATCATTACTTGCCGTAATGTAGTCAGCGATTTGCTTGGTTTCTTCCATTGCATTTGCCATCGCGATACCAAGGCCAGCGTATTTCAGCATGTGGTGGTCATTTTCTGCGTCACCCATACAGATAACTTCTTCCGGTTTAATTCCCAGATACTCGGCAATTGCGGCAACACCAATACCTTTGTTGCTCGCAGGGTTAAGAAACTCAAGGAAAAACGGAGCGCTTTGAACAACCGTAAACGCTTCGCGCATTTCAGCTGGCAGTGCTGCTATAACTTCTGTTAGTTTGCTTGGCTCTGCAACCATCATAGCTTTGATGATTGGATGATCGTCTTCTAGTGATTCGAAGTTCATCTCGGTGACATTTAAGCCATTTATCTTTGCTTCAATATCGGTGTAAGGGTTGTGTTCGTTGGTGATTAAACCATGAACTTGACTAAAAGCATGGACGTACGCACCTAGCTCTTCGGCTTTTCGCGCCACCAATTTTGCAGCTTTACCATCTATGATTTGCTGGTGGATGATGTCGTTTGTGCCTACGTTCTTGACCATCGAACCGTTGTAGTAAAGAACAAAATCTCGATCGGAATGGATATTCAGTTCGTCGAGCTTGTCTTGCATTCCTTCTAATGGGCGACCAGAAGCGAGAACGACAGTAACGCCTGCTTCTCGAGCTTTTGCGATCGCTTGTTTGTTTTCTTCAGAAATGGCTTTATCACTATTGAGTAGCGTGCCATCCATATCTAGTGCGATCAGTTTATACATCATTTCTTACCTTAAAGTTTTTTGGGAGCTGTCAGTGAATAAGGCTTGGTTTAACGTTAACCAGAAACCTATATTCATTACGCTATGAAACTACAAAATGGTCTATTTTAACAATTAATTTTTGGTTTAAATTGACCTAGACACGCGTGTCCATTATGGTCTTCGCCTCGAAATGTTATGAGTTGAGTGAGTTCTGCGTTGTATAAGCTAAATGAGATGTTTGAAACCATCCAAGGGGAAGGGGTTTTCACTGGAGTCCCTGCTGTTTTTGTTCGGCTTCAAGAGTGTCCGGTTGGTTGCTCATGGTGCGATACCAAACAAACGTGGTATGCAGATGAGAATGATCAACGTCAAATAGGCGATATTCTGGTGAAAACGGAAGATTCTCCGACGTGGTGTGTTGCATCTGCCGAGAACATCGTAGAGCAATATCAACAGCAAGGCTTTAATGCTAAGCATATCGTGATTACTGGTGGAGAGCCTTGTATTTATGATCTGCGCCCTTTAACAAAGGCGTTTGAAGATATGGGGTGCCAATGCCAAATTGAAACCAGTGGCACATCAGAAGTGATTACTTCAGAAAATACGTGGGTGACAGTGTCACCAAAAGTAGCAATGAAAGGTAAATTACCAGTGCTTAATAGCGCGTTAGAGCGGGCAAATGAGATTAAGCATCCAGTCGGTACCCAGAAAGACATCGACCACCTTGATGATCTTTTAGCAAATGCGAACGTGGCGGCTGAGACTATCATTGCACTACAACCAATTAGCCAGAAGCCTCGTGCTACGCAATTGTGTATTGATACGTGTATTGCCCGCAATTGGCGTTTGTCTGTTCAAACTCATAAATATTTGAGTATTGCTTAGACGAGAGACTCGTCATCATTCGAGGTAGCTTTTCTATCTAATCCCGGTTTCGCGAGTAATGCCGTTGGTAGCTTTGCTATCGAAACATTGTCGATATATCTAAACAATTTATAGCGTTGTAAAAGCTAAGCAGTGTTGGCTGTTGTGGTGTGGTGCTATCTTTGGTTCGACAATCGTTTCGCATTTAATTGATGCCACCAATCTGGCGGCATCAAAATGAAGCTCTGTTGGCTGGAGTTTCACGCTGAGATAAAACGTTTAGAAGCTAACGCAAAAGGTTTTATCCACCGCTATTACCGCTAACAAAGACTATTTGCTCGCTAAGTATTCTTCTAAGCCGCTTTGTCGCAGTAGGCACGCTGGGCATTCACCACAGCCTTTACCAACGATTCCGTTGTAACATGTTAAAGTATTGTTTTGGACAAACTCCAACATATTATGCTTATCAGCTAGAGCCCAGGTCTCGGCTTTAGTAAGCCACATTAAAGGAGTCTTAATATTGAAGGCTTTATCCATACCTAAATTGCAAGAGAGATTTAGAGAGCGAATAAAGTTGTCTCGGCAGTCAGGGTAACCACTAAAGTCTGTTTCGCAAACTCCCGTAATGATGTCTTGAATGCCAAGCTGGTAAGCATGGATACATGCGTAAGTAAGAAAGAGAATGTTTCTCCCTGGAACGAATGTATTGGGTACGTTAGCGTCGCTTAAGTCATTAGATACCGGAATGTTGTCTCTTGTCAGAGAGCTTATCGCTAACTCATTAATTGATTTTACATCCAGGACTTTGTGGCTTTTGATGTTAAGTTGCTTACCTAGTTCGATAGCGATATCTATTTCATCTGAATGACGCTGGCCATAATCAAACGTTATAGCATGAACTTCATCATATGTATTTAATGCATCGATTAAGCAGGTCGTAGAGTCCTGCCCACCGGAAAAAACCACAAGTGCTTTTGTTGTAGCCATGTTGAACCCTTAGTTATGCTCTTTGATTCTTTGGTATTGATACGTATTCTTAGGCGTTTAATCCCAATTACGTACTCGACTTCGTGGCGATTGCGTCTGCAATCAGCTGGGCTGTGCTCTCAAGCACTCTTTGCTTGTCATCATTTGACAGCTTGTGGAGATTCACAGCAAGTTCAGCGGTGATTTCATCTTCACAAAAAAAATAGTTTAGAGGCACGTTTAGCTCATCTGCGATAAGTTTGAGCGTTTTTACGTCGGGAGTATGGCGCTCCCTTTCGTATTGATTCATCCTTGCACTTGCAGAACTATCATCCATGCCGATACGGATGCCCAGTGCTTTTTGGGACAGATTCGCTTGTTTACGCGCATGCTTAAGGCGGGCTGGGAGTGGGTTATTAAACAACACTTAAAGTTCATACGAAGGACTTGGATGACTAAGATTATCTTAGTTTTTCTGATTTGTGTATACTAAGTAATGCTTAGTTATTGCCGAGGTCGCCAAGGCCGTGTCTGTAAAACTAAAAAAGATTTCGTATCTTTAGGTTGATTAAGTGACGTTGAATCTACTTCTTCAAAAACTGCCGTATGAAGGAGTGGGAGGAGCGAGTAAGGGCACGAGAAACCGCAGCGATTTGTAGAGCAGAATTTGCTCTTCACATAAACGTAGTCGTCTAAGTTGAAGAGCAATATTGTTCTTGATGATCAACTATATACTTAAGTAAATAACTGTGTCGCACAATAGATCAGAGCTGCTGCTAAGCTCATATTTATGACTTTGCCATATCTCTGGAATTGCGATTGAAGTAGCTTTCCTGCAACGGCCCAAACTACGTTGCTAAGGAGTGCGATCAAAGCAAGAATGAGGCTAGTCGCTAAGATCCAGTAGATATTCTGAGTGTGGGGCAGTACGAACGTAGAAATAGAGGTAATTCCATAAAGAATGATTTTCACATTAACGAACTGCAAACCGAAACCTGTTAAGAAACTGATACCTTTAGAATTATCCGATGAAGTTTTGATCTCACTCGTAGCAAGCCCCCAAGCCAACCAAACAATATAAGCTGCTCCAATCCATGTTAGCCAAGGTGTAATCACCGGCAAGAGGCTGATCATGTTATACGTGAAAGCGCCACAAAGTAGCATCAAAACAACATAGCCACAAAACATCCCCGAAATCACTTTTGTTGAGCGTTTTAGTCCATATTGCGTCGCGATGCTGAGCGATAAAATGTTGTTTGGCCCTGGTGTAATTGAAGTAATGATTACGTAAGTAAAAAATGCGGTGTAGATGGCGGTCATCTCTATCTCTCCTGTTTTTACTGCACTATACTTCGCTACAATTGATTAAAAAATTGAATAAATTAAAACTTAGACTTTTAATTTATTGAACTGTTGGTTGTGGAGTCTAGTCATGAATCTAAAACGCTTTCTTACTTTTAAAGCTATTGTTGAAGAAGGATCGTTTCTAAAAGCGTCACAGAAGCTTTATTGCACGCAATCAACCGTCACCTTTCAAATCAAGCAGTTGGAACAAGATCTGTCTCTGCAGCTGTTCGAAAAAATAGGGCGTAAGATGGTTTTGACTCAAGCAGGAGAAAAGATACTGCCTTACGTCTATGAACTGGCGCGAGTGATGGAAAATATTGAGGGAACAGCACAGCAAGAAAACTCGGAGCCGACCGGTGAATTGAAAGTGCTGGTTGCTGAGACTCAACTTGCTTATAAGATGGCTAATGTTTTAAAAGAGTTCAGGATCAGAGCGCCCAATGTTCGACTCTCTCTGCAATCACAAAATTGCTATCAGATTCGAGATGAGTTGATAGCGGATAAAGCTGATTTAGGTGTGTTTTATCGAGTTGGTAATGACGATACGCTCAAGGTCCACGAGTTTGAGCACGAGCCACTGGTATTGGTTGCTTCACCGCTTTTAAAAGGGCTAGATTTAAAGAAGAGAGAGCAACATATTGATTTAGGGTTTATAAGCAATGGCCCTAAGTGCCTTTTTCGACAGATGTTTGAGAGCATTATTCAGGAGCGTGATATTAGCATCGACAACATGATCGAACTTAGCAGTATTAATACGATCAAAAACTGCGTTGAGAGTAATATTGGTATCTCTTATTTACCTCGTTTTACGGTTGAAAAAGAGTTGCAAGAGGGCAGTTTACAAGAGCTTGAGTTCACCGAATTTTCACAGATGATCAAGCCACTTTGTGCTTATCATGCTGGGAAGTGTGTGACGCCGGCGATGGAAGTCTTTATTGATTGTATGCGTAACGAGTATGAACGGTTTTCTACTCAGAGCCGGTGATCTTTAATATGTTCTATCTGACATAGTTTCGTTTTTACTCCTTTTTACTTTTTAAGTGGCTACTTCTAATTTATTGATTTTTATTGCTTTGTTGTGAATCCGACTGTTGTGGGATGATAAATGGGATCTGATGTGAAGAGCTATTTATTGACGGAAAGAGATAAGATATAAAAACGACGGCGTGTGATAACTAGATTAGATAAGGTTACATAATTAACAGTGTAATAAATGCCATTCTTTATGGATTATTTTCAACGAGACTTAATTGTTACGGTTCGTTATTATTAACTCGTTAACGCATCCATTGCTAGGAAGTTAACTTACGCATATTGTTTTTTTCATCATTTGCAGCAAATATAATTTGCTGCTTTTTTTTAGCCAAAAAAGTTCAAAGCTTGAACTACAAGCTCTGAACTCTTATTTATACTTAGTGATTTTCTACTTTAATAAGTAAAACACCGTTTAAAAGTATCGCGTAACCTAGTAACTCTAAGCTTTCTTCAACCAAGTTTTTCACGTCTCTATTGTATGAGTTCCCCATGAACTCGACCCAAAAATCACCATACCCTGCAAATCGTGAGAATAAGAAAACAATAAAAAATCCAATCGTTAATGTCGTGAAGCTAGAATGAGAAATGAAAAGTTTTACCTCATTTTTTATGTTAACTATATTATTAAAACAAAAATAACAGACCGAGACTATTATAATCCAAGCAGGATACTTCTATGAACCGTGAGGGAAATACTGCTCTATGTGGTAGTCCATTTCTCTAACGAATATAACCATAAAAAATGAAGACATTATTACTAATATGTGTTTGAGTTCAAGATATTCCTTAGATTTATACAAACACATTAACGATGAAAAAAGCACAAATGCTATTTGAGTCATTTCTATAAGAGAGTTCTCCGATGTGCTTTTGTCCATTTTTACGCTAAAGTAAATCGTTGCTAACGTATAAATAACCAAAAAAATAAGATAAGATATTTTATATACTAACAAACTAGTGACCGAGGTGTGTTTTTCTTCAATATACATCGTAACTTGTATAGGTGATGGATTTGTTAGTATTATAAATCAAGAATTTTTTATATTTAGTGAATTAAGCGCCATTTAGAATGGAACTTAATTCACCTAACATTAAACTTCGATGAATATTAAACGTTACTGGTTTAATTTATTGTTTTTATTTGATTTTTTATTTTATGTTAATTTTGGTTAAATAGAATCACCTAGCTTTTATTGAAATGCTTTTCCCATATTGGTGGTATGCCAATTTCTTCTTGAACGATATCAATGAATGCCCTAACCAATGGTGATTGCTGACGGTGTGAGTACATAGCATAAATATCACCAAAATCTTGAGTTTCATATTCTGGTAAAAGTTGAACTAAATTAGAAGACTCTAGGTTGTTAGGAAGCATAAATTGACCTATAAGTGCTGCGCCCAGACCTGACTTTACGCTTTCAATTATTAGCTCAGCTTCATTTACCATATATGACCCTGATATTGGGTATGTATCTAAACCATCTGATTTTTCTTTGTCGTAGAATTTAAGTTTGTCGACAATAAAATTACCATTTGAATAAATAATAAAAGGTAGCTTAACTAACTCATCAGGCGTTTCTGGGTTACCATGTTTTTCAATTAAGTTTCGAGAAGCAATGATTGCAGTCGTATTTTTTGCTAATTTTCTTGCTACCATTGATGAGTCCCTCATAGGTCCGATTCGAAAAGCAATATCAAAATTACTTCTAATCACGTCTACATGAAGATCATCTAACATTAGTTCAACACTTGCTTTTGGGTACTTATGTAAAAACTTCTCTATCGAAGGTTGTAGATAGAGTTTTCCAAATAATGTTGAGCTTGAAATTCGTACTTTCCCTGAAGGCTCAGTCTGAAAGTTCTCCGCTATTTGTTGAGTATCATCAAGGAGTTGAGATATTTGGTCTGCTTTTTCAACTATTTGCTGGCCGACTTGTGTTAATGAAAGAGAGCGAGTTGTTCTGTTTAATAGCCTAACGCCTAAGTGCTCTTCTAACTGCTTGATGTGTTTAGATAAAACAGAGCGGTCGATATTCATCCCATCTGCTGCTTTTGCAAAAGATCCAGCTTTAGAGACTTCTAAAAGCAGGTGTAGTTTATTTGCTAAATCCACAATGTTTATCCAAGTTAGATATTAGCGTATTAGTTTCATGTATAACTACTGCTCTGTCTAGAAATTATTAATATACTTAATAACCAAAAGAAAAGGGAGCAATAGCTCCCTTTAGTATGAATTTAAATGAGTATTTATATTATGGTTATAGTGTTTGACGTTTTTTGTTTCGACTCACTAACATGTAAAAAACAGGTGTGAGTAGTAATCCAAATACCGTTACGCCTACCATACCCGAGAATACGGCAATACCCATTGCTTGTCGCATTTCCGCTCCGGCCCCTGTACCAATCATTAATGGAATAACACCAGCGGTAAATGCAATTGATGTCATTAGAATCGGTCGAAGACGTAAACGACATGCTTCCAAAATCGCTGATAAGGTATCTTGGCCATTGTCTTTAAGTTCTTTAGCGAACTCCACCATCAAGATGGCATTTTTACACGCTAGAGCCACAAGGACAATCAAAGCAATTTGTGTGAATATATTGTTGTCACCACCAATGAACCAAACACCTGCTAGTGCAGAAAAAATGGTCATAGGAACGATCAAAATGATAGCGAATGGTAGTTTTAAACTCTCGTACTGCGAAGCTAGCACCATGAAAACTAACAAAACAACAAGTGGGAATATATACACCATCGTGTTACCAGCCAAAATCTGCTGGTAGGTTACATCAGTCCATTCATAAACCATTCCCTCTGCTAGGTTTTGATCCAGTACTTCCTCAATAGCCGTTTGGGCTTGGTCAGAACTGTAACCAAAAGCAGGACTGCCGTTTAGTTCTGCACTAGGGTAGCCGTTATAGTGCATCACGCGGTCAGGCCCAATCGTGGGTATGATCTCCAGTACAGCGCCGAGAGGAACCATTTGTCCGGCAGCATTTCTTACTTTGTAGTTAAGTATTTGGTCAGGTTCGAGACGATAGTTCATGTCTGCCTGGGCATTCACTTTGTATGTTCTACCAAACATATTGAAGTCATTGACGTATAATGATCCTAAATAAACTTGAAGCGCATCAAAAACCTGCTCTAGAGGAACACCTTGCAGCATCGCTTGTTCACGATCTATTTGGATGTCCATCTGCGGCACTTGTATACGAAATGTGGAATATAATCCCATCAGCTCGGGTCTTGTTGATGCCTCACTTATTACCAAGTTCAATTGCTTGAAGAGCTCATCAAACCCCTTGTTCGCTCGGTCTTCGATTTGAAGTTTAAAGCCGCCAGTAGAGCCAAGTCCTTGGATTGGTGGTGGTGGAAAAATCGCAACGAAGGCTTCATCAATGATTGAAAAGCTCTTATTCAAAGATGCAACAATCGCATTTGCTCCGAGAGTTGGATCATTTCGTTTATCGAAGTCCTCAAGCGTAACAAAAACGATGCCACTATTCGGACTGTTAGTAAAACCATTGACCGATAAGCCTGGGAAAGAAATGGTTTGTGCTACGCCAGGTGTTGCCAGCGCGAGGTTTTCCATTTCTTTAATAACGGACTCTGTTCGATCTAAACTTGCTGCATCTGGAAGTTGGGCGATCGCAACTAAATACTGCTTATCTTGTTGAGGAATGAATCCTCCAGGAACTGCTTTGAATAGAGAAGCCGTTCCCCCGAGTAACGCAATGTATACCACCACAACAACAAGGCTAAAGCGAATCAGCTTCTTGACCAGAGCTTGATATTGGTTCGAGCTGTACTCAAAAATTCTATTGAATGGCGCAAAAACATACTTACCAAAAACCGCATCCAATAGCTTGGTTAGCCGATCGGGTTTTGCGTTCTTATCTTGTAATAGCAGTGCTGATAAAGCAGGCGATAACGTCAACGAGTTAATTGCTGAAATAATCGTCGAGATCGTAATTGTTAGTGCGAACTGCTTATAAAACTGACCGGATAACCCTGTAATAAAGGTCGTCGGGATGAACACCGCACATAACACTAAAGCAATTGCAATAATTGGCCCGGTAACTTCGGTCATTGCTTGTTTCGTTGCTTCTAGTGGTGCAAGGCCATTATGGATGTTCCGTTCCACGTTTTCGACGACGACAATGGCGTCATCGACGACGATGCCTATGGCGAGAACAAGTCCAAACAACGAAAGTGTGTTAATCGATACTCCGAGCATTTGCATTACAGCGAACGTACCGATTAATGAAACAGGCACCGCAATGATAGGGATGATAGACGCGCGCCATGTTTGCAAAAACAAAATGACTACGACAACAACAAGTACAATTGCCTCTAGCAGAGTATGAACCACCGCGTCTATCGAACCACGAACAAAGACGGTCGGGTCGTAGGCTATTTCATATGAAACTCCAGCTGGAAAGGCTGTTTGTAAACGGTCCATGGTTGAACGAACCTGATTAGATAGCTCAATAGCATTAGCACCAGGGCGCTGGAATACGGGCATCGCCACCGCTGGTTTACCATTTAACAAGGCGCGCAGTGCATAAGAGTTTTGACCTAGCTCTACGCGTGCAACGTCTTTAAGACGTGTCAAAGCCCCTGTTTCGTCAACTTTTACTACAATGTCGTTGAATTCATCAATATTCTCCAAGCGGCCTTTTACGTTCAACAAAACTTGGAATTGGTTTTCATTAGCGGCTGGTTGCGCACCTAATGAGCCTGCTGCCACCTGTTGGTTTTGAGATCGGACGGCGGAGACAACGTCCATTACGGTTAGATTTCTAGAAGCGAGCTCATCTGGATTTAACCACAAGCGCATTGAGTACTCGTCACCACCGAAAAGGCGCACATCACCAACGCCTCCGAGCCGAGCTATCTCATCTTTCAAGTTTAAATTAGCGTAGTTAGCTAAATAACTGACTTCACGGCTAGAATCTGGAGAATATATATGCACAACCATGGTGAGATCAGGAGAGGCTTTTTCGGCAACAACTCCTAACCGTTGGACGGCTTCTGGTAACCGGGGCAAAGCTGTAGTGACGCGATTTTGAATTTGAACCTGAGCTTTGTCCAAGTCCGTACCTAAAGCAAAGGTTACGGTCAATGTCATTCTGCCGTCACTGGTTGCCTGTGAAAACATATATAACATGTTTTCTGTACCATTAATTTCTTGCTCCAGAGGCGTAGCAACTGTTTCTGCGATTACTTTTGGGTTCGCACCAGGATAGTTTGCTGTAACTACTACTGTAGGAGGGACAACCTCTGGATATTCACTCACAGGCAACTGCAAAAGTGAAATTGCGCCTACTATTAATATCAATAGCGATAACATAGAGGCAAATATGGGTCTTTGAATAAAAAAGTGTGCAAATTTCATTCGGTTGTCTTCTTAGTCTTGAGCTAAACGTTTGTTTGGCAACGATGTTGAGTTTGAAGCCATAATCAATGAAGTATTGCTAATATCTAGCGTGACATTTTTTGGTGTGACTTTGCTATTTGGGCCAACTTTTGCTGGGCCATTTACCGCAATAATTGAGTCGGCGTTCAAGCCATTCTCGATAGCACGAAATGTTCCGTAACGTTCGCCTAAGGTTACGATGCTGTATTGCAACGTATTCTCTTCATTGAGTGTTAATACAAAGCGGTTTTCTAGATCTGTGCCAATAGAACGCTCTGGAACGAGAACTCGTTCAACTGGTTTGGTTGTTGATATCTGAACTCGGCCAAACGATCCCACTTTTAAGTTTGATTTTGTTGCATCGAATACCGCTCGAACCTGCAAAGTACCGGTGTTTTCGTTGATGGAGTTGTCGACAAAGTCAACGCGTCCAAAAAACACCTGCCCATTTTGTCCAGATAGTTCAAGACGAGTAGGTAAGTTAGAGTCGGCATTGATTGTCGAGAAGTAACGGTTCCAAGTTCGCTCATCGACATCAAAGTATGCATATACCTGATCGTTAGAGACAATGTTTGATATAACGCTTTGATTTGCGTTTACATTGTTTCCTTTAGTAATGAATGCTCTTGAAATAGTGCCGCTAATAGGGGCATATATCTTCGTAAACTCAAGATCTAACTTTGCGGATTCTAACTGAGCACGCAAGGCCATTAGTTCTGCAGAGCGTTGCTTTACTGCGGTATCTCGGGCCTCTGCTTGTTCCGCTGAGATGGCTTTTCGCTTAACCAGTTGGGCGGCTCTCTTTTGTTCGTTTGCTGCTTGCTCTAGCGCAGCTCGAGCACTCTTAACTTGCGCTTCAAGTCGTGAGACCTGAGCTTTGAAGGTTCGATCATCAAGAGTGACGAGTAAGTCGCCTTTGTTGACACTCTGTCCGTCTTTGAACTCTACCGTTTCAATAACTCCGGAAACGCGTGGCATTAAAGAAACTTTCTCTGGGGCTTGAAGCCTTGTTGTAAAGGTGAACCACGATTGAACGGGCTCATAGATGACTTTGGAGACGTCTATCGTAGGTAAGGGAGTATTAGGTTGCTTGGTTATCTCTTCGTCTGCACAAGCAGCTAAAACGGATAAAAGGCCAATGCCGAAAACTTTCTTTAACATTTGTCTCGCCCTAAATGATTCTGTTCATACTAAAAGGAACGGCATTGTATTCATTGTACCTATGGGTAAATAGGCCCTCAGCGAACATAGAGTAGTGATAAAAATGCACGATTAAATATTGGTCAAAATGCTCATTTTTTGGTTTGAAAAAGGTCAGTTTAGGGTTTTAAAGACGTGGAGTATTGTTAAATGTAATAAGCCATAATAGATAGGAATAACTAAACAGAAGCTAAAGATAGCGACGAAAATTAAAGCGTTTTTAATTCGTGCATTATTTGCAATTCACTGATGCAATTTGAACCATAAAAAATTGAAATTAATTTTGTAAAATCCATTTCCCATCACATAAAGAATAAAAACTAAATAAGGAATTGTGCAGTGGATCTCGCAAGCCAACTTGAATTACTACTGGATGTCTCTGAATACGGAACTTTTGCTAAAGCTGCTGACAGAAATCATATAGATCGTTCAGCTTTGTCAAAACAGATCAAAAAGCTAGAGGATGAATTAGGCTTACGGCTGTTAAACCGTTCCACACGTTCGCTATCCCTGACCAATGCAGGTGTTGAGATGGTGGCGCAAGCTAAGAAAGTAAGAGAGGTTCTAACTGAAACTCGTAGTATTGCTGCTACATTTCAGGATGAACCGAAAGGTAATCTGAAAATATCAAGCTCCACTTTCTTTGGCAGAGCATACTTAAATCAGGCAGTTAAAGAGTTTATAAAACAGTACCCAAACATTACTGTAGAGCTGCTGCTCGATGATAATCGAGTCGATGTTATCCACGAAGGTTTTGATGTTGTGTTTCGTATCGGACCAATCCGAGAGTCCAACATGATAGTACGTAAGTTGGCAAGTAATAATATGGCACTGGTTGCATCGAAGAGTTTTATTGACAAGTATGGAACCCCGAGCTCTCCAGAAGAGCTTATAAAAATGCCAGCAGTAATATACTCGAATGCTAACTTTAAGGCGGATAAGCTACGTATAGCGCCAAGCCAGTCATCAAGCGACGTTAGAACGTATAATATCAATGGGCAGTACTTCGTGAATGAAACTGAGTTAATGCTCGATGCCGTAAAATCTGATCTAGGGTATGCTTTGATTGGGCAGTTCTTTCTTCAGGAGAGTTTGAGTAAACAAGATCTTGTACAGTTGCTTCCTGATTATAATCTTCCCGCAATAGGGGAAATATATGCAATGTATACTCACCGAAATCAACAACCATTAGCCAAACTGTTCATTGATACTGTTCAAAAAATAATAGGAACGCCTCCTGTTTGGATGGATTATCTCGACTAATATGAGTACTAGGACATAATGTTTTAGATTGAGAGCTTGTTTATATTTATCCATAGAATATGGTTGAATTTGCACTTTAAAAATAATTGCCACTGTTCATAATCTCACTCGATTCAAACAACACAAGTAGTGGTAATTAAATGAAAATGACAAGAACGTCGATCGCAATCGCAGCACTTTTTTCTGCAAGTGCTGCAAATTCAGCCGTAGTTTATGAAGATCAAGAATCAGTGTTAAATATTCATGGCCGAGCGCAAGGGATGTATTATTTCTCTGATGATAAAAATGCAGACGGAGATAATAGCTACATTCGTGTAGGACTTGCAGGTGAGTCTAAAATAAATGAAGATCTTTATGCCTTCGGCTTATATGAGTTGGAATTTAAGTCTAATCGCAGAGATGCTGATGGGATTGAAGATGATGAATTTGATATCCGAAAAGGCTATGTAGGAGTTGGTGCAGATTACGGAACAGTAAGTTATGGACGTCAATACGGTGCGGTCACTTTAGTATCTGATTACACGGATATTTTCCCGGAGTTTGGTAATGAAGCTGCTGGCGTAAGTGCGGATCTATATGGTACCGGTCGCTCCGATTCAGTATTTAAGCTAACGACAAGCTATGAAGGTTTGAATATTCATGTTAGCTATCAGGCTGAAAACGATGAAGTGTCAACAGATGCAGCCTCTTATGGTGCGGCGGCTGACTACAAGTTGCCATATGGCTTCAAAGTTGCGCTTGGTTACAACGAAGGTGAAGGGCAATCGGGTGCAGAAGATGCAGAGCTGCTAACGGGTGCTATTGCATTTGAATACGACAAGTTTTATGCCTCTGTTTTATACAGTGATGGTGAAAACTGGGCTAAAGATGGTTCTGAAAGTAATATTGATTACACCGGTATTGAAGCAGTTGCCACTTATGAAGTAACAGATAAGCTTTGGGCACTAGTTGGCTATAACAATCTAGAGCGTGATGATGAAGATGTCGTCGATTACTACTCACTAGGTGCAGAGTACGATTTGACTTCTAATTTTAAAGCACTAGCAGAATACAGAATTACAGATGTAGACAATGAAGACGATATTCTTGCAATAGCTGCGAGATATTCATTCTAAAAAATTAATAAAGCTAAAAAGCCTGAAACTATTTTCAGGCTTTTTTATTTGTCGGTGTAATTTCATAAGTGCTGATTTTCATCCATATATAATGGATTATATTGATCGTTACTTGTTTAAGTGTTTTGAATATAATTGTTTTGTTAGCTAGTCCACTGCTAGTTTTCATTTTAATATTTTTTGAATGATGTATTTTTTCTTTGGCAACAAGAAGTGTCTTGTTGCCTTTTTTTATTTTCACGCTTTATGGTTAATTAAAACAAAAAGAGTTCTTTATATATTGCTATAAACGAGAAAAATATAACGACAATTGTCAATCTTAGGTTGAGTTAATCTTCATAAAAAAGTGAACTCAATTTCAAGGGTCTTTTTCATTTAAGTGATGTGGAATCCATATGGCGAACCAAGCGAATGACAAAGCCCCAAACGACGAAATGTATCTCAATGAAGATTGGAAAAATGATTTTTATGTAAACGATAGAGGTAGGGATTGATACTGCTTATGTAAGGAGAGAGCGATTTATGAAAAGCCGTCGTTTCAATATGATTAGACACCTTTACTTTCTTAAAATAGGAAGGGCTCTAAGAAAGTAAAGGTGCAGATGATTTTTAGTTTTTACCGCCGTCACTTGTTCTGAAGTGATAATTGAAGTTTATGATTGCACGATATTTAACTTCATCACGGTTAAGTGCGTATTCTTCAACTCTCACCTTACTATCATCGATTGCAATATCACGAGGGAAACCGCTTCCAATGATGTTTAGACGATTTCTAAGTTCATGTTTTGATAGCGTTTGGTATTCATCGACAAGATCAAACGCAGAGCTATAAGCGGCATCTTTTGTCGTAAAGTCATTGAGAACAACTTTGTTTGTAGAGTGTTCGACATGAATACCAGCAGTAGCAGATAAACTGAATAATAATAGTGATGAGAGCGTCATTAGTTTTTTCATATAGTCACCTTTTTATTTGTATTACAAAGTCAAGATGTCCAACGAATCCTTGTTAATATCTCTCGACAAAGGTGATAGTGCCACTATAGAAATGTGCTGTACATCACATTTGTGACCATTGACTATGGAAGAATTGTCAACAATAAAACTCAAGCACTTTTGACATTACGGTCAATGTGAAAAAGCGAATATCTGTATGGTTTCGTTAATAATTAAACCACTCTCGGAAACGCTGACTATTCAGTCAAAGCGTATGTTTCTTGTCGTTATAGTGACCTGCCTACAACTTAATCACTTAATGCATGCAATTCAATTGCAATGGCTTGGTATAGATTTTCATTCAGATCTTCCGGCTTAGTAACGATCCTAAAAATTCTAGTGATTAAAAAGTCATTGTTTGTGGTTTTTTATTCTATTGTCGTGTATAAAAAAACTTTACAACAAATGATAAAGGAATATCCATGAAAAAGTTATTGTGTTTTGCTGCACTGGGGTTAGCTGTTTCGACGACGGTTAATGCAGACCCAATTTTAGACGACATCAAAAGTACAGGGGAGCTAAAAGTCTGCTTTGATTCTGGGTATATGCCTTTTGAAATGACAGCAAAAAATGGGCAGTACATCGGGTTTGATATCGATTTGGGTAAGCAAATGGCGCGTGCCATGGATGTTAAGTTTGTTCCGGTAAACACTTCATGGGATGGCATTATCCCAACACTGTTGACTGGTAAGTGTCACATGATTATGGGCGGGATGACTATCACACCTATGCGAAATACTCAGGTGAATTTCGCTGATCCCTATGTGGTTATTGGTCAATCCATTCTCGTAGATCTCAAACATGAAGGTAAAGTGTCTAGTTACCGAGATCTCAATAGTCCAGAATATGTTGTTGCAACTAAGCTTGGGACAACGGGTGAGCAAGCGGTAAAACGATACCTTCCGAAAGCTAAGATAAATCTATACGAAACTCAGTCTGAAGCGGTACTTGAGGTTGCCAACGGAAAGGTAGATGCGTTTGTTTATGACTTTCCTTACAACTCTATTTATGTGGCGGAAAACAAAGGGCAGTTAATGCACTTGGCTAAACCGTTTACTTACGAGCCTTTGGGTTGGGCTGTGCCGCAAGGAAATCCAGATACGCTTAACTTCTTAAACAACTATTTACGTCAAATTAAGGGCGATGGAACTTACGATCGCATTTACGATAAGTGGTTTAACGACGATAAATGGTTAAAGCAAGTTAAGTAATCATTTTGTTATTGTAGAGGAGCGGCTAGCTTCTGGCTCGGTTCATCGCCAACCAAACGGTTCGCGCTGTGAAGCTAACGCTTTTCTTTATTCAAATACCCAACCAACTTTAATCAAAGTCATTCTCGGAATCACATGCAAAATAACTTTAAATCCCTATTGTGGAACGCTGTTTTTGTTCTTGTTTTGCTATCAATTTGCGGTCTTGTCTATCTGTCAGGTAAGCGAATCGATTACAGCTGGAATTGGGAGCGTGTCCTTCCTTATATTGCCACTAACGCTGCTTCATCCATTACCGCGCCTGTCGATGGGAACATCATTCTCGACGAGAATAACCAACTGGCTCTGGAGAGTATTCATGGTGATATTGTTCTTGAACTAAGCCAATATAAGTCTGTGGACGTCTATGAAGGTGATCTTATTTTTGAAGGAGATACCTTAGCAACTATAAAAGAGTGGCGCTCTGGCCCAATTTTAGATGGTGTTGTGACGACCATTAAAATCTCACTCTGGTCACTTATCATTGCTCTAGCGTTGGGCTTAGTTGTCGGACTAATGCGTATATCCAGCAATCCGGCATTAAAAAAGCTGGCGCTTGTGTATGTCGAGGTTATTCGTGGAACGCCTCTTTTAGTACAGATTTTTATCGTTTACTTCTTTATTGGTACTGTGCTTGACCTTGAGCGTTTTACTGCGGGAGTGATAGCGCTCTCCGTGTTTACCGCTGCTTATGTCGCAGAAATTGTGCGGTCAGGAATCCAGTCAATCCCAAGAGGACAAATGGAAGCGGCGCGTTCACTAGGAATGAATTATCCCAAAGCGATGATTTATGTCATTTTACCTCAAGCGTTTAAGCAGACATTACCTCCCTTAGCCGGGCAGTTTATCAACCTGATAAAAGATTCCTCACTTGTCTCCGTGATTTCGATTACTGATCTGACAAAAGCGGGCAGGGAAGTCGTAAGTGGTAGTTTTGCCCCATTTGAAGTTTGGTTTACCGTAGCGGCCCTTTATTTGCTTCTGACTAGTACCTTATCTTGGGCAATACAAACGTTAGAAAAGAAATTGGCAGCAAGTGATTAATGGTGGAGTCATTAATGGAATACATTATTTCAGCAAAAACAATTAATAAAATTTACCCTAATGGCTGCCATGCGCTCAAGGACGTATCGGTAAATGTAGAAAAAGGGGAAGTGATTGTCATCGTAGGACCGTCAGGTTCTGGTAAGTCAACATTCTTACGGACGATCAATCAATTAGAGACAATAAATAGTGGGTCTATTATCGTAGATGGTATCGATATGTACCACAAATCTACGGATATCAATAAACTACGCGCTGATGTGGGCATGGTATTTCAAGGCTTCAACCTTTTTCCACATAAAACGGCGATAGAGAACGTCATGTTGGCACCTTTAAAGGTTTCTAAACGTGACCCTGAATCGGTGAAGAAAGAAGCAAAAGATTTGCTTTATAAAGTCGGTCTATCGGAGAGAATGGATAATTATCCTAATCATTTATCAGGTGGGCAGCAGCAGCGCGTCGCAATCGCTCGTGCGTTAGCAATGAAGCCCAACATTATGTTGTTTGATGAACCCACATCAGCACTAGATCCTGAAATGGTTGGAGAAGTTCTTGATGTGATGAAAGATTTGGCCAAGGACGGAATGACGATGGTCGTGGTTACTCATGAAATGGGTTTCGCAAAAGAGGTCGCTGATAGGGTGTTGTTTATGGAAGATGGTGAGCTTTTGGTTTCTGACTCTCCTGAGCGATTTTTTGATAACCCCACCAACCCTAGATTGCAGAAGTTTTTATCTAAAGTCTTATAATAAAAAGAAAATTTGATTGAGGGCGAGTCCCTCAATCACTTCATGCACTATTGTGGCTCGTAACGTTCGCCTCGCCGAGAGACATAGATAATGGGCTTTTTACTCGAAGTTAATGGCGATAACATTAGCTTGGTCCGAATGAAAGGTCTGGTAAATACTAAAGTGTTTAATCAGCCATTAAGTCTTTGTTCACTTTAAACATAACAATTTCATTTTGAATTGATAAAAATTGTGTTTGAATAGAGCTTATGGATGTTTGGCGGTATGGATGTCTAAATGAAGAAAGTAACAATTTTAGATGGTGGCATGGGGCGAGAGTTGAAACGTATTGGCGCCCCTTTTTCTCAGCCGCTTTGGAGTGCACAAGCGCTAATTGAATCACCACAACATGTAAAAATGGCCCATGAGAATTTCATAGACGCTGGCGCAGAGATTATCACTGTTAACAGTTATGCATGTGTCCCATTTCACTTAGGCGAGGAACTCTATGCAAAACGGGGGACTGAGTTAGCAAAATCTGCAGCTAAAATTGCCAGAGATGTAGTCACCAGCTCTAACGATAGAGTGCTCGTTGCGGGCTCTCTTCCTCCTGTAATGGGGTCTTACAGGCCTGAATTATTCGAGCCGAAAAGGGCACTGGAAGTGGCTTCTGAGTTATTTGAAGCTCAAGATCAATATGTTGATATTTGGTTAGCTGAGACCGTGTCTAGCCTCGCTGAAGTTGAAGTTCTATCAATAATTTTAGCCAAAACAGATAAGCCCAATTATATTGCTTTCACCTTAATGGATGAGCCTAACTCTTTGCCTCGCCTTCGCTCAGGGGAATCTCTTAAAGTCGCGGTTAATACGCTGTTGAAAACAAATGTTTCAGGTATCTTTTTCAATTGCTCTATTCCTGAAGTTGTCGAGCAAGCGATCATAGATACACAAGCAGTATTGAGTGAGTCAGGTAGAGAATTGACGATAGGTGTTTTCGCAAATAGCTTTGCTCCGATAAAGCAAGCGCACCAAGCCAACGAGACCATTCAGGAAGTTCGTCATTTCTCTCCGACTGAATATCTTGAGTATGCTAAAAAGTGGCATGCGCAGGGAGCAAGCATTATTGGTGGTTGCTGTGGGATTGAACCACGTCATATTAAATTGCTAGCGACTTGGAGAGACACTCTCGAAAACGCCTAATTTTGGTGAAGCGCAGGGAAGTATGGCAAGAGGTTTTGTTTTTCATTCATCGTTATAGACAAAATAAAGGTCTTTCATATCTGGCAAAGTAACAAGATGCTTTAACTTGCTCATTACTTTGCCAGTTTGCCTCGAGATCTTTATTAATTATTTTTGGTTCAGATTAACGACAATCTTTCCAACTGTTCTCTGATTTCGCATGTCCAAGAGTGCGTTACCTACATCCTCTAAGCCGATGATCTTCAGTTTCGGTACTTCCAATTCTCCATTTTCTAATAGCTCAGACACTTCCTTTCCGGCATTAACGATACTTGCAAACCCTCTCTCGCCAAAGACATGACCAGAGCCCAAACTTATTTGGTGGAAGCCCAAGCCTTTTAAGAAGGCATCTGGATATTGAGAAGGGTCGACAGTCTTGACGAGCTCCACCATTTCGCCCTCAAAGGTTAACACCGAGGCTGCAATTCGGTCGTTATCACCGCCTACACAATCGAGTGCAACCTCAACGCCATGATTTCCGGTAATGTCCATTACTCGCTGAACTACATCTTCATGATGATAATCAATCGTATGGGTTGCTCCTAACGAGGACAAATATGCGTGATTAGCTTCTGAACTAGTAGCAATGATCTGTTCAACACCAAATGTCTTTGCTAACTGAATAGCAAAGCTTCCAACGCCGCCAGCACCTCCGGCGATAAAAATGCTGCTTCGATTTGAAATATCGAGCTTGTCTACCAAAGCGCGATATGCGGTCCAGGCTGCGCAAGGTGTAGATGCTGCTACTTCAACCGGAACCTGAGGGTGTTTTATAAGCGTTCTTGAATCATGGATAGCAAATTCAGCGAATCCACCGTGATGGCGTCTCATGTTTCCGTGATACAACACTTTATCGCCAACCTTCCAATCAACGACCGCATCGCCTACAGAGACTATTTCTCCTGATACGTCTAACCCGCCAACAAAATTGTTATCCATGTTAGTGACCATGTCTGACCAATAATGAATTTTTGCATCGACAGGGTTCAAACCAACAGCGTTAACTTTAACCAATACATCAAATTGGGTTTCTAGTTTTGGTGTAGGTAATTCGGATAAAGAGAAAGTATCGTTATCTCGTTGGTAAGTTATCGCTCTCATAGGTTTTCCTTATTATTAAGAATGGTCGAAAGTCATACTAACTCAGAGGGTGCTGCTGCAATAATTATGGTTTTTTCTTATTTTGATAATTTTAGGTTATGTTTGATAAAAAGGAATCGAGATGCTCTGAAATTATCATCGACAACCACTCTGCATAGCTAACGACATGTAACTTTATGATAAGTAATGACTAGTTTTATTATTCCATTTTTATGGAAATATTCTGTTGATTTTTTGTTTTGTGATTCTATAATTCCAGAAATATCGAAATAAAGGCTGATCTATCAGGTAAGCTCGTTAGCGAAAAATGACTAGGAGAGTAAATGTGAATACAGAAATTATAACTATGGCTAAAGAAGCGCTGGATATGTTTGCGTTTCTAGCAACCGAACTTATCATCTTATTTCTGGCAATTAGCTACATTGTCGGTGTGTTGCAAGATTTTCTAACGCCAGAAAAAATTCAATCTATTCTCAGCTCGAAAAAGGGTAAAGGTTACTTCATTGCTGCGTTGCTAGGTTCGATTACGCCTTTCTGTTCGTGTTCGACCATTCCTTTCTTAAAAGGCTTGTTGCGTGCAAGAGCAGGTTTTGGACCTATGATGGTGTTCCTATTTGCAAGCCCGTTGCTTAACCCAGTGATTATTGGCTTGTTTGTGGTGACTTTTGGTTGGAAAGTTGCGGTATTTTACTTTGCTATCGCGATGTCAGTATCAGTGGTAGCAGGCTATGTACTTGAAAAACTAGGGTTTGAACGTTACGTCAAACCAGAAGCATATCAAGCGGTAGGTTCTTCTTCGTGCGGTACTTCTTGTGGCGATTCAAGCAAGAAAAAAGAAGAAGCGAGACCAGCATCAATCTGTGGTACCAGCGCCTGCAATGAACCTACGCCAGTTGCGGCGAAAACATCTTGCTGTGGTGATGCACCAAAACCTGAACCTAAAGTGGAAGTGTCTTGCTGCTCATCAGACGGTAGTGCAACAGCGACAGTCGTGGAAGAGAAAGAACCTAGCCGCTGGGTACGTATTTGGCAATCAACTTGGAAAGACTTTAAGCAAGTGTTCCCTTATCTCATGATGGGCATTGCGATTGGTTCATTTATCTATGGCTTCATCCCGACGGAGTTCATTGCGGAGTTCGCTGGTGAAGCGAAGTGGTACGCGATTCCGGTCGCAGCAATCATTGGTATTCCATTGTACATACGTGCAGAGGCGGTCATTCCACTTAGCGCGGCACTAGTACAAAAAGGTATGGCTCTTGGATCTGTTATGGCGCTTATTATTGGTAGTGCTGGCGCAAGTCTTACAGAAGTGATTTTGTTGAAATCAATTTTTAAGAACCAAATGATCGCTGCCTTCCTAATCGTTATCTTAACGATGGCCATGGGAGCGGGTTACTTATATACGTGGGCTTTTTTATAAAAATAACCCTCGGGCGACTGCTCGAGGGCTCCGTTTTTGTCGCCTTATAGGGAAAGGGAAGTTTCCTATACCGCGCAGGCTATAAAAAGATAAAGAGGTTACTCGTAAATACTATAGGAGAAATATTTGCTGGCGATGGTTTTATGCTTACCGCTCTGGATCAATTTTTGTATTCCGCTATCGAGTAATGCTTTTAATTCTTTGTCTTGTTTTCTCACTGCTACGCCAATGCCACGGCCGAACCACTTTTCCTCTGTAAACGCTGGTCCAGTAAAGTGATAGCCTTCACCTTGTGCAGTTTCAAGAAAACCAGCACTTAAACCGATTGAGCCGCCAAATACAGCATCTAACCGTCCATTGAGTAGATCGGTAAATGCCTCATCGAACGTACCATAACGACGAATATCAATATCTGGATACAAGGCAGAAAGGTACTTATCACCAATTGTGGCTCTTTGAACTCCAATAGATAAACGATTTAGGCTGCCGTCCTCCATGTTGATTTCTCTATCATTTTTCATTACAAAACGAGTCGGTACTTTTGCATAAGGGACGGTGAAATCGACTTTCTTTTCTCGTTCTTCTGTGATTGTCATTGCAGCAATAATCGCATCGTTCTTGCGACTAAGAAGAGAAGGGATGATGCCATCCCAATCCATTTTTGAGATAACGCACTTTACTTCTAACTCTTTGCATAACGCGTTAGCGAGGTCGACTTCAAACCCTTCTAGCTTTCCCTCTTTTGTCGTCCAGCTAAATGGAGGGTAAGCCCCTTCAACAGTGAAGCGAATTTGTTTCCACTCTTTCGCATGGCTGAAAACTGAAAATAAGCTAATAAACAATGCGATTATCCATTTCATAAATGTTTCCTTGTAACTATTTGGAAACCAATGTTTAACACAAAGTAAGCAAATATCAATGAAAATGCATATATGTGTGACCTTTCGCCCGCATTGTGTGAGCGAAAGGTTTTACGTGTATTACAGCTTATCTTCAATAGTTACGAGGGGAACTCTCGTTGAGACAGCGTGAAGTGCAATGTTGTGAATCATTTCATCGACCGTGGTACAGCTATCCATTAAGATCGAAACATCATACTTGTCCGCAGATTTTGAGATAGCAGTATGTGTGACGCAGTTTTGTGTCATCATTCCGCATACAAGTAACTCCGTTACATTTTTGCTTGCCAATACTTCTTCTAAACGTGTTCCTTCAAAGCTATCTGCGAAGTGCTTTACCACGATTTCGGAATTCGGCGCTAAAGCAAGAACTTCTGGGTGAATATTGGCACCGTCGCTGCCTTCATTGAAGAATGGGGCAATGCCCATGGCAGGATCGGCAATATGCTGAATATGAATCACAGGAATGTTTTGCTCATTGGCTTTAGTTATTGCTCTCTTAACATTGTCTAAAGTTGATTCTGTATTCCATAAAGGAAACTTTCCTTCTGGGAAATAGTCGTTTTGCAAATCAATTACAAGTAGGGCTTTTTGAGTCATTTTCTTTTCCTTTTATTGAGGATCATTGCGGTACGAATAATATAAAGACTTTTAGCCACCTTCTTTAGAGTCTAAAATGACACAAAAGAGTCAAAAAGCGACACTTGAAGATAAATGAAAATAGCACTCGTTAATTACCCAGATAGCTCGCAAGCCTCCGTATATGGTTTAAGCGAACTCTTCGAGATGGCAAACCGTGCGGCGGCTAAATTGGGCGTTGATGTGCACTTTGAAGTAGAGATATTGGATCACTGGTCAAACACGCACTTCGATGTGAAAACAGCGGTAATGATTCCGCCTAGCGGCACTGGTCAATATTACTTAGAACCAGAGCCAGAGCTACTCGACTGGTTAAATGTCCAATATAGTAAAGGTGCGATTTTAGCCTCCGCCTGCGCCGGTACTTTTATTCTTGCTCAAACCCAGTTGTTGACCAATAAGTCTTGTACGACACACTGGGGCTTGGCTCCTTCATTAGCGAGTCAGTTTCCCGATATCCACGTAAGACAAGAAGCCATCCTTATTAACGAAGGATCGATCATTACGGCTGGGGGTATGATGTCATGGGTGGATTTAGGTTTGGAGTTGGTTTCCTTATTTGCGTCACCGGCAGTAATGCGCCTGTTAGGAAAAATGTTGGTTATTGATACTGGTCCGAGAGAGCAACGCTTTTATCAACAGTTTACTCCAAACTTCCAACATGGTGATGAGGTAATTGTTCAAATACAGCACTATATAAACGATCATTATCAAGGAAAACTGAGCAATAAAGAGCTTGCAGAGTTGAGTTGTTTAACAGAAAGGACATTGCAGCGACGCTTTAAAAAGGCGACAGGTTTCAATGTTAACCAATACATACAAAGCTTAAGAGTACAAAAAGCTTGTGATTTACTTGAGTCGACAACCCTAACATTTGACGCAATATCATTTAGAGTGGGTTACCAAGATGTGAGCGCGTTCAGGAAAATATTTAATAGGATCGTAGGTTTAACACCGAAGTCGTTCAGATCTCGGTTCTGTTCATGAACGCCAGAAGTAAGATAATGTTGGTATTAAACATTTATAACTCAGAAGCAAACACACATATTTTTACAAGCTGGCTTAGCGTGATGAAAAGGGATAACAAGCTAAGCCAACCGTAGCGTTCTCCTATTTACTGAACATTTTGTAGAATGCTTAAAGGGTTCTCAAATTACAATGACTTGTATAGGCGGTTGTTAATCACAAAAGCTATGTGATTTCCAAAACCAGTTTCCCAATATGTTGCTTGCGTGAAAATACTTCTTGCGCTTGACCTATCTGGTTCAAGGGAAATGACTCCGCGACTAAGGGACGAATTGCGTTCTGTTCGATATAGCGAACCAAGTTACCGAATACTTCTGGTGCCAAAACGGTACAACCAAATAACGCTAGGTCTTTAAGGTAAAGAGTTCTTACATCCAGCTCGACAATTGGGCCGCCTATGGCGCCGGAAACAGCGTATCTTGATCCTGGCTTTAGTACCTGAAGAAATTGTGGCCACTGCTCTCCTGCGACCAAATCAATCACTACGTCAACGCTGTTTTCTCCGAGAGTCGCCGTTAAATTTGCATCGCGAGGGATAACTTGGTTTGCTCCTAATGCCGTGATCTGTTCTTTCTTTTCTGGGCTGGCGATAGCAATGACGTATGCTCCACGCGCCTTCGCCAGTTGGATTGCGGCAGAGCCAACACCACCGGATGCCCCTGAAATCAGTACGGTATCGCTCGCTGTGACATTAGAGCGGACAAGCATGTTCTCGGCAGTTGAATAAGAACAAGGGAAGGAGGCCAAATCGATATCCGATAAACTACTATTCACAGCAAATGCATGTTTACTGTCAACAACAGTGAACTGAGCAAAGCCACCATCACATTCTGAACCGAAGTACCAAGGCGAGCTAAGTGCTTGACTGTTGAAGCGCGTAATACATGGTTCGATGAGCACACGCTGACCGATTCGTGATGGGCAGATATTCTCACCAACAGCGACGATGGTACCGCATACATCGGCACCTTGGATTCGAGGGAGAGATAGCGCGTCTCCTGACCAACTTGCATCCATGCTATTGGCGTCGTTTTTAGAATACCATGCTGTTCGGGTATTGATGTCGGTGTTATTGACCCCGGCGGCGGCAACTTGGATCAATACATCATCAGGCGAGGGGACTGGCACAGGTAGATCATCGCGGTAACGAAGCATATCTGGCCCACCATGACCGATAAGTTGGACGCCTTTCATGACTTTCGGGATTGTGGTCATTGATTGTTCTCCTTCATTAGTTCTAGCAGAGTGTGTTCAGCGGATGCAAAGGCAGCGTGACCGAGAACCGGCCATGCGTTGGATAGACCTTCATGTAACAAGAAGAGTGTGGTTGCTAGGTCTTCTCGCTGACTTAGTTGGAGCATAAGCTGACGAACCGCCAATTTGTGTTGTTTTACTGCTTGATTAATCGATAGATTTTCTGGATAGGCTGCTAATGCATTGATGGACATGCAGCCATTCGGTGCAAACTCCTTCATCCAATCCTCTAGGCGAGTGAATAGGTGTATTACAGCCGGTGTTCCATTGGCAGGGGCATCTTCGAGCAAAAAACTCAAATACCTTTGATGGCGATGCTCGAGAGCTGCAACAATCATCGCTTCCTTGGAGGGGTAGTATTTGTACAGGGTTCTCAGGCTGACTTCGCAGGCGTTTTTGAGTTGGGGTACGCTAGGCTCGGCGAAGCCATACTGACTGAATGCTTTTTCTAGGCTTGCTGCGATTTTTTCTTTCACTATTTGATACACTAGGTAGAACGTTTGTTTTACCTAAGGGTAGAATAAACTTTCTACCTCAGTCAATGGTGTATTTAAACTCTGTATTGAAAGCCCGACGTAATGCCGGGCTAATTTAAGTGATTTTTATAGATTCGGAACGTGAATCAGTGTGCCGTTGCGTGCTGTTCTCCACGCTTGTCTAGCATTCCGCTGAAACGGGTTAGTAGTAGAGCACCTAATACTACGATCGCGCCAATCCAAGGTGTGTGCATCAGCCCAGCATTGGCCACGATAAGGCCACCGCCCCAAGAACCCAGTGCAATACCTACGTTAAATGCAGCAATGTTGAGACCAGAAGCGACGTCGACTGCATCAGGTGAATATTTCTCTGCTAGTTTGACAACATAAACTTGAAGTCCTGGAACGTTACCAAAGGCAAAGGCACCCCAGACAAGAATGGTCACTACTGCAGAAATTGGATTAAATGCTGTGACACTAAACACGAGCAATACCACAATTAGGCCCGAGAAAATCGCTGTAAGAGCTTTGATTGGCCCCATAGAGTCGGCCATCTTTCCGCCCCAGATGTTGCCGAATGCGACTGATACACCATAAACCAACATAATTAGGCTGATAGCGCTAGAGCCAAACCCCGAAACTTCTTCCAAAATAGGAGCCAAGTAAGTGAAGGCTGTGAACGTACCACCGTAACCGAGCGCGGTGATTGCGTACACCAAAAGTAGACGAGGTTGAGTCAAGACTTTTACTTGCGATGACAGCTTGGTTGCTGGTGGTTGTTTCAGATTACTCGGCACTAGCAGAGCGCTTCCTATCAGTGCGATGATTCCAAGGATCGCGACGATTAGGAAGGTTGCCTGCCAACCAAATGTCTGGCCAATCCAGGTGCCAAGTGGCACGCCCGTCACTAGAGCTACGGTCAGACCGGTAAACATAATAGCAATTGCGCTAGCGGCTTTTTCTTTTGACACTAGGCCAGTGGCGATAGTCGAGCCGATCGAAAAGAACACACCGTGTGCAAGCCCGGTCAGTATCCTTGCTGTAACTAGAGTGTTGTATCCAGGTGCTTGCCAGGCTAACAGATTGCCAAGAACAAACAGTGCCATCACAGAAAGCAGAACGTACTTTCTTTTCCAGTTACCAGTCAGCGCTGTTAAAACGGGAGCACCAACCGCGACACCAAGTGCGTACAGGCTAACTAAAAGACCCGCTGAAGGTAATGATACGTTGAGGTCGGAGGCCATAGTCGGTATCAGACCGACAATTACAAACTCCGTGGTTCCAATAGCAAAGGCGCTAAGCGTCAATGCAAGTAAAGCTAAAGGCATAACAACTCTCTCTTATAATCATTGAATATGAATGGATAAACGAATAGCCCGTCTCCATGTCGTGTATTATTAAAGAGTTGTTCGTTGCGAAAAATGGTGTTTATTACAAAATACTTTTGTTATAAATGAATGAAATGCGCAGTTAGGAAAGGGGATGAAATGTTAACCCGATCAGATGAATTAGAGATTCTTATGGCAGTTGTGGATAGTGGTGGATTTTCTTCCGCTGCTGATGCACTAGGTATTCAAGTCGCTAGGGTATCTCGTGCGGTTAGTAAAGTTGAATCACAGTTGGGGGTAACCTTGCTGAATCGCACGACACGCAGAGTGGAAGTTACTGAGGAAGGGCATCAGTTTGTTGAAGCGGTTCGCTTAGGTTTACTACAAATACAGCAAGCTGAAGAAGAGATCATCACACGAGGTGAATTACCCAAGGGGCGCTTAAGAGTTGATGCCGCTAGCCCATTTGTTTTACATCAACTCGTGCCGTTAATTCAGCCATTTAAAGAGGCTTATCCTGATATTCAACTCGATCTTACCTCTAATGAGGGTTTTGTGGATCTATTGGAAAAAAGAACCGATGTGGCGATACGTATTGGACGATTATCGGATTCAACACTGCATGCTAAACCTTTAGGAACAAGCCCACTATTTATCGTTGCCACGCCTGGTTATTTATCTAAACGAGGTTTCCCTGAAGCGGTGGGCGATTTGCGCAGTCATAACTTGATCGGTTTTTCTGGCGCTAAAGTGTTAAATCAGTGGCCATTACGAGGGTTTGAGATGATAGAGCCTGATATCCTATCCAGCAGTGGTGAAACGGTTAGACAGTTAGTGCTGGCAGGGAACGGCATTGCATGTTTATCTGGCTTTATGGTGAAAGATGATCTTGATTCTGGACGGTTAGTGGCATTGTTTGAATCGGAAAAAATCACAAATACTGGACGAGAACAGGTCAATGCTGTGTTCTACAAATCTTCTTCAGTCTCTAAGCGTATTTCCGCGTTCATCGACTTTATTCAACCAAGACTTACTTTAAAATAACACTATTATTGTTTTTTTAACAAAAGAATTTTGTCGTTATTGCAGCTTTTGTTTTTCCAACTGCCAAGCCTAGCGTGCCACCCCTTAGTAAGGTGGCACATATTTTCATTTGATCTTAGTTAAAGCGTGGCAACACGTACTGAGCGATCTGTTCCATTGATTTCTCAATTGGTTGGCTATTACGACGGAAATGCAACCCGATGTGATTGACTCCTGCTTCTTGCATTTTTTCTAGCTCATCGATCAAGCCATTGACTCCGGCCTGGATACCAAAATGATGCCGAACGACTGGTGCATTTGGGTTATCGACTAAATCAAGATGAATAAAGCTGGCGTAGGGTTTGTTTCCCGCTACGGAGCGCCAAAGTGCAACGCGGTGTTCATGATCATCAGGTGTGCCTGGGTAGGCGAGCCAGCCGTCTAGGTTTTCTCCTATCCATTGTGGACTTTGCTGCGCTAACCCTGCGACATAGATAGGAATATCAGCAAACTCGGGTAATAACTGTAGATCGTTACCCAGCTTATCATTTTGCGTATCTTTCAAAATCTCTACACTTTCTCGAAAAGCTGAGCCACGGCTGTCAAAGTTGGCATTAAAAACGGGATATTCACTAGGGCGGTCTCCACTAGCCACACCGAGTATCAGGCGGTCACCACTTAACTCGTTGATGGTCGCAGCGGCTTTTTTCACTAGCCAAGGTTGTCTTAACGGTAATACTATCGCTGCTGTCCCTAGTAGAATGTTGTCGGTGCACGCAGAGAGATAGCCAAGATAACTGAACGGTTCATAAATTTGTGCCGCGTCTCCAAAGTTAGGGTCGTACAACGGGACATCTCTCACCCACGCTACGTTAAAGCCTAACTTATCGGCTAACATAATACGCTGTTTATGTGCACTCATGTCTGGTACGCCGAACGGTTTTCGTTGGAGCAGCCGTTTTTTCTGGCCTTCTTGGGTCCAGTCATTATCTAGGGGGAGCTCAACCCCGATGGTGAATCTGTTACTTAAATCTTTATGCATTATGAAGCCTGACTATTACTGTGAGTACTAGGAGGCAAGGTGCCTCCCTGATATTCAGGACACTATGAGATTTTTGTTGTGAGAAAAAGCGGCAAAAAGACAAAAGTGTTTTGCCACAAACAGCGGTGGTCTTTAGAGGAACTGGTGGTTCTCTACCTTGATTTCTTGCTTGATGAAGTCAATAAAAGAGCTGATCCGGCGTGAGGTACTGGCATTTTTGTAATACACCGCATGAACTGGCTGTTCGACATTATGCGTGTGTTCACTAAGCACGCCCACTAAGCGACCAGCTTGTCGGTCAGAGTAGGTCATAAAGTCAGACAGGCAAGCTATCCCCGCACCATGTAAGGCTAAACATCTTAGCGTCTCGCCATTATCAGAGCTTAGGCTACTCATAATACGCAGAAGTTTGTTCTTATCATCCATGATCGGCCATTCCTTAAGATACTCCGGCTTGTTGAATCCAAGTAGCTTGTGATTGAGTAACTGATCTATTGAGGTTGGAGTACCATGTTGTCTTAAATACTCTGGACTCGCGACGATTCGAATCCGACTTTTACCAAGAAATATCGCGCGCATGGTTGAGTTTTGTAGCTCACCGATACGAAAAGCAACATCGGTTTTTGTTCCCAAAAGGCTAATATTTTCCTCATTGGAATTGAGATCGATTTCGACTTCTGGATACAAGCTCTGATATTTAGCAATGTGCGGCGTTAGTACGTGCAGTAAGAAGGGGGTAGCTGCGTTTATTCGTAGGAGGCCAGAAGGCTTATATTTCTGGCTTTTCAGTTGTGCTTCGGCATTCTCTACTGCTTCTACAATATGTCTGACTTTATCGAGGTATATCGTTCCTTCATTAGTAACATCTAACTTACGGGTTGTGCGATTTAACAAGGTCGTTTCGAGTTTGGCTTCTAGCCGAGATACCGATCGACTCACCGCCGAGACGGTCATCGATAACAGTTCAGCCGCAGAGCTGATTGAACCCGTATCGACCACGGCCATAAAGGTGCGCATTTCATCTAGAGTAGCTTTCATTGTTGAATATATTTCAAATTAGATTTGAGTATTGTTAACTTTACGGAAAGTTTCTTGCGGCGTAAAGTTTTGCTTCGAATCAACTATAAAATCGATAATTCAGGAGATTTAGATGAAAGTACCATCATTTGGCGTCGGCACGTTTCGTTTAGAGGGTGAAGTAGTTAAGGATTCAGTCCGTAATGCGTTAGAAGTGGGTTACCGCGTAATTGATACTGCACAGATTTACGGTAATGAGGCAGAAATCGGTGAAGTATTGACACAGTCCGGTATTGCACGTGATGAGCTATTCATTACGACCAAGGTCTGGGTTGATAACATGAACACGGAACAACTCATTCCAAGTCTAAAAGAGAGCTTAGAAAAGCTAAATACAGATTATGTGGATTTGACCTTGATCCACTGGCCTGGCAATAACAATAACTTGAGCGAATACATGGCTTCATTACTTGAAGCTAAATCGCAAGGGTTAACCCGTAATATTGGCGTCTCCAACTTTAATATTGACTTGTTGCAACAAGCGATAGAAGTGGTCGGTAAAGAGAATATTGTTACCAACCAAATCGAGCTTAGCCCTTATTTGCAAAATCGTAAGTTGGTCAGCTTCATGCAGGAAAACGATATTCAGGTAACGTCTTACATGACCTTGGCATATGGGAAAGTACTTGGGGACCCAACTATTGCTGGTATTGCTGAGGACTATCAGGCCACGCCAGCTCAAGTCGCGCTTGCTTGGGCTTTGTCAAAAGGTTACGCGGTGATCCCGTCTTCAACTAAACGAGAGAATTTAGCAAGTAACCTGAAAGCACTTGAACTTAATCTGGGTGAAGAGGCGATTGCTAAGATAGATGCGTTGGAAAGAAATGGCCGCGAAGTAAACCCTGAAGGGCTAGCGCCTGAGTGGGATGATTGAGTGAGTTTCACGGGAAATCATTGCCTAAATGACACCTCTGCAATCGCTGACTTCCTCAGCGTTTGACAGTAGTACAACACCATAGACGATAACGGCTCGCTTGTCTGACGATAGTGCGAGCTTTTATCTTTTTGGCCTATTAGTTTACTGTATTCTCCCGGCCTTCAATTTGGCCGGGAGACGTCATTTAGAGATCAGTTACCAGTCAATTGTAGAGCCATCAAATACGCGGAAGCTTCCGGATTGCTCAAGTGTTAGCTGTTCTGCGACCGAAACAATGCCTGCAACACTTTCCTCGGCAGAAAAGGTTGCGTCCTCACCGCCCATATCGGTTTTTACCCAGCCGGGATGAACTGCGACAGTTTTTACTCCTCGCGATTCGAGATTGCGTGCTGCTGATACTAGAACCTGATTAAGCGCTGCTTTAGATGCTCGATAACTGTACATGTTACCTGAACTGTTATCGCTTAAACTCGCAACTCGGGTTGAGATTCCCACGATGGTTTTGTGCTGACTTTTCGCAACGTTGTCTTGTAGGGCTTGAATTAGCAGGGCAGGTGCGACGGTATTTATGTTTAGTACTTCTAGCCATTTTTTCTGGGTCATTTCGCCAAGCTTTGCACACTCTTCGCCTAATACACCTGCATTAAGAATTAAATGATCGAGCGGACGATCCGCTAATTGAGTGGCTAACTGATCGATATCTTGTTGGTTAGTGACGTCTAGAGCCATCAGTTGAAGTTGATTAGATTGGGTTACTAGTTCATTGAGCTGCTTAGCATTTTCTGGTGAACGACAAGTTGCGATAACTTGCCAACCTTTTCCAAGGTAGTGGCGGACAAATTGCAAGCCTAAGCCACGGTTAGCGCCGGTGATTAATACAGTAGACATCGCTTCTCCTACGTTGTTGAGTTGAACAACGACCATATTAGAGGCGACGTATAAGCATGTAATCAAAACAGTATAAAAATGGCCTAGGATTCGACATTGTCAAATCTTAAAATTTGAGAAAGATGCTGGCAAAGTGATTTAGCCTAGTGACCGTCAGTTCGGAGGCAGCACCGCTAACACCTGCAACAGCAACGACTTTACCATCCAAGTAAAGGGGGATCGCTAAGCAATTGAGGTTTGGCTCTGCCTCTTCTAAATCGAGTGCGTAACCTGATAATACAACCTGATTAAGTTCAGTTTCTAACGTGGGGGATATTTGGTTTTCAAGGCGTAATGTTCGACGAAGCTCATCATCAAAACTAAGAAAAACTTTGCCGATCGCAGATGTTGTGAGTCCTTCTCGTTTCCCTCTCGGGCTACGGATAGTAAGAGGGTTATCCTGCTCTATAGCATCGATATACAAGTACTCTTTAGCGCCACTTTGTACAGCGAGGTAAGCTGTGTTGTTAGTCACTTGGGCCATTTTTTTCAGCAATGGAACAAAATGTTGTCGGATAGCTTCGTTTTTTTGTTCAATCGGCTTAGACAGTTCATAGCATCTAAACCCTAGGCTGTAGCTATGGTTGTGTTTGGATACATATCCAAGAGAGTGTAGAGTCGCAAGTAACCCGTGAACAGTCGTCTTATTTAACTGGATCGCATTACTGATCGTCTGTAATGATAGGGGAGACTCACTCATCGAGAGCAACTCGAGGATTAGAAAACCTCGCTCTAGAGACTGAATGTTTTTTCTTGCCCTGGGCACAAAGACTCCTTGATGATGGTGTTGCATCTGAATGGCTTACTGATGCTTCCACCTATAACAAACCACTACGCTGGTGGTTTGGTTTTATTAGAGAATATACTCAGCACTTAAACTGATCGGCTCGTTGTATGCGTCCACAAGGGAGTTTTTTCCTTGCTTCTTAGCATTGTATAACGCTTGGTCTAATATCGAATAGAGCTCATCAAAGTTGGTGAGTGGCATTGAGGTTGATAGATAGGCCAGACTCGCAGATATATTCAATTGATGGTTATTAAGCGAATGTACACTCTTTTCTGAAATTGTTTTATGCAGACTTTGTATTCTAAAGGGAACGTCAATCTCATCGACGTTTTTCAATAGCAAGATAAACTCTTCTCCACCTAAACGACCCAAGTACTCTCCCTTATTAAGTTTAGCTTTAAGCGCTTTGCACACCTGTTGTAGTACTAAGTCGCCAGTCGGATGACCATACTGATCATTAATCGCCTTAAAGTCATCTAGATCGATTAATGCTAGAACGTAACGGAAGTCTCCTTCCGCTTTGGAGGTTTGGCTTTTAATCGTCTCTATAATTGCCGCTCTGTTTAATGCACACGTTAAGCTGTCTATTTTGGCTTTTAAGCGTGTTTGTCGCTGAACCATCAATGCCAGAGCGAGGAGAATCAATAAACAGAAAACAACAAAATTATAAGTGCGTTGTTGGTCTGTGAGTTTTTCAAACTGGTACTGACTTAGAAGAGTTTCGTTGTTCAACTGCGCGACTTGTAGATCATATTCATACTCTTTTTTAGTGAGATCTAGTGCCTCTAACGCCTTGATATTACTCGCGTCTCGGTTCGTTAGTTCAATCGTCGAGTAGGCCTTGTGATGCTCCAGCGCCTTTTTGTAATCATTTTGAGCTTGGTATGCTTTTGAGAGGAGTAATTGGGCTTGCGCTTGCAATAAGGGCCTAGCGTTTTTTACCGCTAATCTTAACGCTATTGTAGTGTGTTCAATCGATTTTTCGGGTGTATGGTTCTTTAAATATGCCAATCCAGCAGCCAAATGACCCTCTGTTTCAAGGTGCGTATTCTCATAAGTTTGGGCAATGTTTAATGCTCTTCCAATGTAATCTACCGCGGTATCCAATTGCCCAGAATCGGCCAAAGCAGCAGATAACCCTAAATAGGTCAACCCTTGCCCGTATGGGTAATGAAGTTGTTCGAGAATCGTTAATGCATTTTTGTAGTGGCTGATGGACTTATCGAGTTCTTTGGATTTTCTGTACATCGCTCCTAGACTATGTTCGACTTGCGCAACTTCAAGAGGTGTCCCTTCATCTTGGCGAACCAGTAAGGCTTGAATGAGATATTGCTCTGATTGTTCAAATTGCCCCAGCTCTGCAAGTAAATTGCCGACGTCATTGTAAATCCCTGAAGGATCGCTTTGCGTCGACATGTTGGCCATCAACTGTCGATACAAACTTAAGGCTTTTTCATAGTCACCGCGGTAATTGTAGTTATTTGCTACCACGCGCAAAGCAAGATCAACAGGGAAGTTTTCTTGATGCTTATGATTTAAGTGGCTCTCTAAGGATGAGCAATAAAAGTTTGCTTTGTGATAACGACCTTGTTGATTCAGCGTATAACAAAGTTGATAGTTCATCAGAGCCTTGCCTTCGGAATCGGATATTTTCTTCATTGTCTGTCGCAAAGAAGAAAAGCTATCTACTGAGGCCTCGTAACTACCATGCTTACGTTCATTTAACGCAAGAATATATTCTGATTCTAATTGAGAAAAAGGGTTGTCTAAGACTTGACTGCTGCCATAGTAAGGCTGATTTATGTTTGACATATATTCATAAATCAATCCACTTACGTAGAGCTTTTCGCTGTCCGATTTCGCTGTATGGTAGCGATCTTGAAGCATGCTCAATGCCGACTCAGGGTTGCTTCGTAGTGTGGTTTGGTAGACAGAGTGCCACTGTGTGATATTTTGGTTTGGTTCAATATCTTGAGTGTCGCTTGCATATACTGGAGTGAGCAAAAGTGACGCAAGCAAGGGATAGAGCACGCGCATGTTTAAACGAGCCTTTAATTTAAGGTGCCTTTAAAGTTGAGTTATCATAGCGCTTTTAACGCATCAGCGTTGTGATTAAGTTGGGTGTACTAAGAAAAAGAGTAGTAAAACTATGCACTTGGTCGAGATATTGAAAGAAGAGGCATAAAAAAGAAAGACCTCAACATAAAGTTGAGGTCAGAAATCTTTAATCAATGTAAAGCTTTGCTAGATCTTGAGGCTCCATTTCTTTGCCTTCTAACTGATCGTTCCAGTTAGTTCCAACAAGAACACCATCTTCAGCAAGAGTCAAAAGCCAATCTTCAACAAAGATATCTAATGGGATTTCTAGTACAGTAAAATCTGCCCATTCTTCAACATTATGTGCTTCTGCATCTTCTTTAGAAGACCAGAAAGGCATGACTTCGCTGTTTTCGAATTCAGTTGAATCGCAAGATAGCCAACCTTCTTCATTGCGTAAACCCCAAACCAATTGGTTTTCTTTCGTTTCTGCAACAAAAAGGTCAAGGTTCGCTTGGATATCTGATGTAAGTTTGCTCATTTCAAAACTCTCGTTGTTATGACGTGGCTAGAGTAACACTAAAGTGCCGATTCCTAAAGCATAATACGGTTGTCGAAATGAGTAAAAATAAAGGAGCCGAAGCTCCTTTTCTGAGGTTAAGTATTCACTCGTTTTTGTTTGCTTTGTGCTTGCAGAGCAAACAAAAACAGGTACTTTACCTTTCTGGAAGAGTTGTGAATATTGTCCACTCTCTTTTTATCTCGCCTTTGTAACCAACGACTGATGCGGTTACTCGACGATTTAAAGCATGGCTGACTTCATCGGTCCCTTGCTGTGCTAAGTGAGTGTCACCAAAACCAACAATGCGGACTCTACTCGGTTCGATGTCGTAGCTTAGTAGGGCTTCACGGACATTGCGTGCTCGTCTTTCAGAAAGATCTTGGTTATGCTTTGAACCACCAACTTTACTAGCATAGCCGTGCAGCTCTATCGAAGTAGTAGGGTACTCTTTTAAAAAGTCGGAAAGCTCTCGGACTTGTCTTCTGAAGACTGGATTGATCTCATCAGAGTCGTTAGCAAAAAGTATCCGCACTTGCATGTTATCTGATGCTTTAATGTATTCTCCACAACCGTCGTTGTCGACCTCTGAGCCTTCAGGTGTACCTGGGCACATATCTCGAGCATTGATGACACCATCGTTATCGTCATCTTGCAAATCTGCTATTTGTTCTGCATTTGGTACAGGACGATACTCATATTCGTCTTCAGCAACAACGTGTTGAGTGATGGCGAGCATACCCAATGCAAATAGAATCTTCACTGGTTTCATGATCAGTACTCCACCTTTTCATTCCATTCTGTAGGTACATCGACACGCAAGGCATTTAACAATTGGCCAGTCGCGTTCATAACGCGGTACTTGGCGTACTGCTCTGAGTATCGAGCATCCAAGTAGTTCTTTCTCGCTTCGAAAAGTTCGTTTTCAGTATTTAACAAGTCCAGCAGAGTGCGTTTTCCAATGCGATACTGCTTTTCGTAGGCGATGACAGTTTCTGAGGCCGAATCTACGTGATCCGCTAGGAACTCTTTTTGTTGAAGTGTTAAATCTAACGCACTCCAAGATAGACGAAGACCTTCTTCTACTTGGCGGTATGCACGTTCTCTTAGGTCTTTTGCTTTATTTAGTTGGTAGGCAAAACTTTCAGCGTTGGCTACGTCACTACCACCGTTAAAGAGGTTGTAACGCATACGTAACATTGCTGTTGTCTCTTCGCTGCTTCCTTCGATACCGCTTGCATCATCACGCCATGTTTGAGCCGCTTCTACCGATATCGTTGGGTAGTAAGTTCCCTTAGATTGCTTGTATTGGAACTTTGCAGAGTCCACATCAGCTACCGAAATTTTGATTACTGGATGTGACTCGAATGCCAAGTCAATCGCTTCATCGATGGTGTAGGGAATAAAGTTTTGGTCCGCTCTTGGGAAAATCAATCCTTGTGGTGACTGTCCGACAAGGCGTGTAAAGGTGGTGTGGCTGTCATATAAGTTGTTCTGAGCTGCCACCAAGTTACCATGAGCCTTTGCTAAACGAGCCTCTACCTGGGTTAGGTCTGCTGTAGAACCGATACCTGAGTTAACTCGCTTTTTAATGTCTTCATAGATCTTCTTATGCACTTTCAAGTTATTCTCGGAAAGTGTAAGAATTTCATAAGCTTTTACTGAGTCTAAATAAACTTTCGCGACCTCTAGAGCGGTGTCTTGGGCATCAGCTAGAAGTTGATAACGGACCGATTCAGCATCAGCTGCTGTTCGATCCATATCATTAAGTGTCGCTGAGCCATCCCATATTAGCTGGGTTAGTGTCACGGTGGCTTCTTTTCTTGTCAGATCGGTTGAATCTCGCCCTGACTCTGCGGGTTTGATTCCTTCGTAACCGATACCGGCATCTAAGTCTACGGATGGGAGGTAAGCACCACCAGATGCTTCATTCACATACTGCTTGCTAACGAATTCATTGAACGCACTTTTGATGTCAGGATTGGTTTTTAATGTGTTTTCAACCGCTTGCTCTAGCGTTTGCCCAAAAGCATGACTAGCGGTGAACATACCAATACAAAAGGCGTTGGCACGAGTCCACTTCACTGTGATTCTCCTAGATAATGGTAAAAATTCTCGAGGTGATAGGGCTTATAAGTGGAATACTTATAAGGGCGTCAATAATTTAGCGCACAATAACATTAATATGCGATGAAGTAACCTGTTGATTCGCTGTTCATTTGTTTCAATTTTGATAAATCAACCTACTAAATCTGCCTAAAACTTGAATTAAGATCTCAAATTAAAGATGGAGGTAATGGTTAGAAACGAGTGTCCAGATTTTAATAAAATAAAACACTTATGCGTCTGGATTCTTATTGATGTATGACACATAATTACTTCATTGAGCATCAAATTGCTGTTATTGCACTATATATTCGGGCAATATATAGCAAATTAGTATTATTAGTCAAAAACTTGACAGTTATTTAGGGTTAAGGTTTATATGGATCGTACAGCATTAGTGCCACTCGGTAATCAAGTCGTCGTAATAGGTTTGGATGGGCAGCTGAGAGTCCTTGCAGAAGGACAGCAGCCTCTACCAGGTGAAGTGATAGTGGCAATGACAGATGCTGCGCCTCAAGACCTGAAAATTCAGCTTGCTCAAGAGCAAGGTTTAAAAGATATTTCAGACGATGTAGCACAGATTATTAGTGCTATTGAGCAAGGTCAAGACCCTTCTGCTATTGATGAAGAACTCGCACCTGCAGCGGGTGAAAATAGTGGCTCCAGTTTGCAAAATAGTGCCACGATTGTACGAGATGGTACTGAAGTGCTAGCCTCAACAAACTTTGAAACTATTGGCCTAGAATCCCTCGGCTTATCTGAAACACAAGCGTTGACCTTAAATGACTTCTTCACAACAGGTATCGAGACAAGTGGGGATGGCTCAAGTAAGCCACTTACTAATTCTCCAGTGACATTAAGCGCTGTTGAGGAAGATAGCGATCCAATCACGATAACTACTGAAGAATTACTATCTAATGTCAATATTGATGATGCCGATACTCTTGTCATTACAAACGTCACTATTGAGAGTGGGAATGGCACCTTAATTGATAACAGCGATGGATCTTGGACTTACATTCCAGAGGCTGATGATGACACTGAAGTGTCATTCTCCTATGACATTATTGATAACGATGGCGGTGTTATTAATGGCACTGCTAACTTAGATATTACGCCTGTTAATGACGCGCCAATAGCAACTAATGATGCGATTCAAACTGACGAGGATTCCCTGGTTGTAATTGATGTGCTCGCTAACGACAGTGATATTGAAGGTGATGATTTAATCATTACCTCTGCTTCTGTACCAGAAGAGCAAGGTATCGTTGAGATTATCGATGGTAAGCTTGTTTTCACTCCGGCTGAAAATTTCAACGGTAATGCAACGATTAGCTACACCATCTCAGATGGTGAGTTAGAGGATGAAGCTCAAGTTTCGGTAACAGTAAACTCAGTTAACGATGCGCCTATTGCCTCTAATGATACAACAATTACAGAGGAAGATAGCTCAGTAACGGTTGATGTCCTGCCAAACGACACCGATATTGATGGCGATGAGTTGTCTATTCAATCAGCGTCCGTGCCGAGTGACCAAGGGACAGTTGAAATTGTTGATGGCAAACTGGTGTTCACACCGGCCGAGAACTTCCATGGTGACGCTGAAATTACTTACACCGTCACCGATGGTGCACTGACTGACCAAGCGACGGTTAACGTCACTGTGAATGCGGTAAACGACGCGCCTGTGGTTGAAAGCAACATCGCAGACCAAACCTTGGCAGAAGACTTTACACCATACACCATCAATCTAAATACCGCCTTCAGCGATGTGGATAATGTGGATGGCGAGCTGAGCTTCAGCGTTTCAGGCAACAGTAATGTC
>NZ_JAWOUQ010000011.1:0-181088 GCF_033339475.1 Vibrio sp. 2304 | reverse complement strand
TGAAACCTAAATTGTTTCCGAAGAAACTATTTGGATTATCATCAACGAGTGCCCACACAGATTGATAGGTCTATATTTTTAAAGAGCACACTTCGAAGTTCTCTTCAAAGTGGACGGCTATTTTAGCTAGATAACTTATCGTGTCAAACACTTTTTTAAGTTATTTATCTGCGAGTTAATTTTAACTCACTAACCGTAGTTGTTTAGGTTCCGCTTCACTTGCTTTCCCGTGACAACGGAGGCGCATTATAGGGAGTTCATTAAAGAACACAAGTGCATTTTTTAAAAAAACTCACCTTTTTAGTTTATTCGTATAGAAAACAGACAAAAGACTCTAAAAAACTATAGAAAAGGGGCCAAACGGCCCCTTTAGTGTGATTTTTATCTCAATTTTACTGTATCCATACAATTATTGATGAGCACAAATTTGGTCATTAGTAACAATTAGCTGCACTGTCTTGTCTGGAACGATTTCACCAGACAGAATTGATTTGGCTAACGGGTTCTCGACATTCTGCTGAATTGCACGTTTTAAAGGACGCGCACCATACACAGGATCGAAACCAACTTGAGCGATCAAATCGAGCGCTTTGTCGGAAACTTCTAGTTGATAGCCTTTCTCCTCTAGTCGTTTCGCCAAACGTTCCAATTGAATAGAAGCAATGGACTTAATGTGTTCTTGACCAAGTGGATGGAACACCACGATTTCGTCAACACGGTTCAAGAACTCTGGGCGGAAGTGTTTGCTAACCACATCCATCACTTCACTCTTGATACCTTGATAGTCTAATGTTGCGAAATTCTCTTGGATACGAGATGAACCCAAGTTAGATGTCATGATCACAACCGTATTACGGAAGTCAACAGTACGACCTTGACCATCCGTTAAACGCCCATCATCGAGAACTTGCAGCAGAATGTTAAATACATCCGGATGCGCTTTCTCTACTTCGTCTAACAAAATTACCGAATACGGCTTGCGACGAACCGCTTCAGTTAAGTAACCACCCTCTTCATACCCGACATAGCCTGGAGGTGCACCAACCAACCTTGCCACTGAGTGTTTCTCCATGAACTCAGACATATCGATACGGACCATCGCATCTTCACTGTCGAACATAAAGCTCGCAAGTGTCTTACAAAGCTCTGTTTTACCCACACCAGTTGGACCTAAGAATAAGAAGGAGCCAATTGGTCGGTTTGGATCAGAAAGCCCAGCTCGACTACGACGAATGGCATTCGATACAACAGAGACCGCTTCGCTTTGCCCTACCACACGATTATGCAGCACGTCTTCCATACGAAGTAGTTTCTCTTTTTCCGCTTCTAGCATCTTGGATACCGGAATGCCGGTTTGCTTAGAAAGTACTTCTGCAATCTCGTTGTCGGTTACTTTATTACGCAATAGCGTCATTTCCTGCATTTCAGCTTGGGTTGCAAGATCTAACTGCTTCTCAAGTTCAGGAATACGACCATATTGAAGCTCCGACATACGGTTTAGATCGCCAGCACGGCGAGCAAACTCCATGTCCATACGAGCTTGTTCAAGCTCAGACTTAATATGTTGAGTGCCAGAAAGAGCTGCTTTTTCTGTATTCCAAACCTCTTCTAGCTCAGCATACTCTCGCTCTTTTTCATTGAGTTCTTCATTAAGCGCTTTCAAACGCTTTTCACTCGCTTCATCGTGCTCGTTACTTAGTGCTTGTTGCTCAATTTTGAGTTGGATAATTTTACGCTCAAGCTTATCCAAGGACTCTGGCTTAGAGTCAATTTGTAAACGAATGCTTGAAGCCGCTTCGTCGATTAAGTCGATCGCTTTATCCGGCAACTGACGGTCGGAGACATAGCGATGTGACAAGCTCGCCGCAGCAACAATCGCTGGGTCAGTAATTTCGACGTGATGATGAAGCTCATAACGCTCCTTCAAGCCACGTAAAATCGCCACGGTATCCTCAACGGTCGGCTCATCCACCAGCACTTTTTGGAAACGACGTTCTAATGCTGCATCTTTTTCGATGTACTGACGATATTCATCCAATGTTGTTGCGCCAACACAGTGCAGCTCACCACGAGCTAATGCCGGTTTTAGCATGTTGCCCGCATCCATTGAGCCTTCACCTTTACCAGCACCGACCATAGTGTGTAGTTCATCAATGAAGAGGATGACGTTGCCTTCTTCTTTAGCAAGTTCATTCAATACTGATTTTAAACGCTCTTCAAATTCACCACGGTATTTCGCGCCAGCAACCAGTGCGCCCATGTCTAATGACAGCACACGGCGACCACGCAAACCTTCAGGTACTTCATTGTTAACTATGCGCTGCGCTAAGCCTTCAACAATTGCTGTCTTACCTACGCCTGGTTCACCGATAATCACAGGGTTGTTTTTAGTACGACGCTGCAATACCTGGATAGTACGACGGATTTCATCATCACGACCGATAACAGGATCTAATTTACCTTGCTCTGCACGCTCGGTAAGGTCTATGGTGAACTTTTCCAATGCTTGGCGAAGCTCTTCCGCATTCGGGTCATTGACCTTTTGACCACCTCTGATCTTTTCGATTGCCTGGCTGACTTTTTGCTCTGTTAAGCCGATCTCTTTGAGTAATTGCCCCAGTGGTCCGCGATCTTCTAAAGCGGCAAGCAGGAAGACTTCAGACGAGATATAGGAGTCTTGACGCTTTTGCGCCACTTTGTCACACAGGTTAAACAATGTGCCCATCGAGCTAGAGAGCTGAACATCCCCACCGATGCCACTGACTTTTGGTAATCGATCTAACATTTCACTCAATTTAGAGCGTAAATGCGTTACGTCCACATCCAGCATAGTAAGCAATGGACGAATTGGACTGCCATTTTGATCAAGCAAAGCCACCATGAGGTGAACTGGCTCGATATATTGATGATCGCGCCCTAACGCTAGTGATTGAGCATCAGAGATAGCGATTTGAAACTTACTTGTGAATCGATCAAGACGCATATCTACCTTCCTAACCTCAACTAAAGGAAATTCTTTTGACAGTTAGAAAGATGGATACTCAGGAGGGGAATTTCAAGGGAGTGAATGAATAAAGATAGCTTTGCAAAAATAGTAGTATGCATCTTAGCACTTTGGTGCTTATAGCTAGTCTTCGATCCAAATAAAGGTTGCTTGTCGACCAGTCTTACCATCACGGCGATAAGAGTAAAAAGAGGCTTTATCTTGGTAAGTACAAAGTCCAGAATCAAACACTTGTGTCACACCAGCCCGGTTTAGACGTTGCGTTGCCAGCACCGACATGTCAGCAAACCATTTACCGTCGATATCGCGTGGAGCAAATGCTTGATTCGCCTGTGAATCAAAATCAACAAAAGCTTGCAGAACATCTTCACCCACTTCGAAGGCTTGAGGGCCAATGGCGGGGCCAAGCCACGCTATCACTTCACCAGAAAACAACGCTAACGCATTTTCGACAATGCCATTTGCTAAGCCGCGCCAACCTGCGTGAACTGCGGCTACTTGCGTACCTTGTGTATTAGTCAATAATAAAGGTAAACAATCGGCGGTCATCGCTGAACAAACAACATGGCTTGAAGAAGTAAATACACCATCCGCATCAAGCACCTGTGTTGTTGGTTCATTTGCTTGAGCCACAACGGTTGAATGCGTTTGGTTTAACCAGATTGGCGCATTTGGCATGCTTGCCTGTTGCGCCAACCAAGCTCGGTTCTTCTCTACTAAAGACAAATCATCCCCAACGTGAGTACCTAAATTTAGCCCTTGGTAAGGGCCTGTCGAAAATCCGCCTATGCGTGTTGAGGCGAAAGCTTTGACATTTTTAGGCGCTGGCCAATTCGGAATGATCGTCTTCATATTAGAATTCTTCCGGTAAGCCGTGCTCTTCTGTATCTTGACGAAGCGCTTCAGTCATCACCACCATGTCATCAGGCACTGGAGCATGAAACTCAAGAACTTCGCTCGTAATTGGGTGCTCAAAGCGCAGCATTACTGCGTGCAATGCTTGGCGATCGAAACCCCGGATCATTGCCGTTAGCTCTTCAGACGCACCTGTCGGGATGCGAGCACGTCCACCATATGCAATATCACCGAGCAACGGATGCTGAAGGTAAGACATGTGCACACGAATCTGGTGCGTACGACCCGTTTCTAGACGCAAGCGAATACGCGTGTGTTCGCGGAAGCGTTCAGCAACACGGTAGTGCGTTACGGCTGGTTTGCCCATTGGTGCCACCGCCATAAGCGTGCGCTTAGTAGAGTGACGACCAATAGGTTGATCCACTTTACCGCCCGCAGTCATACGACCAATAGCGATCGCTTCGTACTCACGAGTAATATTACGTTTTTGCAGTGCGCGAACCAGACGAGTTTGTGCAGGAACGGTTTTCGCCACCACCATCAAACCCGTGGTGTCTTTATCCAAACGGTGCACGATACCTGCACGAGGTACTTCTGCAATATCAGGGTAATGATGCAACAACGCATTAAGTACAGTGCCATCAGGCGTACCAGCGCCCGGATGAACCACAAAGTCACGAGGTTTGTTGATAACGATAATATCTTCATCTTCATAGACGATATCTAGCGGGATATCTTGCGCTTCCCAGCGTTCTTCATCTTCTAACTCGGCTTGCAATGTAATTTCCTCGCCACCCATTACTTTGGTACGAGGTTTAGTGACAACTTCACCATCAACTTGAACTTTCCCATCAAGCAGCCACTCTTTTAGGCGCGAGCGAGAGAAGTCCGCGAATAATTCGGCGATAGCTTGGTCTAAACGTTGACCTAACTGGCTATCTTTTACGGTATTTGTTAATACAATCTGCTGAGCCATATCGAACTTTTTTAAAAACTGTGAGACTAATGCTCACGACTGTGAAAAAATAGACTATTACGTCATTGTATCTGTTACTGGAAAGAAAGTAACGGCAGCTTAAGAAATATTTAGATTCAAGGAACAGACTCCTGATATGAAACGTCAGACTTTAACAGGCCTTTTAGCGGTATCCCTTCTGTTTGGATGTGCAAGCAAAGAAGAAATCGTTCCTGATGTGCCGCCTTCGGAACTGTATGCAGACGCACAGATTTCTCTTCAAAGTGGTAATTGGCTTTCTGCAATTGAGAAACTGGAAGCATTAGACTCACGTTACCCATTCGGTGCCTACTCAGAACAGGTGCAGCTTGACCTAATCTATGCGTACTACAAAAACGACGACCTTGCTTTGGGCTTGGCAACCATTTCTCGCTTTATGCGTTTAAACCCAACCCATGAAAAGATGGATTGGGTGCTGTACATGCGAGGTCTAAGCCACATGGCGCAAGATCGTAACTTTATGCATGATTTATTCAGCGTAGATCGAAGCGATCGCGATCCTGAACCGGTAAAAAAAGCGTTTGATGACTTCAAAAAACTGCTTCAACGCTACCCGAATAGCCCATATGCAGAAGATTCACAAAAACGTATGGTCGCGCTGAAAAACCGTCTAGCGAACTATGATTTAGCGACTGCTGACTTCTACCTTCGCCGTGAAGCTTGGGTCGCTGCTATTAATCGTAGCCAAGAGCTACAAAAAGCGTATCCAGACACAGAAGCTGCACGTAAGTCACTGACTATCCAGTTAGAGGCCTACAAGCAACTTGGTTTGGAAGACGCCGTAGCAAGAACTGAAAAGCTTATCGAGCTCAACCCTGTGAAGTAATTGAACTTGCTTTAAACTGAACCGCCACCGTTTTTACCGTGGCGGTTTTTTATTACTCTCAATAGTGTATTCAGCCCTTTCTTGATGATCTTCCTAGCTCCACATATGCTTAAAGTTCTCCTCCCCCCTTTATAAAAAGGATGTGAACGTGACGATATCTAAGCTTTGCGCAGTTATGCTGCTCCTATTGTCTGCTTCCGTTTGCGCACTGCAAATCTCGCCGCTCAAACAGCCTCCTTATACTGGGGACCTCGATGTCATCAAGGAGAAGAATGTACTGCGCGTCTTAGTTTCTGCTGATTTAGGCTTTTACTACATTGAGGGCGGCACACCAAAAGGCATAGGCGCGGAATTGCTGGCGCATTTCGAAAAAGACCTTCGTAAACTCAAACCAAAGCTTAACGTACAAATTATTCCTGTTGCCCGCGACCAGCTACTGCCAGCCTTAGAAAACGGTTCAGGTGACTTAGTTGTCGCCAACCTGACTATTACCGACACGCGCAAACAGAAAGTGGAGTTCAGTTCACCCATCCTCACTGGTATTCAAGAGTGGGTAGTGACAAACAAAAGCACACCAACGATGACGAAAATCGAACAATTGAGCGGCAAAGAGATTTGGGTGCGCGCCAGTTCTAGCTACTTTGAAAGCATTCAGACACTAAATAAGAAACTAAACAAAAAAGGCTTACCGCCTGTTATCGTGCACTTTATTGAAGAAACACTTCAAGATTATGAGCTGGTCGGAATGCTCAACAATGGTTACGTCAAAGCCATTGTTCTCGATAGCCATAAAGCCAAGCTTTGGATGAAAGTGATGGATGATATTCGGGTTCACAAAAAAATCCCTATCCGCAAAAATGGCAAAATTGCTTGGGCAATGCGAGAAAATAGTCCCAAATTAAAAGCCGTCGTGAATAAGTTCATCCAGAAGTCTCGCTCTGGGACACTACTCGGTAACGTTATTTACGGCAAATACATCGATAACACGGGATGGTTGAACAGAGCTCTTAACCCTAAGAAAATTGCTCAACTAGAAAAACTCGCGGCGCTATTTTCACGCTATGGTGAGAAATACGATATCGACTATTTACTGATCGCAGCAATCGCTTACAAGGAATCAGGATTTAATAACAACCTAGTTGGAAGTCGAGGTGCCGTTGGCATAATGCAAGTACTACCCAGCACCGCTCAAGATCCGAATATCAATATCAAAAATGTTCGACAATTAGAAAACAACATTCATGCTGGAGTGAAATACTTAGCTTTTTTGCGTAAGCAGTACTTCAGTGATCCTGATATCACTGCACAAAATAAACTCTACTTTACATTGGCGGCTTACAATGCGGGCCCCGGCAATGTAGAGCGTATTCGTAAGCGTGCAGCCCAACAAGGTTACGATCCTAATGTTTGGTTTAATAACGTGGAAATCGTTATGCGGAAAAGTTTAAGCTCAACGGTTGGGTACGTCACAAGCATTAATCGCTACTACATAATATACAAACAACTAGAAAGCTTGGACCAAGTCAAAAGTCTAGAAAGGGTTTCACTAGTCCCAAAAGACCCCATTTTCATGATACCGCTACGAAAAGTCAGCCAAATGCCAGACAGTAAAAAGCCGCTTGTACAGTAAGCGGCTTTTTAAATGGATTCATTGGAAAGACTCAGTGATCGTCATCACACGTTACGTGCAGTTAAATTTTAACCACCTCAAATATTAGGCCGTAAAACTTCCCTAAAAACGAGGCCGTTTTCAGCTGAGTACTCTATCCAATCTACGGATTTACTAACCGATAACAAGCAATTTCACGATAAATCTCAGAAGTTCTTGAGTGAGATCACATTCATTTTTCATCATAAAAAACCCGAGCAAAATAATGATCTGAATCACATTTTTTTATGCTTAAAGCGGTAATCTGAACTCAACCCATGAGGGATGCAACAGAGGAAAAACACTTATGACAATGAATATCACTGGCAAAAACATCGAAATCACCTCTGCAATCCGAGCTCATATTGAGAGCAAATTTAAAAAACTGGAGAAATGGCAAGTAGACCTAATTGGTTGCCAAGCAACTTTCAGTGAGGAACCAAACAAACAGAAGAAATTCGAAGCGGTTATCAAAGTTCCTAAAGGCCAGCTCATTGCCTCAGCAACTCACGAAGATCTTTACGCAGCTATCAACGAAGTGGAGCAAAAACTAGAACGACAATTGAACAAGCTGACCCACAAACCTGAAGCTCGACGTGCAAGTAAGCCTGAGCTAGTGGAAGAAGAAGAGTAAACTGAACAGATTGAGGAAATAGCGCCGAAAGGCGCTATTTTTTTGCTTGACGCTCTCCCCAGCCTTGCTTATTGTGTTTAAACACTCATAAATTAAGCACTATTTATGCATTTAACCTCACTGTTTATTTTTGACTTCTTTTTCCTCCCATAGTTGGAGGGGCGAACTCGTTTGTGAAAGAAAAGTCAAAAACAAACAGAAAGCCTCCCAAATCGGGAGGCTTTTTTATAAGGAAAGAATTGATGACTGACCAACCTATTTCCCTCGAAGAAATTCGTTTACGCTTGAATGAGTTGGATGACCAACTTCTCAGCTTATTGTCTGAGCGCCGTAAACTCAGCATTGAAGTAGCCAAAAGCAAAGTACAAACCTCAAAGCCTGTTCGCGACGCCGTCCGTGAACAGCAATTATTGGTCAAGCTGATTTCTAATGGCCAAGATAAATACGAACTTGACGCGCAGTACATCACCAAACTTTTCCATACCATCATTGAAGACTCAGTTCTGCTTCAACAAAGTTATCTGCAAAATCTCGTTAACCCACAGCAAAGCCGTAAGCCACTTGCTCGCGTCGCTTTTTTAGGAGCCAAAGGCTCTTATTCGCACTTGGCAAGTCGCGAATACTTCAGTCGTAAAAATACGGAGCTTATCGAGCTCAACTGCGAGCACTTTAAAGAAGTGACTCAAACGGTTGAATCTGGCCATGCTGATTATGGCGTTCTGCCAATCGAAAACACCAGCTCAGGCTCTATTAATGAAGTGTATGACTTACTACAACACACGACGCTTTACATCGTTGGAGAGCTAACTCAACCAATCGAACACTGCTTGGTTGCGAAAAAAGACATTCGTCTGGAAGATATTAAAACGCTGTATTCTCACCCTCAGCCACACCAACAGTGCAGTGAGTTTTTAAGCCGTATGAAAGGGGTAAAGCTGGAGTCCTGCGCGAGCACAGCAGATGCAATGCAGAAAGTCCAAGAGATGGATCGTGATGATGTGGCTGCAATTGGTAATGCATCAAGCGGTAAGCTATATGGCTTGCAAGCAATTCAAGGCAACATCGCAAACCAAACCGAAAATCATACTCGCTTTATCGTGGTTGCTCGTAAACCGGTTGAAGTTTCTACTCAGATTCCAGCAAAAACCACATTGATCATGTCGACCTCCCAAGAGGCAGGCTCATTGGTTGAAACACTATTAGTGCTGCAACGTTACGGCATCAATATGACCAAGCTAGAATCACGCCCAATTATGGGGAACCCGTGGGAGGAGATGTTCTACGTAGACTTGACATCACATCTTGCTTCGACAGAAATGCAACAGGCACTTGAAGAGCTAACAAAAATCACTAAGCACTTGAAAGTATTAGGCTGTTACCCGAGTGAGAACGTAAAGCCTACGCAAGTAAAATTGAGTTAATAGACACCAGTGAGTAAAAAGATCATGGCAACCCAAAAAGTCGTAATCGCATCGCTAAACCCAGCCAAAATTAATGCAGTTCAAAGTGCATTTCGTAATGCATTTCCGCATCAAGAGTTCAACTTCGTTGGCATCAGTGTACCGAGTGAGGTCGCAGATCAGCCCATGACGAATGAAGAAACTCATCGTGGTGCGCTAAACCGCGTTAAAAACGCAAAAGTAGAGATGCCAAACGCGGATTACTATGTCGGTCTCGAAGCGGGAATTGAAGCAAACGTGACGTTTGCTTGGATGGTGGTTGAATCAGAGACTCACCGCGGTGAATCTCGTTCTGCAAGCTTAATGTTGCCGCCAAAAGTCTTGGAAAAACTCAAGGATGCGAATGAATTGGGAGATGTAATGGACGAAGTGTTTGGTACTGATAATATCAAACAGAAAGGTGGCGCTATTAGCCTGCTAACCCAAAACCAGCTAACTCGAAGCTCGGTCTATCACCAAGCCTTGATTCTGGCTTTAATTCCATTCACAAACCCTGAGCATTTTCCTTCAAATTTATAACACTCAGCCTAGTCTCTAGATACGCAAAAGGGCGGATATTTCCGCCCTTTGCAATACGTTATCTTAGTCAATTGTAACACCAAGGCCTAAAAGCAAATTGGATATACTGTCTACTTAGATACCGCAACTTGTTCTAACAAGACTTTCAACTTGTCTTTTTCTTCATCAGATTTCGACTTTAGTTCGTTAGAGCCACGAGTAATGGTGGCAATGCCCACACCAAGCATCTGACTGATCTGACGTTGAGATAATTCTCCTTTAAGAAGTTCGTTAATTATATTAACGCGTGATATTAATGACTCTCTCTCATCACGTGACATCAGCATAGTTAACAGCATGTCATCTTGCTGGGTGCCCATACTTGTTCGAATTAGCTCAATAATCTGTTGCCAGTCTTTGTACTCGGGTTCGTGCGACATCAAGTTACCTCACTCAATACTTGGTATTGATCTCATGTTGATTCAAGAACGCGCCATCGATACCCAAAAGATCACGATAGTATGTTTCAAACATCAAGATGTTTTGTACATAACCGCGCGTCTCTTTAAATGGAATTGCCTCAATAAAGGCATAAGCATCCACTTTTCCTTGGGTACGCTCTCGCCACGTTTTTACTCTGTTAGGACCTGCATTATAAGCAGCAAGAGCAAAAATACGATTATTATCGTAATCCTCTAATAAACCTTGCAAATAATGGCTACCAATTTCGATATTTTTTCCTACATTGTAGAGATCCTGCGTACCTTGATAACTCAACTTATATTTACGTGCCGTGTACTTCGCCGTCGCAGGCATGATCTGCATAAGACCACGAGCGCCGACTGGAGAGCGGGCTTCAACATCTAACGCACTTTCCTGTCGAGCGAGAGACATCATCGTGATGGGATCAATGTTGTGCTTTTTCGCATAAAAGTTAAACCACCAGCGGTGTGCTATTGGGAACCTAAGTTCGATATTATCCCACATCTGCGCCTGAATACTCGCGGTCACCGTTAGGTTATGCCAACGTTTAAATGATGCATAAGCCGCCAACATCGCCTTTTCATCTTTCCCTACGCGGCGCAGTAAGTGTGCCCATTCACTCTTCGCTGCTGCGATTTTATCCGTCGCGATCAACTCTTCGATACGAGCTAGCGAGTCTTGATAGGGTTGAACAACTTTCTTATCCAACTTAACCGTATGCGTTGGGTATTTGATTGATTGTCCGATTGCATTGGCGGCAGCCACACTGTAGAAGTTTCGTTGCCCAAGCAGAGTTGCTAAACGCTGTTTCCCCGCGATGTCATCACCTAACGCTATTTCACTTCTTCCAAGCCAATATTGCCAGCGTAGCGTGGCTTGCTCTTCTTTATTTAGAACAGCAATCCACTCTTGTACGCCTTTCCAATCTGCATTTTGAATCGCTAAGCGGATGCGCGTTTCAATCAACGGTAAGTACTGACTGGTTTTCGTTTTATCATCGCGCCATTTAGCTAATGACTCAGACTCCGTACGAGTCAATCGAAATGCAATATAGTCGGCAAGTTCTTGCGCTTTTTCTGGAGAAAACTTCTGTCCTTTAATGACGACATCGTACGCACCTTGAGCTTGGCTAGAGTTCATACGAGCCAACTTTTCTAACGCATATTCACTTTGCGCTCGATTAAAATCATTCGCAGGTTTTTTCTTCGCGAATTCCGCAACACTTGCAGGATTATCAAACAACGCTTTCATTTCTTTGGCTTGTTGCTTTGCCTGCGCTGATTTAGGCAGTTTGAGTAAGTAACTCATCAAACCGCCATTACGAGCATCAAACGCCAGTAACATACGCTGTAGAATCAGTTCATCGGTACGCTCACCCGCCTTGTCCCATGCTGCAAATAATGGGTCACACTCATCAGCAATGCTGATGCCACGTAACCACATATGTTCAGCCCCTTTAAACGCCGCGACTTTCTTGCCTTGCTTTAACTGAGCTACGTAGAAAATACATTGGTAACGCTCACCACTAGGAATGACTTTTTGAAACTCAGTAATGGTTTTCCAATCTTTTTGCTTATAAAGATGATTGAGGTATGGAGCGCGAACTCGACGAGAAAATGGAAAAGACTCGTGCTCAGAAATAAACTCGTTCACCTGTTGTGGTGACTTTTCCGGTAACTGTCTAATAAAAGTGCGGTAATCCACATAAGGCGTTAGTGGATAGTCAGAAATTTTAGGACGAATCGAAAGGTATCCGTCGATGTCATTTTTATCTAATAAATCTTGAGCTTGCTCATATACTTCGCGCTGCTTTTCCAAACTCAGCGCGGCATTAGCACTCAAACTCATAGCACACAACGCGGCGGCGCAGCATACGTTTTTAGCCAATTCAGATACGTTGAATCTCATTTGTGTCATTTTCCCCAGACATATACTGCCCTAAAGCCTAGTTTTGTTAGAGTTCATGTGATGTTAAGGCAATTTTCACACATGCATCTATTTACACAGAATGCAGATGTCCATGTAAAGCAACTTAGTGTATTAAAAATTGTACTCGTCAAACTTTTAAGACGATGGAGACAAAGCGTTTCTAACTCGCATAGAAAACACTTCGTCATTCTTAACGAATAACAAAAGTGTATACCCTAACCGTGTAAGTTTCCGGTCAGCTCAAAATAAGAAATCCATTCGTTAGGGAAATTCTTGCAATGCGGTAACAAAAACAAAGCAGTTGGTATAAAATGATGGGTTTGAATGACAGTTAATTTAGGAACGATCGGCAATGGCTGAATACGTATATACCATGTCGCGGGTGAGCAAAATTGTGCCACCTAAGCGTCAAATTCTTAAAGACATCTCTCTGAGCTTCTTCCCTGGTGCGAAAATCGGTGTTTTAGGTCTGAACGGTGCAGGTAAATCCACACTGCTACGTATCATGGCAGGTATCGACACGGATATCGACGGTGAAGCGCGTCCACAACCTGGTCTAAACGTAGGTTACCTACCTCAGGAACCAGTATTAGACGAATCAAAAACCGTTCGTGAAGTTGTTGAAGAAGCGGTTGCTGACGTTGCTGACGCTCTGAAACGTTTGGACGCAGTCTACGCAGCATACGCTGAACCAGATGCAGACTTCGACGCACTTGCAAAAGAGCAAGGCGAGCTAGAAGCCCTTATCCAAGCGAAAGATGGTCACAACCTAGAAAATGCGCTTGAGCGTGCAGCAAACGCACTACGTTTACCTGAATGGGACCAAAAAATTGCGCACCTATCAGGTGGTGAACGCCGCCGTGTGGCTATTTGTCGCTTGCTACTTTCTAAGCCAGACATGCTATTGCTTGATGAACCTACCAACCACCTAGATGCAGAATCAGTGGCTTGGCTAGAGCGCTTCTTAGTGGATTACACAGGTACCGTAGTAGCCATCACCCACGACCGTTACTTCCTAGATAACGCTGCGGGCTGGATCTTAGAACTGGACCGTGGTGAAGGTATCCCATGGGAAGGCAACTACACCTCATGGCTGGAGCAAAAAGACGCTCGTCTACAACAAGAAGCCTCCCAAGAGAGTGCTCGCCAAAAGACTATCGAGAAAGAGCTTGAGTGGGTACGTAAAAACCCTAAAGGTCGTCAAGCGAAGTCAAAAGCACGTATGGCTCGCTTTGAAGAACTGCAAAGCTCTGATCACCAAAAACGTAATGAAACCAATGAACTGTTTATCCCACCAGGTGAGCGTCTAGGTGATAAGGTTATTGAAGTGAAGAACCTGACCAAGTCATTTGACGGTCGAGTTCTGATTGATGACCTGTCATTCAGCATCCCTAAAGGTGCAATTGTTGGTATCATCGGTGCTAACGGCGCAGGTAAATCGACGCTATTCAAGATGTTAAGTGGTACTGAACAACCAGACTCGGGCACAATTGAGATGGGCGATACAGTAAAACTAGCATCTGTCGATCAGTTCCGTGACAGCATGGACGATTCTAAAACCGTATTCCAAGAGATCTCTGAAGGTGCTGATATCATTAAGATCAACAACTTCGAAATCCCAGCTCGCGCATACTGTTCACGATTTAACTTTAAAGGCAGTGACCAACAAAAAATTATTGGTGAGCTATCGGGTGGTGAGCGTAACCGTGTCCACCTTGCGAAGCTTCTTAAAGCGGGCGGCAACGTGTTGCTACTCGACGAACCAACCAACGACCTTGACGTTGAAACACTGCGTGCTCTAGAAGAAGCATTACTAGAGTTCCCTGGTTGTGCAATGGTTATCTCGCACGACCGCTGGTTCCTTGACCGTATCGCAACCCACATCATTGACTACCGTGACGAAGGCCAAGTTAACTTCTACGAAGGTAACTACACAGAGTACATGGATTGGTTGAAGAAAACATTGGGTCCTGAAGCCGCAGAACCACACCGTATCAAATACAAGCGTATTGCGAAGTAATCGCAACCCACAAAGTTTGATTGTAATTTGTACAAAGGCCGCTATCATAGCGGCCTTTGTTTTCTTTGTTATAAAAAGAGCTCATTAGCCCGTCTCGTTCGTTAAGAACATGACATTGCACTTACGTCACTCTGTAGCGACTTCGACACTTTTCAAACAACAATCGAACATTTTTTGTTCGTATTGATATACTATTCAATTCTGTTTGACGACCTGACGAGAATATTCATATGACAGAGAGACGACGCTTTTCACGTATTCTCCATCAAGCTCCAGCTAAGATAGAACAACGTGACTTGGCAATTGAAGCTAGGATTCAAGATCTTTCCTTGCATGGTTTACTCATGAAAGTGGAAGAGACTGAGGCTTTGGATCCAACCCTTCCAGTCCATGTGACTTTTTCATTTGATCAATCCGAACAAGTGATTACGTTAAAAGCGCAAATTGTGAATGTCTCTAAGTGTGAGGTTAGGTTGAAGATCGCTAAGATAGACATCGAAAGCATTAGCCAACTAAAACGATTTATAGAATTGAATGTAGGCAATAACGACCTTCTGAATCGAGAGTTAGAGCACCTCTCTGGTTTTTAGGAGAAAAATAAATGAACGCCTATTTAAGTAACAATAACTATGTCTAAAAAAATCATCATGCAGATCCCGACGAAAGACGGCGATCAGCAGTTCTATTTGGGCCGCAGTTCGGTCCTAGCAGTATTTGCTTCAGTATTGGCATTACCCGCCGTCGTTGGTGGCGCGTGGTACCTTAATCAGCAGCAGATGCACAATAAAGACGAACTAACACAAATCATCGCCAAACTGGAAAGTGAAAAGGCCGAAGTGACGGCTCTTTACGAAGAGCAGCTTGATACCAATCATTCGCTTTCCCAATCTTTGACGGACAAAAACAATCAAATTCAGCTATTGGGCAAACGGGTATTCGACGTTGAATCGGTTTTAGGTCTCGCAGACGAAGAGTTGATGATCGATGAGAACAGCATGGGGTTAGAGGAGCGAATTGACGCAGCCGCTATCGATTCTGCTGTTCGCGCGACGATGTTCCGTTTGATACCAAATGACAGTCCAGTCACATACCAACGTATTTCTTCTTCTTACGGCAGTCGTATTAATCCGATTTCAGGTAAGAGGCATGTTCATACTGGTATCGATCTGACTTGTAAAAGAGGAGAAGAGATCCTGGCACCGGCTGACGGTGTGGTGGAAACCGTTCGCCCGAGCAATCGTGGTTATGGTAACTATGTCACCATTCGTCACTCATTTGGCTTTATGAGCTCCTTTGCTCATCTACAACGCTTCAAAGTGAAAAGCGGTCAGTTTGTTAGTAAAGGCGACATCATTGCTCAATGCGGTAACTCTGGCAACTCCACAGGGCCACACTTGCACTATGAAGTACGCTTCCTCGGACGAGCACTCAACCCTCAATACTTAATGGAGTGGACGCCAGAAAACTTCAATGACGTCTTTGAAAAAGAGAAAAAAGTGAAATGGGGACCTTTGGTTCAATTGATTGATAACGTTGTACGCCTACAAGTCAATTTAACCAATTCACCCTATCGCGATACCAGTATCAACACAGTATCAAGTGAAGATACGAGTAATACTGCGACGAACTGATTTGTCCATCAACACGAAAAAGAGCAGCTTACGCTGCTCTTTTTGTTTCGGACTCTGCACGGCTAAATGACCCGTGATTAGCCGCGATGAATATTATCATTCGCCTGTTTGAGTAAGTTTTGGCTCTCATTCATAAATTGTTGAGAATAAGTACCAAACCAATCACTCACCTGCTTAAAGCTTTCGATGAATCGAGCTTTGTCTCTGCTATCCAAAATCGCTACCGCATCACCTAAACGCTGATGGAATCGCTTGATCATATCGATATTCTCTTGAGAAGAGAAAATGATATCACCGTACAAGTTCGGATCCTGACCAAACAGTCGTCCCACCATCGCCAATTCAAGGCGGTAGATTGGCGAGCTTAACTTCAACAACTGATCGATGTTCGGGTTCTCTTTGCTTAGGTGCATACCGTAAGCAAACGACGTGAAGTGGCGCAACGCCTGAATCAACGTCATGCCATGATCGTGCTCTTGTGCATCGATTTGGCACAAGCTTGCGCCCCAAATTCCAAACTGTTGCAATAGCCATTGGTAATGCTCGTGACCACGACCATCACAGTACACAATAACCTGCTTGGCAAGGCTCGGAACATCTGGGCCAAACATTGGGTGTAAACCAACTACAGGACCTTGGTGCACATTCAACATTGCTTGCAGAGGCTTCGACTTGATAGAAGTCAGGTCACACAGAATGCAGTCTTGCGGCAAGTTCCCCAGTTTTTCGATCACCCCTTCCGTTAGATGAATCGGCACCGTGACCACGACTAAACCCGCGTTGTCTAGAATCTCATCCGCATGATCCCAGTCTTTACTACCGAGAACTTTGACCTGGTAGCCCGACAATTTGAACATACGACCAAACAGGCCACCCAATTGACCATTACCACCAATAATAACAACTGAGCGTAAATCAGGGTTCAAACACTTAAAACCGGAATCTTTCTCGCTGGCATAAGACTCACGCATTGTTCGACGCAGAATATCTTCAATAAGCTGTGGAGGGATTCCCATTTTTTCAGCTTCAGCGCGACGAGAAGCTAACATCGCCGCTTCGCGGTCTGGAGCATAAATTGGCAAACCATGTTCGCTTTTTACTTCCCCAACTTTCTCTACGAGCGCTAAACGCTGAGCCAATAGCTCCAACATTTGCTTGTCGACTGCATCAATCTGTTCGCGTAATGCGTTAAGTTCAACTGCCATTGATGTTCCTTAAATCCTGTATTAATTAGCCTTTAGACGATTTTCTAAGAAAGGCACTAGCTCTTCATGTGCATGACGTAATAGTGCCTCAGTTGAATCCCAATTGATACATGCGTCAGTGATAGATACACCGTATTTCATCTCTTCAAGAGCTAAGTCAGAAGATTGATTTCCTTCATTGATATGGCTTTCAATCATAAGACCGATAATAGATTTATTGCCTTCACGGATTTGATGAATCACATCCTCCGCGACTAATGGCTGGCGACGGTAATCTTTACGTGAGTTGGCGTGACTGCAATCCACCATTAATGAAGCATCAAGACCAGATTTCGCCATCTCCTGCTCACACTCAGTGACGGATACCGAATCGTAGTTAGTTTGCTTGCCGCCACGTAAGATCACATGTCCATTAGCATTGCCCTGGGTGGTTAATAGTGCGACTTGTCCCTCACGATTAATTCCCATAAAACGGTGGCTAGAGGACGCAGCTTGCATCGCGTTAATTGCGGTTGCCAAACTGCCATCCGTGCCATTCTTAAAACCGATTGGCATAGACAGGCCGCTTGCCATTTCACGGTGAGTTTGTGACTCCGTCGTACGAGCACCGATGGCTGCCCAGCTAAAAGTATCCGCCAAGTATTGTGGGCTAATTGGGTCTAGAGCCTCAGTCGCGAGCGGGATTTCCATCTCTGCCAACTCCACCAGAAGTTCGCGTCCAACATGCAGACCGTGTTCAATATCGAAACTGCCGTCTAGGTGTGGGTCATTGATCAGGCCTTTCCAGCCGACCGTGGTGCGCGGCTTCTCAAAGTAAACACGCATAACAATATACAGTTGGTCACTTAGTTGTTCAGAGAGTGCTTTAAGTCGCTTTGCGTAATCCTTCGCCGCTTCTACGTCGTGGATAGAACATGGACCGCATACAACAAGCAGGCGGTGATCCTTCTTGTGAATAATATTAGCGATAGTTTGACGAGACTCTTGAATAAAGCGACGTGCTTTTTCACTCAAAGGAAGCTTGGTTTTTAGTTCCTCCGGAGTAATAAGAACCTGTTCTTCGATAATATTAATATTGCTCAACTCACTTTTCTGCATAACTCTAACCTGTATATTTATTTTTACACCCAACCAAACCTTTGGTGAGACAACTAAGCTTTAACGACAAGATAACAGGCTAAAAAAGAAAAACAAGCGTACAGAATAAAAAACATTTAGTGTAAACTTAGGTTTACAGTAAAATGAAAAGCCAAAGTATAATTAACTTTGGCTTCTCATCGCTGTTTTGAATCTTTTACAAGAGGTTTAGCTAGTCAAGCGTTTCATCGCTTCACTCGCCGCTTTCCACTCTTGAGATAGCTTAAGTTCGCTTGGAGAAAATGACTGTTTTTTCAGTAATCCATCCGCGAGTGGCACGGTTGAAACCGGTAAGTTGTCTAATACCTCAACGTGCGCTTCTCGTTTATTACACATTAACAACATATCGCAGCCAGCTCTCAATGCTTGAGCACCTCGCTCGGCAGGGCTGCCCATAATCGCAGCGCCTTCCATGGTCAAGTCATCCGAAAAAACCAAACCTTTAAAACCCAATTGCTGACGCAGGATCTGTTTTAACCAGTATTCAGAACCGCTGGCTGGTTGAGCATCATAATGTGGGAAAATCACGTGAGCAGGCATCATGGCATCTAAAATACCGGCATCAATTTGCGCTTTGAAGATCGCCATATCTTGTTCAAAAATATCACTGCGCTCATCGTATGGTGTTTCTAGATGTGAGTCTGCAATCACGCCACCATGTCCAGGGAAGTGCTTGCCTGTCGTTGACATGCCAACACTCTTCATTCCCTGCATATATGCAGTGCTATAGAGAAGAATGGTATCGGCATCTTCACCGAATGCACGGTTACCGATCGCTTTACATTGATGGCCTTGGTCAAGTACCGGGGCAAAGCTTAAATCAATATCATGGGCAATCAGCTCTGCTGCCATTAACCAACCGCCCATACGAGCAAGCTCTTCACCATTTTGATGTTTAGCGTACTCATCAGCAGCAGGAATTAATGAGAAACCTTCACGAAAGCGCTGCACTCGGCCGCCTTCTTGATCCACACCGATCAAAAACGGGCGCTTAGCCGCCTTTCGGATGGATTGAGTAAGTGCTTGAAGCTGTTCGCTATCATGATAGTTGCGAGCAAATAGAATTAAGCCACCAACCGTAGGATGCTCCAAGATTTCTTTGTCTTCAGCGGTCAGTTCATACCCCGCAACGTCAACCCATAACGGTCCCATGTTTTCTCCTCAAAATCGGCTGAATATCTCGTATTCGATGAGGTTATTCGCTTCAGATTTGCTTTACAATAAGTGAATGAAGAATTGACGAGATCGGCTATGAAATTTAACGAACTGTACATTGGTGTGATGTCTGGAACGAGTATGGATGGTGTTGATACCGCTCTAGTTGAAATAAGCGATGAGCACGTTCGCCTGATTGCACACGACGACTACCCAATGCCCGCAGCGCTAAAAGACATGCTGCTATCTGTTTGTACCGGTCAAGCAACAAATTTAAAAACCATAGGTGAACTTGACCACCAGCTCGGCCACCTATTTGCAGATGCCGTGTTACAGCTGCTCAATAAGTCTGGTTACGTCGCAGAGCAAATTCGTGCGATTGGTAATCACGGTCAAACAGTGTTCCATCAGCCTACCGGAAACTTGCCGTTTACCACTCAATTGGGCGATGCCAACATTATCGCGGTCAAGACAGGCATTGATACGGTAGCGGATTTTCGTCGTAAAGACATGGCGCTAGGTGGACAAGGTGCCCCACTCGTCCCTGCTTTCCATAAAAGCATTTTTGCGATGCAGGATTCCACAACTGTAGTACTTAACATTGGAGGCATTGCCAATATCTCGGTACTGCATCCAGAACAACCAGTCATTGGCTATGACACAGGCCCGGGCAATATGTTGATGGACGCATGGTGTGCGCTGCATACTGGGCAAAGCTTCGACGAAGATGCACAATTTGCACTTAAAGGAACGGTAAACGCTACTTTGTTGACTCAATTACTCAAAGAAGCTTACCTCGCCATGCCAGCCCCTAAAAGTACCGGACGAGAACTGTTCAATATTGACTGGCTGCATCAACAACTGGCCCATCACAATTTACCAACCGAAGACGTACAGCGTACACTCTGCGAATACTCTGCGATTACCATTGCCAACGAAGTCGACAAGTTTTCTCATGGCATCACACCTCAACTATTGGTCTGTGGCGGTGGAGCAAGAAACCCACTTTTGATGCAGCGACTAGCTAAGTTATTGCCACAATGGAGCGTTGCGACAACGGCAGAAAAAGGCGTTGATGGCGACTACATGGAAGCAATGGCGTTTGCTTGGCTTGCGCAGCGCCATATTCACGGCCTCCCTAGCAACTTACCGGAAGTTACGGGGGCAAGTCGTCTCGCTTCACTGGGTGTACTCTATTCAAAAAATTAAGGGCAATAGATCCTAAACAAAAAGGCTTAATTCATTATGACGAACGATGCACTTATCGCAGCTTTATCCCATCTGGTATCTGAAGGGCGAAACCCAGACACCATGGACATCGACTTGCTGCCTTCTCACGATATTGTTCAACGCATCAACCAACAGGACAAACTCGTTCCTCTTGCCGTTGAAAAAGTGTTGCCTGAGATCGCTGAAGCCGTTGATAAGATCACGGAAGCATTTAAGGTCGGAGGTCGGTTGTTTTACATCGGTGCGGGTACCAGTGGTCGACTTGGCGTTTTGGACGCTTCAGAATGCCCACCAACTTTTGGCACAGATCCAGAGATGGTCGTTGGTATTATTGCCGGTGGAAAAGAGGCAATGTTCCGTGCAAAAGAAGGGGCGGAGGACGATCCAGCATTGGGTGAGCAAGATCTTAAAGAGAATACGCTAACACAACGCGATGTCGTCGTTGGTATTGCGGCAAGTGGACGAACACCTTACGTGATTGGTGGCTTAGAGTATGCGAACGAGCTTGGTGCCACCACTGTAGCACTATCTTGTAACCCTGACTCTCCGATTGCAGATATTGCTGATATTGCGATTAGCCCCGTTGTTGGACCTGAAGCGTTAACGGGATCCACTCGCTTAAAATCAGGGACAGCACAAAAACTCGTACTGAACATGCTCACTACCGCAAGCATGATTCGCCTAGGCAAAAGTTATCAGAACTTAATGGTAGATGTGAAAGCGACGAATGCAAAGCTAGTTGCAAGAGCGGCTCGTATTGTTATGCAAGCAACAGATTGTACTAACCAAGAGGCTAAAACGGCGCTCAAAGAAACTGACTACGACGCCAAGTTAGCGATTTTGATGATTTTAACCGGGCTGGATAGAGAAAGCGCAACTGAGCAACTGAACGCCAAGCAAGGATATTTAAGAAAAGTCGTGATCGCGCAAGCTAATCAATCTTAATCAATAAAGCGCCTCACTTATTTAAAAGTCAGGCGCCTTTTATGGCTTAATTTAGTAGTTCAATCGTTCAATGTGAGTAATACCGACTTTACCTTCAAGGTCACTGAGCATATGAACCATTGCTGGGTATGGTTGTGCTCCAGGGTAGACAACTTCTGCATTACAGAAAAACGCATAGTTTTGTCCGGCTACGACTTGAGTAGCCACAACCAAAGGGGAGTATTTGACACCGACAAACCCCTCGATACCTTTAGCAAATACTTCTTTATTCTCTGCAGTGAGTTCATGAAATGGACTCCAGCCACCAGCCATTTGCGTTGACATAATGTGATTCCTTTTTTTCTGTGCTCACTATCAATCAATATGAGCATGGTTTAATAAGGAAGACTTTGCCACATTTATGTGATGCAGACAGTGTAACAACGGCTTTATTGACTATTAATTTGAGTATTCATTCCAACCACGTTGCCATTCCATGCGGAATTTTTGCGCTTGCTCAGTACCTTCACAAACCCCTTCGTAATACTGACCAGATAACCCCATTTGATACGCAAAAGCAGGATTACAGTACTCACGTAAACCTTCTAAATAACCTTGGTCGTAGTCACTTTGCTTAACACTACCCAATTCACGAAGCTCGCTCATCGTACGCGATGTGTGTCCGGTTATGCCATCTTGATATCCGATCTGATGCCAATCTCCCGACTTGGCAAGATCTGCTGTCGTTGCTGTGCATCCTGCAAGTAAAGCCAGTGCCAGACCTACCGTTACCTTTTTCATGGTTCTTCCTTAAGTAATTGTTTTCAAAAATAAGCTTACCACTAATTATTGGCGCTTGCCGCTGAGCTTGCAGATTTAACCACTGATGACTCAAATCAGCCGCTCAAGACTGTCATCAACCTTTCGCCATTTTTAAAAACCGCTCAAGCAGCATATCGACCACTCAGTGCTCTATTCGACCACTCATCTACTAACCGAATGCATTTAACACAAGTGACGCATAACATGCATCCTGAGATTAAAAAATTACCCTACCCAACTAAGACCAAGGACAATTGCTATGATGTGGTTTCTAACCTGTGTCGCAGCCCTAATCGGCGGATACTTCATCTACGGCGCTTTCGTCGAGAAGATTTTCGGCATCAATGAAAAACGCCAAACGCCAGCTCACACCAAATCGGACGGTGTTGACTTCGTTCCAATGTCAACAAAGAAAGTTTACCTAGTTCAACTACTTAACATCGCAGGTGTTGGTCCAATTTTTGGCCCGATCATGGGGGCACTATACGGTCCTGCGGCGATGCTTTGGATTGTAGTCGGTTGTATTTTCGCTGGTGCAGTACACGATTACTTCTCAGGCATGCTTTCAGTGCGTAACGGCGGTGCATCGGTACCTACCATTACAGGTCGCTACCTAGGTAATGGCGCAAAACACTTTATGAATATTTTTGCCATTGTCCTATTGCTTCTAGTTGGCGTAGTGTTCGTTTCAGCCCCTGCTGGCATGATTACTAACCTCATCAATGATCAAACAAGCTTGAGTGTAAGCATGACGACGATGGTTATTGCTATCTTTGCTTACTACATCATTGCGACGATTGTTCCTGTCGATAAAATCATTGGTCGTTTCTACCCACTGTTTGGCGCCCTACTTATCTTTATGTCTGTTGGCCTAATGACAGCCGTTGCTTTCTCTAGCGAACACACAGTAATGGGTGACTTCCAAGTTTCGGACATGTTCTCTAACCTCAACCCAAATGACATGCCGTTATGGCCTGCATTGTTCATCACTATCGCATGTGGCGCTATCTCTGGCTTCCACGCGACTCAGTCTCCACTGATGGCGCGTTGTATGGAGAATGAGAAAAACGGTCGCTTCGTATTCTACGGTGCAATGATTGGTGAAGGTGTTATCGCGCTAATTTGGTGTGCTATCGCTCTGTCTTTCTTCGGCTCTCTAGACGCTCTATCAGAAGCTGTGAAAAACGGTGGCCCTGGTAACGTGGTATACAGCGCATCATTTGGTCTGCTAGGTGTGTTCGGTGGTATCCTTGCGTTCCTGGGTGTGGTTATCCTACCAATTACGTCTGGCGATACAGCGTTCCGTTCAAGCCGCTTGATCCTTGCTGAATACTTCAACATGGAACAAAAAACGCTACGTAACCGTCTACTGATGGCACTTCCACTGTTCGTTATCGGCGGTATCTTAACTCAAGTAGACTTCGGCATTATCTGGCGCTACTTCGGTTTTGCAAACCAAACAACAGCGGTAATGATGCTTTGGACTGCGTCCGCTTACCTACTGCGTCACAACAAGCTGCACTGGATTACCACTATCCCAGCTATCTTCATGACCACGGTATGTGTCACGTTCATCTTAAACAACAGCTCGCTAGGTTTTGGTCTGCCAATGCAACTATCAACTATCGTAGGTATTGTGTTTGCCCTAGCTGTGACAGGTTACGTTATCAAAACCTCTAAGGGTAAAGGTGAAACTGAACTGGCTGACGAAGAGAAACCACAAGCCGTATCAGAAACAGCGTAATACTCGTCACATCTGAGTGACTAAGATAGGAGCCTGCCAATTGCAGGCTCTTTTTGTTTTATACCCAAGTCACTTTAAGACTCAGAAAGCACAGCGCAGCATCATTTACTTAGCTGTTCTTATCTATCTGAGCCAAGCATCTTGAGGTTACTTAGGTATACAATAACAACATTGATTCTAGGTTAGGTTCACTATGGAACTGGTCATCTCCCTTTTACAACAGATGTGTGTGTACTTAGTTTTGGCTTACATGCTAAGTAAAACGCCAATCATCTTACCTTTGCTGAGTATTTCTTCGCGCTTAAGCCACCGCCTAATTTGTTACGTACTCTTCTCTGGCTTTTGTATTCTCGGCACCTATTTCGGTCTGCACATCAACGATGCTATTGCCAATACTCGTGCGATCGGCGCAGTTATGGGCGGGCTGTTTGGTGGACCTGTTGTAGGTTTCGCCGTCGGATTTACTGGTGGCATCCATCGATACTCTCTTGGTGGCTTTACTGACCTAGCCTGCGCAATTTCAACCACCGCCGAGGGCGTAATTGGTGGCTTGCTCCACGTTTACCTTATCAAGCGAAATAAAGGCGCATTGCTGTTTAATCCAAGCGTCGTATTCAGCGTCACGTTTGTTGCAGAAGTGGTGCAAATGATTTTGCTGCTCGCCGTCGCGAAACCTTTTGATCAAGCCTATGAACTGGTGTCCGCTATTGCAGCGCCTATGATCATCGCGAATTCATTTGGTGCGGCGTTGTTCATGAGTATCCTGCAAGACAGAAAAGCAATCTTTGAAAAGTTTTCTGCGACGTTTTCGCGTCGAGCGCTCACCATTGCTGATCGCTCAGTGGGAATTCTAAGCAACGGCTTCAACACCGAAAACGCAGAGAAAATCGCGCGTATTATTTACGAAGAAACCAAAGTGGGCGCTGTCGCGATTACTGACCAAGAAAAAATCTTAGCGTTTGTGGGCATTGGCGATGATCACCATAAACCAAACACGCCGATTTCATCGCAAAGCACATTAGACTCCATGGAGAAAAACGACATCATTTATCTTGATGGTGCGGAGCGTCCATACCAATGCTCCATTGCAAAAGATTGCAAGCTCGGATCTGCGCTGATCATCCCACTGCGTGCAGGGAAAGAGGTCATTGGTACCATAAAGCTGTATGAACCGAAGCGTAAATTGTTCTCGACGGCCAACATGTCGATGGCGGAAGGAATAGCCCAGCTTCTATCTAGCCAAATCCTTTATGGCGATTACCAACAACAACAAGCCTTACTCGCCCAAGCAGAAATAAAATTGCTTCACGCTCAGGTGAATCCACACTTTTTGTTTAATGCACTCAATACTATTAGTGCGATTACTCGTCGTGACCCTGACAAAGCGCGCGAGCTAATCCAAAATCTATCGCACTTCTTCCGCAGCAATTTAAAGCAGAACATTAATACCGTGACGCTAAAGGAAGAGCTTGCACATGTGAACTCGTACTTGAGCATCGAAAAAGCGCGTTTTACGGACCGCTTAGAGGTTGAAATCGATATTCAACCTGAATTGCTGGACATCAAATTACCAAGCTTTACACTCCAGCCTTTGGTTGAGAACGCCATTAAGCATGGCATTTCAAACATGCTTGAAGGTGGTAAAGTTCATATATACAGCGAAGCACACCCACAAGGTCACTTGATTACCGTCGAAGACAACGCAGGCAGTTTTGAGCCGCCAAAAGAAAACCACTCAGGGCTAGGTTTAGAAATTGTCGACAAGCGTCTCACTAATCAATTTGGACGTGATGCAGCGCTAAAAATTACGTGCGAGCCACATCAATTTACTAAAATGAGCTTTATCATTCCCCAAAATCATAAAAGCACGCTGAAGCAATAAAGGTAATGTTGGATGTTAACCGCACTCGTCATTGATGATGAACAGTTTGCTCGTGAAGAGCTAGCAGAGTTACTGGATGAAACAGGCCAAGTTGAGGTCGTGGGCGATGCCTCAAACGCAATCCTCGGCCTAAAAAAAATCAATGAACTCAAGCCTGATGTGGTGTTTCTCGATATCCAAATGCCTCAAGTCACGGGGATTGAATTACTTGGGATGCTTGATCCAGAAACCATGCCTTATGTGGTTTTTGTCACGGCTTATGATCAGTATGCGATTCAAGCATTTGAAGACAATGCCTTTGATTACTTGCTCAAACCTGTCGACCCATGCCGGTTAACTAAAACGGTCAAACGACTAAACAAAGTCATTAGCCAATCCGCCCTAACGCAACAACTGTCTGCTATTACACCTGACACGTTGGATCAGATACCGTGCATCGGACACAACCGCATCGTTATCATGGCCACCGACACGGTGGAATGTGCTTACAGTGATATCAGCGGCGTGCATGTACGCTCCACCAGCCAAACCGCGAGCACCCAACTGACATTAAAAACGTTGGAAGAGAAAACCCCTCTAGTCCGCTGCCATCGTCAATACTTAGTCAGTATTAAAGCAATTAGCGAAATCAAGTTACTGGAAAATGGGTTAGCGGAAATCATCACCAAAACAGGCTTTGAGATACCAGTAAGCCGCCGCTACTTAAAGGTGCTCAAAGAGATGCTCGGCATTAGCCACTAACACAAAAACTTCACACATCATCGCTGAGTTTCCGCTAGCGTATAAATAGGACGCTCTGAAAAGACGAGGCGACGATGTATAAAGTTTTATTCATATGTAAGCACAACGCTGGACGAAGCGTCCTCGCGGAGTCAATCGCAACCAATATCCTGCCAGCAGATTTTAGTGTCACCAGTGGAGGCTCACATCCCACAGGCAAGGTGCACCCATTGGTGCAAAAATACTTAGATGACCACCAACTCCCCATTCCGCATATCCACACGCATTCATGGGAGGAGCGAACTCAGTGTCTTCCCGACATCGTTATTATTCTCTGTGATTCTTTACATCAAGAAACCGCTCCTCAGTGGCTTGCAGGTGGTGTTCGCGTAAACTGGCAAGTTGATGCTTTTCCGACCGATGGTTCTGATGAAGACATGTACGCACATTGCGAAAAGGTTGCTCAGTCGCTTGAGCGAAGAATCACGAAGATGTCTGATATGATTATCGATGGTTTAGGAAAAGACCAAATTCGTGATTACCTAAATGAGTTAAGAGAGATGTAAAAAAGGCGACCCACAGGTCGCCTTTTGAATATTCGATAAATGGAGACTAATCCACTTGCTTGATTTGCAGTTCTTTAGGTACTTCAAAGAACATATTCTCTTCACGGCCAAGTACTTCATCAACCGCTTCGGCACCGACGAGCTCTTTGATTCGCTCTAGAATCTGATTAACGAGCTCTTCCGGAGCAGATGCTCCCGCAGTCACGCCGACCTTTGTTTTGCCTTCGAACCACTCAGGTTTGATATCTTCCGGACAGTCGGTTAAGTAGCCAGGTGTCCCTAGCTTTTCAGCTAGCTCTTTAAGACGTGTAGAGTTTGATGAGTTTTTAGAACCCACCACAACCATCACATCTACGTCACCAGCTAATTCACGTACGGCGTCTTGGCGGTTTTGTGTCGCGTAACAGATATCGTCTTTACGTGGACCTTGGATATCTGGGAACACGCGGCGTAGCTCTTCGATAACATCGGCAGTTTCATCGACAGAAAGCGTCGTTTGGCTTACGTAATGAAGATCGGATGGATCTTTCACAATCGCCTTCAGTTTCTCAACATCGGCTGGAGTTTCAACCAAGTACATACCACCGGTTTCACTGGCGTATTGCCCCATCGTACCTTCGACTTCAGGGTGACCTGCGTGACCAATCAGAACCACTTCCATATTACGACGGCTCGCACGCGCCACTTCCATATGCACTTTGGTTACTAAAGGACACGTTGCGTCAAATACGGTCAAATCACGCAGCTTGGCTTCCTGACGAACTGCCTGCGATACACCATGAGCAGAAAAAATCACAATGTTGTTGTCTGGCACTTCGTGCAGTTCTTCAACGAAGATAGCACCACGCTGTTTTAGACCTTCAACCACAAAACGGTTATGCACCACTTCATGACGCACATAAATCGGTGGCTGATACATCTCTAGCGCACGCTCTACGATGCTAATCGCGCGGTCAACACCAGCACAGAAACCACGTGGGTTAGCTAACAGGATTTTCATTTCATTGCTCATGGAAGTTATCTTTTATTTGGTTCGCTATTCTACTGACAAAATTTCAACTTCGAAAGTCACGTCTTGTCCCGCTAGAGGATGGTTGAAGTCCACAGTGACTGAATCGCCTGCAATCTCTGTAATAATGCCCGGGATTTCCATGCCATCAGGGCCACTGAAGGCCATGATTGTACCAACTTCCACTTCTGCATCACCTACAAATTTAGTGCGATCCATATAGTGAATATGATCAGGGTTTGGCATACCAAACGCGTCTTCTGCCTTTAGCTCAATCGCTTTTTGTGCGCCTGTTTCGAGGCCGATCAAGCATTGCTCAAAGTTTTCACTCAAGCTGCCATCACCCATAACAAACTTCGCTGGTTTACCCATGTTATGAGTACTATCTGCAACCGATCCGTCTTTCATTTTAATCGTAAAGTGAAGGGTTACTACCGATTCATTGGTTATTGTTGTCACGTTAATGCTTCCTTGTTCTTGGGTTATTACGCTGTCAGCTTGGTCTTTTTATACATTGATATGCTGATTTGCGCTCCAACATAATAAAAAGCGTCGCTCGAATCAACGGACGACGCTTAGGGTTATTCGATATACCGCAAAAGATTACTTGTCAGCGTCTTTTTTACGGAAGCCATCCAGAATAATCATTGCTGCACCAATACAGATCGCCATGTCAGCAAGGTTGAATGCTGGCCAGTGGTAGTTACCCCAGAAGAAGTCTAGGTAATCAACAACAAAGCCATGAACGACGCGGTCAAACACGTTGCCCACTGCACCACCAATAATCAGTGCATAAGCAATGTTGTTCCATTTTTCTTTTGCTGGAAGCTTACTCATCCAGTAGGTCAAAAGACCCGTAACAACAAACGCGATACCTGTAAATAACCAGCGCTGCCAACCAGCTTGATCGCTCAAGAAGCTGAATGCTGCACCGTAGTTATGAACATAAAGTAGGTTGAAGAATGGCAGCACCTCAATTCGGTTTGCCCATCCGTAGCCCATGTTGTCCATCACCACCAATTTGATGCCAATATCTGCAATAAATACCAGAATTGCTAACCACAGCCAGCGAACTCCAGATTGCTTTAACGTCAGTGCTTTTTCACTCATTACTTTACCTACAAACAGCCCCAGTAAATACTGGGGCTGTTAATTTTAAAAAAAGTTCAGTCGTTCTAGGCAATTACGCGAATTTACGTACTTCACCTTCGCCGTCTACGTTAGACACACAACGACCACAGATCTTCTCGTGACCTTCGATTGTGCCTACGTCTGGCGTGTGGTGCCAACAACGGTCACACTTCTCGCCTTCAGCTGCTGCTACTTCAACAAACAAGCCTTCGATATCTGTGGCTTGTGCTGCATCCGTCTTCTCACCTAGGGGCTTAACTTTCGCCGCAGAGGTTAGTAGAACAAAGCGCAGTTCATCTTCAAGTTTGTTGATCTTCGCCGCTAGTGCGTCATCAGCAAATAGAGTCACTTCAGCTTGTAGTGCACCACCAATGGTTTTCTCTTTACGCGCATCTTCTAGAAGTTTGTTTACCGCACCACGAACCGCTTGGATCTCAGACCAGAATTCGTTGCTCAGCTCTTCACCTTCAGCAAGACCGAATAGACCGTCGAACCACTCACCAGCGAATACGAACTTGTCGCGTTGACCTGGCATTTCGTTCCAGATTTCATCTGCAGTGAACGACATGATTGGCGCCATCCAACGAACTAGCGCTTCTACGATGTAGTAAAGTGCAGTCTGACAGCTACGTTGAGCGTTGCCGCCACGTTTTGCTGTGTACTGACGGTCTTTAATTACGTCTAAGTAGAAAGAGCCCATTTCGATTGAACAGAATTGCATTAGACGCTGAGTTACACCGTGTGTGTTGTACTCTTCGTATGCTTTAACGATCTCTTCTTGTGCTGCTAGTGCACGACCAACCGCCCAGCGATCTAGCGCAACCATCTCTTCAACAGGAACGATGTCTGTTTCAGGGTTGAAGCCGCTCAAGTTAGCTAGGAAGAAACGCGCTGTGTTACGGATACGACGGTACGCATCTGCGCTGCGTTTTAGGATTTCATCAGAAACCGCAACTTCACCAGTGTAGTCTGTAGAAGCAACCCATAGACGAAGAATGTCAGCACCTAGCTTGTTGGTTACGTCTTTTGGCGCAACCACGTTACCGATAGATTTAGACATCTTACGACCCTGACCATCAACCACGAAACCGTGTGTCAGTACTTGTTTGTAAGGTGCTTCGTCTTTCATCGCAATAGATGAAATTAAAGAAGATTGGAACCAACCGCGGTGTTGGTCAGAACCTTCTAGGTATAGGTCTGCACTGTTGCCGTTGTACTCTTCACGAGCATCAACAACAGAGAAGTGAGTGACACCTGAATCGAACCATACGTCTAGCGTATCTAGCACTTTTTCGTATTGGTCAGCGTCAGCACCTAGTAGTTCAGCGGCATCTACATCCCACCATGCTTGGATGCCTTTCTCTTCAACCAGCTTAGCGACTTTCTCGATCAGCTCTAGCGTGTTTGGATGAAGTTCTGCTGTTTCTTTATGAACAAACAGAGCAATTGGCACACCCCAAGTACGTTGACGAGAGATACACCACTCAGGGCGACCTTCGATCATACCTTCGATGCGGCTTTGACCCCACTCAGGCATCCACTCTACATTCTTGATTGACTCTAATGCTTTAGCACGTAGGCCAGCTTGGTCCATAGAAACGAACCATTGAGGTGTAGCACGGAAGATGATTGGAGTCTTATGACGCCAACAGTGTGGGTAGCTGTGCTCGTAAGCGTGGTGGTGTAGTAGTGCACCTTTTTCTTTTAGTACTTCTACTACTGCATCGTTCGCTTTAAATACGTGCTGACCAGCAAATAGCTCTGTATCTGGTAGGTAAACACCGTTTGAGCCAACTGGGTTTGCTACTTCTAGGTTGTACTTGTTACCAACCGCGAAGTCTTCTTGACCGTGACCAGGAGCAGTGTGAACAACACCAGTACCTGAATCAGTCGTAACGTGATCACCAAGGATCGCCGGTACAGTGAAATCGTAAAATGGGTGTTGGAATTGAGAAAGCTCTAGGTCCGCACCTTTAGCAAAGCCAAGGTTGTGGAAGTGCTCGATACCCGCACGGTCCATTACGTCTTTCGCTAGCTCAGCAGCAACGATGATACGCTCAGCGTTGTCGCCTTCTGTTTGGATAAGCACGTACTCTAGATCATCACGTAGACATACTGCGCGGTTTGCAGGCAGTGTCCAAGGTGTTGTTGTCCAGATAACGATAGATACGTCACCGTGACCTTCATGACCTTCTGTCAGTTCAAATTTAGATAGCAGTGCCGCTTCGTCAGCCGCTTTAAAACGAACGTCGATAGATGGCGATACTTTATCTTTGTATTCTACTTCCGCTTCAGCAAGAGCAGAACCACAGTCTGTACACCAGTGAACAGGTTTGAAACCTTTTAGCAGGTGACCATTGCTTGCGATCTTACCAAGAGCACGAATAATGTTCGCTTCAGTTGCGAAATCCATAGTGCGGTATGGCTTGTCCCACTCACCCATGATACCAAGGCGTTTGAAGCTCTCTTTCTGACCTTCAACCTGACCTGCTGCGTATTCACGACATTTCTCGCGGAATTCCGCTGCTGTCACTTTTTGGCCTGGCTTACCTACTTTCTTCTCTACCATTAATTCGATTGGTAGACCGTGGCAGTCCCAGCCTGGGATGTAAGGTGCGTCAAAACCTGAAAGTGTTTTGGATTTAATAATAATGTCTTTAAGAATCTTGTTTAGTGCGTGACCAATATGAATGTCACCATTTGCGTAAGGAGGGCCATCGTGCAATACGAATGACTTTTTGCCTTTCTTAGCTTTACGGATTTCACCGTAAAGATCTTCTTTGTACCAACGCTTAAGCATTTCTGGCTCACGATTGGCCAGGTTGCCGCGCATTGGAAACCCTGTTTCAGGTAAGTTCAGGGTATCTTTATACTCACTCATCGATTCTTAATTCCGTTATATTGGGCGAAAATTAGACATTATGTTGAACGGTGGAATAAACCGCTCAACGCTTAAGCTGACGCAGCCACACCCTTGCTGCTTCAGCATCCAATTCGATTTGTTGTTTAAGTGCTTCAAACGACTCAAACTTTTGCTCATCTCGAAGTTTATGCAAAAGTTCCACTTCTAGTTGCTTGCCATATAAATTGGCATGAAAGTCGAATAAGTGCACTTCTAACTGTTGGCGAACACCATTGACGGTTGGTCTTTGACCAATATTAGCAACACCACCAACTGGCTTATTTCCTAAGCCAAGCGCTTGAACAACATAGACTCCGGAAACCGGAGAAACACAGCGTTTCAAAGGAATATTTGCAGTAGGGAACCCAATGGTTCGACCTAGCTTTCTTCCGTGAGAAACACGACCGCTGATGCTGTAGTTTCTTCCCAGCATCTGTTGCGCGGAATGCAAATCGTCACGCGCCAGCGCTTGACGGATAGCCGTACTGCTGACACGTAATTGTTGTAAACAAAAGCTCTGGGTACTTACGACATCAAAGCCGTATTTTTCCCCTGCTTCCTGCAGCATTGCAAAGTTACCTGTACGGCCTTTGCCAAAGCAGAAATCATCACCAACGACAAGAAACTTAACACCCAAACGCTCGACCAACAAGTCACGGATAAACTCTTCCGCGGTTAAACTTGCAAAATGGCGATTGAAATTGACACACAGTAAGCGGTCAATATCGAGCTTACTCAATTGCACGAACTTATCGCGTAATCGCGTCAACCTTGCAGGTGCCTTGTCTTTGGCAAACAGCTCCATCGGCTGAGGTTCAAAGGTCATCACAACAGAAGGCAAGGATAGCCTGTCCGCTTGCTCAGACACTTGCTGCAATACTTGTTGATGGCCTTTATGGACACCATCGAAATTGCCAATAGTCAGCACACAACCATGATGTCGCGGGTTGATATTGTGAATGCCTCTAATCAGTTCCATTGGATACTGCTTTCTGCCTCTGTTTTACTTTACACTGTGTGAAACTGACGGATTATATACTAATCACCCTCAGTCTGTCCCAGCTTTTAGGTCTTTTAAACGCGCACCAGTTAAAAATAGAACCACTAGGTAAACTACTGCTCCTAAACCGATCAACATCCCTAGCACCGCGCTTCGGTGAGCAAAGCTCCAGCCCAGCCATACTGACATATCTTCCAGTTGCCATAAGATTGCCGCAACCATCGCCGCGCCAGCAATAGCTAAACGTATAATAAAGAAGACGGTTCGCTTAGTGATTTGGTATACCTCTGCGATGTGCAGGCCACGATACAGCAGTGCCATATTCACAAATGCCGATAGTGCTGTCGCGATAGCCAAGCCAACGTAGCCATAGAAGTACGCAAAAATTGCATTAAATACCATGTTGGTCACCATCGCAATGATGCCGTATTTCACTGGCGTTTTGGTGTCTTGACGCGAGTAATAACCCGGAGCAAGCACTTTAATCAGCATAAAGTTCAACAAGCCTGAAGCGTAAGCAAAGAGTGACAATGATGCTTGATGTACGTCTTGTGGCGAAAACTCACCTCGCATGAATAACACCATCAACATAGGTTTTGCCAGTACCATCAAACCAAGCATTGCAGGAAGGCCAAGTAAGATCACCATGCGCACCCCCCAGTCCATGGTTTGTGCGAATCCTTCATTTTGTGCGTCAACATGTTTGCGTGATAATGCTGGTAAAATCACCGTTGCAATAGCAATACCAAACAGACCTAACGGGAATTCCAACAAGCGATCTGAATAGTACAACCAACTGATCGAACCGGTTTGCAGAAAGCTGGCAATAAAAGTATCAAACAACAAGTTGATTTGGCTTACCGACACACCGAACAAAGCAGGAATCATTAAGGTTCGGATCTTCACCACGCCCGGATCGCGCCAGCCCCATTTTGGCTTAACCATAACCCCCGCTTTAATAAGGAAAGGGATTTGAAATAAGAACTGAACCAAACCACCAAGGAAAACACCGATGGCAAGACCAATCTCTGACTGTGACATCTGCGGCGAGATAAACCATGCTGCCAAAATGATCATTACGTTGAGGAAGACGGGAGTAAACGAAGAAACCGCAAACTTACCTAGTGTATTAAGAATGGCTCCCGATAGGGCAACAAAAGTGATGAACCATAAATAAGGAAAGGTAATCTTGAGCATCACGCTAGCAAGTTCGAACTTCTCAGCCGCGGGACCACCATGCATCCAGTCTAGGAACCAACCAAAACCAAACAGTGCAGTCACCACACCGGAACCTAGAATACCTAAGATGGTAACAATTGAGACTATCACCCCCAACGTGCCCGCTGCACGAGCAATGAGCTCCCGAGTTTTATCCATGTCGCCTTGAGCATGGCTTTCCGTTAAAACAGGTACAAACGCTTGGGAAAAAGCACCTTCAGCAAACAAACGTCGTAAAAAATTAGGAATTTTATTGGCGAAGAAAAAGACGTCTGCGCTTGCTCCTGCCCCCATTAAACTTGCCACTACAACATCACGAACTAGGCCAAGAACGCGGGAAATAAATGTCATAGCACTGACGATCATGCCAGACTTGAGTAGTCGTTTACTCACTGTAACCTCGGAATATCACCATAAGACAGCTAACCCTATACTGTTTCTCTGACAGGTGCTGCAAATAGACGTCAAAAATCTATCCGCGGGTTGTAAGGAATAAGTGTGCCTTTCGCGGATAATTATTAGCATTGGTATAAAAATGCTGTTAGAATCCCCGCCATCTTAACCGCGATAACCTCTCTTACCAAAATTTGTTTTGGCTTAGATCGGTTTTTGCACAAATCATTTGACATTTAAGCGCAAATGAGGGATATTCCTCGCCCTTAAATTGTCACAGAACTAAGTTTTTGGGAGTTAGACCCTTGGCAAATAGTAAATCTGCTAAGAAGCGCGCTATCCAAGCTGAGAAACGTCGTCAGCACAATGCTAGCCGTCGCTCAATGATGCGTACTTACATGAAGAAAACTGTTGCTGCTATCGAAGCAGGCGACAAAGAAGCTGCAACTGCTGCATTCGCTGTAGTTACACCTATCCTAGACCGCATGGCAACTAAAGGCCTTATTCACAAGAATAAAGCAGCTCGCCATAAGTCTCGTTTCGCTGCACAAATCAAAGCTCTTTAATAGAGTCCTGATTTTACAGTGAAGAAAAAACCGACCTTGTGTCGGTTTTTTTATATCTACAAAATTTTCTTAATAAAAAAAGCTGGCAATGCCAGCTTTTCTTTTTCTGAATGTCCCATTTAAAGACATCAGCTTATTCATTACCCATATAACGCTCATACTAGAAAGCACTAATAAAACACTTGAGAACAAAGCAAATTGATCGATGAGTAGTACCCTATCATCAAAAGTTTAACGCCACTCTCAAATATTCCAACAAGTTAGATTCACACTCTAAGATGAGCAGTATATTAGGACTATTTAATTAATGTTGAGCACTCTCAGCACAATAAAGACTATGCAGTGTTTTTATTAACGCTTTCACTTCATCACTCTTTAATGTGTAGTACACCGTTTGTGCTTCTTTCCTTGTCGTGACTAACTCATCACGGCGAAGCCAAGCAAGATGCTGAGATAATGCCGACTGGCTTAGCTCTAACTTTGCACACAGCTCTCCCACGGACAGCTCTTGGTTATGCAGCATACAAAGGATTTGTAGGCGTCTCTCGTTTGCCATCGCTTTGAGCAACACGACGGCTTTTGCGGAGTTCTGCTCCATTTCTTGTAGATTCATGTGTTGGACCTCTAGCTACAACTTACTTATTCCAACCCTGGCCAGCTTGTTGTGTTGCACTGATTTATATATCTAAGAAAATCAAGATACACTTCCAGAGTCTTCATTATTAGAACCTCTAATTTAGTTGTTAGTGATACACCAATATTATCCACCAAGGATTTTAATTGGTGCGCCATCAATAATTAATAGTTTTGCTCACTAAAACAAGTATCTTGCTTACTTAGATATTATTTAGAATTATATTTTTATTGATAGTAATCTATTTATTTACGCAACGATACGGGTTTACTCAAACATTTGACTGAAATCAGCATCACAAACATTTTTTACCGCGGGGTGTTGGATCATTCGTTCCGCAAAAATCACGTAGTACTCTTCTTTTAGCCCATCGACATGGCCAATTAGCTGTAAATTTCGGTCGTCTTCAATCTCCGACATGTATACGGTCGGTGCCAAGAAAATCACATCATCGTGGTACCGAGCAAAAGCTTTCATCAACGCAACATCATCAAACTCCCCCAGCACATTGGGTTGAAGGCCTTGACGATCAAACCATTGAATAACTTTACGCCCCATAGCCGTTCGGCTCGCGGGAATCAGAAGTTTTTTTTGTTCCAAGATCTCAGGGAATCGCACATTTTCAATTTCAGAAGAAGCAAAAAAGCTCATGCTACTTTCACCTAACTTTTTGCTATAAAGGCCAGGACTTTGAGTAGAATCAACGGGACAATCCGAAAGGATCATATCTAGCTTGTGCTGAGAAAGGCGTTCAAGTAGCAGTTCGTGGGTCGATTCATAACAGCGTAAATGAATACTGTTATCTTCCGGGACGGTCGTCATCAGTACTTTACTGACCAAGCGTTTAGATAATGCATCGGCTACACCAACTTCAAATAGAATGTTCGAGTGCTGGCTGTAATTGACGATATCTAACATCTCATAGCTCAAACCGAACATCCGGTCGGCGTACTTAAACACAAGCTGACCTAACTCAGTGGGCTCAACTGTACGACCATTGCGCTTGGTTAACTTTCCTTTCATGCGCTCTTCAAGCGCTTTAATCTGTCCTGTCACGGTTTGCGGTGTCAGGAAGAGCGCGTCAGCCGCCTTAGTTACAGAGCCCTGTTTGCACACCATCCAGAAATAATAGAGATGGTTGTAGTTTAGATGTGACATGATCGAGTCCCGAAAAGAAAGTGATACTTTTTATACCAAATGTGACAGAGACAAACAATAAACTCGACAAAACCATACAATACCTTACAAAAGCATAAGTTTTACCGAAAGTATAAAGTCAATACTGTCATAAAAGTTGAACTGATGCGCATTTTCTCTACAAAAAAAGCGCAAAAACCAAACAAAACGAAATCAAAATTTAACCATTAAAATCAATAGGTTAAAAATTAATTTTCTTCTTCTTTCACGCCATTATCAAAAAGAACAATAAAAATCTCTCACAGCAAGAAATTTGTAATATTACTGAAATATTTGTTCTCTAACATCGCCCGCAGATTCAACTACAGACCGAAAAATGAACTGAAAGGTCAACGGAGAAAATTATGATGAACCAAGCTACTTCAACAGTGGCACCAATTTCGAGCCCAGCTCGTTGGTTACGCTGGGCTAACTTGGCATTCATGTTATATCTGCTTCTTCTAGCAGTATCTATGGTTGGTAGTGGCTTTAAATGGGCAACTGGCGATCAAGCTAAGGTGCTATTTGAATTTGCCGCACACCCAGTTGCAGGTCTAATGATCGGCTTGGTGGCAACAGCCTTAATTCAGTCTTCAAGTACTGTAACGTCTATTATTGTAGGCTTGGTTGCAGGTGGCTTACCTGTAGAAACCGCTATCCCTATGGTGATGGGTGCTAACATTGGTACCACAGTGACCAATACGCTTGTGTCTCTTGGCCACGTGCGCTGTAAAGAAGAGTTCAAACGTGCATTTGCAAGTGCAACCATTCACGACTTCTTCAACTTGCTTGCTGTCGCTATTTTCCTTCCGTTGGAAATGATGTTCGGCATTTTAGAAAAAGTTTCTCACTGGCTTGTTTCTCCACTGCTTGCTACTGGTGATATGAGCATTAAAGGCTTCAACTTTATTAAACCAATTACAAAGCCAGTCGTAGGCGCAATTAAAGAGCCACTTTCTACCTTCGGTGATACTGTTGGCGGCGTCATGCTTATTGCTTTGGGTATTGCGACTATCTTCGTTGCAATCACAGTGATGGGTAAATTAATGAAGAGCCTAATGGTTGGTCGTGCACGTGAAATTTTGAAAAACGCCATCGGTCGTGGTCCTATTCACGGCATCGTATCAGGCTCAATCGTGACCGTTCTAGTACAATCTTCCTCAACCACGACAAGTTTAATGGTTCCGTTGGTTGGTACTGGCGTGTTGAAAGTACGAGATATCTACCCTTTCACTCTGGGTGCTAACATTGGTACTTGTATTACGGCACTACTAGCAGCGACAGCGGTATCTGGAGAGTTCGCAGTATTCGCACTACAAATCGCTCTAGTCCACTTAGTGTTTAACATCATGGCGACGCTGTTTATCTTTGGAATTCCATTCCTACGTGAGATTCCGGTTAAAGGCGCTGAGATGATTTCTGAAATGGCTATTAAGAATAAAGCAGTTGTTGGTGGTTACCTAATGTCAGTATTCGTTATTCTACCAGGTGCAATTCTAGCCCTAACAACGTAACAACGTAACAACAACGACATACCATCGCTTATTGTTTAGGCTCCACATCGTGGAGCCTTTTTTATGATAATTAAACTGTTCAAATCGATTGTCCGGTGATAATTTGAGCCACATCAGCATGCTTATGCTGAGCTATCTCATTTGGAGTCGACAACATGACGCAGCTTAATGACGCTATTTCTGATCAGCTACTCGCAATAGACGAAAACCTAACCCAACTGGTTGCTGATATTGATATCCTTAGTAGCGTGAATCCTCTTAATTATGCTCAAGAAAGAGAACGTTTCATTAAAAACAAATATTCTCAAGAGCCTAATTTTCAATATTCAATTACTAACGTAGATACCCACAGTGCAAAGCGACGTCTATATGAGCTACCTCTAGAAAACATTCAAGACACCCAACTGCAGAGGCTGTACGCGGATGTAATTCAGTCTTATGCAGATAAACTGGATCAAGTGAATACCATAGGCACGCAAGAGTTTCTTTATAACTCCTTACGCTATTATGGGGAACCGAGCGCCAAAGATATTGCCAACGCCCATTTCATATTGCACCTTCCTACAGAAGAAGAAAAAGAACCTCAGCACGATAGCCGTGCAATAGCACGTTTCATGCAAAATTTTGCTCAACGCAATGGGTATGAATGTGAAATACAGGTGTTGGACGGGATGTTAGCAAACGCACTAGTTTCAGGATCTCGAGTCAAAATTAACCACGCGGCGTACATCACCACTGATGAGCTGGAGGCTCTTGCACATCATGAAATGGGAGTACATCTCCTGACTACGCTTAACGGTCGTCAACAACCGCTAAAAGTCCTAAGCTTAGGTTGTCCTGCCAATACCAACACTCAAGAAGGGCTGGCTATATTATGTGAGTATCTGTCAGGACATTTCAGTATCAAGCGCCTAAGAACCTTAGCCTTACGAGTTCTGGCAGTAGAGTCGATGATCAAGGATCGCGATTTCCGCCATACGTTCATGCTATTAAAAGAACAGTATAAAGCTTCTGATCTTCAAGCATTTACAACGACTGCCCGAGTCTATCGAGGTGGAGGTTTAACGAAGGATTACTTGTATCTTAGAGGATTCCGAGAGGTGCTCAATGCCTATGATAAATTGGGCGATGACTTTTCACTATTGTTGTGCGGGAAAACGGAGCTGAAGTATTTTGAGCTTATCCGCTCATTAGTGAGTAAAGAAATATTCACTCAACCTAAGTTTATTAGCCCGGCACTGTCCACACCGATGCAGACCAACCCAATTCACCGTTATATTGTCAGTGCACTAAAATAATACCTTCTAAGTACAAAAAAGAAAAAAGCTCCATTCGGAGCTTTTTCTATATCTTGAAGAACGATACTCGTTACACTGAGAATGGGTAACGAATAGGATCGTGATGCTCGTACCCTTCAACCCAAAAGTCATCCAGTGTGACCCAAGTTTCCAAATCTTCTAGAGATTTAATCTCTGGGTTGATATGGAACGTCGGCGCTTTTAATGGCTCACGTTTCAACTGAACATCGCGCATCAGTTCAAGCTGGTCTTCATAAATGTGAGCATTCACAATCTTATGAAATGCCTGACCAGGTTTCTTGCCCGTAATTTGCGCCATAATCGCCAAGAACACGTAAACTTGAACCATATTGAAGTTTAAGCCAAGCGGTACATCACACGAACGCTGAGTACTATTCAGGTAAAGCGTATCATCCAGCAATGAAAAATGGTGACTGTACATACAAGGACGCAAGCACCCCATGTGGAACTCACCCGGGTTGTAGAAGTTCAAGATTTCACCGCGGTCATCAACGCCACGCGTTAAGTCATCCACTATCTTACGTAGCTGGTCAACATGACCACCATCAGGTTTCGCCCAGGCGCGCCCTTGAACTCCATAGACACGGCCCATGTCGTCTTCGCCTTTACGGTATGGGTTATTCAACCAGGCATCATTTAGGTTGGCATTGGCATCCCAGGTTTTCGTGCCCAGCTTACGAAAATCTTCCGCATTATCGTAACCACGAATGTACCCTAGTAGCTCTGCAACAGCTGCTTTCCAAAAACTTTTACGTGTGGTGACCAACGGAAATTGATTGTTCGCAACATCGTAGGTTAAATCCGCGTTGATTACGGTCAGGCAGCGCTTGCCTGTACGCTCATTTTCAACCCAAACACCTTGGTCAACGATGCGTTGACACAAATCTAAATACTGTTTCACACCAATACCTTACTTCGTCTTTTGTGGTAATTCGTCTTTGTAATGACCACGTTTGTATGCCCAAACCATCATGAGGACACCGATAACCACCATTGGCAGAGATAAAATCTGTCCCATGGAAATAAAGCCACCGAATAAACCCAAATGAGCGTCTGGTTCGCGCACGTATTCTACTAGGAAACGGAAGGTTCCGTAACCCGCAAGAAAGAGTCCTGAAACAGAACCTAGAGGACGAGGTTTCTTGATGAACCAATTCAAAATGAAGAAAAGGACGATGCCTTCAAGCGCCATTTCATAAAGCTGTGATGGATGACGTGGCAGTGGACCGCCATTTGGGAAAACGATCGCCCAAGGCACATCCGTTACTCGGCCCCACAACTCGCTGTTCATGAAGTTACCTAAACGCCCCATACCCAAACCAAATGGCACAAGCGGCGCGATAAAGTCAGCAACACCGAAGAAAGTTCGCCCGTTTTTGTGTGCATACCAGAACATCGCAGTAATCACACCCAGTAAGCCCCCGTGGAAAGACATACCACCGGTCCACACTTTAAATAGATACAAAGGGTCAGCCAGGAAGAGCTCAAAATTGTAGAAAAGCACGTAGCCTACACGGCCACCAATCACCACGCCAAGGAAGCCTGCGAACAACAAATCAGAAACCTGCTCTCGTGTCCAACCACTTCCAGGCTTATCTGCACGTCGGTTCGCTAACCATAGAGCAAACATAAAGCCCACAAGGTACATCAAACCGTACCAACGAACCGAAACAGGACCAATAGAGATTAAAACCGGATCAATATTGGGAAATTCAATATATCCCTGAGACATAAATCATTCTCTTCTTATCACAACAAAATAAATATACCCAAGTAACCTCTAGATGCTTGGTTCAGCGAGAATGACTTGGGTACAAACTTAGAGCAGCATGGTCGCTGCAACAAACATTAAGAACACCGCGAATATCTTTTTTAATACCGCAGTTGGAAGGTTAGTTGCCAGCTTCGCACCCACTTTTGTTGTGAGCATCGAGGCCATAGCAATCGCTAATAAAGCGGGAAGATAAACATAACCAATACTGTATGAAGGTAAGCCTTCGACTTTATAGCCATGTAAGATGAAGCCGATCATACCAGAAATAGCAATCACGCAACCACAAACGGAGGATGAACCCACCGCTTTACGCATCTCTATCCCGTGTTTATTTAGAAATGGTACCGACAGTGAGCCACCACCAATACCAGCAAGGCTTGATACGACACCAATTCCCGTGCCGTAAACTACAGTCACAGGGCTGCTCGGCATAGGTTTACTGCTCGTAACTTTAATGGAACGAAACATTTGTACTGACAGGCAAAGAACAATGACACCAAACACTTTCGGCAAATAGTGTGTAGGGATCCACTCAGCAATATTGGCACCAACAAAGCCACCAATGACCACACCAGGCATCAACCATTTTACGACAAACATATCGACATTGCCGAGCTTAAGGTGATTCATCGCCGATGAGCCAGACGTGACAATAATACTCGCTAACGAAGTGGCTAAGGCCATGTGCATACTCATTTCTGGAGAGATCCCAGCAAGAGGAAGCAAATACAACAAGGCAGGAACCACAATCAAACCACCACCGATACCGAGTAACCCCGCCATCACACCCACAAAAGCGCCTAGCGCCAACAATAACAAAAATAAAGAGACGGTCACGATTTCCTACTTTTTACCTGCACGGATAAAGCCCGCAAAGCCCTGTTGAATGAAGAAGTCATGCATCATTTGATGAATGTCCTCCCCATAGGATTTTGTCATTGCTTGCTCCGCTAATTTTTCTAATTCTTCTTGTTGACTATGACGAATCAAATATTTCACCTTAGCCACGTTGGAGGTGTTCATACTCAAACTGGTATACCCTAACCCAAGTAAGAGAAGAGCGCCAAATGGATCACCCGCTAGCTCACCACAAATACACACGGGCACCTGATATTTATCACACACCTCATGGATTTGCTTAAGCGCTAACAGTACCGCAGGATGCATAGATTCATAGACATCCGCTACGCGCGAATTGTTCCTATCTACCGCTAATAAATACTGAGTTAAATCGTTTGTCCCGACAGAAACAAAATCAACACGGTGAGCAATCGTTGGCAACAGATACACCATCGATGGTACTTCAATCATGACCCCAATTTGTGGGAACTGAATTCTATCATCAAGCAAAACGGCTTCGCTGTGAGCTTGATTAATCAAGCTAATGGCATCGTCTAGCTCTTTTACCCCTGAGACCATTGGCAATAAGATACTTAAGTTTCCGCTTTCTGCACTCGCTCTTAACATTGCACGCAGCTGGATCAAGAAAATGTCTGGATGATCCAATGTAAAACGAATGCCACGCCAGCCTAGAAACGGATTATCTTCTTCGATGGGCAAATACGGCAAAGGTTTGTCACCACCAATATCCAAAGTACGCATCACTACTCGTTGATTCGAATAGCTGTTAAGTATTGCTTGGTATTGATGATACTGCTCATCTTCCGAAGGAAAGTGATGCTGAAGTAAAAATGCAATCTCAGTTCGGTACAACCCAACACCATCAACACCTGTGTTGATGGCAATATTACTGTCTGCACTGAGTCCCGCATTCAGCATAATTTCGATATGGTGATTATCTTGCGTAACCGCAGGGAGTGCGAGGTCCTTGTTTACCATGGCAAACAATTCAGACTCTTCGCTTACTAAGCTGCGATACTCTCGCAACAACTGGCGGTTTGGCTCTAAGAAGATCTCACCCGTATAGCCGTCGACTATCCCGAGTTTGCCATTAACCACATCCGGATTAATGTTGGCGCCCATGACTGCAGGGACCCCAAGAGCTCGAGATAAAATGGCAGCGTGAGAGTTTGCGCCTCCCTCTAATGATACGACGGCTAACAAGAACTCTTTAGGTACAGAAGCGAGCAAGGTGGCAGTGAGTTCGTTCGCCACCAAAATAATGGGACGATCAATTGCAGAATTTTCTTGCTCACTGTTGTGCAGAAAATAGAGCAGCCTTTGCCCTAACTCTCGGATATCTTGCGCTCTTTCACGCATGTATACATCCGACATTCTGGCAAATCGATTCGAGTATGACTCTACAACTTGGCGTAACGCCCAGTCTGCCCTGTCTCCTTTTTCAATCTGCTTCTTCAAATCACCGCGAAGCATCGGATCATTCAGTAAGTGAGTAAACAGATCGAAGATCGCCAGCGCATCTTTGTTGATTTCACTGTCCAGTTTTTTCCGCATGCGGCGAAAGTCATTTAACGCTCGCTCTATGGCCACCAGTAGTGTCTCGTGCTCGCGTTCCTTATCTAACGTGGACGAAGGGAAAATATCCGATAAACTCGGCTGGGTATTGTCGAACCAAAACTCTCCAATCGCGACACCAGTAGACGCAGGCAAACCTTTTAATACCGTGGGTTTAGATGCTAACTGCCAATGCCCAAGATTCTGCGCATGTGCAATGAGCACCGCTAACTGAGCGGATAAGGTAACAAGAAACGATTCTTCCATTTCACTAAACAAGCGCGGCGTTTTTTGTTGGATCACCAACACACCTAAAACTTGTTTACGATGAATGATTGGAGTAGCTAAAAAAGAGTGGTAAATCTGTTCGCCGAGTTGAGGAAAGAATTTGAACTCGGGGTGTTTTGAGGCTTCGGCAAGGTTAAGGGGTTCAGCGCTTCGTTTTACCAACCCAACCAAGCCTTCATTGAAGTTGATATGAATACTATCACCTTCAAAAATAAGGCCTTGAGTTGCCATTAACTCAAGGCGCTGCATTTCTTCATTAGCAAGATAGATAGTACAGCACTCAGTACTAAGGGCAGCACAAGTCTCTTTCACCAATATATCGAGTGCCAGATGCACATCATCGACCCTGGAGACTTTCTCAACTATTTCCCTTAGCTGACTGAGCATGATTATCCTCTACGTTGCTTTTTTCTTTTCCCTTTCGCTTTTCTCTCTCGAAAAGGCATGGCTAAGGATGCAAATTCTTTCATCGCTCGTCGATAAACATCTCGCTTGAAAGAAACAACTTGCCTAACTGGATACCAGTAACTTACCCAGCGCCAACCATCAAATTCAGGGGATTTTCCGCGTTGCATATTAATGCGAGACTCATCGCATTCTAATCTCAGCAGAAACCATTTCTGTTTTTGGCCGATACAAACAGGCTTGGAGTCCCAACGCACCAATCGCTTTGGTAGCTTATATCTTAACCAATGACGACTTGTTGCAATGATCTTAACGTCTTTTTTCGTTAAACCGACTTCTTCGTATAACTCCCTGAACATGGCTTGTTCAGGGGTTTCACCTTCGTCAATCCCACCTTGTGGAAATTGCCATGAGTGTTGCCCGTATCGTTTAGCCCAGAAGACCTGACCATGGTTATTACATATCACAATACCAACATTAAGTCGGTAACCATCGCCATCTATCACTGGCTAACCTCTATGAATAAATTTTTTATTACCGTGATTTTTCCACATATCCCCATTACTAGCAAACTTACTGATGTGATATGAGCAAGATTTATTACCTTTTCAGCATTTTTGGATATCTTTTAATCAAACCATACCTTATCAACACAAGAGTGAGACATTGCCCACATTTATTCACCTTTTCTGTGAATAACTTTGTGAAGAATTCAATTCAAATGAGTAATTCAGTTCAATCCCATCAAATGAAAAACAAATGAATAAACAAAAAAACAAACATAATACATTGATAAAAAAGTATTTATTTTTAAAAATAACGATAATTCGATCTTCAATTTCTTGATGATCTTTTCACCAAACTCAGATCGGTCAAAGATCCACCAACAGGCTATTTATCCACACTTACCTGCTATTCGTTTAGATGATTACAACAAAATCAACCCCAAAAATGCATTTTAACCCCTGTTTATTCATACAGACCTCGTCAGGATCTTATCAATACCTCCTCCACCTGTGGATAAGTTATGAATTGATCGTTCTTACACCGCCTCGGTGAAATCTTAAACAGTAGATTTGGTCGGAGTTTGATAAACTATATTTTTTGTAATACCACCTTGTAACTATGAAACCAGAACCACAAACAGAAGCAGAGCTATTGGAACGAGCGCATGATATGGCAGGACTCAGTTTTGCTGAGTTGGCCGCCGAGGCGAATATGATTGTTCCTGAAAACTTAAAACGTGATAAAGGTTGGGTGGGTCAATTACTCGAATGGCACTTGGGCGCTCCAGCTGGCAGTAAACCTCAACAAGATTTCGCAAAACTAGGGATCGAGTTGAAAAGTATTCCGATCAGTTACTCTGGCAAACCTTTAGAAACAACCTTTGTTTCTGTGGCCCCCCTCACTGGTGTTCATGGTCTTACATGGGAAACAAGTCATGTTCGAAACAAGCTATCTCGTGTGCTTTGGGTACCCGTAGAAGGAGAACGAGAAATCCCACTCGCTGAAAGACGTGTGGGCAGTCCACTCATTTGGTCACCAGATGAAGAAGAAGAACGGATTTTGCGAAATGACTGGGAAGAGTTAATGGAGATGATCGTCTTGGGAAGATTTGATCAAATTTCCGCCAGACACGGAGAAGCGCTGCATCTTCGCCCTAAAGCCGCAAATGCAAAAGCGCTCACCGAAGCATATAACTCAAATGGTAAGCCGATGAAAACTCTGCCCCGAGGCTTTTACCTTAGAACACAGTTTACTGAACAGATCTTACTCAAGCACTACATTAACACTCAACCAGAATAAAACCATATCAGCTACTTAGTGCGTCACGAGCGATAACTCAATATCGCAGTACGAGGCTGCCTCTTCAGTGCCACATTCGTCATACGCATTGCGCAGCCTTAAATACGCTTTATCGACCCCTAGCCTCAATAGTTCTTCTTTTACTAAGTCTAGAGAGCCAAAATGTATCGGGTCTTCACCGTCTTTAATCGGCTCAAGTTGATGCTTGTACTCCACAGCTAAAAGATAGTCAGAGACATCAGAACACCCAATCACAAATACTTTGGGAGTTTTATAAGTATCTTTATGTGGACCATGTAGCCACATGTCCAATTGATGCTTCTGCATAACATACCTCCTTCACACGATTATTTAAGTGTAGTTAGGCTAACTGTAGCTTTCGAGTTTGCTCTCCCTTTATACGTAAATCATTTGCGATTGCGGCTAAAAATCCCCTATATTGGAATCACTTATTTAGTCGGTAACTCTTCAAGGACGTGATATGCAATACACAAAACTACCGCACTCATCACTTGAGATCAGTAAAATCTGCCTCGGCACTATGACGTTTGGCGAGCAAAACACAGAAAAGGACGCCTTTGAACAGCTCGACTTTGCCCTCGATCATGGGGTGAACTTCATCGATACCGCTGAGATGTACCCTGTACCGCCAAACTCGGAAACACAAGGGCTTACCGAGCAATACATCGGTAATTGGTTGGCAAAAAGCGGCAAAAGAGAAAAAGTAGTACTGGCAACAAAAGTGGCAGGCCCTCGCAATGTTCCTCACATTAGAGACAACATGAGCCTTAATCGTCGCCACATCCATACAGCGATTGATGACAGCCTTAATCGTCTACAAACCGATTATGTCGATTTGTACCAACTACATTGGCCGCAGCGTCAAACCAACTGCTTTGGTCAACTCAACTACCCATACCCTGACAAACAAGAAGAAGTCACGTTAATTGAAACGTTGGAAGCGCTTACTGAATTAGTGAATGCAGGTAAAGTGCGCTATATCGGCGTATCCAACGAGACGCCGTGGGGTGTAATGTCGCTACTGCGTTTGGCAGAAAAACACGATTTGCCAAGAATTGTCTCCATTCAAAACCCATATAACTTATTGAACCGCAGCTTCGAAGTTGGCTTGTCTGAAATCAGCCATTACGAAGGCGTTCAGTTACTTGCCTACTCTCCTTTGGCATTTGGCTGCCTGAGTGGTAAATACCTAAACGGGGCAAAACCTGAAGGCGCTCGATGCACTAAGTGGGAGCGTTTTGCGCGCTACTTCACTCCGCAAGGTGTTAAAGCGACCGAAGCTTACGTCAATTTAGCTCAAGAGCATGGTCTAAACCCTGCACAAATGGCGCTCGCGTTTGTCAATCAGCGTCCATTTGTTGCTTCTAACATTATCGGAGCAACAAACCTAGACCAATTAAAGGCCAATATCGACAGTATTGATTTGCAACTTAGCGACGAACTACTTACTGAAATTCAAGCAATAGGTACAACTTACTCGAATCCTTGCCCTTAACGGTACCACCTTCAAACGAAAACAGCTGATCTTCAAGATCAGCTGTTTATCAAATGAAGTATGACTTCATATCGCACGTTAAGCGTGTTGACTGACTCGTTAGCAACTCTGCCAGTCCAACACGCTAACGATTACGTCATTATTCGCGACGTTAAAACTCGACGAAGGTGACGAACTCGACGTTCAACTTTTACTGCATCCGGAACATTGGCACGTGTAGAACGACCATCGCGATCTAAACCAATATCTCTCAATAGATGAACATTCGTCCATGGAATATCATGAGCAGTTCGGCGTATGGTGCGCTGCCATTGCTTTTCTTCGCGTTTAAGGTCTGCTTTCAATAGCAAAGTGGCCAATTGTAGGTAAATAGAGTGACGCATAATATTTTCTCCGATTATCGATGTATTCGACTGGGAAAAATAGTGCGTAAAATGAACAGAAATATTCTGTTGATACTAAGCCGCTACTTTTCCGCAGCCTAGTAATAAATATGATAGGTTACGGATTAATTTTTATCTTGTGAGCCAGTGGTATTGGTATCATCCGATTTAAGGGTTATCGGAGCGATAGGCATACGATCAGCGCAAGCAGTGGTGTTAACAACGTAATGTTTCATCTTGCGCCTCCTAGCTAAAAATTAATCCGTTTATGAAAGGTATAACTCACTGAGTTACGGTTAAATTGTAAGCTTTGATGAATATATATCAAACATTTTTTGCCTTTTTGATTAAAAACAAATCAATACACCGCAATTTAGTTTCATATACTTTTATGTATAACATATTCACCTGAGGAATATATAAATTTGCGGATTTTATAAATCAAACCAAACAAAAAATAAAAAGAGCGGCTCTGTGGCCACTCTCTTTTATTGTATTTATTCGCCTATTTGACACAGGGAAAGGCCAACTACATGGCTTGTTCGGAAATCAAGTTATGTTTATTAAGTAGTCGATACATGGTTGCACGCGAAACTCCGAGCTCTTTCGCCGCATTTGAAACTTGACCAGAATGAGATTCCAAAACAACCAGCAACGCATCACGTTCACTCTTCTCACGGATTGATTTCAAGCTGCGCTTTGAGTCATTACGTTGAGGTAAATCTAAGTGATGCTCTTCAATCATTACGCTGTCGGACATTAATACCGCTCGCTTCACTTGGTTCATCAGCTCACGCACATTTCCAGGCCAGAAATAACGTGTCAGTGCCTTGAATGCATCCTCAGAAAAGCTTTTTGCTTGCGAGTTGTACTCTTTTGAGAACTCTTGTAAGTAGAAACGAGCCAGCAATGCGATGTCACTCGCACGTTCTTTCAAGCTAGGGACATTGATGCGCAGAACGTTGATGTAATGGTAAAGCTCTTCATTGAAGTCACCGTCAATCAAAGCTTTTTCAACATCTGACGAGTTAGCAGCAAGAATACGCACGTTAACCGCTTTTACGCCATCTTTGGTATCAATGGTGCCTTCTTGCAAGAATCTCAGCAGATTCATTTGCTGCTCTTTTGAAATGGTAAGAATGTCGTTAAACAACACGGTGCCGCCATCTGCTTGTTCAAGCAGGCATGCTTCCATATCTTCATCGGCGTTAATACCAAATACTTCAGCTTGGAAACGTTGTTCATTGAGTGCGCGACAGTTAATTGCCATAAACGGTTTATGAGAGCGTGAAGAGACTTTATGGATGGCCCTAGCAACCGCCTCTTTACCAGTCCCACTTTCCCCAGAAATCAGAATACTGACGTCTGTTGGACCAATGCGCTTCACTTGATCGCGTAAACGTTTCATCGGGATAGATTCACCGATCAAACCCATATCTAAACTGCTACCAAAACTAGGCCAAACTTTTTTCTCCAACTTAAGCATGCCAAGCTGGTGACCTATTGTGCTTAATAACTGTGCATCTGGGATCGGCGCTGTGAAAAAATCGATACAAAAGTTAACAATGAACTGGCATATGGTGTCAGTGCCAAGCTGAGATTCACGAATAAACGCTAACCAACGTACGTGTTTGTGAGAGCTGACTAAGTTCGCCAAACCATTCAAGCTGAACTCGTCATGGCTGAGATCAACAATACCGATACATGGACCAATATCTTCTAACAGCGTATTAGCTTTGCGTAAGTCACCTACTTGGTGACACTTCCAGCCCACTTGCTCCAGTACCGATAACCAAGGCTCATAAGTACCGCCAACTACCACAAGCGATCCCGGGATGGAATCCATCTTAAACTGCCCAGCCATTCTCTAACCCTTTTTCATTGTTAATAGAAATTTTGTGCCACAAACTTATCTTTGCGAGCGGGTAACATTATCGAGACTCCGCCCCCTCACGTCTGTCTCAGTATTAAGACTATGCAATAGATTGAGATTTGGCGAATGTTTATTTGCATATCCCATTAAAAGGCAAGTGCAACAACTTGAATTACCTTAACTAAAAGGCAAAAAAAAACCACCCGAAGGTGGTTTTTTACTCATCCTATCGAATTACGCTTGCGGGCGCATTGCAGGGAATAGGATCACGTCACGGATAGTGTGCGTGTTAGTCAGTAGCATAACCAAACGGTCGATACCGATACCTTGGCCTGCTGTTGGCGGTAGGCCGTGCTCTAGAGCAGTGATGTAGTCTGCATCGTAGAACATTGCTTCGTCGTCACCAGACTCTTTCGCTTCAACCTGTGCTTTAAAGCGTGCATCTTGGTCTTCAGCATCGTTAAGCTCTGAGAAACCGTTCGCTACTTCACGGCCACCGATAAAGAACTCAAAGCGGTCTGTAAAGAACGGGTTATCGTCGCTACGACGAGCCAACGGAGAAATATCTGCTGGGTAACCAGTGATGAACGTAGGCTGCATTAGCTTAGGTTCTGCTGTTTCACCAAAGATCTCTTCAAGAAGCTGACCACATGTCCAGAAAGGTTCTACTTCAACGTGAACAGATTTCGCGATAGAAACCATTAGATCACGGTTTTGTAGGTCTTCTTCTGTTAGCGCTTGGATTTGCGCGTGGTCTGGGTTGTAGTGCTTGATTGCTTCGAACATGCTCATACGAGTGTAAGTACCACCAAACTCAACCGTTTCATCACCGTAAGGCATTGACGTTGAACCTAGAACTTCTTGCGCCACTGAGCTTAGTAGTTCTTCAGTTAGGTCCATCAGATCTTTGTAGTCTGCGTACGCCATGTAGAATTCCATCATTGTGAATTCTGGGTTGTGGCGTGGAGAAAGGCCTTCGTTACGGAAGTTACGGTTGATTTCGAATACGCGATCAAAACCACCAACAACTAGACGCTTCAGGTATAGCTCTGGCGCGATACGTAGGTACATTGGCATGTCTAGTGCGTTGTGGTGCGTGATGAATGGACGCGCACTCGCACCGCCAGGGATAACGTGCATCATTGGCGTTTCAACTTCCATGAACTGCTTAGAGATCATGAAGTTGCGGATTGCAGACATTACTTTAGAACGTACTACGAACGCTTGACGAGAGTCTTCGTTAACGATCAGATCAACGTAACGTTGGCGGTAACGCATCTCTTGGTCAGTTAGACCGTGGAACTTTTCTGGAAGTGGACGTAGTGCTTTGGTTAGCAACTCGTACTCTTCCATGTTCACGTATAGGTCACCTTTACCAGACTTATGAAGTGCACCTTTAACACCGATGATGTCACCGATATCTAGACCTTGGTATTTTTCTTTAAGTACTTTTTGAACCGCTTTGTCAGCGTAAGCTTGGATACGGCCAGAAGTTTCTTGAATTACCAAGAATGGACCACGTTTAGCCATGATACGGCCAGCGATTGCTACTACGTGGTTAAGCTCTTCTAGCTCTTCCTTCGTCTTTTCACCGAACTCTTTCTGAAGGTCGCCCGCTAGTGCGTCACGACGGAAGTCGTTTGGATGGCCGTTCGCTTTGCAGCTCTTTCGGATTGCATCCAGTTTAGCGCGGCGTTCAGCAATCAGCTTATTTTCTTCTAGTACAGTTTCGTTTTGAACAGCATCAGTCATTTTCGATGTATCCTGTTTTTGTCGGTGAAAAGCTTTATAGACCTGATTTCAGGCTAGCTTCAATAAATTTGTCCAGATCGCCATCAAGAACCGCTTGAGTATTACGGTTTTCAATGCCCGTACGGAGGTCCTTAATACGTGAGTCATCCAATACGTAAGAACGGATCTGGCTACCCCAGCCAATGTCAGACTTAGCGTCTTCATTAGCTTGTTTTTCCGCATTTTGCTTTTGCAATTCAAGCTCAAATAGCTTCGCTCGAAGCTGTTTCATTGCCTGATCTTTGTTCTTATGTTGAGAACGGTCATTCTGACACTGAACCACTGTGTTCGTAGGTACGTGCGTAATACGTACCGCAGATTCTGTGGTGTTTACGTGCTGACCACCTGCGCCTGACGCACGGTAAACGTCAATACGTAGGTCGGAAGGATTAATGTCGATGTCGATGTTTTCATCAATCTCTGGATAGATGAACGCAGAAGCAAATGACGTATGGCGACGACCGCCTGAATCGAACGGAGATTTACGAACAAGACGATGAACGCCCGTTTCAGTACGTAACCAACCGTACGCATATTCACCAGAGATGCGAACTGTTGCCGACTTAAGACCCGCGACTTCACCTTCAGAGACTTCAATCACTTCAGCTTTGAAGCCCTTCGCTTCTGCCCAACGTAGGTACATACGCAGCAGCATGTTAGTCCAGTCTTGTGCTTCTGTACCACCAGAACCTGCTTGCAAATCGATGTAACAATCAGAGCTATCGTGGTCGCCAGAGAACATACGACGGAATTCAAGCTTTTCTAGCTTCTCTTCCAACTCAGCAAGTTCTGGTTCAATTTCGTCAAATGTTTCTTGATCTTCTTCTTCTACAGCCAGCTCAAGAAGACCTTCTACATCTTCCACACCTTGCTCTAGTTGATCAATGGTTTCAACAACCGCTTCTAGTGATGCACGCTCTTTACCCAGTGCTTGCGCACGCTCAGGTTCGTTCCATACATCTGGTTGTTCAAGTTCTGCGTTGACTTCTTCTAGACGCTCTTTCTTCGCGTCATAGTCAAAGATACCCCCTCAGGACATTTGTGCGCTGAGACACGTCCTGCAGACGGTTTTTAATTGGATTGATTTCAAACATGTTTACTCAACATTTTAGAATAGAATTTAACCGAGAAATTCTACTGAAAAATGTGACCGAGATACAGGAAAATTTCGGATGAGAAATCAGATTGCGGTGAGAGAGAGCACGGTCATAAAATTTTACGCCCACTTAGGGGCAACCGTACTCTATAAGAAAGGTTAATCTAGGTATTACTTAGCTTCGATATGGTCGATCATCAATTGCAATGATTGATTACCACGAAATTCATTCACATCCAGCTTATACGCGAGACGTACTGTTTTAACCGATGCATCTGGCCATCGGCGTAGATCAACATTGAATGCAATGCCGTCGATCATCACATTGGTAGGGTGACCTTTATAAAGCGGCTCTAACATCAATTTAAGATGCTTCTCACCCACCAGCTTTTGATGCAGTACTTTAAACTCACCATCAAAGATTGGTTCAGGGAAGGCTTGTCCAAAAGGGCCACCCGATCGCAGCTGTTCAGCAACATGCATAGAGAACTCTTCCGGCTTAAGTTCACCATCTGACATGATCACGCCTTTTAGCGCCGCTTCATCGAGTTCCTTTTTTACCACTTCATCAAACAAACGACTGAAACGCTCAAAATCCTGCTCTTTAATCGTTAAGCCTGCTGCCATGGCGTGTCCACCAAACTTGATGATCAAACCCGGGTTTTGTGTGTCGATGAAATCCAACGCATCGCGCATGTGTAGCCCCGGAATAGAACGACACGAGCCTTTAATCGTCCCTTCTCCGCCATCAGCAAATGCAATGACTGGACGGTGAAACTTCTCTTTAATGCGCGAAGCCAAAATACCAATCACACCTTGGTGCCAATCACGCTGGAATAAGGCTAAGCCATAAGGAAGCTCATTGCCTTCACCAAACTGAAGGCGCTCACAGAAAGCCATCGCTTCTTGCTTCATGCCTTCTTCAATCTCTTTACGAGTTTGGTTCAAGCCATCCAATTCACTTGCCATGCGACGAGCAGCGTGGATGTTGTTACACATCAATAGTTCAACACCGAAAGACATGTCATCAAGACGACCTGCAGCGTTAATACGTGGACCTAAAGCAAAGCCAAAGTCAGACGCAACTAAACGACGCGCATCGCGCTTCGCGACCTCAATTAATGCTTGGATGCCGGGACGCGCTTTGCCAGCACGAATACGTTGCAAGCCTTGGTGTACAAGAATGCGGTTGTTTTCATCCAATGGAACGACGTCGGCGACGGTACCCAGTGCAACAAGGTCAATCAGTTCCATCAATTTGGGCTCTTGCATCCCCTGTTCTGCAAACCAATTGTGTTTTCGCATATGAACGCATAGTGCCATCATGAGATAAAACGCGACCCCTACACCCGCAAGCGCTTTAGATGGAAAGCTACAGCTCTCAAGGTTTGGGTTCACCATTGCATCCACATCAGGCAACACTTGTCCTGGTAAGTGGTGATCGGTAACGAGCACGGTAATGCCATTTTCTTTTGCGTAACGCACGCCTTCGATTGATGAGACGCCGTTATCCACCGTCATGATCATCTCAGCGCCAAGCTCTAAGGCTTGGTCAACGACTTCTGGGCTTAACCCATAACCGTCTTCAAAACGATTTGGCACTAGGTAATCCACATTGTGACTACCAAGCATACGCAGCGCGAGCACTGATAATGCTGAGCTTGTCGCGCCATCAGCGTCAAAATCACCGACAACGATGATGCGTTTTTGTTCTTTTATCGCCTGAAACAAAAGATCGACAGCTTGCTCAATCCCCCCGAGTTTTTGATATGAATGCAACCCACGGGCCGACGTTTCTAATTGTGAAAGATCCGTTATCCCACGGTTGATGTAGATACGTTTAAGAATCGGAGGAATGGAATCAGGAAGAAGGGAAAGATCAGGTTCAGGACGTCGTTGAATTTCTATCATGCTTAAAAGAGCCGACAACTTTGCCGACTCTGCTCCTAATGGATTATAGTTGCTTTAAACGTTTCAATAGCTCTGCAGGTGGTAGGTAGCCACCAACCATTTCGCCATTCGGTAAGAAGAGTGCTGGCGTACCAGAAATACCCAATTGGCGACCTAGATTGTAATGCGCCTGGATGGTTTCTTTACACTGTTTCAGGTCTTTCGCAGGGTTATCAAATGTACGATTCACTTTCGCGTTGTGCATTGCCGACGCCGGATCTTCAGCACACCAAATCGTTGCCATTTGCTCTGCCACAGGGCCAGTTGCACCTTGGCGAGGGTAAGCCATGTAACGCACTGTAATACCTAGATCATTATAGCCTTGCATTTGGCTATGCAGACGCACACAGTAACCACAGGTGATATCAGTGAATACGGTCACAACATACTTTTCATCGTCGGCTTTGTATTCGATCATGCTATCGGAGAACTGCGCAATTTTCTCGGCGTTAAGCGGCGCTTGACGCTCTGCTATGACATCTTTGTAACTGCCATCATCATTAATGGCATAAAGCGTACCGGCGATAAAATGGCTACCATCATTTGAAGCAAACAGGATCCCGCCATTGGTTTGAATTTCCAATAAGCCAGCGACGTCTGATGGTTGAATATCAACGATAGATAAACCAAGCTTTGAGAACTTAGTTTTTAATGCTGCTTCATCAAAGCCGCTTTGTGCAGCTGGCGCCACTTGTTGCGCAGGAGTCTCCGTTTGAGCCTGACTTTCTTCTGCACCACAAGCGGTAACAAAAAATGGTAAAGTCAGCAGAGTTAGTCGGCGTAATACGCTCATGAAATTCACCTTAATGTAAAATCGTTTTTCCAAGAAGACATGGATGAATCTAACCATTGTTATGCTCTTGGGTGGTGTTGACTGTGGATCTGCTTCAATCGTTCAGTCGCCACGTGAGTATAAATTTGCGTGGTCGATAAGTCACTATGTCCTAAAAGCATCTGTACGACCCTGAGATCTGCGCCATAGTTCAATAAATGCGTGGCAAAGGCATGACGCAGTACGTGCGGCGACAGCTGATCAGTATCAATCCCTGCTATCAAAGCATAGTATTTAATACGGTGCCAAAACGTCTGACGAGTCATCTGTCTTGCGCGTTTACTAGGAAAAACAATATCAGATGATGTATCACCAAGTAACGCAGGGCGCCCTTGTTGAATGAACGTCTCGATCCAATCGACCGCGTTTTCCCCCATAGGAACCAGGCGTTCTTTACCACCTTTACCAGTCACGCGCACCACCCCTTGGCGCAAGCTAACATTTTCCATGGTCAAACTGACGAGCTCTGTCACACGCAACCCTGTCGCGTAGAGTAGCTCTAGCATCGCTTTATCGCGCAATTCTATAGGGTCATTCGGGTCTGGCGCTTCGAGCAACGCGTCCACTTGCTCTTCACTAATATCTTTGGGTAAACGTTGTGGCAGTTTAGGGCTAACCAAGAGCGCACTCGGGTCATCAGCGCGCACCTTCTCACGATGCAGGTATTGAAATAAACGACGAATAGCCGACAACATACGCGCACGGGACGTCTGTTTGTAATCTAAGTCTACAAGGTGGCTTTGATATTCTTGCAAGCCAGACAAACTGATAAAATCAAGACGGTATCGATGTTTTTCCATCCACACGAGCAGCTTCATTAAATCGTTTCGGTAGGAAGCCAACGTGTTCTCTGATAGACCACGCTCCATCCACATCGCATCTAAGAATTGCTCAACAAGCGAAAAATCTTGTTGATTGACAGGCTGTTGTGCCGTCATGAATGCTTCCTTATCTGTTTATATTTACAGTATTTAGATTAAAGCACCTGCCAATCCAATACCATAAAAAATCATCCCACATAGGATATTCGCTGCAATCTTCCTCAATTTATGGTTAGAATCTTCCACAACAGCAACACAAATAACGACGAATATAATGAAAATCGGACTCTTTTACGGCTCAACGACCTGCTACACCGAAATGGCAGCAGAGAAAATTCGTACGCTTATTGGTGAAGACCTTGTCGACATTCACAATGTGAAAGAGACACCGTTATCACTAATGGCGGACTACGACTTATTACTCCTTGGCATCTCAACTTGGGATTTTGGTGAAATTCAAGAAGATTGGAACGCGATTTGGCAAGACATCGCGACCACGCCACTGAAAGGCAAAGTTGTAGCGCTGTTTGGTCTGGGTGACCAAGAAGGTTACGGAGAGTGGTATTTAGATGCGATGGGCTTACTTCACGATGAATTGCAAGCCACAGGCGCAACCTTTATCGGTTACTGGCCAAATGAAGGCTACGAATTTGAAGCATCGAAAGCATTGATCGAAGATGGCAGCAAGTTTGTTGGACTTGCGTTAGATGAAGACTCACAGTACGAACTGAGTGATGAACGCATCGAAAAATGGTGTGAACAAGTTCTTGTGGAATTCCACGACACGCTTTAATAGCGCAAACACGTCATCATTAAAAAGTAAAAAGCCCGATGAAGTAATTCATCGGGCTTTTTATTATCTTGATAACGCGAAGTGATTACGCGGTTTCTTGTGCTAGCTCTGGGCGAGGTTTCGCGATGAAGAACATGCACACGATAGCCGCAAATGTTGGAAGCACCCAACCCATGCCGACTTCGAATAGTGGCAACATGTTAAACGCAGAAACATCAATACCCGATACTTTTGCCGCATCAACCAACGCAAACAGCAGAGATACAAGCAGTACTGCACGGTAAGCAAAGCGTGGATTCGGCAGTTTGCTGCGCACAAATGTTAGTGCAACCAACGCAATCGCCACAGGGTACAGCGCAAACAATACTGGCACTGACAGAGAAATCAGCTGCGCAAGACCAACGTTTGCAACCAATGCACAAACAGAACCATTAATCAGTACCCATTGCTTGTATGACAGTGGTGTTTTCGAGCTGAAGAAATCTGAACACGCAGAAATCAAGCCAATCGCGGTTGTCAGACACGCTAGCAATACGATGACAGACAGAACGATTTGACCGTATGGACCAAACAACGCTTGAACGTATTGGCTAAGCACTAGGCCACCATTATCAGCACCAGCAGCAACCGTTGCACTCGTCGCACCTAAGTAAAATAGTGAGATGTAAACAAACGCAAGACCAGCAGCAGCAATACAACCTGCATAGATCAGATATTTAGTAGTTGCAGAGCGCTCAGTAATGCCTTTGCCGCGCAGTGCATCAACCATCAGCATACCAAACATCAATGACGCGAACGTATCCATTGTGTTGTAGCCTTCTAAGAAGCCTTTGGTCAGAGGCTGCGTTAGGTATTCACCGTGCGCGCCAATCATATCGCCCTGAGGATCAAGGAAGACAGCGACAGCAAGAATGATCAAACCAACAAACAATGCTGGTGTCAGTACTTTACCGATAAGATCGATCAAACGGCCTTGGAACCATGAGAACATCATCGCTGCGATAAAGAAGATCACTGAGAACGCTGTCAGATGCGTTTGTGACGCCTCAAGGAAGAAAGGTTTCACCGCCATCTCGTAAGCCACTAGGCCAGTACGAGGCGCTGCAAACGCAGGACCAATGATGATGAAAATCAGTGCAGCCATAAGAACTGCCGCTTTTTTCGGAAGATCTTGCGTCAAGTGATCCCAAGAACCACCAGCAACAGCAATAGCAACGATAGTAATAAGAGGTAGACCTACCGCTGTTAGCAAGAAACCAAACATAGCTGGCATTAAGTTTTCACCCGCTAACTGACCCGCTAGAGGTGGAAAGATAATATTGCCCGCACCTAAAAAGAACGCAAATAGCATAAAGCCTACTGCGATAATATCTGTTAGTTTTAACGTCTGCTTCACAGATAACCCTTGTCTTTTAATTAATGAATGTTGTGTATGCTTAGACCACTTTTTGTATACCTAAAGTCAATAAGTACACGTGGTTCAATCTATAAAATTTTCGCCGCATAATGACGAAAGACTCATCATTTGGCAACCTTTAAGAAAAAAACACCATATTAATTTAGTTTTCAAACTTAAAAGCAGTGGATATAACCAGATCCAAATAACAGACCAGTTCTTTATCTCGATCAATTAACAATACAATTTAATAACCAACAAAACAACAATCTATACAATTAATAAACAATAGAGCAATCCACTTAATTATTGAGCAAATATAAAACAATCATGAAGAACAAAAAACTGAAAACTAAAGGCTTCAATTTTAAGCAATTTTGTATTGAGGGCGGCGAGAGTGGTATGCCAGTCAGCACAGATGGGGTAATGCTTGGTGCTTGGATTCAAAGCCCTAACGACGCTAAAATTCTCGATATTGGCACTGGCACTGGCCTGCTTGCCCTGATGTGTGCTCAACGCTTTACAGAAGCTCAAATAACCGCGGTCGATATCGAATTAACAGCCGTTACTGCCGCGCAAAAAAATATGGCCCAGTCTCCTTGGTCAGATCGTGTAAGTGTGCATCACACCGACATACTGCACTTTACGCCGACACATCCATTTCAACGCATCATTTGTAATCCGCCCTACTTCAACAGCGGCGAACAATCGAAACACAGTCAACGTGCAACCGCGAGGCACACTGATACGCTAGGCCATAACACATTGCTACAGCGTTGCTATCATTTGCTTGATGACGAAGGGAGGGCTAGTTTTGTGTTGCCAATCACCGAAGGCGAGCAGTTCATTGAGCTAGCATTAAACCAAGGTTGGTATCTATTGCGGATCTGTCGTGTGCAACCATCAGAAAAGAAACCAGTACACCGACTGTTATTTGAACTATCAAAACGACCTTGCGATTCGCAAACGTCACATTTAATTATCCGTTCAAATGACGGCTATAGTGATGATTTCATCCAGTTAACTCGCGAGTTTTATCTTAAGATGTGAAATAACATGTGATCCTTATCACCAATCACTTTATAATGTGCGACCTTTTTGTATTCTATGCTGTTGTGGCGAACCATTAACCAAGCTTTGCTTGTGGAGAACTCATTGTGATCAGAACCTTTGCTGAACTTGATCTAGACCAAAACCTACTTGAAGCCATTGAAGAGATGGGTTACGAACGCCCAACAAAAATTCAGGCAGAAGCGATTCCACAAGCGTTGGACGGTCGTGACATTCTAGCGTCAGCGCCAACAGGAACTGGTAAAACGGCCGCCTTCGTCCTGCCAGCATTGCAATACTTGCAAGACTTCCCTCGTCGTAAGCCTGGGCCTGCGCGTATTTTGATCCTAACGCCTACTCGCGAACTGGCGATGCAAATTGCCGATCAAGCACGTGCTTTGGCAAAAAATACCAAACTCAACATTTTCACCATCACTGGTGGTGTTCAGTACCAAGAGCACGCCGACATCCTTGCAACAACACAAGACATTGTGGTTGCGACACCTGGCCGTTTAAAAGAATACATTGATGCAGAACGTTTTGATTGTCGTGCAATCGAATGGTTAATCCTTGATGAAGCAGACCGTATGCTAGATATGGGTTTTGCTCCTACTGTCGATCGCCTATCTAACGAATGTCGCTGGCGTAAGCAAACCCTTCTGTTCTCAGCAACGTTAGAAGGGAAAGGCGTAGAAGGCTTTACCGCTGATCTGTTGAATGACCCAGCAGAGATTGATGCAAAATCACCGCTGCGTGAGCGTAAGAAAATTGCTCAGTGGTATCACCGAGCTGATGATGCTGAACACAAACTGGAATTACTAAAACACATTATTACTCAGCAAGCTGAGCGCACTATCGTCTTTTTAAAGACTCGTGAGCGTTTGGCTGAGCTACGAGCGCAGCTTGAAAGTGCACAGATTCCATGTTCTTGGATTCAAGGTGAAATGCCGCAAGATCGTCGTAACAATGCGATTTCTCGCTTCCGCGATGGTACTGTGAACGTGCTGCTAGCGACGGACGTTGCTGCGCGTGGTATCGATCTTCCGGATGTATCACACGTTATCAACTACGACATGCCGCGCACGGCTGATGTTTACCTTCACCGTATCGGCCGTACGGCTCGCGCAGGTAAGAAAGGTAACGCTATCTCAATCGTAGAAGCACACGACCAACCAATGATGGATCGCGTTGCGCGCTACGTGAAAGAAGACATCAAAGAGCGTTTCGTGAAAGAGATGCGTCCTAAACACAAAAAGCCTGTGTTTAAGAAGAAAAAGAAAAAAGACGACAAGAAAAAAGTAGCGAAAAAGAAAACCGCTAAGAAGAAGTAATCTTGTTGGAGCCAAGTAGCTCAAGCTAGAAAATAACAAAGGGTTGGCAATGCCAACCCTTTTTCGTTTGTGCTGATAGAGATTAACGTCGATTACGTCTCAATCAGCTTTATTTTTGCTCTTCACGTTTAAATACTAACTCTGTTGGCGTCGATTCATCTTCCACAAAGTAGTAACCCGCCGTATCAAACTTAGTCAGGTCTGCCACGCTCTCAACACGGTTTTCAATGATGTAACGCGCCATCATACCGCGCGCTTTCTTCGCGTAAAAACTGATGACCTTGTATTGACCATTCTTACAATCTTTGAATACTGGCGTGATCACTTGCGCATCTAAATTCTTTGGCTTAACCGCTTTAAAGTATTCATTTGATGCAAGGTTGATAAGGATATTATCACCTTGAGCAGAAATCGCTTCGTTAAGCTTGTCCGTAATTACATTGCCCCAAAACTGGTACAAGTTCGTACCCTTGTCGTTTGCAAGCTTGGTACCCATTTCAAGACGGTATGGCTGCATCAAATCAAGTGGTTTTAGTAAACCATAAAGACCCGATAGCATACGCAGATGATCTTGAGCATATTCGAAGTCCGCTTCAGATAAACTTTCGGCGTCTAGACCTGTGTAAACGTCACCTTTAAATGCAAGAATGGCTTGTCGTGAGTTTTCCGTAGTAAACGTTTCACTCCATTCTTGGAATCGGCCCACATTTAAATCGGCAATCTTGTCGCTCACTTTCATTAAAGAGGCAACATCAGCAGGAGTCAGTTTGCGGCAAACATCGATAAGCTCTTTTGAGTATTCGACCAACTCAGGTTGAGTAAATTTTTCTGTCGCTAACGGAGACTCGTAATCAAGAGTCTTCGCTGGAGAAACTACGATAAGCATGACTTTCCCTTCTCTAATTTTGTTTTTAATAGGGTACAAAAAAAGCCATGCATTGTCTGCATGGCTTTTTACATCGTACTAATAGCTTTCAACTATGAGTGATAGCTCACTTAGTCTTTTTTATCGTTGTACCAAATGCCTTCTTCAAGCTGAGATTTCAGCTCTGGGAAGTCATTCGCATCAAATGTTGGCACTTTGCCTTCACCAAGCTGGCGGTTGTAATCTTTTGCCAGTTTAATCACGATGCCAGATAGCAAGATGATCGCCACCAAGTTGACTATAGCCATCAGACCCATAGAGACGTCAGCAAGCGACCATACGACTGGCAACGAAGCTAGTGCACCAAACATCACCATACCAAGGACAATAACGCGGAAAATGCTTAAGCCCGCTTTATGATTGTGCTCTAGGAAGATTAAGTTCGTTTCAGCATACGAGTAGTTTGCAATGATTGAAGTAAACGCAAAGAAGAAGATTGCCACAGCAACAAAGATGCCGCCCCAATCGCCAACTTGTGAGCTCAATGCACGCTGAGTTAGCTCGATACCCGTCACTTCCGTTGCTTGACCGACATACTCACCAGACATCAGGATGATAGCCACTGTTGCAGAACAGATAACGATCGTATCCATGAACACGCCTAGCATCTGTACGTAACCTTGAGACGCTGGGTGTGGTGGGTAAGGTGTTGCTGAAGCCGCCGCGTTAGGTGCAGAACCCATACCTGCTTCATTCGAGAATAGACCGCGCTTGATACCGTTAATCATTGCCTGTGCAATTGCGTAGCCAAGACCACCTGCTGCTGCTTCTTGCAGACCAAATGCACTCTTAAAGATAAGCATCAATACATCAGGTAATTTCTCTAGGTTAGAGAACATGATGAACAGCGCTAGGGCTAGATAAAGTAGTGCCATGATCGGAACGATCATCTCAGCAACTCTTGCGATACGCTTGATGCCACCGAAAATAACAATTGCAGACAGTAGAACAACGGCAATACCGACATACAGGTTATTCCAACCAAATGCGTTGCTCATTGCATTGGCAATTGAGTTAGCTTGTACGGCGTTGAATACCAAACCAAAAGCGATGATTAGGAAAACTGAGAACAACACGCCCATCCAACGCATGCCCAAGCCTTTTTCCATGTAGTAGGCAGGGCCACCACGGTAGTTGCCATCATCATCTTTGGTTTTGTATAGCTGCGCCAGTGTGCTCTCAGCAAACGATGTTGCCATACCAAGCATTGCAATCAGCCACATCCAGAAGATCGCACCAGGACCACCCGCAGTCAATGCCACTGCAACGCCCGCCATGTTACCTGTACCAACACGTGCAGCAAGACTAGTACAAAGCGCTTGGAAAGAGGAAATACCAGCTTTGTCTGCTTTACGGCTGTTCTTAAGAACAGAGAACATGTGGCCGAAATGGCGGAACTGAATGAACCCTAATCGAACGGTGAAGTAAATACCAACACCAACAAGAAGATAAACCAGAATCGAGCCCCAGAGGAGATCGTTCATCAAATTGATTAAGTCTGTCATGTGTACCTCAAAGTGAGTTGCGCCAGTCTATGCGTCCTAGCCATCCACCAAATTGCCTGCTAAGTGTCAAAGTGTGCTTAGCTTTTTAAGTAATGTTTATGGGCAATCTAGAATCGTAAACGTCGCTTCATGCATCCATTTTACGTACCAGCGTATTTTTTGACGGGCGGATAATGCAACCTAGGAGCGCAAAAATCAATATGCAACAATAAGAATAACATTGTTATTTTTCACTATAAAGTCACCAAAAAATAACATAAATAGAAGACTTAACACTCAAACTGCGCAACATTTCAATTACCAAACACCAACATAAATAATTATTCTTCATTAAATGGAATGGCAAACCGTATAAACAAGAACAAGCTAGTATTCACAAGGTGTTACATAAATTTACGCTAGTGACTTACCATCTAATTGAACACTATTTCATCAAACTGATTTTATGCAACTTTAACCTTTGCGCAGTGCACCCATTCATCAAATCGAATTAACATAGAAAATCTCTCTATTTAATCGTTTTCTTGAGATCGTTTGTGCATTTTTTATCCACATCGTTGCAATAAAAAGTGTGATTTTGAGAATATTTTTGCACGAAAATGTCATGCTACCGACACAAATGCGAAATATATCATGGTTATTCTCACGGCTATTGTGGTACTTAAAAAACTCCACAAGGACTGGTTACAACAGTTTAGCTTAAGAAAGGTAAAGGTGGCTTATGGAAGGCTTTCAACTAGATGACATTTTTAATCTGGATACTACCTCAACAACCAAATCTCGTGCCAAACCAGTAAAGCGAAAGTGGCGTGAAATAGAAGAGATGAACGACAGACGCAATTTGCTTAAAGAGCTGCGCGAACTTGATGTCTGTACCGATTATAACTTGGAAGACATTAAACTCTAATTCAAACAAAAGGCACCTTACAGGTGCCTTTTGTTTTTTGTTTACAGTGACCGTAAACACCGTGAGTTTATGTACCAAGGTTTAAGTATGAATACCATTATTACTCAATGAGAATCTTCCGTACTTTTTGCCGAGAAATATGCACACTAAATTTTCGGTTGATTCCCAAGAAATAAGAAATGTATCTCACAAACCCGAGAGACGGCTTTCGCTCGCTCAGGTTTCATCATTCAGTCTTAAACATATTCAGTATCACTTTGACGAACACGTTCGGCCAACTGCTTATAACGATCAGCAATCGTGTCACCAAACACAGGGTCATCCTCACTGACGCTCCATAAGCTCTCGACATGCTGCCAATCTTCTGTGGTAAACAACTCTTCAATGAGAGGCAAAATTTTTCGCTCTTCTAGCTCCAAGTGGTGCCTTTGCGATTCTATGAAATCTTCTAGGTGAGCGACAAACATGTCTTGTGGCACAACAGCATCCTGAAGGATCATCTCTATCACGGATGAAAACTCTCTGGTTTTACTCGCTAACTCTAGATGTTCTTTCTCTAAATTTTCCATGGTTTGTTGCTTACCATAGTGTTCAAGAAAGTGGTGATAGAGGATATCTTCTTTCGGGTGGTGTACTTTCTCCGAATGATTAGAGAGGTAATCAACAATTTCGCTTACTAACGCATAGTTGATTACACGTTCTTTTTTTATCTCATTAAGCTTATGGCGCAGTATCGCCAACAGACGAACCATATAACCATGTTCGCGTCGAATTCTTTCGATCATCATAGCGTCTCTCCTTAACACCTACTTTTAGTAAGTGTACATGAGAAATTTACTATCAGCCTCGAGCGTGCTCAAAAAAACAGCGATCATACCATCCATGATCGCTGTCTCTTCATTTATACCGTTAATGGCAAATGCCAGTTAATTGGTGCTTTTTCTTGTGATGTAAGCAACTGGTTTGCTTGAGAGAAATGCTTACAACCGAAAAAGCCTCGATGTGCAGAAAGTGGCGATGGGTGTGGGGCAGCTAACACATGGTGCTTATTGCGATCGATAAAACGACCTTTCTTCTGTGCATGTGAACCCCACAGCAAGAACACTACACCTTCTTGATGCTGATTAATGGCTTCAATCACTCGATCAGTAAACGTTTCCCAACCTGTCTTTGAATGTGAATGCGCTTTACCTTGCTCCACCGTTAATACCGTATTGAGTAACAATACGCCTTGTTCAGCCCAGCTTTGCAAAAAACCATGCTGAGGGATTTGGAAACCTTCAATATCTTGCGCCAGCTCTTTATACATATTAACCAGTGACGGTGGCGTTTTAATGCCAGGAAGTACAGAGAAACACAGGCCATGCGCCTGATTTGGGCCGTGGTATGGGTCTTGTCCTAGAATCACGACCTTAACGTCTTTGAACTCGGTAAAACGAAACGCGTTAAAGACATCTTTTGCGGGAGGAAAAATAGCTTTGCCTGCGGCGCGTTCGGCTTCAACAAAATTCAAGGTGTCTACAAAGTAGCTCTGCTTTTTCTCTTCGCCGATCACATCGTGCCAAGTGGGTGACTGATTCATGGAAAGTTCCTGTCCTAAATTTTGCTTCTATTCTAACGAGCGAAACTCAAACAAACAAAAACTTACCACGAACTTGAGACAAGTAATAAAAGACTAATGCTTCTGTGGCGTTCGAAAATGCCCCTGTCCGGTAATGTGACGATTAGGCATCGGTAAGCGAAGCACGCGACGAGTGTAAGCATAAGGAGTAAAAGAGAGTGGTCGAGACATGTTGGCATCCTTCTTTGCTAATTCAGAGATTGATGTTCAATGACTAAGAAAGAAAGGTGCCAACTTTGTGGTTACGCCATTAACTGTCAATGGCCGCTAAATGGAATTGACGCAACGTGTTGATCTCTTGCTGCCAAATATCTGGATCAATTGTTTCTAAAATCAGAGGGATACCATCAAAACGAGGGTCTTTCGCGATGTACTCAAAGCAATCCCACCCGATCTCTCCTTTACCAAGAGAATGGTGGCGATCTACTTTGCTGGCAAACTCTACTTTTGAATCATTTAGATGCATTGCTCTTAAATAGTGCATACCTACGATACGGTCGAACTCTGCAAAGGTGCGCTCGCAATCTTCTTTTGTACGTAAGTCATAACCAGCCGTAAAGGTATGGCAGGTATCAATACAAACGCCGACACGATCTTTATCTTCCACTTGCTCGATGATTTCAGCAAGGTGCTCAAACTTCCAGCCTAAGTTAGTACCTTGACCTGCCGTATTCTCGATAACAGCGATCACATTCGGCACCGCTTTATGCGCAAGATTGATCGACTCGGCGATCGTTGCGAGGCACTCCTGTTCAGAGACTTTCTTTAGGTGACTACCCGGGTGGAAGTTAAGCAAAGTCAGCCCTAACTGATTACAACGCTCCATTTCATCAATAAATGCCGCGCGGGATTTATTCAGCTTTTCTTCTTCCGGCGCACCCAAGTTAATCAGATAAGAATCATGGGGAAGAATATGTTCTGCTCCGAAACCCAGCATTTTACAGTTCGCTTTAAACGCACTGATGGTTTTTGCTTCTAAAGGCTTCGCCACCCACTGGCGTTGGTTTTTTGTAAATAGTGCGAATGCATTCGCGCCAATTTCACGAGCTCTCAACGGAGCTTGATCGACCCCACCAGCAGCAGAGACATGTGCACCAATGAGTTTATTCCCAAGCTTGTTTTTCATGTTTGTCATTTAATCACTTTAGACTTTCAGTATTGCTACCTAAATACAGATAGTTGCGTTAGCCAGTTTAAACTTTAATCTCAACTTGTAGTAAATTTACAACAAAACTAGTTATTAAATATTTTTTATATTATCAAATAAATTGTAATTAGTTTGTTTTCAAAGGTTTTATTGATTTAACTCAATAAAATTACCTTAATAAAAATAATGTTTTTGGTTGTTTTTTGACTTAAATCAATATTAAAATAGTGGATATTAGCTATATAATACTCAGCTCAACGAAAATTCGAAAATTAACACCAATAATCACCACGTAAGTGGTCTAGGAGATAGTGATGATCCAAGGTATCCAAATTACAAAAGCGGCAAACGACGACCTACTAAACTCTATCTGGCTATTAGATAGCGAAAAAAATGAAGCTCGTTGTGTTGCTGCAACTGCTGGCTACGAAGCAGACCAAGTTATCGCAATCAGCGACCTAGGTGAATACGAAAGCCGTGAAGTTGCAATCGAAACTGCTCCTCGTATCGAAGGCGGCCAACACCTAAACGTGAACGTGCTTAAACGCGAAACACTAGAAGATGCAGTTGCACACCCAGAGAAATACCCACAACTAACTATTCGTGTTTCTGGTTACGCAGTACGTTTTAACTCGCTAACTCCAGAGCAACAACGTGATGTAATCGCTCGTACTTTTACTGAGACTCTATAATCTCTCAGTAAACTAGCTCGCTAGAATTTAAAAAGCTTGGTCAGCAATGACCAAGCTTTTTTGTTTCAGAATCCTTCTAAACCCTTTCTATAATGGAAAGCAACTCGCCTCTAAGGTGCATTTCTTTGCGAAGGATCTTTCTGAAACGCTTGCGCTAAAGAGGTTGGATCAAGCCTATCTCTTTGCAGTGACGCCCCTTCTGCCCACCAAATCAATTGATGCATAGTGCGATTCATATAGTTGTCCCACTGCGTCTGCTCCGACTCATCCTCAGCAACGCCCTGTTCATCAAACACTTCTTGCGCTTTCGGAATGTGGATCATCGCAGAGACAGGTAGACATCCAAGTTCAGATAAGAAGGTACGCATAGAAACGGCAGCTCTAACACCACCCCATTGTCCGGCAGAATAGGTCACGATAGCACTCGGCTTGTAAGAAAACAGCGAACTGCCGAAATGGTTAAGCATGTTCGCCAAAGCAGGACTCATCGAATGGTTATATTCCGGGCTAACCATCACATACCCATCGGCCTGTTTGATTTTGTCTGCCAGCTCACTTAGGTGCTGCGGAACTTTAGAGCGGTGATAAGCAAACTCGGGCTTAAACACATCGCCAAAGTCGTAATTCAAAGGGTCGATGATTTCGACCGTATGTTGCGAATGTTGACTCGCGATGAGTTTTTCACACGCTTTACTGACTCGCATTCCTAAACGGGCTGGTCGTGGTGGCGTGCTGTCTCTTACTGAGCCAAGAAAAATCAAAAAATGCATGCTTCTCTTTCCATCTCATTTAGTTAAGTTCGTTTCTCAATCATAAAGAGAGTCAAAACTTACCGACAATAAAAAAGGTGAATGATTACTCATTCACCTCTCGTTATTTCTGTTTTTGATACTTACTATACTTTGAAGCTTACTGCACGCGGCGCAGTACTTGTTTCAATGCGTCAAAGTCTGCGTCGAGCTCTTCCGATAGCAGCTCCATCGCAGCGTGCTTCGCTAGTGGCGCAGGAAGCTCGATATCGGATTCTAGAATATCATCCACGACTTCTTTGAACTTCGCAGGGTGAGCAGTACATAGGAATAGACCGGTTTCACCGTCTTGCAATTGTTCTTCAAGCACTCGGTAAGCAATCGCACCATGCGGTTCGCATAGGTAGCCTAGAGCATGTAAATCTTTCACTGACTGTGCGCTTTGCTCATCAGATACTGCGCCTTTACCTAACGTCTCCAAGCCCCACTCTTTCACGCGGCACAGCTCTTCAATACGAGGCCAGTTGTTTGGTTGGCTCACGTCCATCGCGTTCGATGTTGTTGCGACTGTTGGTTTTGGCTCCCACTTACCTGTTTCTAGGTAGCGAGGAACCGTGTCATTGGCATTAGTTGCCGCGATAAAGCGTTTGATAGGCAAGCCCAGCGCTTTTGCCAGTAGACCAGCAGTTAGGTTACCAAAGTTACCACTTGGTACAGACACAACAAGGTTTTCACGCTCTTGCTTGCTCATTTGCGCAGCTGCTTCAAAGTAGTAACAGATTTGCGCCATCAAACGGCTGATGTTGATTGAGTTTGCAGAGTTCAGACCGATCTCTTCACGCAGTGCAGAATCATCAAAAGCTTGCTTAACCAGTGCCTGACACGCATCGAAGTCTCCATCGATCGCGACAGTATGGATGTTCTTACCAAGCGTACAGAATAGCTTCTCTTGCAGTGGGCTGATCTTGCCTTTCGGGTAAAGAATCACAACGTTGATGTCTTCCATACCGTAGAAAGCATGCGCAACGGCTGCGCCAGTATCGCCAGAAGTTGCCGTCAAAATGGTGATCTTGCCGCCGTCCGAAACCGCAGCAAGAGATTGCGCCATAAAGCGACCACCAAAGTCTTTAAATGCAAGCGTTGGACCATGGAACAGCTCTAGTGCGTAAACACCGTCTTTTACTTGGTTGATAGGCGCAGGGAATTGAAATGCAGCATCAACAAGAGCATTCACCTGCTCTTCTGCAAGTTCATCTCCAATTAACGCCGATAGAATCTTAGTGCTACGAGAGACAAAGTCTTCTGCTAGTAGCGCATCGATATCTTCAAATTTTGGTAATTCAGATGGGAAAAATAGACCTTGATTGCGACCTAACCCTTGGCGAACGGCTTGGCCAAAGGAAACTTGTTCATCATTTTCTTTTATATTGTAAAGCTTCATAGCTCACTTCCTGTTACTTTCGAACCCTGCTTATCTAGACGACAAACGTGGACGAATCCTTCTTCGTTTTGTACGTAGTTTTGTTCTAACCAGCGAGCAACTCGCTCAGCGACATCTTTCTCTTTGCAAATACTGAACAGTGTCGGACCACTGCCAGAAATACCGGTTGCCAATGCACCCGCAGACGCTGCGTATTGACGTGCATTCGCAAAACCTGGAAGCAGTTTCTCACGATACGGTTCTGCGATCACGTCTTTGATCATTTTTGCAGCAAGTTCTGGCTGACCAGAATGACACGCATGAATAAAGCCCGCAAGGTGGCGACCATGAGCAATGATATCTTGTCGGCGGTATTGAGATGGAAGGATCTCACGCGCTTCCGCCGTTGATACCTTGATACCCGGATACGCCATCACCCAGTACCAATCATCAAAGCAAGGCACTTCTTGACTGATGATACCCAACTCTTCAAGCATCAGTTGCACACCACCAAGGTAACATGGCGCAACGTTGTCGTAGTGAATACCACCAGAGATCTTGCCTTCCATCTCTCCCATCAGCGCCAATAATTCTGTCTCGTTAAGTGGCTGTCCATGGAATCGGTTCAATGCATCTAATGCAGCGACGATAGAACATGCACTTGAGCCTAAACCAGAGCCAATTGGCATGTTCTTTTCTAGCGTCATCTCAAGTGGTTTTAGCTCAACGCCTTTTTTGTCTAACTCACGAGCAAACACGAGCCAACAGTCGTAAACGATGTTCTCTTTTGGTTCAGTTGGCAATTTCTCAACAAAATCACCCGCCGTTTTAAGGCTGAACGGATCAGCCCCAGATTTCACCAATACACGGTCACCCAATAGTGTGCCATCCACTGGAGACACGGCAGCCCCCAGCACATCAAAGCCAACGCTTACATTACCAATTGATGCTGGGGCATAAACCACTACATCCATATCACTTGAACTCATTATTGTTATACCCCTAGTTTCCAACCTAAAGTACGCATCACGTCAGAAAATACACCTGCAGCCGTTACTTCGGTGCCTGCACCATAGCCACGTAACACTAGTGGGATTGGCTGATAGTAACGGCTGTAAAATGCCAGTGCGTTTTCACCGTCCTTGATTTTATACATTGGATCGTTTTCATCCACCGCTGCGATGCTTACTGTGCACTTGCCCTCATTAATCTCACCAACGTAGCGCAGTACTTTGCCTTCTTCCGCTGCCTTTGCAGATAATTCTTTAAAGTAAGCGTCTGCTTCAGGTAAACGCGCCATAAATTCATCAACGCTACCAGAATCATCAAAACCTGGTGGCAGTGCTTGATCAACCACAACGTCTTCTAGTTCTAGATACATGCCTGCTTCACGAGCTAGGATCAGAAGCTTACGCGCGACATCCATACCAGAAAGATCATCACGAGGATCCGGTTCAGTAAAACCATTTTCTTTTGCGATATTAGTAGCTTCACTTAGGCTCATACCTTCATCTAACTTACCGAAGATGTATGATAGAGAGCCAGAAAGAATACCGCTAAAGCGCTCTAGCTCATCACCCGCTGAGATTAGGTTTTGCAGGTTTTCGATTACCGGTAGACCCGCCCCCACAGTTGTTTCGTACATCAGCTTGCGACGAGAGCTGCGCGCAACATCGCGAAGCTGATGGTAGTAAGCCATGCTTGCTGTGTTTGCTTTTTTATTTGGTGTAACGACATGGAAACCAGCTGCTAGGAAGTCAGCGTATTGGTTCGCGATATCTTCACTTGATGTACAGTCAACCAATACTGGGTTGATGATGTGGTTACGTTGAACCAAAGAAATCAAACGCGCTAGGCTGAACTCTTCTGTCGCTGCCGACATACGATCACGCCAATGCTCGAGTGGCAGACCTTCACTATCAAGTAAAAGACCTTTGCTGTTTGCCAAGCCACACACGCGAATAACGATGCCTTTTTCCGCAAGCTTCGCCTGTTGACGCTCGATCTGATCCACCAGCTCACCACCAACGCCACCAATACCAACCACGAAGACGTCTAGGAAGTGCTTAGAGTTGAAGAGGTTTTCGTGACACGCTTTGATTGCTTCAGAGATTTTATCTTCAGGAATCACGGCTGAGATAGCACGCTCAGATGAGCCCTGTGCGATGGCTACAATGTTTACGTTCACTTCAGCAAGAGATGAGAAGAAGCGAGATGCAACACCGCGCGATGTACGCATGCCGTCACCAACCAACGTTATGATTGAAACATTATCAATAAACTCGACCGGCTCTAATAAGCTATCTTTCAGTTCCAACTCAAACGCATCGGCCAGTACTTGTTGCGCTTTTGCTTTATCTTCTGCCTCAATACAGAAGCTAATGCTGTACTCAGAAGAAGACTGAGTAATAAGAACAATAGACACACCAGCGGAAGACATTGCGCCAAATACGCGGCTTGCCATGCCAACCATACCCTTCATACCTGGGCCGGAGACGTTAACCATGGTTAGGTCGTTTAGCGTCGTGATACCTTTGATCGCCAGATTGTCTTCACCAGTGTCTTGCCCAATCAGAGTTCCTGCACCTTGTGGGTTAAAGCTGTTTTTGATCAGACATGGGATATGGAATTGTGCGATTGGGGCGATGGTTTTCGGGTGCAGAACGGAAGCACCGAAGTAAGAAAGCTCCATCGCTTCTTGATAGCTAAGAGATTTAAGTAGGCGAGCATCTTCGACTAAGCGAGGGTCACAGTTGTACACACCATCTACGTCTGTCCAGATCTCACAGCAATCTGCGCGCAGACACGCCGCAAGAACCGCCGCTGAGTAGTCTGAACCATTACGACCTAGTGTAACTAGTTCACCTTTCTCGTTACCGGCAGTAAAACCAGGCATGATGTTCACATGGCCCTGAGGAAGAGGATTCTGGCGGAAGTTCTGAGTCGAAACTTCAACATCGACCATGGCTTCTAGGTGATCGCCTTTTGCGTATAGATACTCGACTGGGTCGATAAGATGCGCAGGTTGGCCTTTCGCTTCAAGCACTGCCTTCATCAATTGAATTGAAACGCGTTCGCCTTTGCTGATGATGCGTGCATTGACGTTATTTGGGCACATGCCAAGAAGGTTGATGCCATGAACGAACTGGCGTAATTGAGAGAGAGAAGTTTTCACTTGGTTATCGAAAGCTGAACCATCGATATTGGGTAGTACTGCTTGGATTTGAGTGAAGAGCGTTTTAAACGACTCCTCCAACTCTTTGATTTGTAGTTCTGCTTCACCATTGCGCAATGCGCCTTCAATGACCGCAACCAATTTGTTTGTTGTTTTACCAGGAGCGGAAAGAACAACCGCTACTTCTTCTTGTTGAGCGTTATTGGCAATAATGTCTGCCGCTCTCAAAAAGCGATCTGCATCAGCTAGTGATGATCCGCCAAACTTCAATACTCGCATCCCTTCCTCCGGTATATCTTCTTAAATTTGTCTAAATTCTGGATAAAAAAGCATAAAAAAAGGCCTGTATCTTGTTGGATACAGGCCTTTTTTGTGAATTTCTTTCGCTCAGCAGCCTGCCCCAACATGTGTCGTGTCGGTAATAATAATGGTCGTGGTCATTACTACTAGGCTGTTAGATGGCATAAATAAATATTCAACGTTAATTGTGTTTGCTTAACTCTACGTTTACCGAGTTTCTGATACATAGTCAACAAAAAATTGTTTGTTTTTCCATCTTTCAGAGATTTCTGCTAAGCAATGTCATTGATATTTATAGTTAATTACACATTATTGATCATTTGGAAATCTACAGTTAGTTTTTGTAAAGGACTTAACTATCATCACCAGTTCGGTTTTTTATCTAATAACTAGTCTAATCTTTGCCATAAAACGTACGATCAAATAATTCGAGAGGGTTGTGACACATAACAACAACTTAACTGTGACTTATGTTCATAGGATCGAATTATTTAGAAAATAGGTGAGCTAGCTTTCATATTCTATGCTTTAATAGTGAGAAGCTTTGGGCGCATACTAATAAAAAAGTTGACACAAGGAGTGGTGAACATGAAAAGAGGGCTTTTTCTGTTGCTGTTTTTTGTGCCTGGTGTTTGTCTAGCAAACGAACTTCCGCCGCTTCCAGGTAAAACATCCCCTTCTCCTCATAAGCTATTCATTTCCAGCGACAGTTATCAGTCTGACAGTTTTGATGTTTGGAATATCGATACGGGTTACGCTTACGAGCTTTTTGATTCGGTAGACGTTTATGTCGGTGCGCGAGTCAATAACTCTCCTACCCAAAATCAAAGTGGTTTTTTGAGCGGGATCAGCTATCACTTTAATGATCGTGTCACGCTGAAAAGTACAGTTCGCTCTTACAAGAACGAAACAGTGGAAGGTATTCGCCAAGACGACAGTAGCCTCGCGGCTGAAGTCTCAAGTCGCGTAAAAATTACCGATAAACTGGATCTTCACGCGACTCTTGATTACCAAGATTGGCAACAAGGCTTTGAGGTTGGTTTAGGCTTTCGTTTTTAGAAGTCCAGCTTTTGCTTAGAAATCAATACACCGTTCCAGTCCGCGTAAACGTAGTGCTTAGGTTGAACGATTTGGTTTTGCATCGTTAAGGTTACGTTTACCTCTCCTATCCCGCGTTTCTCTGTTTTAAACGGGTTGGTGCCAAGAGCTTGAACGCCAATGTCCATTTGAGATATTTGTGCTACATCGCGTATTGCACCATAGACAATGATGCCTTCCCACCCATTTTCTATTCCGAGTATCGCTAATTGATCGCCGAGTAATGCTCTCTGACACGATCCATGTCCGTCAACAATCAATACTTTACCCGTTCCATCTTCGCCCAGTACTTCACGCACTTTCGAGTTATCGTGATAGCAGCGCACCGTAACGATTTCACCGTAAAAAGCGCTACGTTGACCAAAGTTCTGCAATGGTAAAGTAAGCAAGCTCACTTGGTCTTCAAATTGGTCACAAATATCGGGTGTAATGTCTCTCATATTTCCTCCGTGAATTTTCTCACCCAAGCGTTGCTTCAGTGAGCAGTATCCTTTTCTATACCTTTTATACGAGCCGAGGCTTAATGGAGCCTAACGTATGCAAAACTTTCGGCTGCGAGCACGCAATAAGATAAAGTTGGTCATTAATGACGTAATAAATCGCGTTTTGTTGAAAGTCATTCGCCAATTCAACGGCTACCTCTGGCGACAACTCGACGGCAAAGCTTTCCTCATACCATGTAAAAGCGCTATCACCTACCGTGACAGGCGCGTAATTAACGTGCTGTAGCTGTTTTTCTAACGCGTGATTGTTTATGCTGTTCTCTTCTTTGGACCTCAAGTTACTGTATGGGTTCCAAGCGGTTATCACAGCATAGTTTGAAACACGCCACTCGGCTTCGAATCTGAAAAAAGATTCTGAATAAGCATTCCATAACGATGCGTCTATGTTCGTATTACTTTTTTCTATCATAAGTCTTAAACGATTAATAACAGTTACATTTCATCAATTGATATAAATCAACAAACTGAATGGAATTAACATTTGAGCATTGTTAGCATGCTGTTAACAATATAAAATCCGCTCAATATCTTAGGGTGTTTACGTTTCAGGCCCCACTGAAAGCAGGAAATGAAAGGTAAACAAGCCCTTTAGAATAAACGTCGCCATTGGATACTGGTGAGTTGGCAAAATTCCATGGAGGGCGGATAACTGAAAGAAGTGTTTTTTTGATCAACTTGATTTATTATCAAAATCACATTACCTGTATGTTATATTTTTGCCTAGAATTTATTCTATTAGCACAATTTTGTCACAAATTTAGGTACCGCCAATGCAAACCCCGCAGATTCTTATCGTTGAAGATGAGCAAGTAACTCGTAACACTCTTAAGAGTATTTTTGAAGCAGAGGGATACGCTGTTTTTGAAGCCAGTGACGGTGAAGAGATGCACCAAGTGTTGTCTGATAACTCAGTCAACTTGGTTATTATGGACATTAATCTTCCAGGCAAGAATGGCCTTCTATTAGCGCGTGAACTACGCGAGCAAGCGAACATTGCTTTAATGTTCCTGACAGGCCGTGACAATGAAGTAGACAAGATCCTAGGTCTTGAGATTGGTGCAGATGACTACATCACTAAACCATTCAATCCACGTGAGCTAACTATTCGTGCACGTAACCTACTTAGTCGCTCAATGAGCTCTAACGCGGTGCAAGAAGAGAAGCGCTCGGTAGAAAAGTATGAATTCAACGGTTGGGTACTAGACATCAACAGCCGCTCTCTAGTAAGCCCTGCTGGTGATAGCTACAAGCTACCTCGCTCTGAGTTCCGCGCACTACTGCACTTCTGTGAGAACCCGGGTAAGATTCAAACTCGTGCCGATCTTCTTAAGAAGATGACTGGTCGTGAACTTAAGCCACACGACCGTACTGTAGACGTAACGATTCGTCGTATCCGTAAGCACTTTGAGTCTGTTTCAGGTACGCCAGAAATCATCGCCACTATCCACGGCGAAGGTTACCGCTTCTGTGGCGATCTAGAAGACTAGATTTAACCGCTAATATGCGAAGGGCTTGCTCAATGAGCAAGCCCTTTTTGTTTTAGGTTTAACGACTAATGCAACATCATTGCGGTTAATAAACCTTGTTAATCTTCACGTACTTTTCGACTAACCAACGCTGTTTACCCGCATCGTCTAGAAGCACTGCGATATCAACCGATTTTTCTGTGTTCACATCAATGTGAGACGAGAACGCCACCTCCCATCGGCTTTCACTGTGCGTTCGAGTATCTAAAGACGCACTGTCCACCAACCACTCTTTTTGCCCCTGTTTAATAATAAGAGCTTCTGCCGTTAGATTTGCAGGAAGTAACTGATCTCCTTCGAGGTAAAGTGCACCTTGAATACTTTGCTCTTCCACGTCCCCAATATTCGGCATGAGGTTCACCCATAAATTACTTTTGAGCTCAACATTAACCTCATTAATCGTAATCTGACTGTTTTGTTGCCAATTCACATTTGGAACGGAACTACAGCCTGCCATCAATGCCATGGCTAATGCCAATGGTGCGATTCTTTTCATGTTATTTCCTTTGTTCCAACCAACTTTTGAGGACTTGAATATCGTTTTGGTATTCATTTTTGATCTCTTCAACCCAGTCTGAAATGTTTTCCCACCATGCTGGCATATCAGGCGATTGCGCTTTTTGCGCCACACTTTGGATACGTTTCAGGCCAATTGAACCTGCAGCACCTTTGATTTTATGCGCTTCAGAAACAATCCCATCTTGATCTTTCGCTGTCATGTTCGAATCTAAGACATCAATATAGTCTGGCATCATATCTTCAAACATTTTTATGCTGTCGTAGACAGGTTTTGCACCAACAATATCGACGTAAGACTCTAACATATCCATATCGAGCAAATGTGTCTCAATCACAGGAGAAGGCACTGGCTCTTCCACTGTTTCGGGACCGCTCACCACTTCCTTAGGTTGTTCTAACTGGTGAGCGAAGAATTTATCAATCACTGACTGAATAGCATTCACTGCCAGCGGCTTACTGATCGCATCATCCATGCCGTTATCTAAGTATTCACGACGATCTTTCATTACATTAGCAGTTAAGGCGACCAATGGAGGAAGATTGTTATAATGCTTGCGGTAATAATTGGCGACATCAAAGCCCGTCATATCAGGCAGTTGGATATCCAACAACGCTAAGTCGTATTTTTCTGGCACAAAGTTCACTAACGCTTCTTGGCCCGTCATTGCCACGGTGACAGAGTGCCCTAGGCTCTCTAGTAACGATTTAGCCACAGTTACGTTAAGCTCGATGTCTTCGACCATAAATATGTTGAGGCGCACATTGTCGCGTTTCGCATCAATGACTGGCTCAGCTAGTTCAACAATCGGAACGTGGATCGATACAGTAAAAGTGCTACCAAAGCCTTCCTCACTGGTAACCGTAATGTCACCATCCATCATATTGATCAGTTGCTTAGATACCGCCAAACCAATACCTGTACCGACCGCATGCAGGTTGTCCTTGCCTGATTTCACTTGGTAGTACATCGCAAAGATCTTATCTAGCTCTTCGTCTGGGATACCAATACCTGTGTCTTCCACTTCCATAATAATGGTCGCAAAATCGTCTTCGACATCCGCGCTCACTGTCATCACAACGCCACCTTCCTTGGTGAACTTCATTGCGTTGCTGACCAAGTTCCAAATCACCTGACGTAGACGGGTTGCATCCACTTCAATTGCTTTTGGCAAGTCGCTTAAACGTTCTAAGTCAAAGCGTAACCCTTTTTGTTCCGCCATCAGAGCTGAGATACTCTCAATCTCTGCGACGAAGTCTTCGAAGTTAAGTGGCGCAGGTAATAGTTCTAACTTACGGCGATCAAATTTATCCATATCGATAATATCGTTGAAGATGTTACCTAGAGTAATCGCACTCACATTGATGGTCTGCATGTGTTTACGCTGCTCTTCTGTCAACGGACTATCTAGAAGCATACGACTTAAGCCTACAATGCCATTCAGCGGCGTTCGCAGCTCATGACTGATGGTTGAGATGAAGGTAGTTTTGTCGCGGCTTGCTTTCTCTAACGACTCTTCATGGCGCTTACGTTCAGTGATATCACGACCGAACCCAACGAGACCAAGGTGGCGGCCATCTTTGCTGTAAAATGGCACTTTACGCAGCTCAAAGTAATGCTTGCGACCATCTGGGTATTCGAGCCATTGCTCGTAAGTAATTGCTTGATTATCGGCAAAAACCTTTTGGTCAGTATCAACGATATGCTCGGCGATTTCTTTGCTATACACATCCCAAGGGCTTAATCCGACTAACTGGTGCTCTTTCTTGCCCGTTAGCTCTTCCATCGCGCGGTTACAGCCAGAGAAAACACCATCCGCATTGCGGTAGTAAATTAAGTCTGGTGAGGCATCAATAAATGAACGCAGTAATGCGGTACGTTCTGCCAACTCTAATTGAGTACGTTCGCGTTGGAACACCTCATTTTCGAGGTCTTGCATCGCCTCTTCACGTGCTTCTTCCGCTTTAATACGCTCTTCAATTTCTTGGTTAAGCTTTTCAATGTTTTGTTGAAGTTGGTAATTCAGCTCTTGATCTCGCGAACGCATGTCCTTCAGTTTGGACACCAGCTTAGTTAAACGCTGGCGAGACTCTTCTAGTTGATCGACAACCACAGAGAGGAAGTAAACCGCCCAAGGGGTGATCAATAGACCAAAAAACACCGAACGGACAATGTCGATATCATCTACTCGCCCTTTGAGAGCTAAAGTAATCCCTACCTGCACCACAACAGCTAATGCCACCAGCGCAAGGGCTAGCAAAATAGAGAAGCGAACAATCCCCAGTTTGACTAGCAAGTCGACATAATACTGGGCGAGATTTTTCATGGGTTTCATTAACTACTCCATGGTGGTGGCTAGATAGCGCCATTCGATGATGAAAAACAGGTAAATGCACTCGACCTAACGCAATTTAGGTCTGTTTGATTAGTGAAAAACACACGGTGCGATCTGCTCTTGTGATACGAGATAAAAAGATAAACCAACGAGCGCACAGGCTTGTGTAAGTTTAACGTGTTTAATACGGTGATTTAAACAATCAGCTATCAACTTAGAGCAAGCGGTCACAAAGCGTTAGCAAGAACTGGGGTGAATACAAGTGCGATTACGTCCATCAGCTTTAGCTTGATATAACGCACTGTCAGCCATAGCGATGCCCATTTCGGGTTCATCACCATGCTGAGGAATGTAAGAGACCAGACCGATACTGACGGTAAGGCGTTCAGATGCTTCTGAACTGTCGTGTTCCATATCAAGCTGTAGAATTTTCTCATGAATACGCTGTGCTACGTTGCGCGCACCTTCCGTGGTGGTATTCGGCAAGATAAAACCAAACTCCTCGCCACCATAACGCGCAACACAATCCGAAGAACGATTGATGACTTGTGTAAACACGGTAGCAACACTGACTAACGCTTCATCACCTTGTTGGTGACCGTAACAGTCGTTGTAATCTTTGAAAAAGTCGATGTCACATAACATGATGGTGAGCGGCAGCTTTTCTCTAGCATGGTGGTACCACAATACCTGCAGTTGTTCATCGAAACGGCGTCGGTTCGATACTTGAGTTAAGCTATCCATAAAGCTCAATTTTTCTAACTCTAGGTTGGCTTTTTCCAACTTTTGTTCTGCAAGATAACGCTCAGAAATATCACGCGCCATGATCAGCACACCATTCGTTCCTGATGCTTTATCTTTAAAAGGCGATTTCACCACATCAAACCACGTACTTTTACCATCACTACTCACGACTTTATCTATGTATCGAACTGGCTCTAACTGGCGTAATGCTTCTAAGTCACTGTCTGCTAAGCGCGCGTACATCTCTTTAGGAATCACGTCTTGGAGGCGCTTACCTATCAAATCAGAAATTTTTGAAATTCCTAACGCCTTAACAAAAGGCTGATTACACGCTTGATAGACCATGTTCTCATTGAAAATACCAATAGAGTCCGGACTGGCATCCAGAATCGTTTGTAAGATAGTATCTCTTTGCGCTAGCGCCACCTCTGTATCTTTGCGACGCTCCATTTCATCTCGCAGATTCTGTTGCATCTTGTGCCATTCAGTCACGTCATGACTAATAGACAGCGTACCGATAAGCTCACCACTCGGCGAAACAAGAGAGTTTTGATTGACTTCCAGTAAGCAACTTCGACCTTGTGGATCCGTTGTCCATTTACGTTCGCTTTTTCTGGTCATCTCACCCAAGGTCTTGGATGCGCAAGCTTCTTCCCTTCGCCCTTGCCAGAATTGATCAAATGCTCGATTGGTCGTTAACAGATTGCCTTGGCGGTCTTGGGTACAAATCAGCTCTGAAAGTGAGTCTAATGCCGAACGTGCGATGATTAATTGTGCAAGTTCTTGTTGCTGCTCTTGGTGAGTGGCTTGATATGGCTGAGCATAAAGAATCCAAACTCGATGATTGCGCAATAAACTCTTTCTGCCTGACAGCTCCACTTTAATAGATTCACTATCAGATAGTCGCCAGTCAAAAGCCTGCTGACGAAAATGACTACTAGAGAAGCGATCGAGAAACTGCTCAAGCTCATGAATATCGAATAAAGCAGGATACAAATACCCCGTTCCCAAAGAGCGAATGCCTAATAACTGCATCGCAGCCTGGTTAGATAGCAAGAGCTGAGCATGGCTAGTGTCCACCACTATGACTGGATAGGGAGAATCCGTTACTAGTTGCTTAAGTGACGTCTGAAAGTGCAAATAGATCAGTGCTAACGCGCACACGCCTGCGATTAACAACAAGACGACATAGCCATAACCGCCTTGACCACCCCAAAGCCAATTGAGTAACTGATCCATCGTTTAAACCTTCAAAGAACACTGGTTAAAATATATCAGTTATTTATTGAGCGATCTGCTATTAATTCCGGTTTAGTATAGATAAAGGTATTCCCCGTAAGACTCCCTTGAGCACCATGAGCACTGAGATCTCGACCAATTTCCGTCATCGCTAGCCAACGGTTTTCACACCACAGAGGCGATAATAACGTGGGCCTCCTAGCTGCTGATGAAACGCGATGATAAATCACATCTGGTGGTGTCATACGAATCATTTCACTGGCGATCGCAACATATTCTTCTAATTCAGGGGCTTCTAGCTTTCCAGCACGCCAAGCTTTCGCCATGGTGCTACCTTCGACAATATGCAAGCCATGTAACTTGATGCCATCCGTTCCCACGGCCAACACTTTTTGCAGCGTTTCAATATTTTCGGCGCGGGTTTCTTTGGGTAAACCCACAATTAAGTGAGTACAAACCTTGATTCCAAGTGTTCGCGCACGCTTAGTGATTTCGGCATAACACTCAAAGTCATGACCACGATTGATACGTTTTAGGGTGTCATTGTTGGCGGTTTGAAGACCTAGTTCTAGCCAAATTTCATAACCTTGCTGTACATAGCCCGACAGTAAATCCAATACCGCATCAGGGACGCAATCAGGACGCGTCCCCACACAAAGACCAACCATGTCTGCAGCCTTTAGTGCTTCCTCATACATGTTTTTGAGAACTTGTACTTCTGCATAGGTACTGGTGTAGGCCTGAAAATAAGCGAGATACTTCTTCGCTCTGTGAATTTCACCTGCGCGATCTTTTAACTGTTCGTGAATGCTTTTTATCTGGACTTCTTCATCTGCAAACGAAGCCACATTGCAAAATGTACATCCTCCCCGCCCAATCGTGCCATCGCGGTTAGGGCAACTAAATCCACCGTGCAATGTTAACTTATGAACCTTTTCACCGTATCGACGCTGAAGATCTTGGCCGATTGTATTGACCAACTCATGTAACTGCATAAATTCTCACCAACAGTAAATCGTAATCAATCTCACTACGATCTGTGTAAATAAATTACATCCCTGCAAGAAAAAACACACAATATTAATCAATTCAAACACCCATCATGCAGGTCAAAATCAATAAACTTGCATAATTAAAGACAAAAATCGTTCATGTTGCGTAAATGTTAAACTAAAAATGCATAATTAAACGAAAAAATTGGGTCACAACGCCGACTTTTTCATTGCATTCTGAAGTGACAAAATTGTAGGATACTTACACAACCCCGTTATTTTTGTGACTTTTATTACAAAGCACACTGCGGGATTTGTCGGTGTTATCCCACTCCTACCTATATAAATCACTAGATAGTGATAATAAATAAAGGGATACCACCAAGGATTGTTTTTCTCGCAAAACTTTTCCTGCGAGATACGGAAAGGAATCAAGACCGGTCAACCTAGATCGGTGGCGATAATAAATATAAAGGACAAGACGTAATCAATAGTCTAGGTAGTATTTGCTGCCCGGTACTTTTGCGTCGACATTGAACTGGAAGGATGTATCTATGGTAGATAGAGAGCAAAATCCACAGGGTCTGTACACTCCGGAACTGGAGCATGACGCTTGTGGTATCGGTTTTGTTGCTCACCTTAAAAACCGTAAATCTCATGAAGTAGTGACTCAAGCATTGGATATGCTGGCTCGCATGGAACACCGTGGTGGTCAAGGTTGTGACCCATGCAGCGGTGACGGTGCGGGTATCTTGCTACAAAAACCTCATGAATTCCTATTAGAAGAAGCCGTTAAGCTAGGCATTAAACTGCCTTCGTTTGAAAAGTATGGTGTTGGTGTCGTTCTTTTCCCGAAAGACGAATACAAACGCGAGCAATGCCGTGACATTCTAGAACGTAACGCACAACGTCTAGACCTTGAAGTTATCGGCTACCGCGTATTACCAACCGACAACTCCATGATTGGTGCCGACCCTCTAAGCACAGAGCCTCAATTTGAGCACGTGTTTATCTCCGGCGGCCCTGGCATCACGCCTGAAGAGCTAGAACGCAAACTGTACGTACTTCGTAATTACACCGTACGCGTTTGCCTAGAAAGCGTTTCGAACATTGGTGACGACTTCTACATTAACTCCATGTCTTACAAGACATTAGTGTACAAAGGTCAGTTAACGACTGAGCAAGTACCTCAGTACTTCCTCGATCTGCAAAACCCGACCATGGTGACTGCACTGGCACTGGTACACTCTCGTTTCTCTACCAACACCTTCCCGAAATGGCGTCTTGCACAGCCTTTCCGTTACATTGCCCACAACGGCGAAATCAATACAGTTCGCGGTAACTTGAACTGGATGAAAGCCCGTGAAGCAATCCTAGAATCAGACCTGTTCACTCAGGCTGAAATCGACATGCTTCTTCCAATCTGTCAGGAAGGCAGCTCGGATTCATCTAACTTTGACATGGCACTTGAGCTCCTAGTTCTGTCTGGTCGCAGCCTGCCACACGCATTGATGATGATGATTCCTGAAGCATGGCAAGAAAACAAAAACATGGATCCTAAACGTCGCGCGTTCTATCAGTACCATGCGAACATCATGGAACCATGGGATGGCCCGGCTTCCGTATGTTTTACTGATGGTGTTCAAGTTGGTGCGACACTAGACCGTAACGGTTTGCGCCCTTCTCGCTACACAGTGACCAAAGATAACTTCCTAGTGATGGCATCTGAATCTGGTGTTGTGGATATAGAACCAGAAAACGTTGAGTTCCGTGGTCGCCTACAGCCAGGTCGTATCTTCGTTGCAGACCTAGAACAAGGTCGAATCATCTCTGATGAAGAAGTGAAAGACACCATCGCAACGGCACAGCCTTACGAGAAGTGGGTAGAAGAAAACCTACTGAGCTTGAAGAAGCTGCCAGATGCGAGCAACCAGTTCAGCCAACCTAAGCCAGAACACCTTCTACACCGCCAACAAGCGTTTGGCGTAAGCACTGAAGAAGTGAACGAAATCATCGTTCCAATGGCGAATGACGCGAAAGAACCATTATCAGCAATGGGTGCCGACTGGCCTCTTGCGGTTCTATCTCATCAGTCTCAGCACCTTTCAAACTACTTCAAGCAGCTGTTTGCACAGGTAACCAACCCGCCGATCGACCCGATCCGTGAGCGCATGGTTATGTCGCTGAACACTTACTTGGGTAAAGACCAAAACCTTCTGACTGAAACACCACTTCACTGTCAGAAAGTAGAATTGGAATCGCCTGTTCTAGCCAACTCTGAGCTTGAAAAATTGCGTGCGATCGATAACGAGCACCTACAAGCGAAAACGTTGGATATCGTATTCCAAGCTAGTGAAGATCAAGGCAAACTTGAGCGTGCATTAAAACGTATCTGCCAATACGCAGAAGACGCGGTTATCGATGGTTATTCAATCATCCTACTCACTGACCGCGCAGTGAATTCAAACCACGCGGCGATCCCAGCAATGCTGGCAGTTGGCGCAGTACACCACCACTTGATCCGTAAAGGTCTACGTGCGAAGTGTGACATCGTGGTTGAAACTGGTGACGCGCGTGAAACGCACCACTTTGCAACGCTACTTGGTTACGGTGCGAATGCGGTTAACCCTTACCTAGTGATTGAAACCATCATTGAACTTCAACGTACGAAGAAGTTGGATCCAGAAGCGAACCCTCGCGATCTGTTCAACAACTACCGTAAAGCGATCAATGGCGGTCTTCTGAAGATCTTCTCGAAGATGGGCATCTCTACGCTACAGTCGTACCATGGTGCGCAAATCTTCGAAGCATTGGGTATCCACAAATCCGTGGTCGACAAATACTTCACAGGGACGGTTTCTCGTATCCAAGGTCTAACCCTTGATGATATCGCCAAAGAAGTACTTATCCGTCACCGCATCGGTTACCCACAACGCGAAATCCCAATTCAAATGCTGGATGTTGGTGGTGTTTACCAATGGAAACAGCGTGGTGAGAAGCACCTATTCAACCCAGAAACCATTTCTCTACTGCAAGAGTCTACGCGCAACAAGAACTACGATCAGTTCAAGCAATACGCGACTGCTGTAGATAAGCAAGGTGACAACGCGGTAACCCTGCGTAGCCAACTTGAGTTCATTAAGAACCCCGCTGGTTCTATCTCTATCGACGACGTCGAGCCAATTGAAAGCATCGTGAAACGCTTCGCGACAGGTGCAATGTCATTCGGTTCTATTTCTTACGAAGCACACTCCACACTGGCTGTTGCGATGAACCGTCTTGGCGCGAAATCGAACTCTGGTGAAGGTGGTGAAGACCCAATGCGTTTCGAGCGCAAAGAGAACGGCGATTGGGAACGCTCTGCAATCAAACAGGTGGCTTCAGGTCGTTTCGGCGTAACCTCTTACTACCTAACTAACGCTGAAGAGCTACAAATCAAGATGGCTCAAGGCGCGAAGCCAGGTGAAGGTGGTCAGCTACCAGGCGATAAAGTAGATGACTGGATCGGTGCTACACGTCACTCAACTCCGGGCGTCGGTCTTATCTCGCCACCGCCACACCACGATATCTACTCAATCGAGGATTTGGCTCAGCTTATCTATGACTTGAAGAACGCGAACCGCGCGGGCCGTGTAAACGTGAAGCTGGTATCGGAAGCTGGCGTAGGTACGATCGCTTCTGGTGTAGCGAAAGCGAAAGCGGACGTTGTACTTATCGCTGGTTTCGACGGTGGTACAGGTGCATCACCAATGTCTTCAATCCGTCATACCGGTCTTCCTTGGGAACTTGGCTTGGCAGAAACGCACCAAACGCTACTAAAGAACGGTCTACGTAACCGTATCGTGGTTCAAGCGGATGGTCAGATGAAGACACCTCGCGACCTTGCAGTGGCAACACTACTCGGTGCAGAAGAATGGGGCGTGGCAACCGCAGCATTGGTGGTTGAAGGTTGTATCATGATGCGTAAGTGTCATAAGAACACCTGTCCTGTTGGTATCGCGACTCAAAACAAAACACTTCGCGAGCGCTTTGATGGTCGCGTAGAAGACGTCGTAACCTTCTTCCAATACATGGCACAAGGTCTACGTGAAATCATGGCTGAACTTGGCTTCCGCACTATCGATGAGATGGTCGGTCAAGGTCAGAAGCTGAAGATTCGCCAAGACATTTCTCACTGGAAATACAAGAACCTAGATCTGTCTCCTGTTCTCCACGTTGAGCAACCACGTGAAGCTGATGGTGTATTCAACCAAGCTCAACAGAACCACAACCTAGAAGAAGTGCTAGACCGTAAGCTGATTCAAGCAGCGATTCCTGCACTCGAGAAAGGCGAAGCGGTGAATGCCGAGTTCCCTATCGTCAATACGGACCGCTCTGCAGGTACCATGCTGTCGAACGAAATCTCGAAAGTGTACAAAGATGCCGGTCTACCTCAGCCAATGAACGTGAAGTTCAAAGGTTCTGCGGGTCAGTCATTCGGCGCATTCCTAGCTAAGGGCGTGAAGTTCGAAGTAGAAGGCGACGCGAACGACTACTGGGGTAAAGGCTTATCCGGCGGTACTTTAGTACTTTATCCAGATGCGAAATCAAGCATTGTCGCGGAAGACAACATCGTGGTTGGTAACGTGTGCTTCTACGGTGCAACTTCGGGTGAGTCTTTCATTCGTGGTATGGCTGGTGAACGTTTCTGTGTTCGTAACTCAGGCGCGAAAGTAGTAGTAGAAGGCGTCGGTGACCACGGTTGTGAATACATGACTGGCGGTGCAGCCATCATCCTTGGGTCAACAGGTCGTAACTTTGCCGCAGGTATGAGTGGTGGCGTGGCTTACGTATGGGATAAATCAGGTGACTTTGAGTCAAAACTGAACCCAGAGTTAGTAGACCTAGATCCAATCGAGCAAGAAGACAGAGATCTATTACTCGACATGCTAACTAAGCATGTTCAATTCACAGGAAGTGAAGTCGCTCAGTCTTTCCTAGACAACTTTGAAGCAAGCCTAGCCTCTATGGTTAAGGTAATGCCGCGTGACTACAAAGCGGTTCTTCAAAAGCGTAAAGCTGAAGCACAGTCTCAAGGAAACGAAACTCAAGTGGAGGCCGTATAATGGGTAAGCCTACTGGATTTTTAGAGCATGGTCGTGAACTACCACAGAAGATCGACCCAGCTGAACGCATCAAGAACAACAAAGAGTTCGTTCTGAACGAGGAGTTTGGTGACAAGATCAATACTCAGGCTTCTCGTTGTATGGATTGTGGTGTGCCGTTTTGTCATAACGGCTGCCCTATCGGTAACATCATCCCAGAGTTTAACGATGCGGTTTATCGTGATAGCTGGGAAGAAGCTTGGAACATTCTAAGCTCAACCAATAACTTCCCAGAGTTCACTGGTCGTGTTTGCCCTGCTCCGTGTGAAAGTGCTTGTGTACTTGGCATCAACCAAGATCCAATCACTATCTGTAATATCGAGAAAACCATCGTAGAAACGGCGTATCGTGAAGGGTACGCCAAACCAAAAACACCACGCTCTCGCACTGGCAAAACCGTTGCGATCATTGGTTCAGGTCCTGCTGGCCTTGCGGCAGCAGAGCAGCTAAACAGCGCTGGTCATACTGTGACGGTATTCGAGCGAGACGAGAAAGTGGGCGGTCTGCTACGTTTTGGTATCCCAGACTTTAAACTGAGCATGGAAGTCATTGATCGCAAGATCAATCTAATGGCAGAAGCTGGCATTGAGTTTAAAGTAAACCAACACGTCGGTGTTGATGTAAATGCTCAACAATTGCGTCAAGAGTTCGATGTGGTTCTACTAACCGGTGGCTCAACGGTTCCACGTGATTTGCCCGTTCCGGGTCGTGAACTAAAAGGCGTTCACTTCGCGATGGAATTCCTAGGTCAAAATAACCGCCGTGCCAACGACATGGATCTTAAGGGTGAAGAACTTCACGCCGCGGGTAAACACGTTGTCGTTATCGGTGGTGGTGATACGGGTTCTGACTGTGTAGGTACATCAAACCGCCACGGTGCAGCAAGCATCACTCAGGTTGAAATCATGCCGATTCCACCAGAGAAGCGCCCAGCCAATATGCCTTGGCCTCAATACCCAATGATCCTACGTACTTCGACCTCTCATGAAGAAGGTGTCGATCGTCACTGGAACATCCTGACCAAAGAGTTCATCGGAAATGACAAAGGTGAAGTCACAGGCCTTCGTCTTGCTGATATCGTTTGGCAAGATGCAAAACCAGGCGAGCGCCCAAGCTTCAAAGAAGTAGAAGGCAGCGAGCGTGTGATTCCATGTGATATGGCATTTCTAGCGATGGGCTTCCTACACCCTGAACCAACAGGCGTACTTGCTCAACTGGATATCGCACTAGACGATCGCGGTAACGTAGCAACTCAAGATTTTGCTACTAACCAAGAAGGCGTATTTGCTGCTGGTGATATGCGAACAGGCCAATCTTTGGTGGTTCGTTGTATCAATGAAGGCCGCGAATGTGCCCGTGCTATCGATGATTATCTAATGGGTAGCACAAACCTAGAAGCAAAAGCAGATTCACTGATGCTTTCTGCTTAACGAAGCAGTCATGCTTCTCTCTTTCAATTGCCTAATAGCCATCAGCAATATCGATGGCTATCGGTGAAGAAAGAAAACAATTCCTTCCAATCTTTCTATTTTGACCAGCATTTTATGCTGGTCTTTTTTATCTCCCACAGAATCAAATGTTACTTTTTTGTAACAATCAATTTTCTATCTATTTGAAATTATTAAACTATTTTAGCTTATTAAATGGTAAATCGTATATTCACGTGATGATCCACTAATAACTTGACCTTTTTTACAATAAGCTATAGCTTGTGAAGTTGATGAAAATAAAACACTCAAAAAATGTTAAATATTTCACAACTTTTACTGAATAATTATACATAAAGCTATAAAGATGACGCATAGTTAGTCATCGATATCAACGTAAGCAGTGTTGATATATCTGTCGGGATGACGGATAAGCAAAGGGAGAATTGCAATGGCTCTTTATGATCCAAGTCTTGAGAAAGACAACTGTGGATTTGGCTTGATCGCGCATATGGAAGGCGAACAAAGCCACAAGCTGGTACGTACAGCAATTTCTGCACTTGACCGCATGACTCACCGTGGTGGTATCGCCGCCGATGGTAAAACTGGTGATGGTTGTGGTCTTCTATTACAAAAGCCCGATTCCTATTTACGTCTTATTGCCGAAGAAAATGGTTTCAACCTTGGCAAGCAATACGCCGTAGGGATGATTTTCTTCAACCAAGATCCAGTCAAAGCTCAACTCGCTAAAGACATCGTCAACAAAGAACTGGCGCAAGAGACGCTAACTGTGGCTGGTTGGCGTGAAGTACCAACTAATTCAGAAGTACTCGGTCCAATTGCGGCCAACTCGCTTCCAAATATTCAGCAAGTCTTTGTCTCTGCACCGGCAGGTTGGCGCGAACGCGACATTGAACGTCGTCTCTACATCGCACGCCGTCGCATCGAGAAACAAATCACCGAAGATCCGGATTTCTACATCTGTAGCTTGTCGACTCAAGTTTTGGTGTACAAAGGCCTATGCATGCCTGCGGACTTACCGCGCTTTTATCTTGATCTTGCCGATCTACGTATGGAATCTGCTATCTGTCTGTTCCACCAGCGTTTCTCTACCAACACTCAACCGCGTTGGCCATTAGCTCAACCGTTCCGCTACCTTGCTCATAATGGTGAGATCAATACCATTGAAGGTAACCGACAATGGGCACGCGCTCGTGCTTATAAGTTCTCGTCACCACTGCTGCCTGACCTACAAACTGCAGCACCGTTTGTGAACGAGACAGGCTCAGACTCGTCTAGCCTAGATAATATGCTAGATCTCTTCTTAGCTGGCGGCATGGATATCTTCCGTGCCATGCGTATGCTTGTGCCGCCAGCATGGCAAAACCACCCTGACATGGATCCGGATTTGCGTGCGTTTTACGATTTCAACTCCAAACACATGGAACCATGGGATGGCCCAGCAGGTATCGTACTGTCCGATGGTCGTTATGCTGCTTGTAACCTAGACCGAAACGGTCTACGTCCTGCGCGTTATGTAATTACCAAAGACAAGCTGATCACTCTGGCATCTGAGGTAGGGATTTGGAATTACGCCCCAGATGAAGTTGCCAAAAAAGGTCGTGTAGGTCCGGGGGAATTGCTCGTCATCGACACTCGTAAAGGTAAGCTTTGGCAGTCTAGCGAGATCGATAATGACCTGAAATCTCGTCACCCTTATCGCGAATGGATGGAGAACAACGTTCGCAAACTAACACCGTTCTCTCAACTGCCTGAAGATCAAGTAGGTGAGCGCAGCTTTGATGAAGACTTGCTTAAGACTTATCAAAAGCAGTTTGCCATGAGCAATGAAGAAGTCGATCAAGTATTGCGTGTCCTCGGTGATATGGGGCAAGAAGCCGTCGGTTCGATGGGTGATGACACCCCGATGGCGGTTCTTTCTTCGAAAGAGCGCTTGGTGACTGATTACTTCCGTCAGAAGTTCGCGCAGGTCACCAACCCACCAATCGATCCGCTGCGTGAGAAACACGTCATGTCGCTGGCGACCAGCATCGGCCAGGAGATGAACGTCTTCTGTGAAACCGATGGCCACGCGCATCGTGTAACCTTTGATTCTCCAGTACTGCTCTATTCAGACATGCAGCAACTACTAGAGCTGAGTGACGATCATTACCGTAATACCATTCTTGATATCAACTACGACCCACAACAAAAAGATCTTAAACAAGCCATTAATGATCTGTGTGAGCAAGCAGAGCAAGTCGTTCGTGAAGGCACGGTTTTAGTGGTGCTTTCGGACAGAGCCTTGGTCAAAGGTAAGTTGCCAATTCCGGCAGCAATGGCAGTCGGCGCCGTTCAAACTCGTCTGATTGACGCGAACTTACGTTGCGATGCCAACATTGTTGTCGAAACCGCAACAGCCCGTGATCCACACCAATTTGCCGTCTTGCTTGGTTTTGGTGCCACTGCGGTTTACCCATACCTTGCTTATGAAGCGTTAGGTAAACTGATTGATGATAAAGCACTAGAGAAAGACTACCGTGATGTGATGCAAAACTACCAATACGGCATCAACAAAGGCCTGTACAAGATCATGTCGAAAATGGGGATCTCAACCATCGCCTCTTACCGCTGCTCACAACTGTTTGAAGCAGTTGGCTTGAGCCAAGATGTGGTCGATCTGTGTTTTAAAGGCGTCACAACTCGAATTGAAGGCGCGAATTTTGACGACTTCCAGCAAGATCTTACAAACTTATCTCGTAAAGCATGGGCGAAACGCAAATCGATTGATCATGGCGGCTTGTTAAAGTACGTCCATGGAGGTGAATATCATGCTTACAACCCGGATGTCGTCGGCACGCTGCAACAGGCCGTTAAATCTGGCGAAAGTAACGACTATCAGAGCTTTGCTAAGCAGGTAAACCAACGCCCTGTTGCCATGCTGCGTGACTTAATGTCGCTGAAAAAATCAGACTCACCGCTGCCACTCGAGCAAATAGAACCACGCACTGAACTGTTCAAACGCTTTGACTCAGCGGCAATGTCCATTGGCGCACTTAGCCCAGAAGCGCATGAAGCACTTGCAACGGCGATGAACCGTCTTGGTGGTTACTCTAACTCGGGTGAAGGCGGTGAAGATCCTCGCCGTTTCGGTACTGAGCGTAACTCACGTATCAAACAGATTGCTTCTGGCCGATTTGGTGTAACGCCGCATTATCTAACTAATGCGGATGTACTGCAAATCAAGGTGGCACAAGGTGCGAAACCGGGTGAAGGTGGACAGCTACCAGGACACAAAGTCACCGCTGAAATCGCAAAACTGCGTTATTCGGTACAAGGCGTGACTCTGATCTCCCCTCCTCCGCACCACGATATCTATTCGATTGAAGATTTGGCCCAGCTGATCTTCGACCTTAAACAAGTCAACCCAAATGCGCTGGTTTCGGTAAAACTCGTCTCCGAGCCAGGTGTCGGCACCATCGCAACGGGCGTAGCCAAGGCTTACGCTGATCTTATTACCATTTCGGGTTACGACGGTGGTACCGCAGCAAGCCCATTAACTTCGGTAAAATACGCTGGTAGCCCTTGGGAGTTGGGGTTGGCAGAAACACAACAAGCACTGGTTGCTAATGGTCTGCGTCATAAGATCCGCCTACAGGTAGATGGTGGTCTAAAGACTGGTTTAGACGTAGTTAAAGCCGCAATTTTAGGTGCAGAAAGCTTCGGTTTTGGTACTGCGCCAATGGTCGCTATGGGTTGTAAGTTCCTACGAATTTGTCACCTCAACAACTGTGCAACTGGGGTTGCGACTCAAGACGAGACACTGCGTAAAGAATACTTCAAAGGTCTACCAGAAATGGTGATGAATTACTTCATCGGCCTGGCAGACGAAGTGCGCGGATTACTCGCCGAACTTGGCGTTGAAAAGCTGACGGACTTGATTGGTCGTACCGATTTACTTGAGGCAGTAGAGGGATTTACAGCGAAACAGACCAAGCTGGATCTATCCAATATTCTAGAAGCTCCAGTATCACCTGAGGGCCATCCGCTATTTTGGACAGAGCCAAACAAACCGTTTGATAAAGCTGAGCTCAACCAAAAGATCGTTGATGATGCCATGCATGCGGTCGAAAGCAGTCAATCGGCAAGTTTCTTCTACAATGTCATCAACACTGATCGTTCTGTTGGTGCACGCTTATCTGGCGAAATAGCAAAACGCTATGGCAACCAAGGATTGGCGGCTTCCCCTATCAAAATCTATCTTGACGGCACCGCAGGTCAGTCCTTTGGTGTTTGGAACGCAGGTGGTGTAGAGCTTTACCTCACGGGCGATGCGAACGACTACGTGGGCAAAGGCATGGCGGGTGGTAAAGTGGTTATCAAACCTCACCTTGGTACCGCATTTAAATGCAATGAAGCAACTATCATTGGTAACACCTGCCTGTACGGCGCGACTGGCGGCAAGCTGTTTGCGGCGGGTAAAGCAGGTGAACGTTTCGGCGTACGAAACTCAGGTACGATAGCCGTCATTGAAGGTGCTGGCGATAACGCTTGTGAGTACATGACTGGCGGTATTGTTGCCATTCTTGGTGCGACAGGTGTGAACTTTGGCGCGGGTATGACTGGAGGCTTTGCCTATGTTCTGGATGAGAACCAAAGCTTTGAAGGTCGAGTTAATACTGAGTCTGTCGAAGCCATCTCATTGTCCGATCTTTACATCCACCAAGAACATTTGCGTGGCCTAATTGCGGAACACCTTGAAGAAACAGGGTCGAGTCATGCAGAAAATATTTTGGCGAACTTTGATGAATGGATTCCAAAGTTCTATTTGGTGAAACCACAAGCGGCAGATCTTCGCACGCTACTTGGTCACCAGAGCCGCAGTGCCGCAGAGCTGCGTGTTCAAGCACAGTAATCATGGAGGATGTTTGAATCATGAGCCAGAACGTTTATCAATTTATCGATGTGCAGCGTGTAGATCCTGCGAAAAAGCCTATCAAAGTTCGTAAGATCGAGTTCGTTGAAATCTATGAACCGTTCACTAAACAACAGGCGACTGCACAAGCGGATCGCTGCTTAGATTGTGGCAACCCATATTGTGAATGGAAATGCCCAGTCCACAACTACATCCCTCAATGGTTAAAACTTGCCAATGAAGGTCGTATTCTTGAAGCGGTTGAACTATCGCATCAAACCAATAGCCTACCGGAAGTATGTGGGCGCGTTTGTCCTCAAGACCGCCTATGTGAAGGTTCATGCACGCTTAATGATGACTTTGGTGCCGTCACCATCGGTAACATAGAAAAGTACATTACCGACAAAGCGTTTGAAATGGGCTGGAAGCCAGATATGTCCAAGGTGGAGTGGACCGATAAAAAGGTTGCAATCATTGGAGCTGGCCCAGCTGGCTTGGCTGCCGCAGATATCCTAGTGCGCAATGGCGTTAAGCCCGTCGTGTTTGACCGCTACCCTGAAATTGGAGGCCTTCTGACCTTCGGCATTCCTTCCTTCAAGCTTGAAAAAGGCGTGATGGAAAACCGCCGCCGTGTGTTCACTGAAATGGGCGTCGAGTTCCGCATGAACATGGAAGTAGGCAAAGATGTCCAAATGCAAGAGCTACTTGATGAATACGATGCTGTTTTCTTGGGCGTTGGCACCTATAAATACATGCGTGCAGGTCTAGATAATGAAGATGCGCCGGGTGTGTATGACGCGCTGCCATTTTTAGTTTCGAACACCTACAAAGTCATGGATCTTGAGAGTAACCAACCCTTTATCGATATGGCAGGAAAGAAAGTCGTCGTACTGGGTGGTGGTGATACAGCAATGGACTGCGTTCGTACCTCAATTCGCCAAGGTGCCTCCAACGTAGTTTGTGCTTATCGTCGTGATGAGGCCAACATGCCGGGCTCTCGTCGCGAGGTAAAAAACGCAAAGGAAGAAGGCGTGAAGTTCATGTTCAACCTTCAACCTTTGGGAGTTGAAGTGGATGCGTCAGGCAAAGTCTCGGGGGTCAAAGTGGTGAAAACCGCACTTGGTGAACCTGATGAAGCGGGTCGCCGACGCCCAGAGCCCGTTGAAGGCAGCGAGCACGTTCTACCAGCAGACGTTGTTATCATGGCGTTTGGTTTCCAGCCGCACAAAATGGACTGGTTAGCACCGTTTGATGTCGATTTGGATCAGTGGGGTCGTATCAAAGCCCCTGCGAAGCAAGAGTTCCAATTCCAGACCAGCAATGAAAAGATCTTCGCGGGCGGCGATGCGGTACGAGGCTCTGATCTTGTCGTAACCGCAATTGATGAAGGACGAAAAGCGGCAGAAGGCATTCTCGATTACCTCGAAGTTTAATCTCAGCTAACCTCACAAAAAGGGTCCTGTTATTGGATCCTTTTTCTTTTGTATCCATATAATTAGAAACAAAATTATAAGAGTAAATATAATGAAAAAAGCCGCTCTCCTTTCCATTACTTTGCTCGGCTTAACCGCTTGTAGCCAAGGAGTCACAACCATGACGGATCGTTCTCAATCACCTTGTGGTGACAAACCAAACTGCGTCTCCACCCAAGACACGCGAGAAAAATACAACCTAACGCCATTTATCTTAGTTGATTCAGCGAACATCGACGCTATTGAGCAAGTTGCGCTTGAACTGCCAGGCGCGAAAACCGCGGTGAAAGAAAGCAACTACCTTCGTATCGAGTGCACATCTAAAATCATGCGCTTCGTGGATGACCTCGAACTAAAAATAGCAGGAGACCAACTGATTGTGCGCTCAGAATCTCGTGTGGGCTACTCTGACTTTGGCGTAAACAGAAAGCGCGCCGATCAATTACGAGAAAAGCTCACTCAAGCGAAGCTCATCAAATAGAAAACTGCCAACGGGGAGTGCTATACTCTCGGCCAACTAAAATATTTACTTAAAGAGAGTGTTATGAAAGTTGGTATCATCGGTGCGATGGAACAAGAAGTGACCATCCTGAAACAAGCAATTACAAACTGCAAAACTGTAAATAAAGCAGGTTGTACGTTTTTCTCTGGTCAAATTAACGATGTTGAAGTCGTCGTACTACAATCGGGCATCGGTAAAGTTGCAGCGGCAGTGGGCACGACAATCCTTCTTGATGAATACCAACCAGACGTTGTGATTAACACAGGCTCTGCTGGCGGTTTCGATTCAAGCTTAAACCTTGGCGATGTAGTTATCTCTACAGAAGTTCGTCATCATGATGCAGACGTAACCGCTTTTGGTTATGAGATTGGCCAAATGGCCGGTCAACCAGCTGCATTCAAAGCGGATGACAAGCTAATGGACTTAGCCGAAAAAGCCCTAGCACAAATGGAAAACACTCATGCGGTTCGCGGCCTAATTTGTACTGGCGATGCGTTTGTTTGTACTGCTGAGCGTCAAGAGTTTATTCGTAAACACTTCCCGTCAGTTATCGCTGTAGAAATGGAAGCATCTGCTATCGCTCAAACTTGTCACCAATTCAACACACCGTTTGTTGTTGTGCGTGCAATCTCTGATGTCGCTGATAAAGAATCACCAATGAGCTTTGATGAGTTCCTGCCTCTAGCAGCAAAAAGCTCTTCCGAAATGGTATTCAAAATGCTGGAACTCATTAAGTAAACGACTCATTCATGGAAGAAGTTTTTCAGTCATTTTATGCCAACGGTGCGCTCCTCATTATGTGGGGTGCACTGATCTTGCACCTTTTAGTGCCAATCCCCCATTCAGCGCACCCCATCACTTTATGGCGAAAGCTAGCAGAGCAGCTAGCTAACAAAGTGAACAATAATCACAATTACTCACAGAGTGTAATCTCAGGCAGTCTTGCATTAGGCTTGATGCTGTTTCCTTGCTTGATATTACTGATTGCAGTAAAGCCATTTGTTTGGCAAATCCCTTTATATGAACTGGTTCTATTGATCCTTGCGCTAGACTGGCGCAACAGCGAAACGTTAACGAAACAGCTCGTAACTAGTATGTCTTCGGAAGACAAAGCTCAGTGTCGAGCATTACTGAGACCATACCTTAATCGCGATACTGGTAGCCTCTCGATCGTTGGCATAGGTAAAGCTGGCTCAGAAACCCTGATTATGGGATACAGCCGCAACGTGATCGGTGTGCTATTTTGGTACGCACTAACAGGTGGCATTGGTGCGTTAATGTATCGACTCACAACAGAATTAGCGCGAGTGTGGTCCCCTAGCCGACGCCAATATTTGCCGTTTGGTAAACCTGTGATTCAACTGGTTGCTACTCTGGATATTATTCCACTTCGTCTCTTTGCCATACTTTTAGCTGCCGGAAAGAATACAAGTAATGTGCTCTCTGGAATACAACAGCAAGCGAAATCTTGGTCCTTACCAGGACCTAGCTGGGTGTTATGTACTATCGGACACAAACTACAACTGTCTTTATGCGGCCCTGCTATCTATCAAGGTGTGCGTGCAGAGCGCGCCAAAATCGGTGGGCGCATTGCGCCATCGGCTATTCACCTTTCACAAATACATACGCTGCTCGTTTGGCGCGTCCTGGCTTGGATCGCAATCCAAAGTTTGCTTTTAGGAATAATTTATCAAGGATTATGATGAATAAATTATGCTTCGCATTAACGCTGTTTGTTTCGACAGCGACCTTCGCTCAACCCGCTCAACGCATTATAAGTTTAGCTCCACATGCCACCGAAATTGCCTTTGTAGCAGGGCTAGGAGACCAGCTTGTTGCTGTCAGCGAAATGAGCGATTATCCAGAACAGGCAAAGCAGCTAGAAAGAGTCTCAAATTATCAAGGAATTAAATTAGAGCGCATTATTGCTCTTCAACCGGACTTAGTGATTGCTTGGCCAGCCGGAAACCCCGCTAAAGAGTTGGAGAAAATTAAACAGTTCGGTATTCCTATCTATTACTCCACTACAGGTTCATTAGAAGATATCGCCAATAATATCGAGCAACTCAGCCAATACAGCGAAACTCCACAAGTAGGAAAAAAGGCCGCTGAAGATTTTAGAACGCAGCTGAGTACACTAAAAGAACAGTACAACACGAACGAGAAAGTTAGTTACTTTTATCAGTTGAGTGAAAAGCCTATCATCACTGTCGCTGGAAAGAACTGGCCAAGTGAAGTCTTTACTTTTTGCGGTGGTGAGAACATTTTCGCCGCATCTAGCGCGCCTTATCCTCAAGTTAGCATCGAGCAAGTCATTACTCGCCAGCCAGAGGTTATTTTTACTTCTCGTCACGCAATGAGTAACGATGGTATGTGGGCTGAGTGGAGTAATGAGCTTCTTGCCCTTAAAAACAAACACATCTGGTCCCTAAACTCTGATTGGATTAACCGTCCGACACCACGCACATTGAACGCGATCAAAGAAGTGTGTGAGCACTTTAAAAGCGTTCGTCAAAAACGCTAACGATTTCGTGGCAAATACCGTACAATTTCCGCCCATTTTTTCTCACACTATTTAAAGGTACTAAGTAACATGGACTCCATGCTGCTTTATATGATCGATTTGTTCGGTACCGCTGTTTTCGCTATCTCTGGCGTATTACTGGCGGGCCGTTTAAAAATGGATCCATTCGGCGTTATCGTGCTCGGCAGTGTGACTGCTATAGGTGGCGGAACAATCCGAGACATGGCGCTTGGTGCCACTCCCGTATTTTGGATAACAGATACGACTTACTTATGGGTGATATTTGTTACGTGTCTACTAACCATGCTTGTTATTCGAAGACCCAAGCGACTCTCATGGTGGGTATTACCCGTTTGTGATGCCATCGGTCTCGCTGTATTTGTGGGAATAGGAGTAGAAAAGGCACTCGCCTACAATGCATCTGGGATGGTCGCTGTGATAATGGGGGTTATTACTGGCTGTGGCGGTGGCATTATACGAGACGTGCTGGCTCGCGAAGTTCCTATGGTATTAAGAAGTGAAGTCTATGCTACGGCATGTATTATTGGCGGCATCTTCCATACGATGGCGGTAAACATGGGTTATGACCACTCAACGGCTTTACTCGCTGGTGTAATCTCAACGCTCATTATACGTCTCGGTGCGATTCGTTGGCATCTATCCCTGCCAACTTTCGCCATTAACCGTTAAACACAAACATCATCACTCACCATGGAGTCGACCAAGTGTCGGCTCCTCTCATTTATGCTCATTTGATTCGCCAATTCTTGGGCAATTCGCTAAATTATCTCAACCATTCCTAACTTTCATTAATCATTATGTTGCTTGAAGGTATTGAAACGTTACTTGTCCTCAGTAAAGAAAAAACCATGAGCCGCACAGGCAGTCAACTCTATATTAGTCAATCTGCCGTGAGTAAACGTATTTCAAATCTAGAGAAGAAGTTAGGAAAAAAATTGATAGAGCCAAATGGTCGGCACATAAAGCTGACCTCCGATGGCCTTGCGCTCATCAACACGATCGAGCCAACGTTCAATGAGTTAAGAGGAAAAATCTACGATCAACAACAAATAGAAGATACTTCTTTGATCAAGATAGACTGCTCTGAAACCTTAGTTGCTGGATACCTCAGCATGATCATGGCAGAACACTTTGCCCATGATCAGTACATACGAATATCGACCAATCATACGCCACGCATTATTGAGAATGTGAAATCAGGCAAAGCTACATTGGGATTTTGCGCTGGCTATCTACCACCTCATCATGGATTAATGAGCCTTCACCTCGCCGATGAACCTTTCTCAATTGTCAGTCGACATTCACTTTCACAACTACCTAAAGCTATTTTGACCAATGACCTAACTAACCCTGCCAACACATATCAACAAGCTATTTTATCCAAACACGGAATCGAACCTTTGATGGAAATGGATTCGTATACTGCGGCAGCACAACTGGCTTTGGGAGGTATGGCTCCCGCTTTAATCCCTAAATCTATCCTAACGACACTTAATATCACACCTAAGTTCTGCTATGACTTTGAAGAGCTAGATCAGTTAGTTCGACCAATACATATCTGCTTACGTCACAGCACATATCGTAGCGAGCGAGTTAAAGCACTGACAGAATCCATTGCTGATGTTGTTGCCAAAGAAGTTTCGTTGCCATGAGCATCGACATCACTATAACTAGAGGACGAATCCATTTTTGCCCTTTACTTACCACGACCTTCGCCCCTAACTGAGCACCAAGAAAACCGCCAACAGCCATAGTTAAGCCAAGCTTCCACACTGGCAACCCAGCTAAGATAAAAAAGAGTAGTGCCGCAATGTTTGACGTGAAATTGAGGATTTTGGTTCTAGCTGTGGCTTCGACCAAAGAAAAGTGACCTAGTGCAACAAAACAAACAGTAAAAATAGATCCAGTCCCAGGGCCAAAAAAGCCATCATAGAAACCGATCCCTCCACCAATGCATAGCGCAAACATCGCTTCAGATAACTTTGGTTCTCCATCGATTTTTCTCGTACTTGGCGCGAGTAAAAAATAGAGGGAAATGGCTATCAAAAGAACAGGGATCAAACTGGTGAGTACGCTAGCATCAATAAACTGCACAGCCTCGGCACCGATCGCTGCACCAATAAAAGTACAGAGTATCGCGAAACGCATTTCCTTTAGGCTGACAATACCGTTACGCACGAAATACCAGCTAGCAGAGAAACTGCCAAACGAACTTTGTAACTTATTGGTTGCTAGAGCTTGAGTCGGACTCAACCCCGCAGCCAAAAGCGCAGGGAGCGTAATGAGCCCTCCCCCACCAGCCATCGCATCAATAAAGCCTGCGGCAGTCGCAACCAAAAATAAGGCCAACAAAATCTCAACCGTGATTTCCACTACACTTCCTTTTTGAAGAGGTATCAAAGAGGAAGAAACGGTAGCACTTATTCACAAAACTACCAATGGAAAGTCAAGACACCAATCTATTCCTAATTTTCATAGAATTAATGCTTAAACTTGACTCCAAACTTTTATATAAAATTTAGTTGTCAGAAAGAATTGAATCATTGTCACAAATCTATTCCTGATAATGAGATCAAACGCTTACCTTTAAATATAAAACTAGACGAATATGAAAGATCTGTTCAGCATGTAGAGTTTACATTGTCAGCTCTCAAGGCCCGATATCTGAGGAAAATACATGACTAGCAACTACCCTTTATCACGACATCAATCCTCAAAAAATAGTGGTAGTATAAGCACCTACCCACTTTATAAATCAAATCATCAACATCGAAATCAAGAAACCATTATCTTATCTATCGAGAGCTTCGATATCGTTGTCAAGAACAATGTAAAAGATAAAGCGAAATTAGAACGTTGGGAAAAGATAAAGGGAATGTTTGAAAATACAGCAAACTATTATGCTACAGGACAGGACTTAGTTTTTATAACCAACTTATCAAACTATTTGTACGGAAATAATAGCTCTGTTATCGTTAAAAATTATTCTGGAGCTCCACATATCATACTCACAGGCTCCCCTGCTATGCACTCAAAGCTTTCTGGATTAGGAAAATTTCTTCCCACTCCAACTGTGGCAAAGTTCGCTGTTGGACCAGAAGGGGCATTACAATCCATTAGAAGTGGGGGCATAATAACAATTATCTTAATATCCACATACAGAGTGATTGACTTTTTCCTCAATGACCGTCAAACCTTAGCCAAACTATTTGGTACTTTAGCTAGTGATATAATCACTATCGGGTTATCGTCAGCTGCAGCAGCTATATTTGTAAACTTTGCCGCAGCAGTGGGTGGCAGTGTTGTAACTTTAAGTGCTGGCCCATTATTAGGGGCTATTTTGATAAGCTCGGCTGTAGGTCTTTTATTGAATAGAGAAAATGATAAACGAGGTTTAACACAGAAGTTAATAGCCTCTATAGATATTTACTTAAAGCAAAGAGATATAGAAGCAAAGAGAAGAGCAAAAGAAGAATATAATGAGATTCAACGTAAAACTCAAAGTATGATTTTCTCGCAAGAAATACAGCGAGGTTTGTTACGATGAAAAAAGGGAGTTACGACCGAACGCAAGTGTTTTTTTATTTAATAATTTTATTAGCATCAGCAATATCACTGTTAATATATGGTTTTGATGGATTGTCAGACTTTTATCTTAACATCTATAATAATGAAAGTTATTCATCTTTTGATCAGGCTGATATTTTGATTATAGGCTCTAGTTTGATCTTATTTGAATGCTCTAGAATGTCCGTAAAAACATTAAAATCAAATAATTTCCTAACTAAAAGTGAGTTTAAAAACTCTAGTAAGATATTCCTAACTATATCGGTAACTAGTTTTTTTCTTCTTTATCCCTCGCTACTAGCAGCAGATGTTTTTGCAAAAAGTAACGGATACTCTCTTTATACTGAAGAATCAACTTATAACTTAGTCTTAGAAAAAAGAACCTATCGAAGCACTCCATAGTTAGTATGTTTTTAAGCTCGACACTGCTTATTTTAACTTTTTCTAATTACCTATCTGCTTAAAGAGTTATGGTCGGCTTAATACCTCAGTCCTACAGCATTAATTTTGTTGTAGCAAGTGGTAGTACTATTTCTTCCTCTTTGGGCACATTGCTTGCCATCATTAGCTTGATGATCTTCAAAAGCGAAGCATACCAATCGTTCCTAGCACACTTTAATGCTCTTCATTTTAGAAAAACCTCGATATAAAAAAGCCCGCTCAAATGAGCGGGCAATGAGGTTGTCATGTAAGCCCTGATTAATGAGCTTACTGATTTTTATCTGTTACGCGTCTAGACTCGCTTTCACTTTAGCGTGTAACTCTTGAACCGAAGTTACTGACGCTTTTGCGTCTGCAGTATGAGACATACATGTAGCGAACGCTGCATTCAGTGTCGTTGTGTAGTTCACTTTTTCTGCCAGTGCACCACGGCGTAGAACTTTCGAATCTTCAATCGCTTGACGACCAGCAGCCGTGTTTACGATGTAGGTGTATTCGTTGTTCTTGATGCGGTCAAGAATGTGTGGACGACCTTCGTGTACTTTGTTTACCAAACGTGGGTTAATACCCGCTTCGCCCAGAATTACAGCTGTACCGTGTGTCGCATCCAACTGGTAACCCAGTTTCACTAACTTAGAAGCTAGGTCAACAACACGCTCTTTATCACCTTCACGTACAGACAGTAGCGCACGACCACCTTCAGGATAAACCGCACCACAACCTAGCTCTGCTTTCGCGTAAGCTTCTGCGAACGTTGCACCCACACCCATTACTTCACCTGTTGAGCGCATTTCAGGGCCCAATAGAGGGTCAACACCAGGGAATTTGTTGAACGGCAGAACCACTTCTTTCACTGAGTAGTAAGGAGGGATAATCTCTTTAGTAAAGCCTTGTGACTCTAGAGATTGACCCGCCATTACACGTGCAGCGATTTTCGCTAGAGGAGCGCCTGTCGCTTTCGATACGAATGGTACCGTACGAGCAGCACGAGGGTTCACTTCAATTAGATAAACGTCGTTATCTTTCACAGCAAACTGCGTGTTCATCAAACCGCGCACACCGAGTTCGAATGCTAACTTCTCAACTTGCTCACGCATCTTGTCTTGAATTTCCTGACTTAGCGTGTATGCAGGCAGTGAACATGCAGAGTCACCAGAGTGAACACCCGCTTGTTCGATGTGCTCCATGATACCGCCGATAACGACGCGTTCACCGTCACAGATAGCATCAATATCAACTTCGGTTGCATCATCCAAGAAACGGTCTAGCAGAACTGGAGACTCGTTCGATACGCTTACTGCTTCGTTGAAGTAGCGACGCAGGTCTTGCTCGTCGTACACGATTTCCATCGCACGACCACCGAGTACATAAGATGGACGAACAACTAATGGGAAGCCAATTTCTTTCGATTTCTCAACCGCTTGCTCCATCGTTGTTACTGTCGCGTTTTCTGGCTGAAGTAGACCTAAACGGTCAACAGCGGCTTGGAAGCGTTCACGGTCTTCCGCACGGTCGATAGCATCTGGGCTAGTACCAATGATTGGCACACCAGCCGCTTCTAGAGCACGAGCCAGTTTAAGTGGCGTTTGACCACCGTACTGAACAATCACACCTTTTGGTTTTTCAACGCGAGCGATAGACAGTACATCTTCCAGAGTTACTGGCTCGAAGTACAGACGATCAGACGTATCGTAGTCAGTAGATACCGTTTCTGGGTTACAGTTAACCATAATGGTTTCGTAACCGTCTTCACGCAGCGCAAGTGATGCATGGACACAACAGTAATCGAATTCGATACCTTGGCCGATACGGTTTGGACCGCCACCAAGAACCATGATCTTATCTTTGTCTGTTGGGTTTGCTTCACATTCTTCATCGTAAGATGAGTACATGTAAGCCGTGTCAGAAGAAAACTCTGCTGCACATGTATCCACACGTTTGTAAACCGGATGAATATCAAACTGCTCACGAGCACGGCGAATTTCACTTTCAGCGACACCAAGCAATTTAGACAAGCGAGCATCAGAGAAGCCTTTGCGTTTCATCTGACGAAGCACTTCTTTGGTCAAACCTGCGTAGCCGCCCGCCTTGACTTGTTCTTCGAGTTTTACAATTTCTTCGATTTGAACCAGGAACCAGCGGTCGATTTGAGTCAAGTTGAACACACCGTCGACTGACATACCCGCTCGGAATGCATCGGCGATGTACCAGATACGCTCTGCACCTGCTTCTTTAAGTTCGTGACGAATCTTAGTCAGTGCATCTGGCGCTTCCAGATCGACCATCTCATCAAAACCAGTTGCGCCAACTTCTAGGCCACGCAGTGCTTTATGAAGAGATTCTTGTTGGTTACGACCAATCGCCATTACCTCACCAACCGATTTCATCTGAGTTGTCAGACGATCGTTTGCACCAGCAAATTTCTCGAAGTTAAAGCGAGGGATCTTAGTTACGACGTAGTCGATAGTTGGTTCAAATGACGCGGGTGTTGCACCACCTGTGATGTCGTTTTGTAGTTCGTCTAGCGTAAAGCCAACAGCCAGTTTCGCGGCAATTTTCGCAATTGGGAAGCCTGTTGCTTTTGATGCTAGCGCAGAAGAGCGAGATACACGCGGGTTCATCTCGATGATGACCATACGACCATCTTTCGGGTTGATACCAAACTGTACGTTTGAACCACCTGTTTCAACACCGATTTCACGCAGAACAGCTAGCGATGCATTACGCATAAGCTGGTATTCTTTGTCAGTCAGTGTTTGTGCTGGAGCAACCGTGATTGAGTCGCCCGTATGGATGCCCATTGGGTCAAAGTTCTCGATTGAACATACGATGATACAGTTGTCCGCTTTGTCACGAACGACTTCCATTTCGTACTCTTTCCAACCGATTAGTGACTCATCGATAAGAAGTTCGTTGGTCGGAGATAAGTCCAGACCGCGACGACAGATTTCTTCGAACTCTTCTTTGTTGTACGCGATACCACCACCAGTGCCACCCATGGTGAACGATGGACGAATGATACAAGGGAAGCCAACCATATCTAAAACTTTGTAAGCTTCTTCCATGCTCTTCGCTGTATCTGCGCGAGGACACTCAAGGCCGATAGACTTCATCGCTTTATCAAAACGAGAACGGTCTTCCGCTTTGTCGATTGCATCAGCCGTTGCACCAATCATCTCTACGCCAAACTCTGCGAGAACGCCGTGCTTCTCTAAATCTAACGCACAGTTAAGTGCTGTCTGACCACCCATAGTTGGCAGAACTGCATCAGGACGTTCTTTCTCGATGATCTTGCGTACAACTTCCCACTGAATCGGCTCGATGTAAGTCGCATCTGCCATCTCTGGGTCAGTCATGATGGTTGCTGGGTTAGAGTTAACCAGGATAACTCGGTAGCCTTCTTCGCGAAGAGCTTTACACGCTTGTGCGCCAGAGTAGTCAAACTCACATGCCTGACCGATAACAATCGGACCAGCACCAAGAATTAGAATACTTTGAATGTCAGTACGTTTTGGCATTATCTACTACTCCGAATTAAGCGCTGTGTTTTTTGATTAGTTCGATAAAGTGGTCAAATAGCGGTGCCGCGTCATGTGGACCAGGGCTCGCTTCTGGGTGACCTTGGAAGCTAAATGCTGGCTTGTCTGTGCGGTGGATACCTTGCAAAGAGCCATCAAATAGCGATACGTGAGTAGCACGTAAGTTTTCCGGTAATGTTGCTTCATCTACCGCAAAGCCGTGGTTTTGCGAAGTGATCATCACAACGTTACGCTCTAAATCTTTTACTGGGTGGTTTGCACCGTGGTGACCAAACTTCATTTTCACCGTTTGCGCACCTGATGCTAGCGCCAGAATTTGGTGACCTAGACAAATACCAAAAATTGGCAGGCCTTTTTCTAGGAACACTTTGGTTGCTTCAATCGCGTAAGTACATGGTTCTGGGTCACCAGGGCCGTTCGATAAGAATACGCCATCTGGATTTAGTGCCAGAACTTCTTCCGCTGACGTTTCTGCAGGTACAACCGTTAAGCGGCAGCCGCGGTCAACCAACATTCGTAAGATGTTGCGTTTTGCGCCAAAGTCGTAAGCGACAACGTGGTATGGCAGCTCGCTGTCATCTTTCGCCTCTGGAAGTCCACCTTCAAGCGTCCACGAACCTTGCTTCCATTGATACGCTTCTTTTGTTGTAACTTCTTTCGCAAGGTCCATTCCTTTTAAGCCTGGGAATTCTTTTGCTTTCGCTAGTGCCAAAGCTTCGTCTAGGTTGTTGCCCGCAACAATACAGCCGTTTTGAGCACCTTTTTCACGCAGGATACGAGTGAGCTTACGAGTATCGATATCAGCGATGCCAACGATATTTTGCGACTTAAGATAATCAGAGAGGGATTGTTCGTTACGGAAGTTAGAAGCGATTAGAGGAAGATCGCGAATCACAAGGCCTTGTGCATGAATGGAAGAGGATTCTTCATCTTCGGAAGTGGTTCCGGTATTGCCAATGTGAGGATAAGTGAGAGTGACGATTTGCTGAGAATAGGAAGGATCAGTGAGGATTTCTTGATACCCCGTCATCGAGGTATTAAAAACGACTTCACCAACGGAAAGACCATCTGCCCCTATGGACACTCCGCGGAACACTGTCCCATCTTCTAGGACCAACAGTGCTAATTTACCCAAGACAACCTCCAGAATAAAAATGCAAAAAAAATAAATCAAACTGCAAACATGCCTTCCTTTACCTATAAAATCTACATAAATAGGTATTTCAGACAAATTGGCGGTATTCTAAAGTTGGACTCGAAACCTGTCAACCTACAATCAAAAATAAATGATTAATTTCTAGCGAGTAAGGTCATTTTGAATCAGTAAGGCCCAAAAAGATAACTTTTACATGCTATTACATAGAGAGGCATAGAGGTTTAATGAATTTTACAAATTTGAACTTTTTAGAGATCACAAAAAAGTATGAGTTTTTCACGCAAACGTTCACCCAACAAAAAAGACATTAGTTTTTAGACATCAAAACCAAAAACCCCCACAAAACAACCAAAACAACAACAAAAGTAAGTGCCAAAATACTTTCTGTTAGAATCATTTCATTTACAAATAATTCTATAGATATAAAAAAGCCGGCTACCGCCGGCGAATAATTATGTATTTAGAGTTCATTCAATCCCAAAACATCTGTCATGGTATAAAAGCCCGCAGGTTTGGCACTCAACCAAACAGCGGCCTTGACGGCGCCATTAGCAAACGTCATACGATCGGTCGCTTTGTGCGTTATCTCCACTCGTTCCCCGATATCAGCAAACATGGCTGTGTGCTCACCGACAATATCGCCAGCGCGAATTGTAGCAAAGCCGATCTCATCTTTAGTACGTTCACCTGTGATACCTTCTCGCGCATAGACAGCTACATCATTCAGCTTGTTGCCCATCGCACCAGCAATGGCTTCGCCCATCCCGATAGCGGTACCAGAAGGAGCATCAACTTTATGACGATGATGTGCTTCGACAATCTCAACATCACAGTAGTCGCCCATCACTTTGGCTGCTTTCTCAAGAAGCTTAAATACTAGGTTCACACCAACAGAGTAGTTAGGAGCCATGACAACAGGCACTTGCTTAGCGGCTTCGTCAATCAGTTCACGCTCTGCATCACTGAAACCAGTCGTCCCAATCACAATACTCTTTCCATGCTTCTTACACAGTTCAAGATTCGCCAACGTACTTACTGGGGCAGTAAAATCGATGATTACATCAAAATTATCGACGTCTTTAGCAAGATCATCCGTTAAGAACACATCGAATTTGCCTTCACCACAAAGTTCACCGATATCGACACCGACAAGTGAGGACTCAGGTCGTTCTGATCCCGCGCTCACTGTCGCCTCTGGGTTAAGGTGTGAAGCTTTAACCAAATTACGGCCCATTCGGCCTGCTGCTCCTGCGATTGCAATACGAACCATTGCGCTTTCTCTCCTTCTCTGGATAACGAGGTTTGCTCTCGTTCTCTCGTTTCGCTTAATCTATTTAAACTAACAACATACCGTGGTTACCACAAGCAAGTTCATCAGGCTTAAGCGAACTCTTTTACGACACGCTCCAAGATAGGCACGTTCGCTTCAGGAAAGGCATAGTTACCCAATTCTCTTATCTCAACCCAGCGACCTTCTTGACCTTCTCGGCCATAAGGCTCATTACTGAACTTAGATACCGTAATAAAATCAAACTTAAGTGATTTGTCTGGATAGTCATATTCCAAATGCTCGAAAAGGGCTTGCTCAGTAACTTCAATTCCTACTTCTTCTTCAAGTTCTCTTGCTAGAGCATGTTCAATACTTTCTCCTGACTCGACTTTCCCGCCGGGAAACTCCCAAAACCCGCCTTTATGCTTGTCGTCTGGACGCTTCGTAATAAAAATTTTTGATTTGTCTTGGTTAAAAATAATAGCCGCGACTATGTGAATTCTTTTCATAGGGGTTCCTAACTCTCAAGCCGTTACACTTCAACGGTCTTTGCATCTCTAAAACTATCCGATGCTATCAAAACTTATGAAATTCGACAGCCACAGAATTTGCTTAAAAAAAGAGCCGCCTAGGCGACTCTTTAAAAAATTATCTGACTAATACGTTAGTCGATCTTGCCGTGGCACTGTTTATACTTCTTACCACTACCACAAGGGCAAGGCTCATTGCGACCTACTTTACGTTCATCACGTACCATTGGCTGACTTGAACCTTCTTCAGATTCTTCACCTTCAGAAAGAGGGTTTTGTGCTGCTGCGTGTTGCGCTTGAGCACGACGAGCGGCCTCTTCAGCTTGCGCACGACGTTGCTCTTCCATACGTTCAACTTCTTCTTGTTGCTGAACTCGAACGCGAGATAGAACAGTAATCACATCAGTTTTCAGCGCTTCTAGTAGACCTTCAAACAGTTCAAACGATTCACGCTTGTATTCCTGTTTCGGGTTCTTCTGCGCATAGCCGCGTAAGTGAATACCCTGACGCAAGTGATCCATTGCTGCCAAGTGCTCTTTCCAAAGCGTATCCAGAGTTTGAAGCATAACCGATTTCTCGAAGTTACGAAGCACTTGCGCACCCACCACTTCCTCTTTCTCTTTGTACACTTCAACGGCTAGATTGATGATCTTCTCGCGTAGCGCCTCTTCGTAAAGCTTATCGTCTTCTTCAAGCCATTGCTTCACTGGCGCATCAAGATCGAAGTCTGCTTTCAAGCGCTCTTGCAGACCTTCAACGTCCCACATATCTTCTAGTGATTGTGGCGGGATGTACTCATCAATAACCGCGGTTAGCACATCTTCACGGTTTTGCTCGATCATACCGCTGATGTCTTCAACGTTCATCAATTCGTCGCGCAGCTCGTAGACAACCTTACGCTGATCGTTCGCCACATCATCGTATTCTAGTAGCTGCTTACGGATATCAAAGTTACGACCTTCCACTTTGCGCTGTGCTTTTTCAATTGAGCGAGAAAGCATTTTCGATTCAATAGCTTCACCTTCTTCCATACCACTTTGAATAAGGCTCGCCATACGATCAGAAGTGAAAATACGTAACAAAGAGTCTTCCATAGATAGGTAGAAGCGCGATGAACCCGCATCACCTTGACGACCAGAACGACCACGTAGCTGGTTATCAATACGGCGAGATTCGTGGCGCTCAGTACCAATGATGTGTAGACCACCAGCATCTAGTACTTGATCATGTACCACTTTCCACTCTGCTTTAATCGCATCGATTTGTTCTTGAGTTGGGTTCTCCAAAGCTTCCACTTTTGACTGCCAACTACCGCCAAGCACAATATCCGTACCACGACCGGCCATGTTGGTCGCGATAGTTACCGCACCCGGCATACCCGCTTCAGCAACAATTTCCGCTTCCTTCTCATGGAATTTCGCATTCAATACGTTGTGTTTGATCTTCGCTTTCTTCAAGGCGTTGGAGAGTAGTTCTGATTTTTCAATCGATACGGTACCAACCAATGTTGGCTGACCTTTCGCAACGCGCTCTTTGATATCTTCAATGATTGCAGCAAACTTCTCAGCTTCGGTACGGTACACCACATCCGGCATATCGTTACGAATCATTGGTTTGTTGGTTGGGATAACCACCGTTTCCAAGCCATAAATAGATTGGAACTCAAACGCTTCAGTATCCGCAGTACCTGTCATACCAGACAGTTTTTCGTATAAGCGGAAGTAGTTCTGGAAGGTAATCGAAGCCAAAGTTTGGTTTTCGTTTTGAATCTTAACGCCTTCTTTCGCTTCTACTGCTTGGTGAAGACCTTCAGACCAACGACGACCTGGCATTGTACGACCAGTATGTTCATCAACAATTACTACTTCACCTTCGTCAGTAACGATGTAATCAACGTTGCGCTCAAACAACACATGAGCACGCAAAGCGGCATTCACGTGATGTAACATGCTGATGTTAGTCGGAGAGTAAAGTGTGTCACCCTCTTCCATAAGACCATTTTTCACCAACAGTTCTTCAACGTACTCTTGGCCCGTTTCTGTGAGGTATACTTGCTTTGATTTCTCATCAACAGTGTAGTGACCATCACCACGATATTCTTCAGAGTCTTCTTTGTCTTGCTTTTTAAGATGCGGGATCAAAAGGTTGATTCGGGTGTATAGCTCAGAGCTATCTTCAGCAGGACCAGAAATGATCAAAGGAGTACGAGCTTCATCAATTAGGATTGAGTCCACCTCATCGACAACTGCAAAGAAGCGATCACGCTGTACACGGTCTTCGCTACGGAAGGCCATATTGTCACGAAGGTAGTCAAAACCAAATTCATTGTTCGTTCCGTACAAGATATCAGCTTGGTACGCTTCTTTTTTCTCTTGAGGAGGCATGTTTGGCACGTTTACGCCAACAGTCATACCTAAAAATTCAAATAGAGGGCGGTTTGTCTCTGCATCACGTTTAGCTAGATAATCGTTCACTGTTACAATGTGAACGCCTTTACCAGCCAGGGCATTTAGGTAAGCAGGAAGCGTTGCCGTCAGCGTTTTACCTTCACCCGTACGCATTTCAGCGATTTGACCCGCATTTAGAACCATACCGCCGATAAGCTGGACGTCGAAGTGGCGCATACCGTAGACACGCTTAGATGCTTCACGAACCGTAGCAAAAGCTTCTGGAAGTAGTTTATCAAGAGTTTCACCTTTCTCTAGGCGCTCACGGAATTCAACCGTCTTTGCTTTTAACTCTTCATCACTTAGAGCCTCGAATGTTGGCTCATAGTTATTAATTTCTTTTACAATTTTTCTAAGGCGGCGCAGTGTTCGGTCGTTGCGACTGCCAATCACTTTTGTCAGTAGCTTAGTTATCATTTTTCGTGAATCTCTCTTTATTCAGACCGTTCCCGATCTACTCATAATGCCTTCAGTCTCTGCCAGTTTGGAACTAAGAATACTGAGATAAATCATTTATCAAAGATATTGAGTTCAAACATCCATATTTCAAGGCTAAGTTTTGAAACAATGTGGCTTAGTGTAAGGATTTTTAATCGATACAACCATAAATAGACGTATTTGTTTGAAGCACTCTGAAGTTTTTACTTAAAGTGGTGACTGATTAGCCGATATTGCATACCGCAATATGTGTAATCCATCCAGAGCAAACTTTGCTTTTTACCTTGCTACATTGTAAAACTGAATCTAAAGACGTTAATGTAAACTATACCTTGATAGAAAGCTGCTCTAGAATAGCTATATCTCAACAAAATTAGATTTTACCTATGCGTGATCACCGTCCAACCTCGACTGAAGATGTTATTGCTGAGTCACAGTTCAAGCAGATTCAAGAACATGCTGGAGAAATCTTACAGCTTAACCAAGCTTTGCAAGAGGTCTTACCCACGGGGACGGCCGATCATTGCCGAGTAGCGAATGTTCGTAACGGCCATCTATTGATCGATGTCTCTAGTGCCGCGATCAAAATGAAGATCGATTACGATCGCCTCATGATCCTAAATAAACTTCGTACTCAAGGCTTTGCCAAGCTGATGAGCGTTGAAGTGAGGATCAATCCTTCACTATATCGAAACCGCTTTCAACAAGACGACAGACCTAAGCGTCCACCACTAACCGAATCTGCAGCAAAGTCATTAATGACGATTGCCGACATGGCGCCACCGAAAATTCAAGAGCGTTTAAAACGATTAGCCGATATGGCAGAAAAGGAAGATCGTAAGTGAACGTTATTTCAATATGCTGAAAGCTTGAATGTTATTGATAAATCCAGGATTAAAGCCAAATAGCAAAAAACCAGGCATAAGCCTGGTTTTTTATTAATTCTAATGCCAAGTATTTACGCAAGCACCATATTTGGTTCTGCGAATGCTACTGGTGAGCCGACTTCTTCTTCGAATGTAGTCCACTCCCACGCTTCCTGATCTGCAAGAACAGCACGTAACAGTTGGTTATTTAAACCGTGGCCAGATTTAAAGGCACGGAATTCACCAATGATTGGGTGGCCACACATGTAAAGGTCACCAATCGCATCCAACACTTTGTGAGTCACAAACTCATTTTCAAAGCGTAGACCTTCTTCATTAAGAATACGGTAATCATCCAAAACGATAGCATTGTCAAAACTACCACCCAAAACTAGGTTTTGAGATTGTAGATATTCGATATCACGCATAAAGCCAAACGTACGTGCTCGAGAAATCTCACGAACAAAGCCTTTTGACGAGAAATCAAACAGCAAACGTTGCTCGTCTGATTCAATCGCTGGGTGATTAAACTCAATTTCGAAGTCCATACGGAAGCCGTTAAATGGTACAAATTCTGCCCATTTATCACCATCTTCAAAACGAACTGGCTTTTTGATGCGGATGAAGCGTTTTGGCGCATTTTGCGTTTCGATACCTGCTTGTTGTAGCAAGTATACAAATGGGCTTGCACTACCATCCATGATCGGAATTTCAGGTGCGTCTACTTCGACAACAATGTTATCGATGCCCATACCAGCAAGTGCCGCATTCAAGTGCTCAACAGTTGAAATACGCACACCTTCATCGTTTACCAATGCAGTACAAAGCATGGTGTCACGAACCGAAGCTGGATCAGCTGGAAAATCTACAGGTGGATTTACATCTGTACGACGGTAAATGATACCTGTATTTGCAGCAGCCGGGCGCAGAGTAAGTGTGACTTTACGACCAGAGTGGAGACCCACACCAGTTGTTTTCACTATTTCTTTCAGAGTACGTTGTCTGATCATCTGCTTGCCTCTCAAAAATTTGCTACAAAACACGGCCGTCTGTAACGTCGACCGTGAATGCTACCATAATTTTGAGCCATGTCAAATTTATGGGTTAAAGATTAATCAGCCTGACGACGCAAAAATGCCGGTATATCTAAATAACCACTTTCCTTTTCTTGCTTTGGAGCCGCAGAACTTTGGCTCGACGAAGCTGGAGAAGAAGGAGCAGTGTTTGTCGGCTGAGGAGTTACCTGTGGCTTCTCTTGCACTTGATTATTTTGCAAGGTCTGTGCCGGTTTTTCTTCAGCTTGCGTTGCCGCTGCTTGTTGCTGTGGTTGAGCTTGCGGCGTCGGTGCCACTTTAGCTTTACCACCCGCAACTAGCGTGATATCTGGCTTTTTCTCATTACCAATACCTGTCGCTACAACTGTTACGCGGATTTCGTCAGTCATATCAGGGTCTAGAGAAGTACCGATAACAACAGTCGCATTGTCAGAAGCGAATGCCTTCACTGTATTACCAACCGTCTCAAACTCGTCAAGACGCATATCCAGACCAGCAGTAATATTGACAAGAACACCACGAGCGCCCGCTAGATCGATGTCTTCCAGAAGTGGGCTAGAAATTGCCATTTCAGCCGCTTCTTCAGCACGGTCTTCACCTTTGGCGATGCCGCTACCCATCATTGCGTGACCCATTTCAGACATTACAGTTCTTACGTCCGCAAAGTCGACGTTGATCATGCCAGGGCGAGTAATTAGCTCAGCAATACCTTGAACGGCATTCTTAAGAACATCGTTAGCGCTTGCAAAAGCTTCTAGTAGTGTTACACCACGACCAAGTACTTTAAGTAGCTTTTCGTTTGGAATCGTGATCAAAGAGTCAACATGCTTAGACAGCTCATCGATACCTTGCTCAGCAAATGCCAAACGCTTTTTACCTTCAAAACTAAACGGTTTAGTTACTACCGCTACTGTTAGAATGCCAAGCTCTTTAGCCACTTCAGCAATAACAGGCGCTGCACCAGTACCGGTACCGCCACCCATACCAGCTGCGATAAACACCATATCGGCGCCAGTCAGGGAATCTTTAATTCGATCTCTGTCTTCGAGAGCTGCGTCACGGCCAACCTGTGGATTAGCACCTGCACCCAGACCTTTAGTGATATCACCACCGATCTGAATAACATTGCCAACGCTTGTCTTACGAAGTGCTTGCGCATCAGTGTTGACGCTGATGAATTCCACACCTTCGATGGATTCACGCACCATGTGTTCAACGGCGTTACCACCGCCGCCACCAACCCCAACGACCTTGATTACTGCATCGTCAGACATTTCCATCATCGGTTCAAACATGTGTTGTCTCCGTTTATCCTGCAACTCAGGTTAAAACTCTTTTTGTATCCAGTTACGCAATTTATCGAAAAAGCCAGTTACAGATGAGCGTTTAGGTTCATTATAATCGCTATCGTCGCTAGACTGCATGTCTCTTGCGTAATGAAGTAATCCAACTGCCGTAGAATGGTACGGCTCTTTTACATAGTCAGTTAATCCGCTGACTTCGAGCGGTTTGCCGACCCTTACTTGATTGCGGAATACGCGTTCCGCACATTCTACCACTCCGTCCATTTGCGCAGCACCGCCAGTGAGTACAACTCCCGCAGCCAGATGGTGCTTGATACCCTCTTCGCGCAATTTTGCTTGTACAGAGTCGATAGTTTGGTTAACCAGTCCCATAAGCTCAGAGTAGCGTGGCTCAATCACTTCTGACAACGTTTGACGTTGCAGGCTACGTGATGGTCGTCCACCTACGCTTGGTACATTAACCGTGTCATCCTTACTGACCAGTTCACTCAAAGCACAGCCATATTTGACTTTTATTTCTTCAGCATCGCTCACTGGCGTGCCAAAAGCAAAAGCAATATCACTGGTTACAGCATTTCCTGCGTACGAAAATACTTCTGTGTGACGTAACGCACCGCCAGTCCAGATGGCCACATCCATCGTGCCGGCGCCAATATCAACCACACAAACTCCAAGCTCTCTTTCATCCTCGGTGATTACTGCATTGCTAGCAGCAAGCCCAGAAAATACGAGTTGTTCTACTTTAAGGCCGCAGCGTTCTACCGCCTTAATAATGTTGCGTGCCATGTCATTATGGCATGAGATAAGGTGGACACTCACTTCCATTCTTACCCCAGATAAACCAAGCGGATTTTTGATTCCCTCTTGGTAATCAATGGTGAACTCTTGCGGGATCACATGAAGAATTCGCTGTTCATCACCGATTTTAATCGATTTTGCGGTATGGATAGCGCGATCCATGTCTTCTTGAGACACCTCTTCATCAGAAATCGTGCCCATACCTTTTTCAATTCGGCTTGCGATATGCTTACCAGACAACGAAATGAAGACTCGGCTGATCTGGCACTCTGCCATTAATTCAGCTTGATCAATTGCACGTTGTACTGATTTTACAACCGACTCCAAATCATTCACGCCACCTTTATCCATGCCGCGTGAGGGGCTACTACCTGCGCCAATAATATTAATTTGACCGTCTGGTAAAACCTCACCCACTAGAGCCGATACGGTTGCAGTGCCTATATCAAGACCAACAATAATGTTGTCATCAGCGGCCTTAGTCATCTGTACTCTCTTCTAACTCTTGTTCAGGAAACCAACCAACTGCGGCTCCTGTATCGTACCTAAGATCGATATAACTGATTCTTTGCGTGTCACTGCCAAGCTTGTTATAGAGCTTAAAAAAGCGCTCTATACGCTCAAGAAGAGACTCTTTACCGAGCTCTAATCGAATACCGTTATCAAGGATGATTTGCCAAGCTCGTCGCTCGTTTAATACCAGAGACGATATCGCTAAACCCAATTGCTGAAACTTAGGACTCAAATCACGGTAAGTCTGTAAGACTTCCGGCCCGCTATCTTTGGGTCCGTACAGCTTCACTTTTTCTTCTTGCAACAGAGCAACATCTCCATCAAAAACGAACCCGTTTTTATCTAACAGTTCGTTGCCATTCCAAATGGCTTCTGGTTGATGCTCCGTCAAAAAAACTTTTACTGTATCCGGCCACTGCTTTCGGATTGCGGCATGCGCTACCCATGGCAGAGCTTCGACACTTTGCTGTAATACATCAATATCCTGGGACATAAATGTACCGATGTGATCAATTCGACTAAATGCAGCCTGCACATCGTCAGCTTGGACATACTCCAGTTTCCCCTGAAGTACTATTTTGGAGAGAGGTAACCTTTGGTCATCCCACATCCAACTGATCGCCGCGTACAAAACAGAACTAATTAAAGTCACAACCACAACGAAAAATAACGCACCCAAGATTTTTTCTTGGCGACCAGGGTTGTTACCCGTATTTGGTCGCTCGTCATTCAGTGCAATATTCAACAACGTCTTCGTTTCCTGACTTTTGTCGTGTACTTTTTACCCATATAATTACGCAGAGGTAAAAGTCTTGACTTTAACCTTGGGATTATACTGAGCTCTTGTAAACTATCAAACACTGATAGCAATAAATCACAATGATATTGACGCAAAATCGAGATCTGAGTCTTTATCTGTCCTTCGCATCAACAATATGTGTCAGCCAAGCATCTTGTTTATATTCAATTTAAGACCTGCCAGCTGTTTCGCCACTTTACCAATATCACCCGCACCTTGCGTTAAGATTAGGTCGCCGTCTTGTATAACGTTAGCTAAAACTGAAGGTAATTGCTCGATTTCTGGAACAAAAATCGGGTCTACCTTGCCTCGGCTGCGAATTGTGCGACATAAAGCGCGCCCATCAGCACCTGCAATCGGCTTTTCACCCGCTGCGTAAACATCCAGCATGATCAATACATCCACCTGTTCAAGCACATTCGCGAAATCATCGTATAAATCACGAGTACGGCTATAACGGTGCGGTTGGAAAATCATCACCAAACGCTTGTCTTGCCAACCACTGCGTGCTGCATTAATGGTTACATCCACTTCTGTTGGATGATGGCCGTAGTCATCAACAAGCATTGCATGGCCGTTGCCAGTATCAAACTCGCCAAGGTGATCAAAACGTCTTCCCGTACCTTGCGTACCAGCCATTGCCTTTAGGATCGCATCGTCTTCAATGTCATCTTCAGTAGCAACCGCAATCGCAGCAGACGCATTCAATGCATTGTGACGACCTGGAATATTCAGCGTGATATCTAAGTTAGCTCGCCCTTTACGTACTACCGTAAATTTGCCTTGCTGCCCCTCTTGACGATAATCTTCAATACGTACGTCGGCATCTTCAGAAAAACCGTAAGTTATCACTTGACGACTAATACGTGGGATTAACTCTCGAACCACAGGATCATCAATGCAAACAATTGCTTGGCCGTAAAACGGTAGATTATGAAGGAAATCGATGAAGGTTTGCTTTAAGGTTTCAAAGTCACCACCATAGGTATCCATATGATCGGCTTCGATATTGGTAACAATGCTCACCATTGGTTGCAAGTGCAGGAATGACGCGTCACTTTCATCTGCCTCTGCAATTAGAATACGACTCGAGCCTAGACGCGCATTTGTACCTGCGCTTTTCACCAAACCGCCATTCACAAACGTTGGATCAAGACCGGCTTCAGAATAGATTTGAGTGACAAGAGCGGTCGTCGTGGTTTTACCGTGTGTACCCGCAACGGCAATACCGTGACGGAATCGCATCAATTCAGCCAACATCTCTGCGCGGCGTACAATAGGGATGCGTAATTCACGTGCCGCCATCACTTCTGGGTTTTCTTCGTTGATCGCCGTTGACACAACAACCACACTTGCTTTTTCTACATTACTGGCTTGATGACCAATAAATACCGTCGCACCTTTTGATACCAAACGCTCTGTCACAGCGTTCTCTGATAGATCAGAACCTGTGATTTGGTAGCCTTCGTTCAACAGCACTTCTGCAATGCCGCTCATGCCCGCACCACCAATACCGATGAAGTGGATGGATTTCACGCGGCGCATCTCTGGCACCATTGCGCGAATCTGAGCTAAGTCTTGTGTATGTTGGATTGTCATCAATTCTATTCTCAATAATTCGGTTAACGCTTTTCGGTCAAAGCGACAATGGCTTGTGCGACAACTCGGTCAGCATTCAATTTTGCAGCGCCACGCGCTTGCTCAGCCATTGTAAGTAAAGCTTGGCGATCCAATTGTTGGATCTGCTGAGTCAGAGACTCAACGGTTAAATCTGGTTGTTCAATCATTTTCGCCGCGCCGCAATCCACCAAGTGGTCTGCATTAAGTGCTTGCTGGCGGTCTTTGTGCATGAATGGAACAAAAATAGCGCCTACACCTGCCGCCGAGACTTCAGAAACAGTTAACGCTCCAGAGCGACAAACTAAAAGGTCAGCCCATGCGTAAGCTTGTGCCACGTCATCAATGAATTCCATTACTTCTGCATTTACCACACCTTTAGCTTGGTATGCTGCATTCACGTCTTCGGCGGCACCTTTGCCCGCTTGATGACGAATACAGTAATCTTCGCCCAATTTCGACATCACTTCTGGCAGAGTTTGGTTAAGAATACGTGCGCCTTGGCTGCCACCCATCACCAAAATGCGAATTGGACCTTGGCGCTCTTGCATGCGCTCAGTTGGCGCTGCTAATTGAGTCACGTCTTCACGAACTGGGTTCCCAACCACTTCGGCATTTGGAAAAGCGCCTGGGAAAGCCTGAAAAACCTTCTTAGCGATTTTCGATAACCATTGGTTCGTTAAACCTGCTACTGCATTTTGTTCATGCAGAACAACAGGAATACCACTCATCCAAGCGGCAATACCACCCGGGCCGCTAACATAACCGCCCATACCAAGCACTGCGTCTGGCTGCCAGCGTTTCATGTGACCACGAGCCTGCATAATGGCATTGATAATTTGAAATGGAGCTGCAAGAAGACGTTTAACGCCTTGACCTCGTAACCCTTTCACTTTGATAAAGTCGATTTCAATGCCATGTTTTGGCACCAAATCCGCTTCCATTCGATCCGCCGTACCTAACCAACGGATCTCCCAACCTTGTTCTTGAAGCTGTTTTGCTACCGCCAAACCTGGGAATACGTGACCGCCAGTACCACCAGCCATCACCATCAAACGTTTATTTTGTTTCATTAGCTTGTTGTTCTGATTGTTGTTGCTCGCGTTTCAAGCGGCATTCGTAATCGATACGCAGTAATATGGACACTGCGACGGACATAATTATTAGACTAGAACCACCATAACTGATGAGTGGGAGTGTTAAACCTTTAGTTGGAACAATACCGGCGGCAGCTCCAACATTAACCAAGGTTTGAAACGCAAACCAAATACCAATTCCGAAAGCAAGATAACCACCGAACATTTCGCCTTCTTCAAATGCACGCTTTCCGATGTAAACCGCTTTTAGCACCAAGCTAAAAATCAGCATTAAGACCAACACTACGCCCACGAAACCAAGCTCTTCAGCAAGTACGGCAAACACAAAGTCGGTATGTGCTTCCGGTAGATATTCCAGTTTTTGAATTGAATTACCGAGACCTTGACCGAACCATTCACCACGACCAAACGCCATCAAAGACTGAGTCAACTGATAGCCACTGCCAAATGGGTCTTCCCACGGGTCAAGGAAGGAGGTTACACGTCGCATACGGTATGGCTCGACGAGAATCAAACCAACGACAGCACCGATACCTGCCACCATCAAGGCGAGAAACTGGGTTAGTTTTGCACCTGCGATAAAAAGCATGCCAAACAGCGTGACCAGCATCACGACGACCGTCCCCAAGTCTGGCTGACCAAGTAGTAATACTGCGAAGAAGGCAAACACCATTATTGGCTTCATAAAGCCACCAAAGAACGTTTGTCGTACTTCGTCTTGCTTTCGAACTAAGTAACCAGACATGAAGATAAACAGCGATAGCTTCGCGACTTCCGCTGGCTGAAGGTTAAACAGCCCAAGGGGAATCCAACGAGACGCACCATTAACCGATTTACCCGCCAAGAGCACGATGATCAACAGTGCGAAAGAAGCCCAAAGTAAGTAATGGCTCTTCTTAAACCACTCTTGCAAAGGCACTTGCAAAATAACAGCGGAGGTCCCTAATGCCAGCACGAGAAACGTCGCATGACGAAACATAAAGTGGAACGGCTGTTCCGTTAATCGAGAGCTGATTGGAAATGATGCAGAGGTTACCATGACCAAACCAGTCAACATCAAACCCAGTGCAATCCACACTAACTGACGATCAAACATCGCCTCTGGGGCTGGATGCTTGAGCCAATTGCCAATACTGCGTTTAACGTTACCTAAACCCACGAAGTGTGTAACCTTTAATTATGCATATTTCTGAGCAAGAGCAGCGAAAGCATCACCTCTTGCCATAAAGTTGTCGAATTGATCAAAGCTAGCACATGCAGGAGACAGCATCACCATATCACCTGGTTTTAACTGCGAAGATACTTGTTGAATCACATCTTCCATAGTGTCGAAACGTATTGCAGATTCATGCAGTGGCATAAATTCATCGCCATCAGCGCCAAAGCAACACAGTTGCAAGTTAAGCGTCGCGAAGATCGGTTTTAATGGCGAGAAGTCAGCACCTTTGCCAACACCACCAACGAGTAAGTAGAGCTTGCCTGTCGATTCCAAACCAGATAGCGCAGCCATAGTGCTGGCAATATTAGTTGCTTTAGAGTCATTCACCCATTTGACGCCTTGATTATCCGCAACCACCTGGCATCGGTGTGTCAGTCCCGTGTAATTTTTAAGTGCATTCAATGCTTTGTGATAGTTTACGTCCGCAGCTTTTAATAGCGCTAAAGCAACCAGAGCGTTAGATAAGTTGTGCTTACCAACCAACTTAAGCTCATCACTTGCGACAACTCGTTGACTGTGATCGAGCAGCCAAGTACGGTTGCCATCCACCTCGAGACCAAAGTCCTGATTGTCGCTGCCAAATGTCACCAATGGCATCTCTGCGTCTGGGAAGGTTTCTTGATCATCACGGTTCACGACTGCAAGAGCAGCATGGTTAAAAATACGCAACTTAGCTTGTCGATAGTCAGACATGCCTTGATAACGATCCATATGATCTTCAGAAAGATTCAGAAACGCAGCGGCTTTGAGCTTTAAGCTTGACGTCGTTTCTAACTGGAAGCTCGAGAGTTCGAGTACATATAGGTCTGCGTCTTGTTCTAACAAATCCAGTGCAGGCACACCGATGTTACCACCAACGCCAACATCCAAACCTGCAGCCTTAGCCATCACACCTGTGAGGTCGGTTACTGTGCTCTTACCGTTTGAGCCCGTAATCGCAATCACCGGTTTCTGCACCGCCCAAGCGAATAACTCGATATCACCTACTACTGCCGTACCTTTTGCTAATACGGCTTGGATCTCTGGTGTCGCTAGCGCAATACCAGGGTTGGTCACGATAAGATCCGCGTCAGAAAGCCAGTCTGTATTCCAACCACCACTATGCAGTTGAACACTTTCCGGCAAGCGCTCTGCACCTGGAGGGTTTACACGAGTATCAATGACTTTGACCACAAGTTGTGGCTGATTTTTTCTTAGGTGTTTAACGACAGAGAGCCCGGTAATACCGAGCCCTACGACGACAACACTATGTATGTTTTGCCAACGTTCCATATTTGATCACACTGTAAATCTTATTCTTGGAAAGTGCGATTAACGCACTTTCAATGTCGCAAGACCAATCAGAACAAGAACCATAGAAATAATCCAGAAGCGCACGATTACACGAGGTTCTGGCCAACCTTTCAATTCGTAGTGGTGGTGAATTGGTGCCATACGGAAAATGCGCTGACCACGTAATTTGTAAGAACCTACCTGTAGGATGACTGATAGCGTTTCCATCACAAATACGCCACCCATGATCACCAACACCAACTCTTGACGAACTAGAACAGCAATGGTGCCCAATGCACCGCCAAGCGCTAGTGAGCCCACATCGCCCATGAACACTTGTGCTGGGTAAGTGTTAAACCACAAGAAACCAAGGCCTGCACCGACGATTGCTGTACATACGACAACCAACTCAGAAGCATGTGGTAAGTATGGAATATGAAGGTATTCAGAGAAGTTAACGTTACCCGTCGCCCATGCAATAACCGCGAAGCCTGCAGCAACAAGAACCGTTGGCATGATTGCCAAACCGTCTAGACCATCGGTCAGGTTAACCGCGTTACTCGTACCGACAATCACAAAGTAAGTCAGGATAATGTACATCAAACCAAGTTGCGGCATGATGTCTTTAAAAAATGGCACCACGAGCTGAGTGGCTGCAGTGTCTTTACCGTAAGCGTACAATGCAAAAGCCACGACAAACGCGATCAACGATTGCCAGAAGTACTTCCAACGCGCGATCAAACCATCGGTATTTTTTCGCACCACTTTACGATAATCATCAACAAATCCGACTGCACCGTAGCCAAGCAAGACCGTCAATACCGCCCATACATATGGGTTGGATAAGTCTGTCCATAGCAAAATCGTGATTGAGATGGCCGCTAAGATCATGATACCGCCCATAGTTGGAGTACCACGCTTACTAAAGTGAGATTCAGGACCTTCGTTACGTACTACCTGACCAATTTGCAGCATTTGCAAACGCTTGATCATGATTGGTCCCATCCATAATGACAGACCTAGAGCGGTTAATACGCTTAGGATTGCTCGAAAAGACAAGTATTCAAACAATCGGAAAAAAGACAGGTATGGCTGTAGCAGCTCGGCAAGCCAAATAATCATTAATAATACTCCTTCAAAGCAGCAGCGACTTCAAACATACGTGCACCGTTCGCTCCTTTCACCAACATCGTATGGCTTTCAGGAACGGCTTGGTCTAGATGCTGCTTGATGTATTCAATTATCTCTTGGTGCGTCTCAAAATGAATGCCTTGGCAAAGATCACTGATCACCTTGGCGTCTGCACCATATGTGAGAACATGTTCAAATTTTTGTGGGGCAGCATGTTCCCCGACTTGACGATGAAGTGCAAGACTTTCCTCGCCCAATTCCGCCATATTACCTAAAATCAGCCAGCGTTGACCTGGGAAAGCGGCCAATAAATCAACTGCCGCTTTCATGGCTGGCACGCTCGCGTTGTAGCTGTCGTCAATCAATTTTATCTTTTCGCTCAGCGCTTCAACCTCGACGCGACCTTTCACTTTGTTCAAATGTTTAAGGCCAGCACGAACCTCTTCTAATGTGGCGCCCATTTGTAACGCAATAATAGAAGCAGCGATCGCATTCGCAACGTTGTGTTGACCTATAATACCCAGAGACAGTTCAATTTCTTGTGAGCTTGCTGCGATATGTAAGTCAAAGCTTGCTTCACCTGCGGCGTTCAATACGATGTTAGAAGCGAAGAAGTCTGCATCAGTATTACTTTGTGAAAAAGTAATGACTTTCTTATCTGCTAACACTTCATCCCACTTGGCTTCACCATTGCTGTCTAGGTTAACAATCGCAATACCACCAGCTGAAAGGCCTTGGTAGATTTCACCTTTGGCTTGTTTCACGCCATCGATAGAACCAAAGCCTTCAAGGTGAGCGGCTGCTACATTGTTCACTAACGCGATATCTGGTTTTACTAACTGAGTCGTGTAAGCAATTTCACCGATATGGTTAGCACCAAGCTCAATCACGGCATAATCATCATCCTGCTGTGAGCGTAATAATGTCAACGGAACACCAATATCATTATTGAAGTTACCCGCCGTGAATAGCACTTTGCCTTTCAATTGCAGGATACTCGCAACCATTTCTTTTACGGTCGTTTTACCGCAACTTCCGGTGATCGCAACGGTAGGTGTTTGGCATGCTTGATGCACCCAAGAAGCAAATTCACCCAATGCAAGTTTGGTATCCGACACCACAATTTGCGGCACATTCACATCTAAGCGTTTTTCCACGAGTAAAGCACCGGCACCTGCATCTACCGCTTGTTGGCAAAAGTTGTGCGCATCAAAGCGCTCCCCTACTAACGCCACAAATAGAGCCCCACGATCAATCGTTCGTGTATCAGTAGAAACCGCGTCAATAAGTAGATCGTCGCCGAATCGCTCGCCACGTGTGATGTCTGCAATTTGAGATAACGTTACTTTGATCATGAGGTCAATCCTAAAAGTTGCATTGCGGACTCGCGGTCGGAGTAATGAATCGTTTCGCCATTACGAATCTGATAATCTTCATGACCCTTCCCAGCTAACAAGATAATGTCGTTTGGCGAAGCATTTTCAATGGCATAAGACAGTGCTTTGAAGCGGTCATGCTGAACAATCGCTTCAGCAGGTTTTGACAGCCCAGCTAACATGTCTTTCACAATCTGAACCGGGTCTTCGCTGCGTGGGTTATCGTCAGTCAACACCACTCTGTCGCCTAGACGCTCTGCAATTTCCGCCATCATTGGGCGCTTACCTGCATCGCGATCGCCACCGCAGCCAAAAATAGCCCACAGCTGGCCTTCACAATGAACTCGTAAAGCTTGCAGCGCTTTTTCTAAAGCATCAGGAGTATGGGCATAATCAACCACGACTTTGGCACGATCCTCAGTTTGGAATAACTCCATTCGGCCGAGTACAGGTTGCAGTTGACCTGCGGTTTCGAGTAACGCTTGTTTCTCTTTACCTAAGCTTAATAAGGTCGCAAAAGCGAGCATTAAGTTGGTTGCATTAAACTCACCAATCAATGGCGCGTGCAATTCACCTGAGCCAAATTTACCATCGAACTTAATAGTAATCCCTGACTCCGCGTAACTGACTTCCGTCGCCCAAATTGCGCTTTCAAATTCAGTGTTCGGTTTGAGCGAAACAGCGACCGCATTACTTAACTGCGACGCCCATTGATGACCTACTTCATCATCAACATTGATAATGGCACGTTCACATTGGTGTTGCGTGAACAACCCAAGCTTTGCATTGGCATACTCTTCCATCGTGCCATGGTAATCAAGATGGTCACGACTTAAGTTAGTAAACACGCCCGCCGCAAATGATAATGCTTTGACACGACCTTGCGTCAGGCCATGGGAAGATACTTCTAGCGCGGTGTATGTGGCTTGTTGATTTGCGAGAGAGGAGAGCGTTTTCTGAATTTCAACGGCATTCCCCGTTGTATTCGCAGCTTGTTGCAAGTTATTGAGGAAGCCATTTCCTGTTGTTCCCATTACCGCCGCTTTATGATCAAGCAGTTCTAGCCATTGCGCTATTAACTGGGTAATGGTGGTTTTGCCGTTGGTGCCGGTGACACCAATCAAATCCATATCAGGGTAAGCATAGATCTTTCCAGCAATTGCGGATAAACGTTGGTCCAACCTATCAATGTAAATGACGGGAACATCATCAATGATTTCCACCGTACCATGTGTTTTGACATCGCAGGCTTGCGCCAGGGCTGCATTTGCACCTTGCTCAATTGCAGAGGCAATGAATTTACGCCCATCCACAACATGGCCAATCACTGCTACAAACGTGGTTCCAGGTTGAACTCTTCGGCTGTCGAGCTCCAATTCAGAAACAAGAACGGACGATAAGCTAGGGCAATCCACCCAAGGGGAAAGCAGCACGTCCATACTGATGGCTTTAGTCATATTTGTTCTCCGAGCTTTGGCTCAGGTTTTCTTAATTTTGTTTGCTCAGTAAACCACAGGGCTTACTGTTGGAATTTGTTTTCGTCAGGTGCAACATTGAGTATTTGTAGCGCGCCTTTCATGATTTCAGAGAAGACAGGAGACGCTACCGAACCACCATAATAGTCATCGCCTTGAGGCTCATTTACGATCACTACTAAAGCAATTCGCGGATCGCTAACCGGAGCAAGCCCAGCCGTGTAGGTGATGTACTCATCGCTGTACCCACCAGCAGAAGCTTTACGTGATGTACCCGTTTTCGCTCCCACTCGATAACCAGGAACTGCCGCTCTGCGAGCCGAGCCCCCTTTTTGAGTTACGGTTTCCAACATGTCTAATACTTGACGCGCATACTTCGCACTCACCACTTGACGTGACATGTCATGATCATTGCTTTCAATAATATGAATAGGCTCGTATTTGCCAAGGTTTCCAAGCGTCGCATAAGCATGGGCTAGCTGGATTGGTGTAATTGATAGACCGTAACCAAACGCAATCGTGGCGCGCTCAATTGGCGACCAACGAGTTCGTGTAGGAAAAATACCCGTCACTTCCCCAACTAGGTTTAGGCCAGAAAGCTCACCAAAACCCACTGAACTGTACAGCCCAAGAAGCGCCTCTACCGGCATTTGCATTGCTAGCTTCGTCACACCGATATTACTCGACTTTTTAAGGATCGTGGTCAAGCTCGCTTTGCCTACGCGAGAGACATCTCTGACTCGACTACCACCTAAGCGTAGGACACCATTACCGGTATCTACGATGGTATCTTTATCGGCTATCCCATTTTCTAAGGCGGCTAAAATAACGAAAGGCTTAATGGTCGAACCGGGCTCCATTGAGTCCGTGATCACTCGGTTACGCATTTGATAGCTTTGCCAATCGCTACGATTGTTAGGGTTGTAAGAAGGAGCATTAACCATGGCCAATACGGCGCCCGTTTTTACATCCAACATGACAACAGAACCTGAAGTAGCGCGGTGGTCCGCAACGGCTTGCTTAATCGCACGATACGCAATCGCCTGTAGGCGCTGATCGATGGTTAGCTGAAGTGATTTACCTTCTTGCTTGTCTTGCCAAGCAATGTTTTCCACAACACGACCATAGCGATCTTTACGAATAGTTTTCTTACCCGCCGCGCCAGTGAGCCACTCATCGTAGCTACGCTCCACACCTTCTAGGCCATGCCCGTCAATGCCTGTTACACCGACTAAGTGAGCACTAACCTCACCTGCAGGATAATAACGACGAGATTCCGACTTAAGGCCAACACCTGGCAGCTTTAGCTCACGAATATAGTTCGCCATGGCCGGACTGACCTGGCGCTGCAAGTATATAAAGCGACGTTTTTCATTGCGCTTAATTTTGTCTATTAACCCTTGTCGGTCAATACCAAGAACATCCGCTAATGCATGCCAACTTTTGGTCTGGCTTAACGCGTTTTCTTTAAATATAGTGGCAGGATCTGCCCAAACCGCCTCAACCGGCACACTGACAGCAAGCGGCTCACCATTTCGATCCGAAATAATACCGCGAGCAGAAGGAATGGATTTAACACGAACCGAACGTAGGTCACCTTGTTTAATCAGGTTATCTGGCTCAATGATTTGGATGTAGGCTACGCGTGCCACCAAAAGGGCAAATGCACAAAAAACAAAAAACAGTAATAGATGGAAGCGCCAACGAATCAAGAAAGATTCTTCGACCGCCACTTTCACTGCTTTGTTATCGGTTTTCTTATCCCCCGTAGCCGCTTTCTCTTTTGCTACAGGTTTACGCTTATTGGCTTGTTTCGTGTTGGATTTTTTTCTAATCATTTGAGCGTGACAACCACTTCTTTATCGCCATCAGGTCGTTTCATTTCAAGTTCTTTTTTGGCAAGGTCTTGAACACGACTGTGTTCCGCGAGGGCAGTTTCTTCCAACATTAAGTTACGCCATTCGCTATCTAACCGTTCTCGTTCAACCAACGTGTGATCTTTCTCAGTGATCGCTTGACGCGCATGGTGGGTAGCAAATACCACTCCCATTGCCGATGCCACGATCAATAGCAACAACAGTAATGGCCAGCGACCAACAGTGAGGAGATCTGTTGCAATCAACTTAGCAAGATTAGGAGTGGGTTTCGTCATAATAATTAAAGCTTTTCCGCAATTCTTAACACAGAGCTGCGCGAGCGAGGGTTCATTTCAATTTCTTGTTTGCTTGGCTTGATCGCTTTGCTCACCGCTTTCATATTCGCACTACCAAGAGCACGAATTTGCTCTTCCGTCATTGGAATACCGTGTGGCACTTCAGGCCCTTTGCTCTCTTTACGGATAAAACGTTTGACCATACGATCTTCCAGAGAGTGGAAGCTAATCACAGATAAACGGCCTTCAGGAGCCAGAATGCTCGCCGCGCCTTTAAGTGCCGTATCAATTTCTTCTAACTCACTGTTGATGTAAATACGAAAAGCCTGGAAAGCACGAGTCGCAGGGTGTTTTTTCTCTTTAAAACTTTTCGGTGCGGCATCTGAAATCAATTTTGCCAGCTGACCTGTGCGAACCATTGGCTCATTTTCTTCATCTTCACGGTAGGCAACAATCGCTTTTGCAATACGGCGCGCATGTTTATCTTCCCCAAACTCGCGAATGACCCAAGTGATATCATCGAGGTCTGCTTCCATCAACCATTGAGATACTGGAACACCTGATGTCGGGTCCATACGCATATCTAGCGGACCGTCTTTCATAAAGCTAAAGCCACGCTCTGCGTCGTCTAACTGAGGAGAAGAAACGCCTAAATCCAGCAGAACACCATCCACTTTTCCAACTAGCCCATACTCTTCAGCATACTCAGCAATACCAGAAAATGGGCCATGAATAATGGTGAAGCGAGGGTCATTGATTTTGCCTGCCTCAGCGATCGCTTGAGGGTCACGGTCGATACTGTACAGTCGGCCATTTTCACCGAGTTTAGATAGAATTGTCCGGCTGTGACCGCCACGGCCAAATGTTCCATCAATATAGACGCCGTCTGGTTTGATAGCTAAGCCATCAATGGATTCATTTAATAACACGGAAATATGTTGGAAGGTTTCGGTCATAGCTTTCTCGTTGAATGATCTTGAAGCGATTCTTTAGTGTACTGATTTCCTACATCATCGCCACCACAAGTCTAAAGTTAGACGTGATTTACGCCAAGTTTATTGGTAATGACATAGTTTGCGTCAATTAAATGCAAAAAACCCATCACTACCGAAGTAGAGATGGGTCTCGAATAGGTGGAGCCGACACATAAGCCGGGTTCTGTTCCGCTTGCGCGGCGGTAGCCATTCGTCTAGGCCAGCAATCACTCACTGGCTCGAGCAACCTACCCGCCTCCTTACGCGAGCAACGCAATGTGGAGGCCTATTTGGTCTTGCTTCAGGTGGAGTTTACCCTGCTACGAACTATTGCTAGTCGTCCGGTGCGCTCTTACCGCACCCTTTCACCCTTACCTGTACCCTTACGGGCCATCGGCGGTCTTCTCTCTGCTGCACTTGTCGTAGGCTTGCGCCCCCCAGGCGTTACCTGGCACCTTGCTCTATGAAGCCCGGACTTTCCTCCCCTTTGTCAGTCTCCCGAAGGACGTCAACGTCAGTCTCCCAAAGGGACTTCGACGTCAGTCTCCCGAAGGACATCAACAAAGCAGCGACTACCCAGTCAGCTCCGAGGGCGGATTGTATAGAGTTCTCACTTCAGAGTCTAGTTAGATCACAGATATGATGAAATGAATGCACTAAGTGATGACTTTTTAGTCAACGTGCCAAAAATAGATAATAAAAAGGCCGATGCCTAAACATCAGCCCTCATTGACCATTTATCTCGCTAGCGGCACTTAGTCTAAGTTTTCTAAGCCCCATTTATATAGCGCATTCTTCTTCAAGTTATGTATTTCTGCCACCAAAGCAGCTGCTTTTTTCAAAGGCAGCTCTTTGGTCAAAATCCCTAACGTGCGTAAAGCATCTTCAGGTAGTGAGTCGTCTGTTGTTTCACGATGGCCATGTACCAACAATACCATTTCACCACGCTGTTGGTTATCGTCACTTTTCACCCATTCAATCAGCTCACCTAACGGCATGCCTTGAATGGTTTCAAAGGTTTTTGTTAGCTCTCTTGCCAACACAACTTCTCTATCTGGGCCAAGAACGTCTAACATGTCTTGTAGAGAGTCTAAAATACGGTGCGGTGACTCGTAAAAAATACACGTACGCTCTACCGAAGCAATCTCTAGGAATTTATCCTTACGACCTTTGCTTTTCGGTGGTAAAAAACCTTCGAAGCTAAAGCGATCCGATGGCAAGCCAGAGGCACTTAACGCCGTAATGACCGCACAGGCACCTGGAAGAGGCACAACTCTAACGCCCGCTTGACGACATTTTGTCACCAAATGGTATCCTGGGTCGCTGATAAGTGGCGTACCAGCGTCAGAAACTAATGCGATAGACTGACCGGAAAGCAGCTTTTCTACCAAAACTTGTGCTTTTTGCTGCTCATTGTGGTCATGTAGAGCAAAAGTTTTGGTTTGAATATTGAAGTGAGACAGTAATTTGCCCGTATGTCGAGTATCCTCAGCGGCAATGATGTCCACAGTCGACAGAATTTCGATAGCACGTTGGGTGATATCCGCTAAATTTCCGATTGGAGTCGGTACGATATAGAGAGTTGGCCCCTCATTCGGCAACTTATTTTTATCTGTCATTTGTTTACCATCACTTCAACGATTAATATAGAGACAATTTTGTACAAAATTATAGAGAACTCACGGCAATGATTAACCATAAGAGACTCAGTGTACCACGCATACTTACTCCTGTTGCACTAGCAATTACGCTCGCCGCCTGTTCTTCAGGTCCAAGACAGCCTGATGGCGTTGATGTAACACTTGAGCCTACTCAGTCTGTTCAGAACTATATGATCCAAGCTGATAGCACGGAAGGCAGTTTACAAAATGACTGGTTGATCATGGCAACCAAAGCCGCGATTCAAGCAAACCAGTTTGATCAAGCAGAAATGTTGATCAAGCGCCTGGCTCGTCAGCATTTAACCGAAGTTCAGCAAGCAGAGTGGCAACTAGCGCGTGCGACCATACAGCAAAAACAGGGTAATTACTCTCAGTTGCTGCAATTGTTGAATTTTAAACCTTGGTGGAAGTTGCCAAATGAGCAATGGAAAGACTATTACTTGATGCGTGCCGACGCTTATCAAGGTCTTAACCAAGCGTTTGAGGCAAACCGCCAACTGGTTGCATTTGGTCAATATGCATCGTCCGCGGAGCAGAGAGAGATTTCTAGCCGTATTTGGATGAACTTTGGCAGCTACTCCGAGTACGAACTGACCTCATTAGAAACAGAGCCAAATGAAGATGTTTTAGATGGTTGGCTACAACTCGCTATTTATGCGAAAACGCTGTCGGGCAACTTATCCCAACTAAAAAATACCCTAGAACGCTGGTTAAACGAGAACCCATCTCACCCAGCCGCTATCTACACACCAGAAGAGATTCAAAACATTCTCTCTCTAGACATTGTTAAACCAAACAACACCGCTTTGTTACTGCCGCTTACTGGTAAATTCTCGCCACAAGCGCAATTAATTCGTGATGGTTTTGTGTTTGCGATGATGAATGATCGTAACCGTGATCCAAGCGCTACCCTCACGGTAATAGACACTAATGCGTATAACGCCGACCAAATTAAACAACGTTTGATCAATGAAAACATCGATTTTGTTGTTGGTCCTCTAGAAAAAGAGAACGTTGAGCTATTGCACACAACCATGGATGGCTCAGAAAATGGTCCTACGATTCCAGCCCTTGCGCTAAATATTCCCGAAGATGTGCAACCAGATAGCAATATTTGCTACTTGGCATTATCACCGGAACAAGAAGCCGCACAAGCAGCGAAACACTTGTTCAGCGAAGGCTATAACTTCCCTCTGATTCTGGCACCAAAGGGCAGCTTTGGTGAACGTGTAACTGAAGCGTTCAACAAAGAGTGGCGCAAGTACAGCTCTAATAAAGTCGCAGCAAGTTATTTTGGTGACAAGCGCCAACTTCAAAAAGACATCAATGAAGTATTTGGTCTGCAAGAAAGCAAACAACGTATTGCTCAGATGCAATCACTAATGCGTATCAAGCTTGAAACACAGCCACGTAGCCGTCGTGATGTCGATGCGGTTTATATTGTTGCTAGAAGCACGGAACTGACTTTGATTAAGCCGTTTATTGAGGTAGCGATTAATCCAGACGCCAAAGCGCCACAAATTTTCTCTAGCTCGCGTAGCAACAGTGGCGGCGCGACTTACGAAGATCTAACAGGCATCATCTACAGCGATATTCCATTGCTGATTGACCCAGACCCTAGCGTGACCGCTGAAATGAACGAGTTGTGGTCAGAGCAATCTAACATGGAAAAACGTTTGAAAGCACTGGGTATGGATGCGTATAAATTGATTGGGGAGCTGCCACAAATGAAGGTCGTTCCGGGCTACTCAGTTGGCGGCCAAACCGGTATTTTAAGTATCGACAATAATTGTGTTGTACAGCGTGAGCTAAGCTGGGCTGAGCGTGGGGCTCTTTAGCAAGCGCCAAATCGGAAATCAATATGAAGCTCTGGCGAAGCAGTATTTACAACGCCAGGGCTTAAACTTTATTGAACAAAATTTTCTGACTAAGGTCGGTGAGATTGATTTAATCTTCCAACAAGGTGAAACTATTGTGTTTGTTGAAGTCAAATACCGTAAGAACAATCACTTTGGCTCGGCAGCAGAAATGGTGACGCACGCTAAAATGCGCAAGCTAGTCAAAACCGCACAAGTTTGGCTTAGCCAACAAAAGCGCTTAAAACACAATATCGATTATCGATTTGATGTCATCGCCATTCATGATAATGGTCGAGATATCAACTGGATAGAAAACGCAATCTCTGAAGGATAAGCGATGCTAGACAGCATTAAAGACAGCTTTACAGAAAGTATTCAAATTCAAATCGCAGCAGCAGAGGCGCTGCCTGATGCCATTACTCATGCAGCTCAAGCGATGGTGTCGAGCCTGCTTAATGGCAATAAAATTTTATGTTGTGGTAATGGCGGCAGTGCTTCAAACGCTCAACAATTTGTTTCTTGTCTTTTAAACCGTTTTGAAACTGAGCGCCCTAGCCTACCAGCAATGGCCTTAACCGCCGATAATACCACCCTAACCGCAGTGGCCAACGATTACCACTACCAGGAAATCTTCTCAAAACAGGTACGAGCGTTTGGTCAACCAGGCGACATTTTGCTTGCCATGTCGACTAGCGGTAACAGTAAAAATATTATCAAAGCGATGGAAGCAGCCGTAACTCGAGACATGACGATTATCGCGCTAACAGGAAAAGATGGCGGAGAGATGGCAGGACTGCTCGGTGAGAACGACGTCGAAATTCGTATTCCATCACACCGCACTGCACGTATTCACGAAGTACATATGGTAACACTCCATTGCCTTTGTGATCTTATTGACCAGGTGCTTTTCCCTGCTCACGAAGAGTAACCAAGACTGAGAGTCAGAATTATGATACGTAGCCTTGTTATCTTATTAACAGCATTGAGTTTAAGTGGTTGCGCAGGTTTGTTTATCGCAGGTGCAGCAACCACAGCGAATATTGTCACGGACACACGCACGACAAAACAAATCTGGCAGGACAATAACATTGAATTCGAAGTTGCGGCGATCGGCAATAAAGCACCGTTTAAAGGTGAAGTACGTGTCGTTGCCAGTTCATATAATGGGACTGTAGTCCTTATGGGACAAGCTCCGACACAAGACCTTATCCTTGCTTTAGAGCGAAGGGCTCGAGAAGTTAGTGGTGTAAAAGTCATACACAATCAAATCAAACAAAAAGAGCCACTCACTGTTACCCAGATTAGCAATGACAGCTGGATCACAACCAAAGTAAAGTCAGCTTTGCTTACTGATTCTGAGCTTAATGGTGTTAAGGTTAAAGTGATCACCGAAGATGGCGACGTTTTTCTGTTTGGTTATGTCACGCCAGAGCAAGGCGATCGAGCGACAGAAATCGCGCGTAATATCTCAGGCGTAAAACAAGTCATTAAAGGGTTCCAATACGGCGAAATGGAGCCTGTTGAAGTAGACTTACCGAGTGACGGTGTACAAACAATAGAAAGTGAGGCAAGTACAGAAAGTGAAGAGAACGTCGAAGTCTTTACGATTAGTGAGTAATTTCCAAAGTCTGGCTTGAAATCATCTTCAACAAGTTAAAAAGAAAAAAGCAGCGTTACGCTGCTTTTTTATTATTTAATCACTCTTAAGCTTGGTTTGCCTTTTGGTCGAGGAGCATCGTCCTCTTCGGCATCTGAATCAGAAACTAACTCAGAAGGCTCATCGCTAACCGTTGTGAACGATGGGGATGATTCTTCCTCGGTCATCGCTTCTTCTTCGATGTGAGTGTACGCTTCTTCTGGTTCAAACATAGTACCAGCACCATTCTCACGTGCATAAATAGCTTGAACAGCATACACAGGCACAATCACTGAGTGCGGACGACCGCTAAAGCGAGCATGGAAGGTAATCGCATCATTACCTAACTCAAGATTACCCACTGCACGTGGCGCAATATTCAAAATAATTTGACCATCTTGAATAAATTCAACCGGGACACGCACCCCTGGCATTGTTGCATCCACAACCAAGTGAGGAGTCAAGTCATTGTCTACTAACCAGTCGTAAAATGCGCGAAGCATATACGGGCGGCGAGCAGTCATTTTTGCAATATCCATAACGTGTTTTAAATCGCTTAACGAACTAGGCGCATTTCACGTTCAGCTTCAGTCAAAGAAGCAAGGAACGAATCACGTTCAAATACGCGGTTCATGTATACCTTGATTTCTTTTGAACCAGGGCCAACAAGATCGATACCAAGTTGAGGCAAACGCCACAATAGTGGAGCTAGGTAACAATCGATCAAGCTGAATTCTTCGCTCATGAAGTACTCATATTCAGCAAAAATTGGCGCTAACGTCAGAAGATCATTACGCAGCTTTGTGCGTGCTTTTTCTGATTCTTCCGCATTACCTTTCATCACTTTTTCAGCGAGTGAATACCAGTTGCGTTCGATACGGTACATCATCAAGCGGCTGTTGCCACGAGCAACAGGGTAAACCGGCATTAGAGGTGGATGAGGGAAACGCTCGTCCAAGTACTCCATGATGATTTTTGAATCGTAAAGAGCTAGCTCACGGTCAACAAGAGTTGGCACTGATTTATATGGGTTTAGCTCAACAAGCTCAGCAGGAAGGTTTGCTTCGTCAACAAGCTCAACTTCAACACTTACGCCTTTTTCAGCTAGTACAATGCGAACCTGATGGCTATACAAATCTGATGCACTTGAGAAAAGAGTCATCACAGAACGTTTATTGGCAGCTACAGCCATGGAGCCCTCCAGTACACTTACAAATAAAAACAATGGAGGCTAAGCCTCCATTGTACATCAATTAAAATTGGGAATTAGCACGGTATTTTAGCACAATTAATGCACATCGCGCCAATACTCTTTCTTGAGCATCACAACAACGATGGTTAGAAGCACTAAGAAGCCCATTACCCACCAGCCTAGAGCGTGACGCTCAAGCTGCACTGGGTCACCTGAATAAACTAAGAAGTTAACGAGATCGCCAACCGCTTTGTCATATTCGCCTTCACTCAGCTCACCCGTGCCATCGGTTTCAGTACCAACAACAACTTGTACTTCTTCGCCATCTACGATTTTCGTATCGTAAATCGGCGTCGGGATGCCCTGTAGCTCTTCAAGCACATGCGGCATACCAACACTCGGGAAGACGATATTGTTCACGCCGAATGGACGAGATGGATCAACATAGAAAGAGCGTAAGTAAGTGTATAACCAATCAGCACCACGAACTCGTGCAACCAACGTAAGATCTGGTGGTGGAGCACCAAACCAGTTTGCAGCTTGCTTCGGTGGCATAGCATTGACCATTAGATCACCGATTTTCGCTTCAGGATTGAAAATCAGGTTTTCTTTCATTAAGTCTGTTGGAATTTCCAAGTCTGTTGCTACACGCTCGTAACGCTGGTATTGCGTAGAGTGACAAGCAAAACAGTAGTTCATGAACAACTTCGCGCCGTTTTGTAGCGAAGCTTTATCCGTAAGGTCAACATTCGCTTTATCCAGCGGAACATTGGCCCCAGCTGCCATCGCTAGTGATGGCAACATAGCAAATAGAATTACAATCCACTTCTTCATTTGAATGTCACCCTCTCTGGTAATGGTTTGGTTGCTTCATTTTTGCTGTAGAAGAACAGCAACACAAAGAACATGAAGTAACACAAGCTAAAGATCTGAGATAGTAGTGTGTACGTTGGTGTTGCAGGTAACGCACCTAAAATACCCAGAGCGATAAAGGCGATAGTGAACTGTACAATATTCAATAGATGAAGTTTGCTACGGTAACGGTATGAACGAACTTTACAACGATCCAACCAAGGTAGAACAAACAGCACTGCAATTGACGCACCCATTAGGATAACACCTAATAGTTTGTCTGGAACCGCGCGTAAGATTGCGTAGAACGGCGTGAAGTACCATACCGGAGCAATATGCTCTGGTGTCTTCAGTGGGTTTGCAGCTTCAAAGTTAGGCGGCTCAAGGAAGTACCCACCCATTTCTGGGTTAAAGAACAGCACGTAACAGAAGAAGAACAAGAAACCAGCGACACCAACCAAGTCCTTAACCGTGCCGTACGGATGGAAAGGAATCGAATCAATGATGTCATATTTCTTCGTGTAGTAATCGTGGAACTTGAATTGCGTTTTGTAATCGTCGCCCATTGAGCCTTTTGGCAGCTTAGTTTCGATACCATCCGGGTTGTTTGAGCCTACTTCGTGCAGCGCCAATACGTGCAAAACAACAAGAAGAAGCAAAACGATAGGCAGGGCAATAACGTGTAGTGCGAAGAAACGGTTTAGCGTTGCACCAGAGATGATGTAGTCACCACGAATCCAAAGCGTTAGGTCATCACCGATAACAGGAATAGCACCAAACAGGGAAATGATTACCTGCGCACCCCAGTATGACATCTGACCCCATGGAAGTAGGTAACCCATGAACGCTTCAGCCATGAGAACAAGGAAGATCAACATACCGAAGATCCACAACAGTTCACGAGGTTTTTGGTATGAACCGTAGATCAAACCACGGAACATGTGAAGATACACAACAACAAAAAACGCTGACGCGCCAGTGGAATGCATGTAACGCAGAAGCCAACCGTACTCTACATCACGCATAATGTATTCGATAGACGCAAATGCACCGTCACCTGAAGGAACATAGTTCATCGTTAGCCAAATACCCGTTAGGATTTGGTTAACAAGAACCAGCATCGCCAGAGAACCGAAAAGGTACCAAAAGTTGAAGTTCTTAGGCATTGGGTATTCAGACAAATGCTTTTTATAAGCATTCATTGCAGGAATACGCTTTTCAACCCAATCTAACATTGCTTGCATTATGCATCTCCCTCATCAACACCCACAATGAGCTTGGTATCGCTCAAATACATGTGCTTAGGAACGACAAGGTTCAACGGAGCAGGTACTCCTTGGAACACTCGACCAGCCATGTCGAACTTAGAACCATGACAAGGACAGAAGAAGCCAGATCTTACGCCCTGCACCTGCTCTGAGAAAGAGTCAGGTAGATAGGTTGGTGAACAACCTAAGTGGGTACAGAAACCAACTGCGACGAAAAACTCTTCCTTAATCGAACGAAACTCATTCTGAGCGTACTCAGGCTGCTGCTCCATTTCAGATTGTGGATCGCGAAGCTTATCACCGATCGATTTTAAGTTATCCAGAACGCTTTGAGTGCGGCGAACAATCCATACAGGTTTTCCCTGCCACTCAACACGAACCAGCTGACCTGGTTCAATTTTACTTATATCCACTTCCACCGGTGCGCCCGCCGCTTTGGCTTTAGCACTCGGATTCCATGATTTGATAAAAGGCACGGCGACGGCGACTGCCCCTAACCCACCAACAACTGCCGTTGTAGCGGTTAGAAAACGCCTGCGACCGTTATTTAAAGGCGCGTTGCTCATCCAAACATTCTCCCATTTGCTCCCTTTGGATCGTTATTATTCCGCTTATAAGAGCATGGCTAACAAATAATGAATTTAGTTCTATTTATTGGAGGGAAATGATAAAGAAAACCCTACTTTTTGACAAGATAAAGCTACCTTTTTGTAACATTTGTGAGGCAAATCGCTCGCGTCGTCACAAAAGCGGCAGAATTATAAAAAATTGATGTGATTTGTAACAAGAAAGCACCACATAGAAGCCCCGCTGAAAGCGGATAAAACCTTTTATCTTGGTAGTTTTCAGTTAATTACACAGAGAAATATTTCGTATTACGCGTTCAGCTTGCTGTGTTTATATTTTCAATTTTGTAGCACGCAGAATGCTCAAAAAGGAGCGTAAGTCATTTTAAAACATGTTACAGGGAGAATAAGATACAAAGACATTCTTGCTGATGAATACATCTATGCTGCATCGCAAGAGAAAGCGTGGTGAGTCGCGATTAAATAAGGCACACATATAAAACGGCACTGGCAACCTTTCGACGAAGAGGACGAATAAGAAGGCCTACTCGGAATGTGATGATAAATGAAGACTGTTCGTTGCTTGAAGACAAGTATGATGTCTTTAAATACAAAAAAGCCCGGCATAGAGCCGAGCTTTTGGTACACAGTTTCCAGAGTAACTCTGAAAAGCATAATTCCCGATAAGAGGAAATTAACGCTTAGAGAACTGTGGACGACGACGTGCTTTACGTAGACCAACTTTCTTACGTTCAACGCAACGAGCGTCACGAGTAACGTAGCCAGCTGCGCGTAGAGCAGGACGTAGAGACTCATCGTATTCCATAAGCGCGCGAGTGATACCGTGACGGATAGCACCAGCTTGACCAGAAATACCGCCGCCTTTAACTGTTACGTAAAGGTCTAGCTTTTCAGTTAGTTCAACTAGCTCTAGAGGTTGTTGTACAACCATACGTGCTGTTGGACGACCGAAGTATTCGTCAAGGTTACGCTTGTTTACTACAATGTTACCGCTGCCTGGTTTAATGAAAACACGTGCAGCTGAGCTTTTGCGACGGCCAGTGCCGTAGTATTGATTCTCTGCCATTTTCGAAATCCCCAATTAGATGTCTAGTACTTGTGGTTGTTGAGCAACATGGTTGTGCTCAGCGCCCGCGTAAACTTTTAGCTTACGGTACATAGCACGGCCTAGAGGACCACGTGGAAGCATGCCTTTAACTGCAAGCTCAAGAGCCATCTCAGGTTTACGATCGATCAACTTTTCAAAAGTGATAGATTTTAGACCACCTGGGAATTCAGAGTGACGGTAGTACACTTTGTTCTTAGCTTTGTTACCAGTTACAGCAACTTTCTCAGCGTTGATAACGATGATGTAATCACCAGTGTCAACGTGAGGAGTGTATTCAGCTTTATGTTTGCCACGTAGGCGAGATGCAATTTCACTTGCTAGACGGCCAAGAGTTTTACCTTCAGCGTCTACAACGTACCAGTCGCGTTTTACAGTTTCTGGTTTAGCAACGAAAGTTTTCATGCTAACAATAACCCGTTAATTAAATTTTAAACTTTAAAGGAACACCCAATAGTGCTCCCACACTGTCTAAGAGCCCAGTCATCACCCCTTCGAGTCGTTGGTACTCTCGACCTTCAATTTCGAAATAACTTCGATAATCAGGTCTGCAGTAACGGTGGGTCGCAGGATTATAGAGAAGAGCGAAGAAAAAATCACCTTTTTTTGCGCCAAATCACTAATTTTTTCTTCACTTTTTTAAGAACCCATTGGATCTAGGCCAAATGTTCACGCGCGAGATACTCATGACTTTGCATCTCAGTAAGCCGAGACAAACAGCGCTTAAATTCGAACTCTAACTGCCCATCAGTATATAAGTCGGCCATTGGCACTTCAGCAGAAATAATCAACTTAACATTGCGCTCGTAAAACTCATCGACCAGCGCAATAAAGCGTCTCGCCGCATCATCGATTTTTCGGTTCATTTGTTGAACATCTGCCAGTAATACCGTGTGGTAAATACGAGACAATTCAATGTAGTCATTTTGACTGCGAGCAGTTTGACACAACTGAGCAAACGACGCATGCAGCACCCCGTCGCTTGCTTCAATCACCGCTAGTTGACGGTGGTTAACTTCGATTTGATGAGCAACAAACTGACGCTCTCCAGTCAGCTGCTGATAATATTTGTTAAGGTTTATGCTAGCCTGCTCATCAAGCGGGTAATGGTATATTTCAGCCTGTTCTAACGTTCTTAAGCGATAATCAACGCCACTATCGACATTCAACACTTCACAACGTGCCAAAATCATATCGATCGCGGGCAAAAAGCGCGCTCTTTGCAAACCGTTACGATATAAGTTCTGCGGCTCGATGTTTGAAGTCGCGACTAGGATCATCTGTCGCTTGAACATTTCTTGAAGTAACGTTGCAAGGATCATCGCATCAGTAATGTCGGAAACAAAAAATTCATCAAAGCAAACCACATCTGCTTCTTCTTTAAATTTATCCGCCACTTTTGATAGAGGATTTTCGACATCACCTAACAGCTTCAACTCATCATGTACTCGATACATAAATCGATGGAAGTGGACGCGCATTTTTCTTTGGGTCGGTAAAGCATCAAAAAATGCATCCATAAGGTAGGTTTTACCGCGACCTACCCCACCCCAAAAGTAAAGACCTTTTGGTGGTTCAGGCTTGTCGATTTTTTTCCCCATTAGCTTTTGCCATTTGGAAAGCTGAGGAACAGGCGCTGACTGAAATTCAACGATAGCATGGTAAAGCTTGTCTAATGCAACGACCGCTTGATACTGAGCTTCATCACGCTGAAACCCGTGTTCTGCTATGTCTTTTTGATATTGTTGTAGTGGTGTCATCGTATTAAGTCGTATAGAGGTATAGAGAAAAGGGTTACCTCGGGGTCAACTTTGAGAATAGAGAGAAGTAGTTATCAGTCCCCGAAGACATACTGCTATTTTTCTTTATCGGCTGTTCAAGCCATAGTAACATGGACGAGCACCGCGTGTAACTAAGTAGTAAAAGACTTGTTAAAACAACTATAAGGAGCAGTTATGCCTTGGATTTATGCCATTGTGGGTTTGCTGGTCGGTACAATCGTAGGCGTAGTCATTAGTAGACTAACCACCCCTGAATACAAGAAACAAAAGTCTGTGCAGAAAGAACTTGAAGCGGCCAAGTTTGAATTAGAGCAACAACGTCAAGAGCTCGTCGATCACTTTGCACAAACCGCAGAAATGTTGGACACCCTAGGTAAAGATTACACCAAGCTATACCAACATATGGCCAAGACCTCTTCTGAGCTTTTGCCAAACTTACCAGAACAAGACAACCCGTTTGATAAGAAAACGGCAATGTCGTCTGAAACCATTGCAGAAGATCAACCAGAGTTTAACGAACAACCAAAAGACTACGCAAATGGCGCCACCGGTCTTTTGAGGGATCAAGAGAAAGAAATCATTAATGCTCCCGAAGCGGTAACCGCAAAAGCATCATAATCCTCTCTTACTTCTATCTAGGGCCGATACATTTGTATCGGCCCTTTTTTGAACTTTTTCACCTCACCTTCGCTCTAACTTGGATGTGCACTGCCTCCCCTTTTGATTGTCCGAACTAGACCCTATATTAGTTATTAACAAAGTGAACGAAACGTTCGGATATTTCTTTTTGGCAGACATGTTTCAAGAGGAGTTATTGGATGAAAAAACCACTGCTTGCGCTCACCGTTCTATCTCTGAGTTTGGGTTCGATTATTGCCCCAGTTCAAGCCACTGCCGCATTACCTTTGAATGTGGATGGCCAACAGTTACCTAGCTTGGCACCAATGCTTGAGAAGGTGACCCCAGCTGTTGTGAGTATTGCTGTAGAAGGTAAACAGGTACAAACCAGTCGCATTCCCGAGCAATTTCAATTTTTCTTTGGCCCAGACTTTCCTATGGAACAAAGGCGAGAGCGCCCGTTCAGAGGTTTAGGTTCTGGTGTCATTATTGATGCGAAGAAAGGCCATATTGTCACTAACTACCATGTGATCAAGGGCGCAGATGAGATTCGAGTTCGCCTCTTTGACGGGCGCGAGTATGACGCTACGCTCGTTGGCGGTGATGAAATGGCCGATGTTGCGTTACTTAAATTAGAGAAAGCGAAAAACTTAACGCAGATTAAAGTCGCGGATTCCGACAAACTGCGTGTCGGTGACTTTACGGTTGCGATTGGTAACCCATTTGGACTCGGTCAAACTGTGACTTCGGGTATTGTTTCAGCCCTTGGTCGTAGTGGCTTAAACGTTGAAAACTTCGAAAACTTCATCCAAACCGATGCCGCAATTAACAGCGGTAACTCTGGTGGTGCATTGGTCAACCTTAATGGTGAGCTGATCGGTATTAATACTGCGATTTTAGGCCCTAACGGCGGTAATGTGGGTATTGGCTTTGCGATTCCATCAAACATGATGAAAAACCTCACTGATCAAATTCTAGAGTTTGGTGAAGTCAAACGCGGCATGTTGGGTGTGCAAGGTGGCGAAGTAACCTCTGAGCTAGCTGATGCATTGGGTTACGAGTCAAGTAAAGGGGCCTTTATTGGTCAAGTCGTACCGGACAGCGCAGCCGATAAAGCAGGGTTAAAAGCCGGTGACGTAATTGTATCGGTGAACGGCAAAGCGATTAATACTTTCTCAGAGCTCCGCGCAAAAGTGGCAACACTGGGCGCAGGTAAAGAAATCACATTAGGTGTGGTTCGAGATGGTAAGAATAAAACCTTTGATGTAACGCTTGGCGAATCTACGAATATGAAAGCTAAAGCGGAGACATTACATGAGGGACTCAAAGGTGCGGAGTTAAGCAATACAACACCAAGTGATGTAATCCAAGGTGTTAAAGTATCGAGCGTTGCAGATAACTCTCCGGCTGCTCAATATCAATTACAACAAGGTGACATTATTATCGGTGTGAACCGTCAACGAGTGAAAAACCTTGCCGAGCTTCGTACAATCGTAGAGAAACACAAAGGTGTACTGGCTCTTAATATTCAACGTGGTGAACGTACTATTTATCTTGTCATTCGTTAACCACTTTCAAAGTGATAGAAAATAAGGTTTTCGATGCATAGTACTGAGTGATAAGGCTCGAACACTTTTCCTTATCGCTCAATAACTAATGAAAAGGGCAACGCGATGACGCGCTGCCCTTTTGTTATTTTTCAATGTAATGCTATTCTTCATCTTCGATGCCATTTTGGCGCTCACGCATGGAGAGGATATGCTCAGCTTTTTATTACGTTCTGTCTTTTTAGGCTTGGCTACTGCCGCAGTGGTATTACTGGCGGTTCCATCTTTGCGCAACAACGTAATTCCTGCCGCGCTTGATCCTCAACCTGTTAATATCGCATCAGTCGAGTTGACGTTTAATCAAGCAGTCCGAAGAGCAGCACCTGCAGTGGTAAACATCTACAGTCGTAAGTATGTTGAGAATGACCGCAGTAAACTCTCGACTCAAGGCCTGGGGTCAGGTGTGATTGTTAGTGAGAAAGGCTACATCATTACTAACTATCATGTGGTTGCTCAAGCTGATCAAATTGTTGTGGCATTACAAGACGGCAGAGCCGCAGCGGCTCAGCTCGTAGGGACAGATAAGCGTACTGATATAGCCGTGCTGCGTGTCGAAGGTTCGAATTTGCCCGTAATCCCTCTGAACTCTAACTACAAACCACAAGTGGGCGATGTAGTACTAGCCATCGGTAACCCATACAACCTTGGACAAACCACAACGTTCGGCATTATTTCTGCCACAGGTCGTTCATCGATTAGCGATGGTCGTCAAGCATTCATTCAAACCGATGCCGCCATCAATGAAGGTAACTCTGGTGGAGCCCTAGTGAACACACAAGGCGAGCTCGTCGGCATTAACACCGCCTCTTTTCAGCAAGCGACAGACTTAGAAACTTACGGTATTTCTTTTGCGATCCCTGCGCCGCTAGCGAGTAAGATCATGCAGAAAATCATCGCTGATGGCCGCGTGATTCGTGGTTATATTGGAATCGACGGCCAAGACATTAATGCGGTCACTGCTCGCCTGCTTGGAAATGAACACATAGGTGGTATTGTCGTACTTGGTATTGATCCAAATGGTCCAGCCAATGCGGCAGGCTTCCAAAAGCAGGACATCATTATCAGTATTGATGGCAATAAAGTACAAGGGCGTCAGAGCGTTATGGATATCGTCACCGATTTACGTCCTGGCACCACCGTGGACGTCGGTATCATTCGCAAAGGAAAAGAGATGACCTTGAAAGTCACCATTGCCGAAGACAAGCAAGAAGCATAAAAAATCCCAGCCATTGGCTGGGATTTTTATTTGTGCGTTACTCGCTATCGCTCGGTGTTTCCGTCGTATCGGAATCATCTAGCTCAACTTCAATACGAGTGACTCGCTGCAAACCTCTCGGTAATAACCCACCTCGGCGACCACGTTCGCCACGGAAGTTATCAAGGTCAGACGGTTTAAGACCCAACTTTCGCTTACCCGCGTACAGCGTTAACGATGCACCTTTTGGTAAAGACATTAAGTGAGATAGTACTTCTTCTCGCTCTTTTGCTTTAGCAGCAGGAATGTTGATGATCTTATTCCCTTTACCTTTCGCCAGTTGTGGCAAGTCTTTGATTGGGAACAGCAGCATGCGACCTTGGTTAGTGATTGCTAAGATTTCATCAGAGTCTAAATCTTCAATCTCTTTTGGCGTCATGATCTCAGAGTTGGCAGGTAAAGTGACGAGCGCTTTACCACTGCGGTTTTTAGACAGCAAGTCCGCGCCTTTACATACAAAGCCGTAACCTGCATCTGAGCCCACCAGCCACAGCTGATCTTCTTCACTCATGATGACTTGGCGAATACTGCTACCAGCCGTAATATTCAAGCGACCGGTAATCGGCTCACCTTGACTACGAGCAGAAGGCAGTGAGTGCGATTCCAGAGAGTAACTTCGACCGTCACTACCTAGGAATACCGCAGGCTGATTACTCTTACCTCGAGCATGCGCTAAATACTTATCACCCGACTTATAGTTTAAGCCTTCGGCATCCACGTCATGGCCTTTCGCGTGACGAATCCAACCTTTCTCAGAAAGCACAACCGTGATTGGCTCACTTGGTACGAGGTCACGTTCAGTCAGCGCTTTTGCTTCTGCACGCTCAACCATTGGAGAGCGACGATCATCACCGTATTTCTCTGCGTCTGCTTTGATTTCTTTTTTCAGTAGTGTGTTCAGACGACGCTCAGAACCGAGTAGCTGTTCTAGCTTCTCACGCTCTTTCTCTAGCTCGTCTTGCTCACCACGGATCTTCATCTCTTCTAGTTTTGCTAGATGACGAAGTTTGGTATCTAAAATTGCATCCGCTTGGATATCGGTAATACCAAAGCGTTCCATCAGCACCGCTTTTGGATCGTCTTCAGTACGGATGATCTCAATCACTTCATCTAGGTTGAGGTAAGCAACCAACAAACCTTCCAAGATGTGTAGACGAGCCATTACTTTGTCTAGGCGATGTTGTAGACGACGACGCACAGTCGTACGACGGAACTCGATCCACTCAGACAGAATTTGCACCAGACCTTTAACTTGAGGACGGTTATCCAAACCAATCATGTTCAAGTTAACGCGGTAACTGCGCTCAAGATCCGTTGATGCGAACAAATGGTTCATCAACAAGTCACAATCGACGCGGTTTGACTTAGGCACGACAACAATACGCGTTGGGTTCTCGTGATCCGATTCGTCACGAAGATCGTCAACCATTGGCAGCTTCTTCGCACGCATCTGGTTAGCGATTTGCTCAAGCAGTTTGGCACCCGATACTTGGTGAGGCAAAGAAGTGATAACAATATCAGAACCTTCTTTATGCCAAACCGCGCGCATTTTGATGCTACCACGACCGTTGCGGTAAATCTTCTCGATATCCGCTTGCGGCGAGATAATTTCTGCTTCTGTTGGGTAATCCGGACCTTTGACATACTGCATCACGTCCGGCAGTTCTGCTTTCGGGTTGTCGATCAAATGAATAGTCGCATCTGCGATTTCACGAACGTTGTGCGGTGGGATGTCTGTTGCCATACCAACGGCAATGCCGGTTACACCGTTAAGCAGGATGTGAGGCAGACGTGCTGGCAACATTTGTGGCTCTTTCATTGTGCCATCAAAGTTAGGTTGCCATTCAACCGTGCCCTGGCCAAGTTCGCCAAGCAATACTTCAGCAAACTTAGACAGTTTTGCTTCGGTATAACGCATTGCCGCAAATGATTTCGGATCATCTGGCGCACCCCAGTTACCTTGACCATCCACTAATGGATAGCGGTAAGAGAATGGCTGAGCCATCAATACCATCGCTTCGTAACACGCTGAATCACCGTGCGGATGATATTTACCTAGCACGTCACCAACGGTACGTGCAGATTTTTTGTATTTTGCTGATGCAGAGAGACCAAGCTCTGACATCGCATAAATGATGCGTCGTTGAACCGGCTTTAAGCCATCACCAATGTATGGCAAGGCGCGGTCCATGATTACGTACATCGAGTAGTTCAAATAAGCGTCTTCAGTGAACTTGCGCATTGGCAATTGTTCGACGCCATCGTAGGTAATTTCTGTAGACATCCGTTACACCTCTGCCAAGTCGCCGTTGTTTTGTAGCCAAGAACGACGGTCATCTGCACGCTTTTTACCTAGCAGCATGTCCATCATTTCCATGGTCGCCGTAGAGTCGTCAATGGTTAACTGCACTAAGCGACGCGTGTTCGGATCCATGGTGGTTTCACGCAACTGAAGTGGGTTCATCTCACCCAGACCTTTGAATCGTTGCACGTTGATTTTGGCTTTCTTCTTCGACAAGCGCTCTAAAATGCCATCTTTTTCATCGTCATCGAGGGCGTAGAACACTTCTTTCCCGCAGTCGATTCGATACAGAGGCGGCATTGCCACATAGATATGACCCGCTTCCACTAGTGCGCGGAAGTGACGAGTAAATAGAGCACAAAGCAGCGTTGCGATGTGAAGACCATCCGAGTCCGCATCGGCAAGGATACAGATCTTACCGTAACGAAGACTCTCGAGGTTGTCGCTATCTGGGTCAATACCCAAAGCAACAGAGATATCGTGTACTTCTTGAGACGCAAGAACTTGATCGGCAGAGACTTCCCACGTGTTCAAGATCTTACCACGCAGTGGCATCACAGCTTGGAATTCACGGTCACGTGCCTGTTTTGCCGAGCCACCCGCAGAGTCACCCTCCACAAAGAAGATTTCAGTGCGACTTAAGTCCTGTGCTGAACAGTCGGTCAACTTGCCTGGCAGAGCCGGGCCGGACGCCACTTTCTTACGTACGACTTTTTTCGCCGCTCGCATACGACGGTGCGCGTTAGCGATACAGACTTCTGCCAATTGCTCTGCGAGCTGAGGCTTTTCGTTCAACCAAAGACTGAACGCATCTTTTACAACGCCAGAGACAAATGCCGCGGTTTGACGAGAAGAGAGACGTTCCTTGGTCTGGCCTGCAAATTGTGGATCTTGAATTTTAACCGACAGCACGTAAGAACAGCGGTCGAAAACGTCATCACCCGTTAGCTTCACACCACGAGGTAATAGATTACGGAACTCACAGAATTCGCGCATCGCTTCCAACAAGCCTTGGCGTAAACCATTAACGTGCGTACCACCTTGAGCGGTTGGGATCAGGTTAACGTAGCTTTCGGTGATCATCTCACCGCCTTCTGGCTGCCAAATTACCGCCCAGTTTGCCGCTTCAGTATCCGCCAAGAACTCACCAGTAAATGGTTCTTCAGGAATAACTGGATAGCCTTTTACACCTTCCGCAAGATAGTCTTTAAGACCGTCTTCGTAGTACCACTTATAGTCTTTGCCATTAACTTTGTCGGTTAATGTGATTTCTAAGCCCGGACACAAAACCGCTTTTGCGCGCAGGTTGTTGACTAGGCGCGTCACAGAGAAGTTAGCCGAATCGAAGTACTTCGCATCAGGCCAGAAATGCACGCTGGTACCGCGATTGCGACGACCACATGTGCCAGTTACGGTCAGATCAGACACTTTCTCGCCGTGTTCAAATGCAATTTCATACACTTGACCATCACGACGAACTGTTACTTCAACGCGTTTTGACAACGCGTTTACTACAGATATACCTACCCCGTGCAAACCACCAGAGAATTGGTAGTTTTTGTTAGAGAACTTACCACCCGCATGTAGCTTACATAGAATTAGCTCTACGCCTGATACTTTCTCTTCTGGGTGGATATCAACAGGCATGCCTCGACCATCATCGATCACTTCGAGTGATTGGTCAGCATGTAGGATGACTTGTACTTTTGAGGCATGTCCGGCTAGCGCTTCATCGACACTGTTGTCGATAACTTCTTGGCCCAAATGGTTTGGGCGCGCTGTATCCGTATACATCCCTGGTCGGCGACGTACTGGCTCTAAGCCATTCAGTACTTCAATGGCACCAGCATTATATTGTTCAGTCATAATACGGAATTATTCTCAAAGTTTACTTGTTGCCTGAGTATCACCAATGGGCGTACCCATACTCAGGAAACGAAAAAGCCACCCTGTTCACATCACTAAGAGTTTGTAAACATGATGCATAACAAAGTAGCCAGGGTCCTCGACCCTTAAGATCTTTTGGCAAAACATAGTCGGAAAGCATACCGCCCATGTCAAGAAACGGTTGGATATATCAATAAAAACTATGAGCCTTTTCCAATCGCTTTCGAATTACAGTTCTAGAAATTCGATAATCTGTGCAGGATAACGCTCAAAGCCTACAAAACTGTGATCACCGCCTTGTTCTACTGTTTGCTTAGCGTCTGCAAACTTATCTACCGCTTGTCGATAGTCTAAAACCTCATCTTCTGTTTGTTGCAATAACCAAAAAGAATGTGGCGACGCGATGCTTTGTACATCAAGAGCTTTTAACTCGTCAATATGACAAGCTTCAAGTGTATAGGTTTCATGCGTATATGGGTTAGTTTGCTTACCCAAATAATCTACTAGCAACTCATAAGGCTTGACTGCGGGGTTAACCACTACCGCTTTAAACCCATACTTGTCATTTAGCCACGTTGACATAAAACCGCCTAATGAGCTGCCCACTAGACCAATTTTATAGTCATCTTTATATTGCTCGATAATATCCAACAACATTTTCGCCGCTTGCTGAGGATAACAAGGTAACTGGGGAACAATCACCTTGATATCAGACCTATGTTGCTCGCAGTAGGCTCTCATCACATTCGCTTTCATGGAGAGTGGAGAGCTATTAAAGCCATGGATATAGAGAAGAAGTGAAGGTTTACTCATAGATATCTCGCACAAAAAAGCGAGCCCGAACAGAGAGCTCGGGCGCGTTAGTAGCCGTTAGAAGAGAAGTCTGGTTGGAACTGGCCATCAGGAAGCCGACCTACTTGGGTCGTAATATCGCCACAAGCGTGTAGTTGCAGCTCCCGCCAACCAGGCGAAGTGGTATCAAGGGCAAAATCATCCGAGTTAGGCTTAAACTGAACACAAGTTGAGGGTGTTGCCATCACTCGAATGCCCTTGTAAAGCACATTCATATCTTGATGAACATGACCACAGAGAATGCCTTTCACGTTATCAAAACGCTCGACAACCTGCCAAAACGCTTCGGCATCTTTTAAAGTATGTTGATCAAGCCACGCGCTTCCGACCAGTAACGGGTGATGATGCAACAAAACAAGTGTGTGTCTTTCTGGGTGTTCGGCTAGCTTTTCTTCGAGTAGCGTTAATTGCTGATCACTCAAGCGCCCATGAGGAACGCCAACAACTTGCGAGTCTAAAAGAATTAACTGCCAATGCTCGCCAAGCAACACATGCTCTGCGGCTTTGATTTGTGGCGAAGGCAAAACACTGCCCATATTAGGCTTGTAATCATGATTACCAGGTAGCCAAAAGCAGTCTTTCTCTAGCGGTTCAATGCCGTTGGCAAAGCGCTGATAAGATTCTGCACTATGGTCTTGGGAAATATCGCCTGTCGCCAAGATGTAATCAAACGCCACGTTGCGGCGTAAAACATCAGCAACAACAGCATTAAAGCTATCGACTGTTTTTACGCTTAGCAAACTTCCCTCATCGGCAGCAAACAGATGAGTATCCGTAATTTGTAAAAGTTTGATGCTGTCACTAGATGATTGCAAAATGAAAACCTGATTCGTCCACTATATCGTTATTTGTTATTTTCCTTTAGTGAAGTGACGATCAATTGAAGGCAAGTGGTGTTCTACTGATACCACTTCGTAAACAAAACGTCAGCCATTCACCGAGGAATGTGTTTAATTGATGCTTTTCATCTTTCTGCATCAGTTGGTCATTGGGATAATCATACTTAGCTTTTATGCGAGAGAACTCTCCGCTTGAGCATACTTCGGCTACTCTCGCATCATGATAAAGCCTGACAGACATCGTCGGTAAAGGAAACACTGGCGTTTCATCACTCTGACATATCTCAACAACTGTGGTGTATTTTGTGATTTCATTCACGGTCAATTGGTAAACCATGTTCGCCGCTTGGTAGCAACGTACATCCCCAACTTCAGCAGAAGCAGGCAATAAGGCATTCAATTTAGCGTAGTTGGTCTCATACGTTCTCATAAGACCAGCTAAATCAACATGATATCTCTGTTTTTCAGCCAATTGTGCCATTACTCACTCTCCACCGTTTGGGATAGTCCCCATTCTGACTTTAACTCTTGATGGTGTAATTGCAGCCATTGCAACGCAATAATCGACGCACCATTTTCAAATTTTCCGTCCTTCACCCATTGATACGCCGTTTCACGACTCATGACATGAACTCGGATATCTTCATTCTCATAGTCTAAACCATGAATGCCGTGCGCTTTAGACGCATCCACTTCACCAACAAAGACGTCTAGCTTTTCCGAGCAACCACCAGCCGAAGGATAATAAGAAGTGACAGGTATAACGCGCCCCACCTGAATCCCCGCTTCTTCGACAGCCTCTCGACGAATTACGGCTTCAGCAGATTCATCGCGGTCAATCATACCGGCGACAATTTCTAGCTGCCAAGGGTGTTCATGTTCCAACGCGCCAATACGAATCTGTTCAATGATTACGACCTGGTCCGTCTTTGGATCATAAGGAAGCATCGCTGCTGCGTGACCACGCTCGAACATTTCTCGTTCGACAACTCCACTCCAACCACCAGCAAATAGCCTATGCTGAAAGCGGTATTTCACCATTTTGAAAAAACCTTCAAATAAGGTTTCTTTCGAGATGACTTTTACATCTCGCGAAGTAAAATCTTGTTGTTGTTTGTCACGCTGTTGCATTCAACACCTCTCTGAGTGAATCCTGTAGTTTACTCATTGTTATTCGCTTGCTCAAAGGACTTGGCTCAACTTTTTGTATAATAGTTACAAATTAATTTAAGTCTTTGCTAAAAATTTATTGCACAAGTGGATAATTACGTGTAAAAAAGTGCAAACTTTAGAGTAAATATCGTGCAAATTGAGTTAAACTACTGAGAATTAACCAATCTATGGACCGCGGGAATAGAAAATGAAAAAATTGCTTCCACTATTTATCAGTGCAGCGCTAGGTAGCATGAGTACGTCTGCGTTCGCAGACTCTTTGGCTGAAATCTACGACTTGGCAAAACAAAATGATCCACAATTGCTCAGTGTAGCAGCACAACGTGACCAAGCTTTCGAAGCAATCACCTCAAGCCGTAGTGCTCTATTACCACAAATTAACCTTACTGCGGGTTACAATTTAACTCGTGGTGATACTGAATACGATTCAAATCTAATTAGCGACGTATCAAACGATGGCAACGCACTAACCGCTGGCGTTAGCTTTTCACAAGCACTTTACAACCGCGCATCTTGGATCTCTCTAGATACTGCTGAGAAAAGTGCTCGCCAAGCAGACGCAACTTACGCAGCGACGCAACAGGCACTGATTCTTCGCGTGTCACAAGCGTATTTTGAAGTTCTACGCGCACAAGATAATCTTGTTTTCGTACGTGCAGAAAAAGCCGCGGTTGGCCGTCAACTTGAGCAAACTAAACAGCGTTTTGAAGTAGGTTTGTCTGCAATCACTGACGTGCATGACGCACAAGCTCAGTACGACCAAGTGCTAGCGGACGAAGTGTTGGCAGAAAACGCGCTCACTAATAGCTACGAGTCACTGCGTGAAATTACAGGCCAAGAGCACAAAGATCTCAACATTTTGGACACTGGCCGCTTCACTGCTAGCCCATCGACCGTACCAGCTGAATCGCTCATTGATGAAGCAAAAACCAAAAACCTGACCTTGCTATCTTCACGTATTCTTCAAGACATTGCGCGTGACAATATTTCACTAGCAAGCTCTGGCCACCTACCAACGCTCTCTCTAGATGGTGGTTACAACTACGGTGATACTTCTCATAGCTCTCGTGATAACACGACAGACAACTTCAATATTGGTGTGAACCTTGCAGTACCGCTATACACAGGTGGTAACGTAACCTCTCAAACCAAACAGGCTGAATACGCGTACGTGGCAGCAAGCGAAGATCTTGAAGCACAGTACCGTAGCGTAGTAAAAGATGTTCGCGCACAAAACAACAACATTAACGCCTCTATCGGCGCATTACGTGCGTATGAGCAAGCGGTTATTTCTGCACGCTCTGCACTAGAAGCAACAGAAGCTGGCTTTGATGTAGGTACTCGTACTATCGTTGATGTACTGGACGCGACTCGTCGTCTATACGATGCGAACAAAAACCTATCGAACGCTCGTTACGACTACATTTTAAGTGTTCTTCAGCTACGCCAAGCCGTTGGTACGCTAAGCGAACAAGACATCTTGGATGTTGATGCAGGTTTGAAAGCGGCAAAATAACCGCGAACTGAATACTTCAGGCCTTAATAAATAAAAAACGCCAGTTGAGTTATCAGCTGGCGTTTTTTATTACTTATAGTTCAGAGCCTATAAGTGTCTCTGAGCATCAAGTATCAAAAAGGCCGCACTTAGCGACCTTTATGAGCAAATAGCATTTCAATGCTAACAAACAGCAGGCTTAGCCCTTACCGCCTTTGATTGCATTAATGATTTCACTGGTCGAGCAGCCATCTTCAAAGTTCAATACACGAACTTCACCACCCGCCGCAATGACTTCTTTACCACCAGCAATCTCTTCTGGTTTGTAGTCACCGCCTTTTACTAGCAAGCTTGGTAGAACTTCTGAGATCAAACGCTGCGGCGTATCTTCACTAAATGGTACAACCCAATCCACAGCGCCCAAACCTGCCAACACCGCCATGCGGCGATCGGTTGGGTTTACCGGACGACCAGGGCCTTTAAGGCGTTTTACTGACTCATCGGTATTTACCGCAACGATTAGGCGATCGCCCAGTTCAGCAGCATGGTTTAAGTAAGACACATGCCCAGCGTGCAGAATATCAAAGCAGCCATTTGTCATAACGACTTTCTCGCCACGAGCTCGTGCTTTTTTCACCGCTTCGATCAGTGCTTTTTCTGAAATCACACCGTAATCCGTGTCTTGGCTGCCATGTACCGCTTCTGCTAATTCAATCTCAGAAAGCGTTGACGTGCCTAGTTTACCAACTACAACACCTGCCGCTGCGTTTGCTAGTGCACACGCTTCTTCAAATGATTTGCCTGCGGCAACAGACGCTGCCAATACAGAGATAACCGTGTCGCCCGCACCTGTCACGTCGTACACTTCTTTCGCTTGAGTTGGAAGGTGGAACGGTTCCTGGCCACGACGAATCAAGGTCATTCCGTTTTCGCTGCGTGTCACTAAAAGCGCTTCAAATTCAAACTCTTCAACCAAAGCCAGTGCTTTCTCTACTAGCTCTTGGTCAGATTTCACTTTACCTACAACGTCTTCGAACTCTTTCATGTTTGGCGTAAGAAGTGTTGCGCCACGGTAGCGTTCAAAATCAGCACCTTTCGGGTCAATGAAAACCGGAATATTTGCTGCGCGCGCTTTTTGAATGTATGCCTGAACATGCTCTAACGAACCTTTTGCGTAGTCAGACATAATCACGGCTTTAACGTTTGGCAGTGCGGCATCCATTCGAGATAACACTGGCGCAGAATCTGTGTTTTCAAACTTGTCTTCGAAGTCGAGACGAATAAGCTGTTGTCCACGGCTCATTACACGAAGCTTCGTAATCGTTGGGTAATCAGGCAGCGCAACGAAATCGCACTTCACATTGAGCGAGCTCAGCGTCTCCGTCAGCACTTTTGCAGGCTCATCTTCCCCAGTTAGACCAACAATGTGAGCATGGCCACCTAATGATGCGATGTTCATCGCAACGTTCGCAGCACCACCAGGACGCTCTTCATTGTTTTCTACTTTTACAACAGGAACCGGCGCTTCAGGAGAAATGCGCCCGGTTGGGCCATACCAGTAACGATCTAGCATGACATCACCGATGATGAGCACACCAGCGCTGTTGTAATCAGGTAGAATTGGTTTCATTGTTGGTCTCCAAAAATTAAATCGAAGTGAGTTTATCACAGCCCTTATCGAGGCTAAATATATGGTCTTAACTGAACCACTGATTCCAAGCCTGTTTTACCCACTCCCTTTCGGCAACAAACTTATCTTCCACCACATCAGCGTCTAAATTGAGTAGATTTCGGCGGTGTATTTCGTTGCGCATTGTCGTGTAAGCACGTATCAACTGCATTGCTTGGTCTTCGTCCATAACATCTTGCGCAATGAGCGTTTCAAAGATGCGCACATTATCACACCAACGCGTCAATTTCGGCTTATCGTGACTATAGTTGAGCACTAGGTACTGAGCGAGAAATTCGATATCGGTAATCCCACCTACATCTTGCTTGAGCATAAAGCGGCCTGGCTTTTTCCCCCCAAGATGACCGCGCATTTTTTCTCTCATTTCGACAACGTCTTTTTTCAGTTCAGCTTGATCGCGTGCTTTGCACAGCACATCATGCCGCGTATTGTGAAATGCAATTGCCAGTGGTTCATCACCATAAATCATGCGCGCGCGGACAAGTGCTTGATGCTCCCATGTCCACGCGTCTTGATGTTGATAGTCGTCGAACGCGTCCGTTGGGCTAACCAACAAACCCGATGCACCGGACGGACGCAATCGGGTATCGACCTCGTATAAAATACCGGAAGCGGTGCGAGTGGAGAAAATATGAATGATACGCTGTGCTAAACGAAGGTAGAACTGACGACCATCAATCTCTTTCTTGCCGTCAGTGTAGACATTGACTGGGCAGTCATGCATGAAGACAATATCCAAATCGGAGTTATAGCCGAGCTCCCACCCTCCGACTTTACCATAACCAATTACAGCAAAGCCTTTACCTTCACGATCTTTCACATGCGTTGGCTCGCCGTACTTTTCAGACACTTGCAACCAAGCCTGACTGATCACCGCATCAACGATAGCTTCCGCTAAATAAGTTAAATGGTCACTCACTTTCATCACTGGCAATGCGCCAGCAATATCTGCCGCTGCAATACGCAAAATACAAATTTGCTTAAACTGACGCAACGCTTCCATTTGCTGTTCCATATCATCTTCAGGAATACGCGCCAAATAATCACGTAGCTCTGTACGGTAACTGTCTAATGGAATGGGATTGTACAGCTGCGCAGGGTCGATCAACTCATCAAGCAAGATAGGATAACGAGACAGCTGCTCTGAAATCATTGGGCTTGCGGTACACAAACGTACGAGCTGCACCAGAGCCGCTGGATGCTCATCCAATAATTCCAAGTAAGTCGTGCGAGTGCAGATGTTGTGTAGCAAGTGAAGTACACGAGATAAACCAAACTGTGCATCAGGATGGGCAAAGACCGCATCAAACACTTTCGGCATCAAACGGTTGAGCACTTCGCGTCCACGTGGGCCTAACGTTTTTTTGGCCAGATCGGTTTTAAAGTTGATGATGGTTTTCGCGCATGAAGCAAAGTCTTCAATCTGAATATCCTGCTGCAAGATATGCTCAAGAACGTCTTGTTTGTCGGCCATATCCCATAGCTCATGAAAATGACGAGCAACAGTAGTCCCCTCGTCTTCTTCATCATCACCAATTAGTGATTCAAAAACTTGGTGAACATTTGCCATATGCTGCTGGGTTTGCTCAATCAATTGCTCCCAACAGCTTATTTTCATCGCGGTGGCGAGCTTTAAGCGTTCGGTTTCGCAATCAGGCAGCGTCTGGGTTTGCTTATCCGCCATTGCTTGCAACAAGTTTTCTAATTGACGCAAGTACTTGTATGCAGATTCTAGATCGCTGACTTCTTGTGGAGTAAGCAATGCCAGTTCTTCAATGCCTTGCAGTGTTTCCAATAGCCCTCGATTACGCAAAGAAGGTTCTCGACCACCTCGAATCAATTGAAAAACTTGAGCGATAAATTCAATTTCTCGGATGCCACCCGCACCTAGCTTAATGTTGTTATTCAACCCTCGGCGGCGAACCTCGCTACTGATCATCGACTTCATTCGACGCAAAGATTGAATCGCACTGAAATCAATATAACGACGAAAAACAAAAGGGCGCAGCATTTGGCGTAGCTCTTGATACTGCGGGTACATCTCACATCCCATCACCCGAGCTTTGATCATCGCGTAACGTTCCCAATCTCGCCCCTGTTCTTGGTAATAATCTTCAAGTGCGGCATAGCTCATTACCAAGGGGCCACTTTCTCCAAATGGGCGAAGTCGCATGTCGACGCGGTAGCAAAAACCATCGAAGGTTTGTTGGTCGAGCGCTTTGATGATGCGTTGACCAAGACGAGTAAAGAACTGGGCATTGGCAATGCTTCGGCGTGCGCCCTGGGTTTCACCATTCTCTGGGTACGTGAAAATTAGATCAATATCGGAAGAAAAGTTTAGCTCGCCACCACCCAGTTTCCCCATGCCGATAATTAACATCGGCTGCACTTCACCGTCCTCACTTGTTGGCGTGCCCCACTCCTGACAACACACTTGATATTGCCATTGATAGGTTTCAAAAATCATCGCTTCTGCCAACTCAGATAAGTGGCTTAAAGACGTCTCTAGAGACCATGCATGCGTGAAATCCTTCCACGCAATGTACACCATTTCTCGGTTGCGAAACTGACGCAATACGCGATGACCAGACATCTCATCAGGACATTGTTCCAACAGTTCAGCAAGGCGTGAGCGGTAAGACTCCTGACGACTTGGCTGCGCTAACATACTTGGCAACTCACGAGCTAAGACTTCATCGCGATGAATGGCTTCAGTTATAAACTGGCTTAAGCCCGCCACATAACGAAATTGCTGCGCAACCTCATCGGGCCAAAGGGGAAAATAACCTGCGTCTTGGGCGTTTTGTACGGCAGATTCAGCGATAGAAATCAGTGGCGAAGGCAGCTGCATTTTTCTTCCTTGTTTGAAAAGCACGGTAACTCATTCTTTATACCAGACTGAAAGCAAATAAAAACGCCCACAAAAGGTTTGTGGGCGTTTTATCAAAAGTTCGGGATCGAATATTAGACTTGGAAAGATTTGATCTTCTTGTCTAGCTCACCTGCATTATTTTGCATCATTTCAGAGGTTTCTAGCAGCTCGGTAACAACAACAACTGAGGCTTCCACCAACTCACGTACATTGGTGAGGTTTTGGCTCATCTCTTCTGCAACACTGCTTTGCTGACCAGACGCCGTCGCGATCTGGAAGTTCATGTCATTGATTTGCGTCACTTGCCCAACAATACCATCGAGCTCAGATCCAGCATTAGAAACCAGCTCGTTTCCATCTGCCGCTTCTACAACGCTTTTTTCCATGAGTTCTACCGCAGATTCAGCACTGGTTTGCAGCTGTGCGATCATCTCTTGAATTTCTACCGTCGCTTGTTGTGTGCGTTGGGCAAGGTTACGAACTTCATCTGCAACCACAGCAAAACCCCGCCCAGCCTCGCCAGCTCGCGCCGCTTCAATCGCCGCATTCAGTGCAAGCAGGTTGGTTTGTTCAGAAATGCCTTGAATCGTCCCCACAACGCTACCAATGGCTTCAACACGTTCTTCAACTTGGTTAACCGCTTGTGCCGATGAAGCGATATCCGACGAAAGTTCACTCATTTTCGCCATTGTACTTTGCAAGAACTGCTGACCAGAAATTGCTTGTGCGGAAGCTTGCTCTGTTAGAGAAGATGCCGTCTGGGCATGTTCCGCAACCGTTTGGACCGTCGACGACATTTCACTCATCGCCGTAGCAAGTTGATCAATTTCGTTAAACTCTTCTTGCGCTGATTCCTTCGTTTCCGACATGCTCAGTGTCATGACTTCGGTGAGCGTTGATAATTCATCAGACGCATTAATTTGCATTTGAATCACATCGTGCAATTGTCGACGTGTCTTTTCTAATTCACGTGCCACGTCTCCGTATTCATCTTTACAATCCATACCAAATGGAACAGAGAGGTTCTTGCTCGCCATCAGTTTGATCGCGTCGCTCAGATACTGTGTTTGACGCAACATCACTCTAGCCGCCGCTAATAAGAGCACGACAAAAACCACTATCAATAAGGCGGTTTGCCAAGCAACTTGCGTTAAGTATGCTTCATAATGCTGTTGGGCAACTTGCGCGTTTTGTGTCGCCGCTAAAAGTGAGTCGTAAAAAGTGTTTGCGTCCCACAGTTGTTTTGCCACGATCAGGACAGTACTGAAGACCATCAACATGACCATTTTAGGCACCAGTCGAATGTCGGATATGACCCTTTCCCATGGCTTAAATGCCAGCTTTTCCATTGTCAGTTCTCCACCGAGTCTTATATAGTCTTTATCTATAATCTTTATATTACTTATAGTTATGTTCGCGCTTTGCGTGGTTACGCGATTTATTTTGAGCTTCGTATGAAAAACAATGATATCAAAGACAGCACACGACCGATGGGCCTGTTGTCACTAATATTGTCTTTTATGGCACTATTTGTGATCTCTGGCTTGTTGTTTTTCCCGATCGATCACGAAACCCGTCAAGTTCTTATCGGTCTGGATTTCATAATCTGTAGTATTTTTCTACTACAGCTCACCATTGATTTGATCCGGTCCACAGATCGCTGGTTATTCCTTAAACGTCATTGGATAGATTTCGTGGCGAGCATCCCATTGATAGAGCCCCTGCGCTTTGCGCGTATTTTTCATATTATGCGAGTGGTATTAGTACTGCGTTCGTCAAAGTTCATTTTGCATCAGCTCAAAGAAAACCGCCGCGAAACTACGGTCGCCTCTATACTGCTATTGATGGTTATCCTCATAACGCTCGGTTCTAGTGCAATGCTGTTTATCGAAGCGAAAAACCCAGAAGCGAATATTCGCACTGGCGCCGATGCTTTGTGGTGGGTATTTGTAACGATCTCAACGGTTGGTTACGGCGATCATTATCCTGTGACCTCCATAGGAAAGTTTTTGGCTGTCATCATCATTGTTTGCGGGGTGGGTATCTTTGGTATGATCTCGGGTCTTATCACCTCTATCCTTACTGCCCCAACGAAACAACAGACGCACAGTTCAATCAATAAAGAACGTATGCTCGAGCAGCTCCTAACCCAACAAGCGCAAATACTAGAACGACTCGATTTCATGGAAAAAGAGCTACAACAACGTAAAACAGAGACAAAAAAATAGGACCATGCGGTCCTATTTTTTTGTCGTTACCACCAGAACGATCATTCACGCCAATAAGGCTGTACTTCCACACTGATCGCTCGGGTTTGATCCATTGCATGCAAAATTGAGCGCTCTTGACGGTGCAACCAGCGTTCTAACTGCTCTTTTTCTGCGTCTTCCAGCATATCAACCAACGGGAGCAAGTGGTTCAGCATTAGAAGATCATCGATACCATGCACCAGATCCGCCCATGGTAAACGGAAGCTGTTACGCTCATCCGAGTTATACAAACTCGCGAAACCAATACCGGTATAGAGATTACGCAATAAGCGATAACGCTGATCAACGTACTCTTGCGCCGTCAAATCGCGCTCTGCTGGGAAAGCTTCCATTAGCTCAGCCCAAGTGCGATCGAGCTGAGTAACTGAAAACGGCATGATGTTACTTGCCATTTTTTCACGTGCTTTTTCATCAAGAAATGGCTGCCAGCCGCGCGCCAAGATCCAGCGGCTTAGATCCAGCAGTAATCCTGTGTAACGCGCGGAATTGAGCAACCCTAGCACTTCTTCACGGCTTGGCAACTCTTGTAACTGCTGAGTCAGCTCAGATACTAAGAACTTACGCGCATCCAACTTACGCAGCACATTGCCTTTGTCATCTAAGAGCTCTTCAAGGTGTGCATGCTCATCTAACCAACTCAGTTCTTCTTCCAACCATTTAAGCTCTTGGCGCAGAATCGCACTCGCGCGACGAGGGACAATCCCGCCAAAAATAGTCAATGTTTGACGAATGAAACGAATGGCATTACTGATTTCACGCAGTGCTTCCACGCTGTCACGCTCAGCATAAATTTGCTCGTGATAATGCCAATGAGACAAAGCGTGCTCTAAAGAGTTGATCAAGCAAAATTCAACGGTATCCGTCGGACTACTGTCCACAAGTGCCAATGATTTTACTTCATCACCCGCATAACCGCTTGCAAGTCGATAACCTTTCGCCGCTTTGCTCAAGTTACCCAAACGCATACCGCCTTGCTCGCAAAAGCTGCGTGCCAGCGTGAATAAAGCTTCGGTTTGGCCAGACTTAAGTTCCAGTTCAACTTCGCAAATCGGCTCTTGCTTCTCTTCTTCGTCTTCACCTTTGGCTACAACTAAGCCTTGGTCAAAGGCAACTTCAATCTGACTGCCATCGGGCATGCCAATCAGCCATTGTTCACGTGTGAAGTTGGTCGAGAATAATGGCATAAGCTCGGATTGCAGCGTTTCTGCATCTTTACCTGGAGGCCAAATATCTAGAGGATGAAGCGACAGATTAGGCTCGTCGCTAGTGTGCTCAGCATTGTATTCTGGTCTTTGATGTAAGCCTGCGACGACGCGTCCTGCTGTCTTTACGGTTTGGACGAATACATCATCAAAACGGCGAATTCTTAAACCAATGTCGTGCTTTCTGAGCCATTTATCGGCAGTATCAAAATAGGTGTTACCCAAGTCACGACAACTATGCTGAAGTACTTTTGTCTCAGAAATTTTTTCTTTTAAAGTTTCTGAAAATTCAGGAGAAACAAAAAACTTCAGTTCTATTTCGGTTTCCATAGCTATACCTTTCAAAGCAGATAGAAACAGGATATTGCGTAATTTCTCACACGGCAAGAGAGAAATATCGCCGGATTGATGATCTAAAACAGTTTTAATGAGCGATTTAATGCGTTACCATGCGCGCCTTTATAGCCATCGTTCAACATTTCGCCAAGCACTCAGAAATGGTGTATGTTTTTTTAAGGTTATAGTTATTAGGTTGAATGACCATGCCAGTAAATACAATTATGGGGTTATTTGCAAAGTCCCCAATTAAGCCTTTGCAACGCCACGTTGTGTGTGTCAACGAATGTTGTTCACACTTGGTGAAATTCTTTGAAGTATCTTCAAAGGGTGATTGGGAAAAAGCAGCAGAAATCCGTGCACAAATTTCTCACCTAGAGAAAGAAGCGGATGTGCTGAAACGTGAAATCCGTCTAAAACTGCCTCGCGGTTTGTTCATGCCAGTCGACCGTACTGACATGCTTGAGCTTTTGACTCAACAGGACAAACTTGCAAACCTGGCAAAAGACATTGCTGGCCGTGTATATGGTCGTCAACTTGTCATCCCTGAGGCTCTCCAACCAAACTTCCTCGCTTACGTTCAACGTTGTCTTGATGCTGCCGATCAGGCGCAAAAGGTAATCAATGAACTTGATGAATTGCTAGAAACCGGCTTCAAAGGCCGTGAAGTGACGCTCGTCGCTGAAATGATTCATCAATTAGACGTTATCGAAGATGATACCGATGCCATGCAGATTGAACTTCGCCAACAGTTGATGGTGATTGAAGCTGACATGAACCCTATCGATGTCATGTTCCTGTACAAGATTCTTGAATGGGTAGGTGGTATTGCCGACCAAGCGCAGCGCGTAGGTGCTCGTTTGGAAGTCATGCTATCTCGATCTTAAAACATAAAGTTAACGACATAACGAAGAGCATAATTAACACGTGTCATAGGGACGATGACTATTTTCATCGTCTTATGGTTTGGCGCGCGTAAAATTTTGTTCCGCTTGTTATAAAACAACTAGGTATTACGATGGATATCCTTGCGAACTACGGCACTGTCCTGATTATTGTTGCAGCGATTTTTGGTTTCATGATGGCGATTGGTATTGGCGCGAACGACGTTGCTAATGCGATGGGTACATCTGTAGGTTCAAAAGCGCTAACTGTAAAACAAGCTATCATCATTGCGATGATCTTCGAATTTGCAGGTGCTTACCTTGCAGGCGGTGAAGTAACCGACACTATCCGTAAAGGTGTAATCGAAACTTCTTTATTTGCTAGTCAACCAGATGTTCTTGTCTACGGCATGATGTCTGCGCTTTTAGCAGCAGGTACATGGCTGCTTCTTGCTTCTTACATGGGCTGGCCAGTATCAACGACTCACTCAATCATCGGTGCAATCATTGGTTTTGCATGCGTATCAGTAGGTACTGAAGCGGTTGACTGGGGCAGCGTTCAAGGCATTGTTGGTAGCTGGATTATTACGCCAGTGATTTCAGGTTTCTTTGCTTACGTTATCTTTGTCAGCGCACAACGCCTGATTTTTGATACAGAGAACCCTCTGTTTAATGCGAAACGTTTTGTACCTGTTTACATGTTCATCACAACAATGGTGATTGCACTTGTAACCATCAAAAAAGGTCTAAAACACGTTGGTCTTCACCTGACCAATGGTGAAGCCTGGATGTGGGCAGCAGCAGTTTCAGCACTTGTGATGATTGGCGGCTACGTATACATCCAGAAAAAATTCGCTAATCGCGAAGAAGACCGCAGCTTTTCTGGCGTGGAAGGTATCTTCAGCGTTCTGATGGTTATCACCGCTTGTGCGATGGCATTTGCACACGGTTCAAACGACGTTGCAAACGCCATTGGTCCACTGTCTGCTGTCGTATCGACTGTTGAACACATGGGCGAAATCAGCACGAAAAGCACCATCGCTTGGTGGATTCTACCTCTTGGTGGTATTGGTATCGTGGTCGGTCTTGCAACACTAGGTCACAAAGTAATGGCAACCGTTGGTACAGGCATCACTGAGCTAACGCCTAGCCGCGGTTTTGCAGCACAGCTAGCAACAGCATGTACGGTAGTTCTAGCGTCTGGTACAGGCCTGCCAATTTCAACCACTCAAACATTGGTTGGTGCGGTTCTCGGTGTTGGCTTTGCTCGTGGTATCGCAGCACTGAACCTAGGCGTAGTTCGTAACATCGTGGCATCATGGATCGTTACACTACCAGCGGGTGCGTTATTGGCCGTAGTATTCTTCTACGGACTTCAAGCGATGTTCGCTTAAGACACTCGTCAATAGAATGTAAGCGCTTTGTCATTATTGACTCAAACGCACAGAAAGGGAGGCTTTGCCTCCCTTCTTTGTTGCACCGAGGTTTGAAACTGCATACTATTCGTCTATTTCCGGCTCCAATCATTCGGTGCCAACGCTGTCTCCAAGAAAAATCGTTAAGGGATTTACTGTGAAAAAACTAATCATCACGGTTTTGTTTACTTTGCTAGCAGCGCCAGCGGCCCTAGCAGCAGACCGTTATATTTCTGATGACCTCTTCACTTTTATGCACTCAGGTCCAAATAACACCTACCGTATTATTGGTAGTGTTAACGCCGGTTCTAAAGTACAACTGATTAAAACCAACCGAGATACTGGCTACACGCAAGTTCGTGATGACCGTGGTCGCACTGGTTGGGTACAAAGCAAGTTTGTGACAAACCAAGAGAGCATGGCAATTCGCCTTCCTCGCATTGAGAAAGAGCTAGCCGAAGTCAAAGAGCAGCTTGCTAATGCTCGTCAAACTTCTGATGCAGAGAAAGCCGGTCTTGTTACCTCTCTCGAAACACGTAACCAACAAATTTCAGATCTAGAAAATAAATACTCTGAGATCAGCGATCAGCTTACTTCTGTTGAAACAGAAAACCGCGAGCTACGCGCAAAACTGGATACACAAAAAGATGACATGCTGCTTAAGTACTTCACTTATGGCGGCGGTGTTGCAGGTTTAGGTTTACTATTTGGTTTGATTCTTCCGCATGTCATGCCTCGTAGAAAGCGCTCTCCTGCGGGTTGGGCATAAACCCTTACGCTTTTATCTTTAAAAAGAACGCAAAAGCCAGTCGATATTGACTGGCTTTTTAGTTTGCTTCGTTTGATAGAAGTGAGTACTACTCCCCCATTGAACTAGAGGCTCGACGACGATCCGTTGCGCCATAAAGCTTGCCATCTTTTAGCTCAATTGCATTCAAACCGCTTACCACTGGAACAACGTGCACTGGGTAGCCAAGCTCCATAAACTCAGGCACCAACATTTCTGCGAACGTTTTCTTTTCCACCAGCAAACCAGTCGGGTCATAAGACTTGGTGCGGTCTATCTTAGTGCCATACTGGATGTTTGGTAAGTCAATAGCCTCTTGCGCTGATAAATTCCAATCCAGCACCCCAACCACGGTTTTGAGTACATACCCCGGGATTTGTGAACTACCTGGTGACCCAACCACCAAACGCAAGTTATCATCACTGTCCATCACCATTAATGGCGTAATGGCTGAGCGTGGACGCTTACCCGCTTCAATCGAGTTTTGAGTAGGCTTACCGTTAAGCGTTGGTTGAGGTGAAAAGTTCGCCATTTGTGCATTCAAGATAACGCCATCAACCATGACACCAGATCCCATTCCCGTGCCAACGGTGCTGGTCATAGCAATCGCATTACCTTCCCTATCAACGATAGAAATGTGCCCTGTATCTTTGCTCTCGAAGCCTTGATATTGCGCATACTGAGTTTGCGTTATCTGTCCTGCTTTTGGATCCTCTTCTGAAGTGCCATTATCAGGGATTAAATCACGTCTCTGATCTAGATAGGCTTTAGACAATAACTGTTCAACTGGCGCTTCCACATAATCCGGATCTCCGGCATACGCAATACGATCGGCTTTTGCTATTCGCATCGCTTCAGTCATGAGACGCCAAGGTTCCACATCCGTTTTCGCCATATGGGCAATGTCATAGGGTGCGAGCAGTTCAAGACTCTGAGCGACCATCACACCGCCCGAAGCTGGGTAACCAAAAGAGACGATTTTATTCCCACGGTAGTCGCTCTCAATGATGTCACGCTGCTTCACTTGGTAATGTTTAAAATCTTCTAAAGACAACTTCTCGTGTTGGTCATCAATACGACTATTAACCGTCTCTACGATGTGCTGACCAAGCTCACCACCATAAAGGTAACGATCGCCTTGTTGCGCGATCTTCCTCAGCGTCTCAGCCATCTTAGGGTTCTTCATCAAGGTTCCCGTCGGCTTAATATCGTCCCCTTGCCAATACAAGGCTTTCACTTCCGGATCTTGCTCAAGTCGGCTTTGCTCTCTTACTACGATGTCGTAGGTGTAGCTGTTCATCGCGTACCCATTGCTCGCCAATATAATCGCCGGCTTAATCAGCTCTGCCCATGGCAACTTGCCGTATTGTTCATGAGTGGTGTAAAGCAACCGCAACGTGCCCGGAACCGCAACAGAACGAGGGCCTAATATTTCGTTGCGACTGAGTACTTCCTCATTCTCAACAAACATTTCAGGGTTCGCGCTAGAGGGCGCTTCATCTCGACCATCAAGGGCCAGAAATTTTTTCTCGTCATGTTGATAAAACAGCGCGAAAGTCCCGCCGCCAATTCCGGTCATATCTGGCTCAACGACAGACATCACCATCTGCATCGCGACCATAGCATCAACAGCGTTACCGCCTTCTTTCAATATTGAGTAACCGGTACTGCTCACGTAAGGATTCGTCGCACTGACCATGAAATCTTGCCCGCGACTATCTGGTGTAACTGGGAATGGGTCTGGCTTTGCTGCATAGCTTGTCGATGCAACAATACTTAAAGAAAAAATCAGAATACGCATGTGTCTCTGTTTAGACTCCTATTATGTGATGGGGTCTAACGTGGACCAAGTCATTACTCCGAAGTTCGTGAAGATGGTGTCTTTTTACACAACGCTGACTGGAATCGCGCTATCAATAGATGAATGATATTGGTGCTATTTAAACGACTGAGAAAAGCTATATTTTGCTTGTTTGAGTATCTAAAAATCATCACCAGAATAGATGCAAAAGATGCTCTGAAAAATAAAAAGCCAGCGATATGATTTCGCTGGCTTGATGTGTTTCTACAAGAGTTACCCTTTCCACTCATACAACGCTGGTATACGAATTTGCTCACCTTGGAACTCAACAATCACAGCTTGCGGTTGTATTTCTCTTAGAGTGACCTGATCATCAACGACATCCCCTTGATGATACTCAACATTGTTAATTTTCACCCAACGGCGATTTTCATCACTAGCGTACATATGGGTTTGCAAATTAAGCGCAGGTAGACGCCCTTGCCACTGGTGAGCGTTGCGCTCTAAATCGTTCACGCGTGCCGTTTGTGATGACGAATTGTCATCATCTCGGGATAAGGCATTTTCGACCTTCCTAGCTAAATCAGGAGATAATGAGGATAAATCCAGATCATCCAAAGACAACCCGAGGTCCTCTTCAGCAGCAGAAGTCGTTTGGGTTGATGCTGAGTTGCGTGTTTCATCTCTGCTTGGTGTATGGCTTGTGTATTCATCGGGGGTGGTAAATGTACCAAAATCACGCGATAGCTCTGCACTTGGCCACTCTCTTGGCAATTGGGCCAACTGGGTGTTCTCTGGATAGTCCAATACTTTGAAAGGTGATACCACTTCGACCTTTTCTATCGGGGACGTTGTATCTACTTCAACACTCGGTGCAAAGAGATCTAAGTACCAAGCGACTCCGATAGCAGAAGCAGTGATTGGCAGCAAGAACAGACCTATATGTTTCACAGCTGACATTATGCGTCCTCCTTCTCTATTCTCGCCAGTTGAGGCGCATCTGGCTGAACATTTTGCTGAAGTCGGTCTAGCGTTCGCTTACCTGCAATACCATCGACACCAATTCCTTGCCAACGTTGAAATAATTCGACTCGCTCTTTCATCGCACCATCAAAAATAGACGTTTCAAGCAGTGGCTCACTCACCGCTTCTGCTAATAATCGGTCTAATACTTCAATCGCAGGGCCTTCCATGTCTAAACGTAATGTTTCATTCAGCGGAGCATGCCACAGTTCGATAATATTGCCCTGCCACAACGGCTTTAGCCACGAAACTGGCAGACGGAGACGCTGCTTACCATTGAGCACTTCAGCTTGATCATTACCGACGGCATATAGAATGACATACCCAACATCACCTTGATAATTCAACTCCAAGATCACAGGGCGATTTTGTTGCATCAACAGCGGCCAAGTCGCCATTTTACGCTCACAACGCATAGTCGACTGCGGTTCTGACAAACAAAGATTATCGCGAACCGATGCTTGATATCCCCACAAACGATACAAATCATTTACAGCGAGGTTCGACTGTTTTTGTGTTAACAATAAATCACGCTGCTCATCCGTTAACTGTTGGCTGACGACGGTTGGTGTTGGCTCTACTCTTGGCTCCGTCACTTGTGTCAACACTGACGTCGCTTGAGCTGGCATATAATTCACGACCGCCCATCCCGTACTTAATGCAGCAATAAGGCCTACCGTGACAGAGCCCCAAGCAGGCCAACGGAAAGTCCGGCGCTCTTTTTTATCTTGCTGATAAATATCTGCCTGAAACTGCATCACCTCTTCACAGGCCTGCTGAACGGTTTGCTTATCCACAACCACATTACCCTGGTGATAACTAATGTTGAGTGATTTGTCACAGATAAGGTTGATGAGCCGCGGTATACCGTGACTGTATTTGGCTATAAGTTTACAAGAAGCACGATTAAACAGTTGCTGGTCGCCACCTGCTGTATGTAGTCGAAATGCGATGTAATCTTCTGTCTCTTTTTCATCCAACGGCAACAGGTGATAACGCCCGGTAATACGCTGGGCAAGTTGGCGTAGTTGTGTTGTTTGTAATAACCGCTGCAATTCAGGCTGCCCGACCAACAACACTTTGAGCAGTTTTCTGGTATCGGTTTCCAAGTTGGTCAACAAGCGCAACTGCTCTAGAACGTCGGCAGCAAGGTGTTGAGCCTCATCAATGACCAGCAATGTCTGCCAACCTGAACGATAATTACGCAGCAAATATTGATGGATAACCTGGTTTAGCTGTTTGAGGTTTGCGTCTGGCGGATAGGTGATTTTGAACTCATCACAAATGGCTTCAAGCAAGTCTCTGCTCGAAAACGTGGGATTGAGGATAAGACCCGCTTTGGTGTTATCACCCAAATTCGCCAGCATCGCTTTTGCGACGGTCGTTTTGCCTGTACCTACTTCGCCAGTAAGCATAGCAAAGCCACCGCCATCGCCTAGCCCAGCTTGGAGATGTGTGATTGCCTCTTTGTGACGTTGGCTTAAATACAAATAACGTGAGTTTGGAACAATCGAAAATGGTTGTTCGACAAACCCAAAAAAGTCCTTATACATTAGGCTCTCCAGCTAAAAAACCACCTGAGAATAGTCAGATATAATATAAACATAGCCGCATCTACTCTCGGGAGTAAAGAAAAGTACCATTGCTTGCTACAATGTCCAACGGCATATCCATAAATTAAGAGGTAATTCGTGCAAGTTTATTTAGTAGGTGGCGCAGTTCGAGATAAATTGCTCGGAATTGATAGTTATGACAACGATTGGGTGGTCGTAGGCGCGACGCCTGAGATGATGTTGTCCCAAGGGTACACCGCCGTTGGTAAAGACTTTCCTGTATTTCTGCATCCCAAAAGTAAAGAAGAACATGCCCTTGCACGAACAGAGAGAAAGTCAGGTTCTGGTTACACTGGTTTTGAATGTTTCTTCGATCAAAACGTCACCTTAGAAGAAGATTTGATACGTCGTGATTTAACCATTAACGCGATGGCAATGGAGAGTGATGGCACGATCCATGACCCATATGGTGGCCAGCAAGATCTCAACGATAAACTGCTACGCCATGTATCAGACGCCTTTATTGAAGACCCTCTACGCGTTTTACGTGTCGCTCGCTTCGCTGCAAAGCTGGCTGATCTAGACTTTACGGTTGCCGACGAAACTATGCGGTTAATGCGTCACATGGCAGAATCTGGAGAGCTAAGCACACTGACTCCCGAGCGTGTTTGGCAAGAATGGCATAAATCTCTCTCTACTCCTCGCCCTGATATTTTCTTATCGGTTCTACGAGACTGTGGTGCATTAACCGTGGTGTTACCTGAAATTGATGCACTATTTGGCGTACCTCAACCTGAGAAGTGGCATCCAGAAATCGATGCTGGCATCCATACTTTGATGGTGGCAGAGCAAGCCGCAAAATTGAGTAACTCACTCCCCGTCAGGTTTGCCGCCCAAGTGCATGACTTGGGTAAAGGCGTGACGCCAGAGAGCGAATGGCCAAGCCACAAAATGCATTGCTATACAGGATTAAAACTGATCAAAAAGCTGTGCGAACGTGTCCGGGTACCAAATGAGTTTCGTGATTTAGCCTTGATGGTGTGCGAACAGCATTCCAATATTCATCGCGCGGCTGAACTTAAACCACAAACCATAATTAAAATACTCAATAAGCTCGATGTGTGGCGTAAGTCCGAACGTCTGCAAGATATCTTGCTTTGCTGCCAAGCGGATCACGCTGGTCGTAAAGGACTGGAAACGCAACCATATCCACAGGCGGATATTTTTAGGCAAGCCTACCAAGCAGCAGCGGCAGTTGACGTTCAAATCATAATCAAAGAGGGCTTTAAAGGCCCTGCGATTCGTGACGAGCAAGAAAAACGACGTATTGAAGCTGTGAAAGCAGCACTTAAGAAGTAACGAACAAACAAAAACGCCCGCGGATTTCGCGGGCGTTTTTCGTTAGCATCAATTATGCACTTAATAGAAAAGCGAACAAACCGACGCCCAAAATCAGACGGTAAATCACAAACGGTGTCATGCCCATGCGTGAAATCATCTTCAAGAAGAAGTGGATACAGATGTACGCACTGATAAACGATGTGATAATGCCAGTCAGTAAGAAACCAACATGGACAGGTTCACCACTGGTCACTAACTTCATACCTAAGTAGCTACCAGCTAATGTAATGATTGGGATCGACATTAAAAATGAAAAGCGGGCAGCCGCTTCTCGAGTAAAGCCAAGGTAAAGCGCTGCTGTAATGGTCGCCCCTGAACGTGAAGTTCCAGGAATCATCGCTAAGGCTTGGGCAATACCGATAAATACAGCTTTCTTCCAACCCGTTTGGTATTCATCGGCAACGAGTTCAGCGTTTTTGTCTACCCACCATAGCAACAAGCCAAATACGATCGTGGTAGTCGCGATGACGTAAGCGCTACGTAGATACACTTCAATGATGTCTTTCATCAATAGGCCGAACACACAAGCTGGAATCGTCGCAATCACGATCATCCAAGCCAATTTAGCTTCTTTACTGCGATCTCCTTTAAAGATCGAAGCAAATAACGCTTGAAACAAAGTGATTACTTCATGACGAAAATAGATCACGACAGCCATTAATGTACCGACGTGAACAGCAACATCAAAGGCTAGACCTTGGTCTTCCCATCCTAAAATAGCGGAAGGCAGGATCAAATGGGCAGAGCTTGAGATAGGCAAAAACTCTGTCAGCCCCTGAATCAGAGCCAAAATAAAGGCTTCAAAATAACTCATGTAAACAACTCAAATTAAAAATGAAAGGAAACGGGTTTGAGCGAATCGACTGGCTGCATAGCATGCCAAATGTCTGCGACTGTGCGTCCATCGCCTGGGATCACTAATTGCGGTTCGAGATCATACAGCGGCTTTGTGACAAAAGGATATTTGTAGATATCACTGCGAGGTAGCTCAGGTTTTTTCTTGGAGACGCGCTCACCGAACAACACTATATCGAGATCCAGTGTTCGATCCTGATACTTTTGCGCGTTTTCTTCGCGTCCCCACTTAAATTCAATCTCGCGTAGTTGATGGCTCAACTCTTCTAATGACAACTCGGTACGCATTGCAACGACAAAGTTGTAGAAATTCTTGCTGCTAAAACCAATAGGTTCGCATTCATATATCGGTGATACGAGGAGATTTTCTCCAAGCCGTTGCAGCTCCTGATACGCAGCAAGCACATGTTGCTCTCTTTCTACGTTCGTCCCAACACCGATATAGGTGGTGATCATGCTCGGCCTCGCTCAATCACCACACCAACAGCACGTGCTTGTGGCACGGCGCCAGGCTTCGCTAGGCGGATTTTCACCCAAGGCACAGAGAAACGCTGCATGATAAGCTCTGCTACTTCTTCAGCCACGCGCTCGACCAGTAAGAAACGACCATTTTCAATGTGGTTAAGTACCGCCTCACTCACCTGCGAATAATCCAGTGCATCTTGCACATCATCACTTTTGCCCGCAGGTTTATTATCGTGTGCCATTTCAATATCTAGAACCAACTTTTGTTTGATTTGTTGTTCCCAGTCGTACACGCCAATGGTGGTGATTACTTCTAACTGTTCAATAAAAACTTTATCCAGAGCCATCTTATGTCCTTCTATTACAGAGGTCGGATACCCGTGAGGGGTAATTTGATCGTAGTATTCTATACCTAAGTAACATTTACTTTGGTCATCACAATGTTACTTAGGTATAAACTGCGAAAGCATCTTTATATACAAGAAATCACATAATGCAAGCTCTATCACAGTGAGGATTTCTGCATTATGTAAATTCGGGGTATGATAGCAACTACGCGGGAACCGAGCATTAAATTCCAATCCATCAAGGACTTCTATGGACGCACTGGCACTGATAATGACAATGGCCGCCTATTTATTAGGTTCGGTTTCCAGTGCGGTTTTGATCTGTCGACTCTTAAAACTGCCAGACCCACGCAGTGTGGGATCTAACAATCCTGGAGCAACGAACGTATTGCGTATTGGCGGACGAGGAGCCGCTGTTTCAGTCTTGTTGTGCGATATGCTCAAAGGCACTATCCCCGTGTGGGGCGGATACTTTCTTGGTATCGACCCTATCATTCTTGGCGTCATCGCCATTGCTGCCTGTCTTGGCCACATGTACCCTATCTTTTTCCACTTTAAAGGCGGAAAAGGTGTCGCAACCGCGCTTGGCGCTATCGCTCCGATTGGTTTGGACTTAACAGGATTGGTAATGTTAACTTGGCTGTCAGTAGCCGCGCTATTCCGCTATTCATCCTTAGCGGCTCTCGTCACGGTTTTGGTCACTCCGTTTTATACTTGGATGTTTAAACCGCAATACACGTTACCTGTTGCTATGCTGTGCTGCTTAATCGTATTTAAGCATCATCAAAATATTCGTCGGCTTTTGTCTGGCGACGAGCCAAAAATCGGCGAGAAAAAACTGACACAAAAAAACTCGGCTTAATGCCGAGTTTTTCGTTTAAAGAAGGATGTATTGGTTATGCATGAACTCGATTCAGGAAGTTCAACAACATCTGGTTGACGAACTCAGGTTGCTCTAAACAACTGATATGTCCAGCTTGGGGAATCTCCACCAACTCACTGTCTGTGATACAGTCTTTCATTAAATAAGATTCAAAAACTGGACGGGGTTTATCTTCACAGCCCACTGCAATTAACGTCGGCAGAGCAAATTTTTCCGAATCCTCAATCACATCCCGGCGACCAAACACCATGCGCCCTATGCGAGCTACTTCCACCGCACGCTCACCGTTCAGCTCTTCTAAACTGCGTTTGAATGAAGCGACAAGTTTAGGGTTATCCTGATTGACGTTGTTGGCAAAGAACAGCGGCACAACGGCTTCAATAATTGGCGCAGGCACTGCTTGGACTTGGCTGATGGTATCAAGCATTGCAAAATACTTTTTATACGTAACTTCTGGCTCCCAGCCAATGAAGGTATCCATCAATACCAGTGACTTAACACGTTGCGGCGCTTGAGCCGTTAGCTCTGCTCCCCACATGCCGCCAACAGATAAGCCCACTATCGAGAACTCTTCGATATCTAAATGATCCATCAATGCCAACATATGTTGTGCATAGTCGGCCAATGACTGTGTCGATGCAGGTGCAGCGTCCGATTCACCATGTGCCCAAAGATCTGGCACAATACAACGGAATGACTGGCTTAAAACCTCAACTTGCGGCGCCCACATTTGGCTATCCCAAAGGTAACTATGACCAAATAGAAGCACAGGGCCCTCACCTTTATCTAGATAAGCAAGTTGCTGACCTTCAATTTCAAACTTATTCATTGTTATATCCATTTCTTATTCTTCCACGTCATCCTAGCACTGAAACAATAGCGAACTGCTCGCATCAGTCAGAATGTAAAACGAGGCGGTTCATTGAATAATTAAAAATAAAGGCCTCTGAGGAGCAGAGACCTTTATTACACAGAACCGGTTTCAAACCTACCGCATAAATTTGATTAAGCGACAGGTGTTAGTTGATCAATTGGCCAACGTGGACGAGCCTCTACTGACATATCAGCCACTTCGCCATTCTTCAAGCGCTGCATGCCTGCGTAAGCAATCATCGCACCGTTATCTGTACAGAACTCAGTACGTGGGTAGTAAACTTCGCCGCCAACTTTCTTCGCTAACTTCTCTAACTCAGCTCGCAAACGACGGTTAGCACTCACACCACCAGCAATAACAATGCGTTTCATGCCTGTTTGCTCAAGCGCGCGCTTACATTTAATAGCCAACGTAGCACACACAGCCTCTTCAAATGCCAATGCGATGTCCGCGCGGGTTTGCTCGTCATCACCGTTTGCAGCAATCGTGTTAGCCGTAAAGGTTTTTAGACCAGAGAAACTCATGTCCAAACCTGGCACATTCGTCATTGGGCGCGGGAACTTAAAGCGACCCGGTGTACCTTTTTCCGCCAGTTTAGATAATAGTGGACCGCCTGGGTAATCCAAACCCATTAGCTTCGCTGTTTTATCAAACGCTTCGCCCGCCGCATCATCAATCGACTCACCTAGAATTTTGTACTCACCGATGCCTCTCACTTCCACCATCATAGAGTGGCCGCCCGATACTAATACCGCCACAAACGGGAACGGTGGAGGGTTATCTTCCAACATTGGGGCCAATAGGTGACCTTCCATATGATGAACAGGTACCGCTGGCACTCCCCAAGCATAAGCAATACTGCGACCGATAGTCGCACCCACTAATAGCGCCCCAACAAGACCAGGCCCCGCGGTATACGCGACACCATCGATGTCTTTTGAAGTTAAGTTCGCTTCTTTTAGTGCCTCTTTAATAAGAGGAATGGTTTTCTTTACGTGGTCACGTGAAGCCAACTCAGGCACCACACCGCCGTAATCTGCGTGCAGTTTTACTTGGCTGTATAGCTTGTGTGACAAGAGACCGTTTTCATCGTCATAAATTGCGATGCCAGTCTCGTCACAAGAGGTTTCAATACCAATAATGCGCATGGTTTTCTCAGTATGCTTTCTGTATAGAGGAAATTTGGGCGTCATATTACCTCGCCTTGGTGCTGCAAACAAATTTTGTACAGACAATAATCGACAAAAGGCTTTACAAAGTAGTTGTGATCGGATTAAAATTCCGCACCATTTTTGATCAAGCTGGTAAGAGACCTAACAATTGTGATTTGGTCTGTTGAATACCAGCGTTAACGAATAACCCCTGAGGTGAAAGGCATATGCCAGTAGTTAAAGTACGTGAAAACGAACCGTTCGACGTTGCTCTACGTCGTTTTAAGCGCTCTTGCGAAAAAGCAGGTATCCTTTCTGAAGTGCGTCGTCGTGAGCACTACGAAAAACCAACTACAGTTCGCAAACGCGCTAAAGCAGCAGCTCAAAAGCGTCACGCTAAGAAGCTAGCTCGCGAAAACGCTCGTCGCGTTCGCCTGTACTAATAACTGAGCTCCAAAAGGAATTTAGTTATGGCTCTGATTGATCAACTCAAAGAAGAGCAAAAATTAGCGATGAAAGCCAAGGACAAATTGCGCCTTGGTACTATTCGTTTAGCCCTATCAGCAATCAAGCAACGTGAAGTTGACGAACAGATTACTCTGAACGATGACGACATTCTTGCAGTATTGACCAAGATGGTTAAACAACGTCGCGACTCTGTAGCGCAGTTTGAAGCAGCGGGTCGTCAAGATCTTGCTGATGCGGAACAAGCAGAAATTACCGTTCTTGAGGACTTTATGCCTCAACCACTGACAGACGAAGAAGTAGCGGCTCTCATCGAGAACGCGATTGCTGAATCTGGCGCAGCTGGCATGCAAGACATGGGCAAAGTAATGGGCGTTCTGAAACCGCAAATTCAAGGGCGTGCAGATATGGGTAAAGTAAGCGGTTTAGTTCGCGCTAAATTGGCTTAAGGTACCCCACCCAATTGCAGCAAGCCGTGCTATCCTTTGGAGCGCACGGCTTGTTTGTATCTGGATGGATGGAATGAAATCAATGGGCAATACGCTCATTCTTTTAAGGCATTCACTCCACTCATCATCTTCTTTTTTTGTTAGGTTTTATGGCTGGACACATCCCTCGCAGTTTTATCGATGACCTTCTAGCTCGACTTGATATTGTCGATATCATCGACGCACGTGTGAAACTTAAGAAAAAAGGCAAAAACTACGGCGCATGCTGCCCTTTCCACAACGAAAAGACACCCTCATTCAGTGTCAGTCAAGAAAAGCAGTTCTACCATTGTTTTGGTTGTGGCGCGCATGGAAATGCCATCGATTTTTTGATGGAGTTCGACCGACTAGAATTCGTCGAAGCCATTGAAGAACTCGCTTCATACTTGGGTTTAGATGTTCCTCGCGAACAACGTAGCGGCGGTAATGGTTCGTTTCAATCAGGCCCACAAGCAAGCAGCAGTGAAAAACGTAACCTATACGACTTAATGGGCAGCATTGCTCAATTTTATCGTAACCAACTCAAACAGCCAGCAAGTAAGGTGGCGATTGAGTATCTAAAAGATCGCGGCCTGTCTGGTGAAATCGTCCAGAAGTTTGGCATCGGCTATGTGGCTGATGAATGGGATTTAGTTCGTAAGAACTTTGGCCAGAATAAAGAAAACCAAGACATGCTCGTCACTGGCGGCATGTTGATTGAAAACGATAAAGGCAACCGCTACGACCGATTCCGTGGTCGAGTGATGTTTCCTATTCGAGACAGACGCGGCCGAGTAATAGGCTTTGGTGGTCGAGTATTAGGTGATGGGACACCAAAATATCTCAACTCACCCGAAACCCCGATATTTCATAAAGGTAAAGAGTTGTATGGCCTTTATGAAGTACTACAAGCGTACCGTGAGCCACCACAAATTTTAGTGGTTGAAGGCTATATGGATGTTGTCGCGCTTGCTCAATATGGCGTAGATTATTCCGTTGCCTCATTGGGAACCTCGACAACGGGCGATCACTTGCAAGTGTTATTCAGGCAAACAAGCACCGTCGTGTGTTGTTATGACGGTGACCGCGCAGGCCGTGAAGCAGCGTGGCGTGCCATGGAAAATGCATTGCCTTACCTAACGGATGGTCGCCAGTTAAAATTCATGTTTTTGCCGGATGGAGAAGATCCCGACTCTTATATCCGACAAAACGGAAAACAAGCATTTGAGCAGCAAGTGTCTAATGCGATGCCCTTGTCTGAATTCATGTTCAGCTCATTGACTCAGCAGGTCGATATGAGCACGAAAGAAGGCATGGCAAAACTGAGTACTCTTGCGGTTCCTCTCATTGATAAAGTCCCTGGCGGCACTTTAAGACTATACTTGAGAGAATTGCTTGGCCGCCGTTTGGGTTTGGTTGATGAACGCCAACTACAGCAGCTAATTTCAAAACAAGGTAAAGAGGATAAAAGGCCTCAACCTCATAAAGAAATCAAGCGAACGCCGATGCGAGAAGTGATCGCGTTACTGATTCAAAACCCACAATACGTAAGTATGGTGCCAGATCTAACCAGCGTTAGAGATTTGCCCATTCCTGGTCTAAGTTTATTTGTTGATGTACTTGATAAATGCCAAGCGCATCCCCATATCAACACAGGCCAATTATTAGAGCATTGGCGAAACAGCCAAAATGAGACCCTTCTGTCTCGTCTCGCGAGTTGGGACATTCCACTCGATGAGGACAACCAAGAAGAAATCTTTTTAGACTCACTGGATAAAATTATTGCCCAGTGCGTAGAAAAACAAATTGAAAACCTGCAGGCCAAAGCAAGAAGTGTCGGTTTATCAGCCGAAGAGAAAAGGGAGCTGCTAGCACTTATGCTAGATTTAAAAGCGTAACCCTGTTTAATTAGTCAGCAACGATTTAATTTGTTATAGTAAGTGGTTTGCATTTCGCATACTGATTCCTTCACCAGATTACGAAGTTGGATACCGTCTATGGATCACAATCCGCAGTCACAGCTAAAGTCACTTGTTATTAAAGGCAAGGAACAAGGCTATCTGACCTACGCCGAAGTAAATGACCACCTACCTGCTGAAATCGTAGATTCAGAACAGGTAGAAGACATCATTCAGATGATCAACGACATGGGCATTAAGGTAGTAGAAACTGCTCCTGATGCTGATGATTTAGCACTGAACGATGACACAAATATTACCGATGAAGATGCAGCCGAAGCTGCAGCCGCTGCACTTTCTAGCGTAGAGAGTGAGATTGGTCGTACAACAGACCCAGTACGTATGTACATGCGTGAGATGGGTACTGTCGAACTTCTAACTCGCGAAGGCGAAATCGACATCGCAAAACGTATTGAAGAAGGTATTAACCAAGTTCAATCGTCTGTTGCTGAATACCCAGGCACAATTCCGTACATTCTTGAGCAATTTGACAAAGTTCAAGCTGAAGAACTACGTCTTACAGACCTAATTTCAGGTTTTGTAGATCCAGATGCTGACGACACCGCTGCACCAACGGCAACACACATCGGTTCTGAACTGACTGAATCTCAGTTAGAAGAAGAAGACGATGAAGACGTTGATGACGACGAAGATAGCGATGACGATTCAGATGATTCTGAAGAAGATGTAGGTATCGATCCAGAATTAGCGCTAGAGAAATTCAACCAACTACGCAGCACCTATCAAAATCTTCAATTAGCAATCAACGAGTACGGCTATAACAGCCCGAAAGCAACCGTTGCTAATGAAATGATGCTAGACGTATTCCGCGAGTTTCGTCTAACGCCTAAACAGTTTGATCACCTAGTGAATGAACTGCGTACTGCTATGGATCGCGTTCGTACACAAGAGCGTCTGATCATGAAGTCAGTGGTTGAATACGGCAAAATGCCGAAGAAATCATTCATCGCGCTGTTCACTGGTAATGAATCAAGTGAAGCTTGGCTGGATGAAGTTCTTGCTTCAGACAAGCCATACGCTGAAAAGATCAAACGTAACGAAGAAGAAATCCGTCGTTCAATCGCTAAGCTAAAAATGATTGAAGAAGAGACTTCTCTAAACGTACAGAACATTAAAGACATCAGCCGTCGTATGTCTATCGGTGAAGCAAAAGCTCGCCGTGCGAAGAAAGAGATGGTTGAAGCAAACTTGCGTCTTGTAATTTCTATCGCGAAGAAATACACCAACCGTGGTCTACAGTTCTTGGATCTCATCCAGGAAGGTAACATCGGTCTGATGAAAGCGGTAGATAAATTCGAATATCGTCGTGGTTACAAGTTCTCGACTTACGCAACGTGGTGGATCCGTCAGGCAATCACTCGTTCAATCGCGGACCAAGCACGTACGATTCGCATCCCGGTACACATGATCGAAACGATCAACAAGCTAAACCGTATCTCTCGTCAAATGTTGCAAGAGATGGGTCGCGAGCCACTACCGGAAGAACTGGCAGAGCGCATGCAAATGCCAGAAGACAAGATTCGTAAAGTTCTAAAAATCGCTAAAGAGCCTATCTCAATGGAGACACCAATCGGTGACGACGAAGATTCGCATCTAGGTGATTTTATCGAAGATACAACGCTAGAGCTTCCGCTAGATTCTGCAACAGCAACTAGCCTTAAGGTGGCAACAAAAGACGTGCTTGCAGGTCTAACGCCACGTGAAGCGAAAGTACTTCGTATGCGTTTTGGTATCGACATGAACACTGACCATACTCTAGAAGAAGTTGGTAAGCAGTTCGACGTTACTCGTGAGCGTATCCGTCAGATCGAAGCAAAAGCACTACGTAAACTTCGTCACCCAAGCCGCTCAGAGACTCTGCGCAGCTTCCTAGACGAATAATCGCAGCGCATACAAGCTTTTAGAAATCAAAAAAGGTGACTTTAGGTCACCTTTTTTATTATCTACTGTTCTAAGTGGATAAAAACTAAGCGCAATTGCCCTAGTTGGTATCTAGACACCTTGCAACGCTTCCCCTATAATCGTTGTCCTATTAAGGCCCCTTAGCTCAGTGGTTAGAGCAGTCGACTCATAATCGATTGGTCATGTGTTCAAGTCACATAGGGGCCACCATTACTCCTTAAGGCTTATGGAGAAATCCGTAAGCCTTTTTTCGTTCTAGTCCTTTCCATATCCGGTCTGCAATTACTTCCT